>NZ_JBHRZI010000037.1:0-81706 GCF_042649515.1 Lentzea rhizosphaerae | reverse complement strand
GAACTCGGGCACGTGCCGCCCGCCGAGTACGAAGCACTGCACGCGATGACCCATCCGGTCACCGCATCCCTGGAAACCAACTAATCCAGTCTCCATCAAACCCGGTACTTGACAGTTCGCCGCTCGGAGCTGTGCGGTGTGGAGATCGCGGCCTTCGATCTGTTGAAGAAGATTGTCCGCATGGGCTTCACCACACGAGTCATCGCCGGCGGAAAGGTGGTGAAGGGCTCAGGTAAGAGCCAGAAGAGCCGCCGGTCGATGGCGCTGGACAGCTTTACCACCGGTGTGATGGTCGTGCACTTCCAACAGATTGAGCAGTACAAGAAAGACTGGGGCGACGCCTATCAGGACCACGGGTTGGCGTTCTGCTGGGAGGACGGTCGGCCGATCCACCCGGACACCGTCACCGAGGAGTTCAACCGGCTGGTGGACTTCCTGGGGCTGCCGAAGATTCGGTTCCACGACGTCCGGCACACCTACGCGACGATCTCCCTGCGAACCGGTGTGCACCCGAAGATTGTCAGCTCTCGCCTGGGACACGCGACGGTGGCGTTCACCCTCGACACCTACACGGGGGACGTCGAAGACCTTGATCGCGACGCCGCCGAGGCAGTGATTGGTCTGTTCAAGCCGCGCTCGCAGAAGGGGTTGGCGTGACATGGAACTACGCCGGTTTACCACCACTTTTACTACCGAGGCCCTGGAACGACGGCTCTGCACCGGCCCGAGAAACCCGAAAGCCCCCGACCTTCGCAGGTCAGAGGCTTTCGGGTTGGATGGGCGATACTGGGATCGAACCAGTGACCTCTTCGGTGTGAACGAAGCGCTCTCCCGCTGAGCTAAACGCCCGTGTTCTGTTGTCTTGCTGTCCCGCTCTCGCGGTGTGGCCATAGCTTACAACATCATCAACGAGAACCAAAAATCGGGCTCTGCAACCAGCTCCACTCGACGCCGAACCAGCCGCCGACCAGCGCGAACACGTTCAGGAAGTAGCAGGTGACCAGGACGATGGCGCAGACGCCGGCCATCACCAGGCCTCGGACCCAGGCCGGCTGGCGCTTGAGCCACTCGACCCAGCGGTCGTAGTAGCGCTTGGCGAACTTCAGGACTCGGCCCGCCCACTCGAACTCCGTGGCGAGGATTGCGAGGCCTGCGAAGACCACCAGCCAGCCTGGGCCGGGGTACGGGATCATGATGATGCCGCCGACCAGGACCAGGCCGCCGATCACGCCCACGCCGATGCGGTAGGCGAGGTTCAGCGCCGGGTTCCGGTGGAACCAGTGGCGCCAGCCCTTGTGCTCGTCGGGCTTCGTGTCGGGCTTCGTCATGTGTCGATCATCCTGTTGGGACTCAGGCGGGTGCAACCTGGCCCCCTGCCAGCACCTCTGAGGGTTTCTGAGGGGCCTGGCGGCCTGGTTCCAGTGATACCGCGAAGGTCGTGTGCTTGTGCGCGTCGGCCGACCAGCTCAGCAGTTGCGGGGTGGTCGAGCCTGCGGGCACGTCGAACACCGCCAACGGTACCGGCGCTTTCGTACTTGCACCCCAAACCACGTAAACGTGACTCGGGTCGTTCGGCTCGAGGTTCATCGGCACGACGGCGCCCGAGGTGGGGCTCGACAGGACTACGGCCGCCTCCTCGCCTGAGCCTGTGCGCAGGACCGCCCTGTTCGTGGCCGGGTCGGCGGCGAGGGAGAGGGCCTTGTTCAGGTCGTTCGTGCGGGCCTGGGCGGCCGCTACCTCGCTGGACAGTTGGTTCACGCGCACGCCCAGGTAGCCGCCTCCGGCCAGGACGGCCAGTGCCGCGGCGGCGGCCAGCAGGACTCGGCCCGTGCGGCGGCTGTGTTGCGGGCGCCGCAGGGGAGTCGGGGCCGCGTGGCGCGGGGTGGGCTGGGGTGGGATTTCCTGGGGGATGTGCTCGATCTGTTCCATCAGCCTCGCGCGCAGGCGGGGTGGTGGCTGTTCCTGGCGGACGGCGCCGCCGATGCCCGCGAGCACCTCCTGCGTCGACCGCACGGTGCGCTGGCACGCGGGGCAGGTCGGCAGGTGGTCGCGGACCACCGCTTCCTCGTCCGGCTCCAGGGAGTGCATCGCCCAGCCGACGGCGAGCTCCTCGTGAGGGCACAACTCGCCGTTCACCGGTTTGCTCCTGTCGTCTCGCCGGTCTCGCCGGCCCACAAGTTGCCCAACGTGCCTCTCAGGCGTCTGATCGCGGCGAACGTGCGCGATTTCACAGTCCCCAGCGGCACGCCGGTCAGCTTCGCCACCTCGCACTGCGTGTAGCCGCCCAGGTAGGCGAGGGCGATGACCTGCCGCTGCTCCTCTGGCAACGTGTGCAGGGCCGCCCTGACCTCGGCGCTCACCACGCTCACCAGCGCTTCGTGCTCGGAGCCCTCGACCGGGGGTGAGACGTCGTCGGTCAGGGGAACAGTCCGGCGGCGCTGGGTGTTCTCCTTGCGTACGGCGTCCACCGCGCGGTGGTGCACCAGGGTCATCAGCCAGGTGCCGAAGCTTCCGCGGGTGGGGTCGAACCTGGCGGGGTGCCGCCAGAGCGCGAGGAAGGCTTCCTGGACGACGTCCTCGGCCAGTTCCGGGTCCACGCAGATGCGTCTGGCCAGCGAATAGGATGGTGTGCCGTACCTGTCGTACAGCTCACCGAACGCTGACCGGTCGCCTTGTGCGAGCCTCTGCACGAGCTCGAAGTCGGTCGGCCGGCCGTCGCGTGACGCGGCGGGTGGACCGGGCGAGTCAGCCACCAGAGATGTCCTCACGTCCAACATTCGCGCAACAGCCGGTACCGGGTTCAGGTTAGACCCAGCAAGATGGGGGTCGCTGTACGCGGGCTAAGAGCGAGGAGGGCACAGAGCGCGTGCAAACGGTCGCCGTGCGCAATCATGCTGACCCGATGGGGTGATCTGCGCCCGAATTGCGAGCGTTCCTCGCCACATGCACGTCACAACTGAGGTGCTCGGTCGTTTCATTGACCGGGAAGGGAGAAGAGGGTAACGACGATGCGCAACGATCACGTGACGCTCCGCTCGACAGCGGTCTTCGACCTGCTGGCGCCGAGGACCCCCGCGGTCCCGGTTCAGGTGGAGCTGCGATACGACACGAAGGACCCGTACGCGGTCGTCGCCGCGTTCCGCACCGGCCGCGCCGGTTGGGTCGAGTGGGTGTTCGCCCGCGACCTGCTCGCCGACGGTCTCATCGCCGACGCCGGCGACGGAGACGTCCGGATCCGCCCCGCCGCCGACGACCCCGAGGTCGTCGTGATCGAGCTGAGCTCGCCTTCCGGGCACGCCATGTTCGAGGCGTCGGCCCAGGAACTCGCAGACTTCCTCGACCGGACCTACGACGTCGTCGTGCCGGGCAACGAGCACCTCTGGGTCAACGTCGACGAGGCGCTCACGCACCTCATCTCGAACGACCTGAGCTGAATCATCCGAGGTAGGGGGCCCGCGAAGGTGGTGCGGGTACCCCCGGTGAAACCCGCTTGAACCCCTCGTATAAGGTTTGTTTCAACATCACGAAGTCAGTGATGTACGCGGATGTAGCGCAGTTGGTAGCGCATCACCTTGCCAAGGTGAGGGTCGCGAGTTCGAGTCTCGTCATCCGCTCTGTGGGTCCTCAGTGGATAGTTGGCTGTGGACTCATGCTCCTGGCGGAGTGGCCGAGTGGCTTAGGCAAGGGCCTGCAAAGCCCTGTACACGGGTTCGATTCCCGTCTCCGCCTCGGACGATTAGCTCAGCGGGAGAGCACTACCTTGACACGGTAGGGGTCACTGGTTCAATCCCAGTATCGTCCACTCGGATCACCAGCAGGGCCAGGTGCACAACGCACCTGGCCCTGCTGTCGTTCCGGGGCCTGCCGGCGCCCTCGCCACGCTCAAGATCAGCCGATTTGGAACTTCGGGGGACCGTCGGATAAAGTTCCTCTCGCACCACGGGAAACCCGCAAGGGAAACCTGAGGGGCACGCGGATGTAGCGCAGTTGGTAGCGCATCACCTTGCCAAGGTGAGGGTCGCGAGTTCGAGTCTCGTCATCCGCTCGGACGATTAGCTCAGCGGGAGAGCACTACCTTGACACGGTAGGGGTCACTGGTTCAATCCCAGTATCGTCCACTCACCCGAGAAGCCCTCGATCAAATCTGGTCGGGGGCTTCTTGCTGTTCGCGGTCGCTGGCGGCAACGGCCCAGTTTTTGTCCAGTTATTGGTCGGAACGGCCGAAAATGCCCACTTTTTTGTCTTTTATCGACGTGGGTGGCGCATCTACCGTTGTGCGCTGTGTCCGGCTACCAGTTCGATTTCTTCATCAGCTACAGCCGTCAGGGCAGTGTCCAGAAATGGCTGCTGAACCACTTCTACAACAAACTCGTCGAGTGTCTCGCCGACGAGTGCGCGCCCACGCCCAAGGTCTACATGGACCGCTTCATGCCGCGCGCCGTCGAGTGGTCGCACAACCTGCAGACTTCGCTGCGACACAGCAAGATCATGATCCAGGTGATGACGCCGCACTACTTCACGTCCGGCTGGTGCATGGCGGAGCTGTACAGCATGCGGGCGCGGGAGGACATGCTCGGACTGGCGAGCAGCCAGAGCTCCCAGGGGCTGATCTATCCCATCCTCTATTCGGACTCGGAGAACTTCCCGATCGAGGAGCGGATGCGCAAATGGCACGACTTCAAGGAATATGCACACCCCGACCCTGTTTATCAGCAGACCGTCGACTACATCCACTTCCACAAAGAAGTGAAACAGCTGGCGCGTGACCTGGTCGAGCTGGTGCACCAGGTGCCTGACTGGCGGCCGGACTGGCCGATCGTCGAACGTCCCGAGCCGATCGTCACCCCACGTCCACCCCTGCCGAGGTTCAGCCGATGTCCGGAACCGTGATCACGTTCTACTCCTACAAAGGCGGTGTCGGGCGCAGCTTCACCTTGGCCAACACGGCCGTTCTGCTCGCGCGCTGGGGATATCGGGTGCTCGCGGTCGATTGGGACCTGGAGGCACCGGGCCTTCACCTGTACTTCCGTCCGCACCTTTCCGGGATGCCCGCGGGTGGTGTGGTCGATCTCGCACACGAGTTCGTCCAGAAAATTGAGTTCCCCAGCTCGCACACGGTTCGCGTCGACGTGGAAGGTGGGGTCCTCGACCTGCTGGCCGCGGGCAAGGTCGTGGACGGCAGGCTGGACGCCTCCTACGCGGATCGGTTGCAGGAGATCGACTGGGAGGACCTGTACGCAGCCGGGTTCGCCGAGTTCCTCGAAGAGCGCCGGGCCGAGTGGATCGCCAAGTACGACTTCGTGCTGATCGACAGCAGAACCGGTGTCTCGGACGTGGCACGCATCTGCACCGCCCAGCTGCCCGATCGGCTCGTGGTCGTGTTCACCGCGAACGACCAGAACCTCAACGAAGTCGTCGACATCGCCCATCTCGCGGACCAGGCCAGGGATCGGCTGCCCTACGACCGTCCACGGCACCAGGTCATGCCGGTGTTGTCCCGGCTCGACAACCGGATGGAGTACGAAAGGGCCGAGGAGTGGCAGCAGAAGTGTGCGGGCGTCGTCGCGCCGTTGTTCCGCAACTGGATGGTCAAAGGCGTTACGTCCGAACAGATGCTGCGGCACCTGACAGTGCCCTACATCTCCTACTGGAGCTTCGGCGAACTGCTCCCGGTCGTGGTGGAGCGGCCCCCGTCACCGGACCAGATCTCGTTCGCGCTGGAGACGGTCGCCGCGGTGATCGCGCAGCAGTTCGACCGCACGGACCTGCTGGCCGACAACCGCGACGCCTACGTGGCGGCGGCACGGTCGCGCCGGCGGAAGTTCGACCTGGACCTGCTCGTGTCGAGCCCTCGCAAGCAGTGGCGCACCGGAACCGAGCTGATCACCGAACTGCGGCTGCTCGGGATCAAGGCCGACCGGTCGGTCTCGGGTGACCCGGAGATCCTCGACCAGGCAGGAGACGCTGCCGAGCACCTGTGCCTGGTGGTGGCCGGCGAACTGAGCCGGTGGCAGCTCACCGAGGCGGAACGGTTCGTCCGGCGAACACTGGGCCCGGACGGGGCTCAACGGCAGATGTTCTGCCTGTTGACCCGAGGCACGGACCGAGAGCTGCTGCCCGGCTTCCTGCGCAACCTGCGGCACCTGGAGTTCGATCCGGGCGTTCGCCCCGTCCGGGTGGCACGGGAGCTGCACGACCTGATCAAGGCGACCCCCGCGCCCGAAGCCGAACCGGACCAGGAGGCGTTGAGGGACGCCGAAACCGCCCTGCGCGAGTTGCCTGACCAGCTGCCGTATCCCGGGAGGTTCGTGCTCGTCGAGGACACGGTGCGCGGCATGGCCGGTGCGCTCGACGACGGCGACATGGACCTGCTGCGCGACCGGTCGGCAGACCTGTTGCTGCTCGGCAAGCCGCACCGCAACGGAACCGGCGTGGCAGTACCGGAGCGGCTGCGCACCGAGGTGAGCGCCCTGCTCGCCCGGATCGAGCGACGAATCACCGCGTTGACGAACTGAAAGGGCGGCGTGATGCCGGAGAAGTACGCAAGCAGCGCCAAGTCGGCACTGATGGCCGTGATGCTGGCCAACAGGGACGTGCCCAACGTGGAGCTGAAGGACAACTACAAGATCACGTTGCTGCCCAGGGACCGCGACGCGCTGAACCGCGACAAGCTCCTCGAGTCGTCGAAGGAGGGGCGGCGGTACATCCACAAGATCACCGACCGCGGTATCGACTGGTGCATGACCCACCTGGTCGAGAGCGAGCTGCCTTCGCGCGTGGGGCCGCAGGCGCGGGTGAATCAGGAACTGTTGCGGCGCATGGTTCCCTTCCTGCGCGAACGTGGCCTGCTCGCCGAGGCGATCCGCTCGCGCGGCCTGGAGGAGCTGATCCGTCAGGTGTACCTGGAACTCGGTGACGGCTACCAGGACTGGGTCCGGCTCGCGAAGATCCGCCCGCGGCTCGACGGCGCGGACCGCGAAGACGTGGACGAGACCCTGCTGAAGATGGTGAAGACCGGCTACGCGCACCTGGTGCCCAGCTCGAACCGCAAGGTGCTGACCGACGAGGACCACGCGTCCGCGATCCGGATCGGCGGCGAGGACAAGCACCTGATGGCGATCGAGGAATCATGACCGAACAACTGCGTGAGGCGCTTGCGGTCGTGCGGTTCAACTCCGCTGAGACACCTGACGACGTCTGGCACGCCTCCCCGTTCCACATCGACGGCCTGCACACCAGGGCCGAGCACCGCCTCCGGGCCGGTATCGCCGACGCGAGGGACAGCATCGGTCCGAGTGTCGGCGGTCTCGTGCTGCAGGGTGAGAAGGGCGTCGGCAAGACGCATTTGCTGGGCTCGGTGCGTCGGATGGTTCAGCAACAGGGCGGCTACTTCTTCCTGGTCGAGCTCACGTCCGGCATCGCGTTCTGGGACGACGTCGCCGACGCGATGCGCAGTGAACTGCGTCGTGCCAATGACGAAGGCGAGCTTCAGCTCACGGTGCTCCTGCGGCAGCTGTGCCTGGGTGCCGACTCGCCCCCGGAGGTCGCTGCGGCTGTTGTGGGTGAAGCAGCTCTGACACCTGAACACCTCCGCACCTTCGTCTCTGGACTGCGCAAAGTGGACAGTCGCATCGCCGTTGAGTGCGGTGACACCATCCGGGCGTTGGTGCTGTACGCCTCGGAGCACTCCGACATCGGCCGGTCCTATCTCAAGGGGGTCGACGACACCGGGGAGGAACGCCGTCGCTGGGGCTTGCCCGCAGAGGCGATCCCGTCCCGAGCCCTGGTGCGTGACATTTCTCGTGTTCTCGCCATGACAGGTCCTTGCGTCATCGCAGTCGACCAGCTCGACACTCTGGTCAACAAGGGGCAGGACGAGGTCGGCGAGAGGGTGACGAACCCTGAGCTGGTGCAGGAGATCGCGGACATCTCAGACGGCTTGATGCAGCTCCGCGAGACGACGAGGCGCACGATCACAGTGGTGGCCTGCCTGATCGACACGTGGTTGATGCTGAAGTCGATCGCGAGCGACACCGTCGAAGACCGGTTCACCACGACGCCGATCCTGGCTGCGATAGCCGATCCGGAGATCGGCAGGAAACTGGTCGAGAAGTGGCTGGGGGTGATCTACCAGCGCAACGGCATCACTCCACCGCATCCGACGTGGCCGGTGGCGCCGAGCGCGTTCGATCCCGGGAACTGGGCGAACCGCACGCCCCGGCAGCTGCTCAAGCGTGTGCACCAGCACGCGGAAGCCTGTTTGTACGGCGAGATCAGGGAACTCGGTTCGTTCAACGAGCCACTGCCCTCCGACGTGGTGGCGACACCTGTGTCGGCCGGGCCCGAGCCGGACTACATGTCAGAGCTCGACACCAGGTTCGAGCACCTGAAGCGGACTGCCGAGATCGCCGCCGCGGAGGTCAGGCCGGCCAACGAGGACGAGGTCCTGCCGGCCCTGCTCCTGGCCGGGCTCAAGTCCTGGATCACCGAGGTCGGCAACGACGAGCTGAAGTGGCACCCGGAGCCGAGCTCCGACGACATGCGACTCCACGCCGGGCTCCGGCTCACCGTCAACGAGGAACTGGACACCCAGGAGCGCTGGGGTCTGAGGTTCATCGCGAGCAGCCACGGCAACCGAGTGCTCCGCAAGTTGCGCGACGCCCGCGCTGCGGCAGAAGGCTCGCACGGTGGCCGGGGCCGTCACCTGATCATCGTTCGCAACGGGCCCAAGGGCTGGACGGGCGCGGTGACACAAAGGCTGGTGGCCGACCTCGAGAGCGCGGGTGGCCGGTGCGTCGACATCACGGACGACGACCTGAGGACGTTCAGCGCGCTCAAGGAGATCTCCGCGGTTCAGACGCACCAGCTGCTCGCCTGGCTGGTGGCACGGAAACCCGCCAGCAGCAGCACGTTTCTGCGATCGGTGCTGCCGGGCCAGGAACGAACGGCGGTGAGCCACCAGGAGACGCGCCCGCCGCCGAAGCCGGAAACTCCGCAACCGAAGCCGCAGCGGCCGCAGGCGAAACCTGTGGCGGACTCCGACGCGATCGTGCTCGGGATGGACGGCGAGATCCGCATCGAGCTCGAGTCGTTGCGCAAGCACGCCATCGTGTTCGCGGGCTCCGGCAGCGGGAAGACGGTGTTGCTGCGCAGGATCGTCGAGGAGTGTGCGCTGCGCGGGGTCTCGGCGATCGTGCTCGATCCCAACAACGACCTGGCGCGGCTCGGGGACGCCTGGCCCGAGCCGCCGGGGGAGTGGCGGGCGGGGGACCAGGAGTCTGCCGCGGAGTACCTGGCCGGTACCGAGGTCGTCGTGTGGACGCCTGGACGGGCTAGCGGGCGGCCGCTCACGTTTCACCCGTTGCCCGATTTTGCCGAGGTGCGGGGGGACGAGGACGAGTTCGTTGCGGCGATTGAGGCCGCGGTGGCGCGGTTGGTGCCTCATGCGCGGATCGCCAACGGGACGAAGTTCGCTGTTCGGGGGCGGGCTGTGCTCAAGGAGGCGTTGAAGCACTACGCGCGGGAGGATCGGCGGGATCTCAACGGGTTCGTGGATCTGCTGGCGGAGTTGCCGGAGGGCGTCAGCAAGTTGACGTCGGCGGCGGCCACGGCGGCTGATCTCGCGGAGACCTTGAGGGCCGCGATGGTCAACGACCCTCTGCTTGCCGGGCAGGGGGAACCGACGGATCCCGGGGTGTTGCTCCGGCCGTCGGAGGGGAAGCGGGCTCGGGTGTCGGTGATCAGTTTTGTCGGGTTGCCGTCGGATGAGCAGCGGCAGGGGTTCATCAGCCAGTTGCAGCTGGAGGTGTTCGCGTGGATCAAGCGCAACCCCGCGGCGGACCGGCCGCTCGGCGGGCTCATGGTGATGGACGAGGCTCAGACGATCGCGCCGTCCGGTGGGGTCACGGCGAGCACGCAGACCACGATCCTGCTGGCGTCGCAGGCCCGCAAGTACGGGTTGGGGTTGTTGCTCGCCACACAGGCGCCGAAGGGTGTGCACAACCAGGTCACCGGTAACGCGACCACGCAGTTCTTCGGGCGGTTGAACAGTCCTGCGCAGATCGCCGCGGCCACGGACATGGCGCGGGCCAAGGGGAGTTCGATCGCGGACATCTCGCGGTTGGAGCGCGGGCAGTTCTACGTCACCGGGGACACGTTCGGGTTCCGGCGGATGCTGGCGCCGCTGTGCCTGAGCCACCACCCGCCCAGTCCGTTGCGGCTGGAGGAAGTGGTCGAGAGGGCCAGGCGGTGAGAAAGGGCGGTGTCCCCTCCAGGGGGGCACCGCCCTTTTCGCGTCACGCGGTCGTGGACAGCATGTCCTCGATGCGTTGGCACAGCGTGGGGAACAGCTCGGTGGAGCCGCCGAGGACCACGAAGTTCACGGTCTCGTCGCCACCGCGGTGGACTTCCAGCGCGTAGACGGTGTCGTTCTCCCGTTCGACGCGCACGGCGACGGTCGTGTCGCCCAGGTGCACGGTGCCGGCGAGGCCGCGCTTGGCGAGCTCGGGCGACGCGGCGGCGAACTGTTCGGCCAGAGCGCGCAACGGGGCCTGCGCGGGCTCTTCCGGCACGGTCGTCACCTCGGCGACGGACACCCGGTCTCTGCCCGCGGTCTCCGCCGCCTCCACCCGGCTCACCAGGACGTCCACCAGGCCCTCGTCCGCACGCAGGTAGGGACGCGGTGACGACGCGGGGACCTCGCCCGTCAGCACCGGCAGCACGTGCTCGTCGCCGTCCTGCGCCACGAGTTCGTCCACAGTGGACACGAACGGCACGAGGAAGCGCACCTGCGCGTCCGGTTCGTCGTTGTTCTCCAGCACGGTGAGGCCGCGCTGCCGGCACGCCTCGACGACCTCGCCGGCCACGGCGCGCTGGTCCTCGGCGAACGACACGGCGATGTCGTAGGTCGCGGATTCGGTCACTCCAAACCTCCCTGTTGACTCCCGGCCGGCGGCCGGGTGCGCGCAGCATCCGCTCCCGGTGTTGACCAGAAGTGGATGAGGAGTGGACGTGTTGACCACTGCGGTGGGCAACGGGAAACACCTGGTTCGGCCGTTTTTGAAGATGAATCCTCGAAGGGAGCCCGCAGGAAGCGGGCGAAATCCAGAAATCAAATCCGATTCCCTTCGGAGGATTCGCCATGTCCAAAATCGTGTCCTCTTTCATCGCCGGCGCGACCACGCTGGTGACCGCTCTCGCCGTCGCAGCCGCTGTTTCCGGTGGTGGCACGGCCAGCGCGGACGAGAACCCGCCTGCCACCACCACGACCACCACGCAGACGCAGGACGGCGGCGGCAACCCGTGGCACGGGTGAGCTAGCCGCAAATGCGCCCCGGTCATTTTTCGAAACGGCCGGGGCGATTGCGGTGCCGGTGTTGGAGATGGTGTACTCGGCGCACGCCGGAGCGGGAGGCAATCGTGTCCGAAACTTTTGGTGAGCTGCTGCGTCAGCACCGCGTCGCCGCGGGGTTGTCGATGGGGCAGCTGGCGAAGCTGATCCACTACAGCAAGGGTTATCTCAGCAAGATCGAGAACGACCTCAAACCGCCGACCCCGGTGGTGGCGCGGCTGTGCGACGGCGTCCTGGACGTCGGCGGGCGGCTGGTCGAGGCCGCGGCGCAGCAGGGCGCGGGGCTCGGCCGGCGGCAGGTGCTGGTGGCGGGGACGATGCTCGGCGTCGGGGCGTTCGCGGGCTCGGGGCAGCGGCCGGTGCCGGACGAACAGGTGCTCGCCGGGATGCGCACCTCGTTCGAGAACCTGAAGAACCTGGGCCTGCACACCAGTCCGATGCTGACGCTCGAACCGTTGAAAGCCTTGCAGCACACGGTGCACGGCATGGCGCGGGAGAACAGTGGGCCGGTCGGCACGCGGCTGCTCCGGCTCGCCGCGCGCATCGCCGAGTACACCGGCTGGATGTGCCAGGAGGCCGGTGACGCCCACGGCGCGCTGTGGTGGACGAGGCACGCTTCCGAACTCTCCCGCGCGGCAGGCGATCCGGACATCGCGAGCTACGCGTTCGTGCGGGAGGCGGGCCTCGCGCTCTACCGGCAGGACGCCTCCGCCACGATCAACCTCGCCCAGCAGACGCAGTGGATCGGCAGCGCCGGTGCCCGAGTCCTCGCGCTGGCCGCACGGCGTGAAGCGCAGGGACACGCGCTCGCGGGCGACCGGTACGCCGCGGAAAGCGCTTTCGACCGTGCGGTGCACCTGATGGAGTCCGCCACGACCGACAGCCCGTATCCGCCGCTCGGGTCGAGCGCACCCGATCCGCTGGAGCTGGCCAGGGGATGGGCGATGTCCGATCTCGGCCTCAACGCCGAGGCCGCGGCCGTGCTGGACCGGCAGCTCGCCCTGGTACCGGCGAACTCCCGCCGCACCAGGGCTCGCTTCGGCACGCGGCGGTCGCTGGCGCACGCGTTGTCAGGCGAGGTCGACGAGAGCTGCCGCACGCTCGCCCAGACGTTGGACGACGCCGCGCACGTCGACTCCGCGACGGTGCGGACCGACCTGCGGCAGCTCGCCCGAACGCTGGGCAGGTGGCACAACCACCGTGCGGTCGTGGTGGTCTACCCGGACCTGAAACGCCTGCTGACTCACCGCTGACCGCACGCGCACGCCAGCGCCGCGCGTTCGTCCCGCACCTCCTCGGCCTCCGGCTGACCGAGCTCGCGGAACGCCGCCTCGGCCGCGTTCCAGTGCGGCACGGCCTCGGCGTGCCAGCCGAGTGCGTGCATCGTCCGCGCCACCCCGATTTCGCCGTGCGAGCGGTGGGTGAGGTTGCCGGTGCCGCTCGCCACGTCCAGCAACGACTGGTAGAGACGCAGCGCGGCGTGCAGGTCACCGTTGTCGCGCACGGTGGCCGCGCGGTCGTGCAGCAACCGCGCCTGCAGCTCCGCGTCGGCCAGCCCGGTGGCCGCCTTCGTCGCGAGGTCGTGGTGGTGCAACGCCGCCTTGAACCTGCCCGCGAGCCGGTGGGCGTCGGCGATGTTGGTCAACGCGTAGGCGGACACGCAGGCGTCGCCGATCTCGACCGCGATCTCGTGCGCCTCCAGGTGGTCGGGGATCGCCTCGTCGAACATCCCGAGGTGCTGCCGGTTCGCGCCGCGGTTGTTCAGCGCGTGCGCGAGTCCTTGCAGGTGACCGATCTCCCGCAGGATCGGCACGGCGTCGTCGTGCTGGCGCAGTGCGACGTCGAACCTGCGGTGCTGTTCGTTGAGATAGCCGAGCATGCTCAACGCGTGTGCCCGGCCGCGGAGGTCCCCGCACTGCTCGTACTTCGCCAGCGCGGCCTCGAAGTGCCTCATCGCGACCTCGTGCGAACCGAGCTGCATGGCGGACATCGCGAGTGCGCACCGCGCCGCCGCCTCGCCCGCCACGTCACCGAGCCGCGCCCACCTCGCCAGTGCCTGCTCGGCGAAGTCACGTCCCTCCGCGTGCTTGCCGAGCCTGTCGTTCGCGGTGGACAACCGTTGCAGCACGTGCGCCTGGCTGTGGTCGTCGTCCGTGCGCACGGACTTGACGGCGTCGATCCAGTCCGCGAACCGGTTGGCGGTGTTGAAGTGCCGCCAGATCAACGCGGCCAGCCGCCACCCGTGATCTCCTCCCGAGTGCCTGATGGCGGCCATCAGGTTGTCCCGTTCGGCGTTGATCCACTTGAGCGCCTCGTCCGCGTGCGTGAACCGCAGACCGAGCGGGCTCTCGCGGTCCACCGACGGCAGGATGGTGAGGTCGAACGGGTACGCGACGCGCACCGCGTTGGCCAGGGTCACGAGGTAGAAGTCGAGCAAGCGTGCCAACGCGCCGGGAGACGGCGGTTCCGCGGCGGCGAACTCCTTGACGGAGTCCAGCATCTGATAGCGGTCGAGGCCGACCTCTTCCAGCAGGCAGACCTCGTGCAGGTCGTAGAGCAGCTTGCGGGTGGCGGCGACGTCACGGCCGACGAGCGCGGCCGCGGCGACGATGTCGACGTCCGGGCCGGGCAGGTGGCCGAACAGGCGGAAGACGTGCTGGAGCTCCTCGTCGAGCTGCAGGTAGGACGCGCGGACGGCGGCGGTGCCGTCCTCCTGCCACGGCCCGTTCTCGTCCATCAGGCCGAGCAGGTGATCGAGCGACCACCTGTCGTGCCGGCGGAACAACGCGGCGGCGACGTTGATCGGCATGGGCAGGTAGCCGCACCGCTTGACCAGCCCGGCCACATCGGCTGACCGGCCGCGGATCCGGAACGGGTCGGTGAGCGTCTGGAACATCGTCAGCGCGTCGTCGGGAGGCAGCGGGGACAGGCGCAGGTGCGCGCTGATGTCCGGCTCGCCCATGTGCCTGCTCGTCACGATCGCGAAGCAGCCCTCCGCTTCCGGGAGCAACGGCCTGACCTGCTCGGGGGAGGCGGCGTTGTCCAGCACCACCAGCGTTCTGGTGCCGTAGAGCCGGGACTGGAACAGCGTGGCCTTGCGGCCCACGGTGTCCGGGATCTGCTCCGCGGGCACACCCTGCTCGACGAGCAGCTGGGTGAGCGCGTCCGAGATCGACATCTCGGCCACGTTGGGAGTGAACCCGTTGAGCCGCAACAAGATCTGCCCGTCCGGGAATCGGCTCCGGAGCCGGTGGGCGGCTTCGACGGCCAGCCCGGACTTCCCGATTCCGGGCGCGCCGCTGATCCAGATCGCGCGCCGTTCGCCCGTCGAGGCCGCTGCTGACTCGATCTCACCGAGTTCGGTCGTTCGGCCCGTGAACGCGCGGGGACGCGACGGAAGGGAACTGACCGGCTCGCCTCGCCGAGCGCGTTCGGCGAGGTTGCGCAGCACTGTTCCCGGCTCGATGCCGAAGTCGGCGAGTGCCTCGGCCGCGGCGTCGAACACGCGGACGGCGCCGACGCGGTCGCCACACGCGATCAGCGCGCGCATCAGCAGCTCGGAGTACTTCTGGTTGTCCGGTGCGGTGCGGACCGCGCGGCGCATCCGATCCCGGGCGGACCGGTAGTCGCCGACGACCAGCTCCAGTTCGGCCAGGTCACCGAGCGCGTCGTCGTAGCTCTCCTCCGGAGGGATCACCTCGGCGCCGCCGACGCGGTCGATGTCGATGTCCTCCAGGAACCGTCCTCGCCGCAACGCGACCGCTTCGCGCAGGAGGTCTATCGCCCTGCGCTGGTCGTTGTCCTGCACCGCCTGCGCGGCTTCCGCCCGCAGCCGGTCGAAGCGCACGGTGTCGATCTGCTCTTCGTCGACGCGCAGCACGTAGCCCGTGGGTGTGGTGTCGATCGAGGCGTCGGTGGGCTCGAACGCCGTGCGGAGCCGCTTGATGTAACTCCGGACGAGACTTCGGCGGTCGGGGTTCTTCGGCCACACCGTCTCGGTGAGCCGTTCGGGTGACACGGGTTTGTTCGCGTGCAAGAGGAGTACGACGAGGATGAAGCGTTGCTGCTGGTCCCCCAACGGAACGGAGGTGTGTTCGTGCCACGCCTCCAGCGGACCGAGCATCCGGAATTCCACGCCGTCCTCCTAGCCGTCCGACTGGTGTCTGGGTGGAATGTCGCGCAAGGGTCCGTTGGCGTGTCAGGAAATCATCTTTTTGTCCACGTTTGATCAACGCGATCCGGTAACGGTTGCCCGCGTCACGCTTGGTGGTGAGGGGGAGACGGATGGTGTCCGATGTGTTGCCCTGTTACGTGGTGTGCGACGTGTCGTTCTCGATGACCGACCACCTCGGCGAGGTGAACGCCGGGATGCGGGAGTTCCGCGGTGCCGTGCACGCTGATCGGCGCGGGTCGGCCCAGATTCGGCTCTGCGTGGTCGTTTTCGCGGAGAGATCGCACGTCGTGCAGCCGTTGCGGCCGGCGCTCGCTCCAGCCGAAACCATTACACCCCGCCAGGAATCAGGGTCTGACTTCGGTTCCGCGTTCACTCTGGTGCACGACACCGTCGAGCGGGACGTGCACGGTCTGAAGGCGCAGCGGTTGCTGGTGCGGCGGCCCGTGCTGTTCTTCGTCTCCGACGGCAGGGCGACCGATCCGGCCTGGCCGCTCGCGCTGGCGCGGCTCACCGCGTCGGCCTCGTGCCCGGAGATGATCGCGTTCGGGCTCGGCGCCGTCGACCAGCCTGCGCTCGACCGCATCGGCACCTCGCGGGTCTTCCTGGGGTGTGACGGGGTGCGGCTGGGGATCGCACTCGCCTCTTCGGTGGCGCGGACTGCCCTGCGTCCGGAGCACGTCTGAGCGATCCACGGCGTGTCCACTTCTCGTCCACACGCCCGCCGCAACCTGCCTCCGCCGCACGTCAGCACACAAGGGGAGGAGAGCGGAGATGACGACGAACCTGGTTCGCGAGCTGAAGACACTGCGCAAGGGACGGGGCGTGCACGCGGGGCGGATCGTCGACAAGGTCGGTGCGGGCCTCGCCGCGGCGTGCGGGATCACCAGGGCCGACGGACCGGCCGCGGCGAGGCAGAAGCTCGTCACCAGGCTGACCGAACTGGTCGAACAGCTCCCCGAGGACCTCCAGCTCGCGGCACGGGCGGCGTTCGGCCTCATCCCGGACGTGCGGCACCCGCTCTACCAGGAACGCGTCGGCTGGGTGGCGGCGATGATCGACCGCGACGCCCGCACCGTGCGCCGCCGCGTCGACGAGGCGGTCGACCAGCTGGCCGAGCTCGCCGTCACGACCTCCCGGCGCGACGACGGCGGCTGGCACACCGCGGAGCTCAGCGTCGCCGTGGCACTGGATCAGGGGCAGCCGGAGGTGCTGGAGCGCTACCAGGTCGTTGTCGACGAGGACGGGGTGGACTCGCTGGAGTTCTCGTCGGTGTTCCCGGTGCGCAGGAGGGACGTCGACGTGCACCTGCTCTACGGCGGCACGTTGCAGGACCGGGGTTCTCCGCTGGAACGCCCCGGCTTCACCCTGGTTCCCGCCGAACCGCTGGCGCGCGGCGAGACCTACGACTTCGCGGTGAGGTATCGGCTGCTCAACCGCGACGCAATGCACCCGTGCGTGCTGCACGTGCCCGAACGGCCGTGCGAGGTGTTCGACCTGCGCGTGCGTTTCGAGCACGACCGCAAGCGCTTCGTGCGGACGTTCGACGGCGTGCTGCAACGGTCCGACACCGAGCCGAGCGGAAACCAGCACGCGGTGGACCGGGCCGGCGAGATCCACGTGCGGTTCCGGCGCCTGCTGCCGGGCCTGCTCTACGGCGCGCGGTGGGGTGGCTCGGCCGTGTGCTCGGCCCGGCGCGCTTCATGACCGGCGGGGCTCGTACCACCTCTCACCCGCGGGTTCGCCCGCCATGTTCCACGCCCAGGACCTGGTGGGCGTGATCCGGCAGTAGAGGCCGGGCCCGACGAGCCCGACGCGGTCGACCGGGTCGTCCGCGGTGCCGTAGACGCGGATGGCCCGAGCGACGAACGGGCTGAGCGAGACCAGGTCGTCGACCACCAGCGAGACCTGGCGGCGGCCGGCGGTGATGTTGCGGAACTTGCGGGTGCGCAGGACCTGCTCGCCCACGCCGCCCACCCAGAAGTGCGTGCCGTCGTACTCGAACGCGACGGGGACCACGTCGGGGTGGCCGTCCTCGTTGATCGTCGCGAGGCGGGCCAGGGGTTGCTCGCGCAGGTAGGCGATCTCGTCGTCGGTGAACATGCCTACTACACGAACACAGGTGAGCGTTTTCGACTAGGCGGCCGGCGGCCATCCCGGCGGTGGCGGCGGGTAGTACGGCTGCTGCTGCGCCCTGCGCCGGTTCGACCTGCGCACCAGGAACACGATCAGCACGACCAGCCCGGCCACGAACAGCAGGAACACCACGGCCGCCACGATCAGCCAGGTCACGATCGTTCGCCCGACGTCGGCGTCGTCGTCGGGCTTCTCCGCCACGAGCCGCTCACCGAACGCCTCGCGCAGGGCGTCCGCGGTGTAGACCTCGTAGGTCTCGTTCAACGCGATGGACACCTGGTCGACGTGCTGCGGGTAGCTGTCCCAGACGATTTCGGCGATCTGCTCGACGGTCTTCGCCGGGTCGTCCGAGCTCGCCGTCACTTCCAGACGGTCGGTGCCGTTGATCGACGAGTGGTCCGTCGAGACGTTGGTGTAGCCCGCGTCCGTGAGACGGGCCTGCAGGCTCGCCAGGTCGCCGATCAGGCCGCAACCCGCCAGCGCCAAGCACAGCAGGAGGAGCGGCGCGACACGTCTCATGGCGTTGAGGTTAGGGAATGCGGGACTGGTGCGCTCACGTTTTGATCGCTGTCGACGACGTCCGCGTAGCCCGCGTCTGCCAGACGAGCCCTCAGAACCGCCAGGTCATCGGTCGCGCCGCACCCCGCCAGCGCTGAGCACAGCAGGAGGAGCAGCGCGAGACGTCTCATGGCGTTGAAGGTTTGGGGGAATGCTGGACGGATGCGTCCACTCGTACTGATCGACGTCGACGGCCCGCTCAACCCGTGGGCCGCGAAGCCGAAGCCGCCTAACTACCGGCCGTTCGACGTCAAGGTCGGCTGGCGGCGGAAGCTCCGCATCTGGCTCGATCCGGAGCACGGTGACCAGTTGAGACGGCTGGCCGAGGATGTGAACGCCGAGCTCGCGTGGGTCACCACGTGGATGCACCGGGCGAACGCCGAGATCGGGTCGCGGATAGGCCTGTCCGCGCTCAAGGTGGTCGAGTTCCACGACGAGCACGGCTGGAAGTACCCGGCCGTGGCCAGGTACGCCTACGAGCGGCCGCTGGTCTGGTTCGACGACGACTTCGGGCTCCACGCCGCGCGCAGGCAGGAGTTCGTCCACAAGCGACGGCAGCTGACCACCGCGCTCGTGCACGTCGATCCGCGCACCGGGATCACGGCACAACACTTGAGTGAAGCCCGGAAAGCACTCTCCGGCAACCCCTGAGCCGCCGAGAATTCACGGTTGGAGTCGAGAAGGTCTCAACCGGCGCGGCTGGCTTGACAACGAAAGCTGTCCGCGCGAATCCTCCGCCTGTGCTGAAGCGAGGGAACGTCACCACGAAACTGATCGGTGTCGGCGCGTTGGTGCTTGCGGTGGCAGCCTGTGGCGCCCCGCCCGCCAAGGAGACGCCGGCCGGTGCCGCCGGGACCGCCAAGTCGGCGAGTGAGCTCGGTGGTATGGACAAGCTGGTCGAGGCCGCCAAGAAGGAGGGCAAGCTCAACGTCATCGCGTTGCCCCCGGACTGGGCGAACTACGGCGAGATCATCAAGGCGTTCGAGGCCAAGTACGGGGTCAAGGTCGACTCGGCTCAGCCGGACGCCTCCAGCCAGGAGGAGATCAACGCCGCCAAGCAGCTCAAGGGCAACGACCGCGCGCCCGACGTGTTCGACCTCGGCCTGAACGTGGCGCTGGCCAACAAGGACCTGTTCGCGCCGTACAAGGTCAGCACCTGGGACGACATCCCCGCTGAGCTCAAGGACTCGGACGGCCTCTACTACGGCGACTACGGCGGCTTCATGTCGATCGGGTACGACGCCGCCAAGGTGCCGGCGCCGACGAGCGTCAAGGACCTGCTCAAGCCCGACTACAAGGGCAAGGTCGCGCTCAACGGCGACCCGACGCAGGCCGGTGCCGCGTTCTCGGGCGTCATGATGGCGGCCCTGGGCAACGGTGGCTCCGCCGACGACATCGCGCCGGGCGTCGAGTTCTTCAAGCAGCTCAAGCAGGCCGGCAACTTCCAGCCGGTCGACCCGTCGCCCGCGACGATCGAGTCCGGGCAGACGCCGGTCGTCATCGACTGGGACTACACCAACGCCGCCCAGACCGAGAAGCTCAAGGGCAAGATGGACTGGAAGGTCGTCGTTCCGGCCGAGGCGCAGATCGGTGCCTACTACAACCAGGCCATCAGCAAGGACGCGCCGCACCCCGCGGCCGCGCGCCTGTGGCAGGAGTTCCTCTACTCCGATGAGGGCCAGAACCTCTACCTGAAGGGCATGTCCCGCCCGGTGCGCCTGGACAAGATGGGTGACAAGGCGGACAAGGCGGCGAAGGACAAGCTGCCCAAGACCGAGGGCAAGCAGGTGTTCCAGACGCAGGCGCAGGCCGACAAGGCCAAGGCCGTCCTGACCGCGACCTGGGCGCAGGCCATCGGATGACCTCAGTCGCTCCTGTAGCGGCAGCCCCCGGCGGTTCCACTCGCAAGAGTGGGGCCGCCGGTCGGCCATCTGCGGCCGCCTGGCTCGTCGCGGTGCCGTTCCTCGCGTTCGTCGGCACCTTCCTCGTCTACCCCACGGTGCTCGTGCTGGTCGGGGCCTTTCAGGACTCGGCAGGCGGGTTCACCCTCGACAACCTCTCAACTCTGTTCACCGGCGTCGTCTTCGACGCTTTCGTGCGCAGCATCGAACTCTCGGCGCTCACCGCGCTGATCGGCGCGATCTTCGGTGCCCTGCTCACGTGGGCGATCGCGGCCGGCAACCCGGACGGGATGCTGCGCCGGGTCGTCGTCGCGGCTTCCGGTGTGCTCGCCCAGTTCGGTGGCGTGCCACTGGCGTTCGCGTTCCTCGCGACAGTGGGCTTCGAGGGCCTCGTCACGAAGTTCCTGCGTGACAACGTTGGCATCGACCTGTTCGCCGGCAGCGCCTGGCTGTTCGAGCTGCCCGGCCTGACGCTCGTCTACACGTTCTTCCAGATCCCGTTGATGGTCATCGTGTTCCTGCCCGCGCTCGACGGGCTCAGGCCGCAGTGGCGCGAGGCCAACGCGAGCCTCGGCGGCACGAGCTGGACGTACTGGCGGCACGTCGGCGGGCCGATCCTCACGCCGCCGTTCCTCGGCGCGCTGCTCCTGTTGTTCGCCAACGCCTTCAGCGCCTACGCCACGGCCGCCGCGCTCGTCTCGCAGGGCAGCCCGATCGTGCCGTTGCAGATCCGCGGTTTCCTCACCGGCGAGGTCGTGCTCGGCCAGGAGAACCTGGGCAAGGCGCTGGGCCTCGGCATGGTGATCGTCGTGAGCATCGCGATGGGCGTCAACGTGCTGCTGCAGCGGAGGGTGGCCAAGTGGGTTCGCTAGTGAAGCAGCGCGTCCTGCGCACGATCGTCCTGCTGGTCCTGGGCGTCTACTTCATCCTGCCGCTGATCGCGATGGCGGAGTTCTCCACGCGTGGCAAGGGCGGCAGCCGCAGCCTGGAGTCGTGGACGTCCATCGTCGACGACGAGGGCCTGATGGAGGCGCTCGTCAACTCGCTGCTGCTGTCGGTCACGTCAGCGGTTCTGATGCTGGTGCTGCTCGTGCCGACGATGGCGTGGATCCGCCTGCGGCTCCCGCAGCTGCAGCGGCTCGTGGAGTTCCTGTGCCTGCTGCCGCTCGCGATCCCCGCGATCGTGCTGGTGGTCGGCATGGCGCCGCTCTACGCCTGGGTGAACTACTTCCTCGGCGACTCACCGCTGACGCTGACCTTCGCCTACACGATCCTGGTGCTGCCGTTCGCCTACCGCGCGATCGACGCCGGACTCGCCGCGATCGACCTGAAGACGCTGGCCGAAGCCGCGCGCAGCCTCGGCGCGTCGTGGTTCACGGTGCTGTGGAAGGTCGTCGTGCCGAACATCCGCGTGGCACTGATCGGTGCGTCCTTGCTCAGCGTCGCCCTGGTGCTCGGCGAGTTCACCATCGCGTCGCTGCTCAACTTCGACACGTTGCAGGTGCAGGTCAACCTGCTCGGCAAGCGCAACGCGGGCGTGTCCATCGCGGTGTCGTTGCTGTGCCTGCTCTTCGCGTTCGTCCTCCTGTTCGCACTCTCTTATGTCGGCCAGCGGCGCCGTCAGACCGTTGCCGAAGAAGAAGTATCGCTGGGGAGTAACTGAGACAATGGGCCACCTGGAACTCAAGGGACTGCGCAAGTCCTTCGGCGGCAACACCGCGCTGGACGGTCTCGACCTCGACCTCGCGGAAGGCGAGCTGGTCAGCCTGCTCGGACCGTCAGGCTGCGGCAAGACGACGGCACTGCGCATCGTCGCGGGCTTCGAGACCGCCGACTCCGGCACGGTCACGGTGGGCGGCAAGGACATCACGAAGGTGCCGGCCAACCGGCGGGACATGGGCATGGTCTTCCAGGCCTACAGCCTCTTCCCGAACATGACCGCGGCGCAGAACGTCGCGTTCGGCCTGAAGATGCGCAAGGCCGACGCCAAGAAGGCCGGGGAGCTGCTGGAACTCGTCGGTCTGGCGCACCTCGGCGGCCGCTTCCCGCACCAGATGTCGGGCGGTCAGCAGCAACGGGTCGCGCTGGCGCGTGCGCTGGCCATCCAGCCGCGCGTGCTGCTGCTCGACGAGCCGCTGTCCGCATTGGACGCCAAGGTCCGCGTGAGCCTGCGCGACGAGATCCGCCGCATCCAGACCGAGCTCGGCATGACGACGTTGTTCGTCACGCACGACCAGGAGGAGGCGCTCGCCGTCTCGGACCGGGTCGGCGTCATGTCGCACGGACGGCTGGAGCAGCTCGACACCCCGTCCGTCGTCTACCGGGAACCGAAGACGGCGTTCGTGGCGCAGTTCGTCGGCGTCACGAACTCGGTCGAGGCCAAGGCGGAGGGGCAGACCGTCGTCATCAACGGCGTCACCCTGCCCGCCGCCCACGACCAACCGTCCGGAAGCGACGTTCGCGTCATCGTGCGGCCGGAGGACATCGGCGTTTCCGCACACGACGGCGACTCCGGTGGCAAGATCGTGGGCGACGTGCTGACCCAGTCGTTCCTCGGGCCGGTCACGCGGATCTCGGTGAGGGTCGGCGAGCAGGTGCTGCGGATCGACCAGCCGTCGAACGCCGCTTCCGCGTACCAGCCGGGCACGCGGGTCGCGCTCGACCTCAGCGAATCAAGGATCATGGTGGTACCGGGATGATCAGAAAGCTCCTCGCGCGCGACACGGCGGAGGCCCACCGGGTCGCGACGCCGTTGGAGCTGTTGTTCGACCTGAGCTTCGTGGTGGCGGTCGCCCAGGCCGCCGCCTCGTTGCACCACGCGGTGTCGGAGAACCACGCCGGCGCCGGCCTGCTGGCGTTCTGCATGGCGTTCTTCGCGCTGTGGCTGCCGTGGCTCAACTTCACCTGGTTCGCCAGCGCGTTCGACAACGACGACACGCTGTACCGGATCATCACGATGTTCCAGATCGCCGGTGTGCTCGTCATCGCGTCGGGCATCCCGGCCGTCTTCGAGCGGCAGGACTACCGGATCGTCGTCGGCGGCTACGTCGTCATCCGCCTCGCGATGGTGGCGCACTGGCTGAGGGCGTCGCGGGACAACCCCTCGCACCGCAGCTGCACGCGCCGCTACGCCGCCGGGATCGCCGGCATGCAGGTGCTCTGGGTGTTGTGGGTCCTCGTCGCGCCGCCGAGCCTGCAGTTCCCGCTGTGGGTGGTCTTCATGATCGGCGAGCTGCTGGTGCCGGTGTGGGCGGAGCGCGCCGCGGCCACGACGTGGCACCCGCACCACATCGCCGAACGGCACGGCCTCTTCACGCTGATCGTGCTCGGCGAGTCGATCCTGGCGGCGACGCTCGCGTTCCAGAAGGGCTTCGACAGCGGCGTCAACCTGATCTCGCTGGCCGCGGCGTCGCTGATCATCGTGTTCTCGGTGTGGTGGATCTACTTCGAGGCGCCCACCCACCTGCACAACATGAAGAAGGCGTTCCTCTGGGGCTACGCGCACCTGCTCGTCCTCGGCTCGATCGCCGCGCTCGGAGCCGGGCTCGCCGCGTCCGTCGACTACGACCTGCACCTCTCGCACGCACCGGGCACGACGGTCGCCGCGTTCACGACCGTGCCGCTCGCGATCTTCTTCGTGTGCGTCTGGTACGTGCAGGACTGCCCCGGTCAGGCCGGGCTGCGCAAGTACCTGCTGCCGCTGGGTTCGGTCGCGGTGCTCGCTGCGACGTTCGGGCCGGCGCCGATCCACGTGACGGCGGGGATCGCGGCGGTCGTCGTGGTCGCGACCCGGCTGGTGCAGGGGCAGCCTCAGCGCGTCGAGGTGTAGTCCTCCAGCGCGTCGAACGTCCGACCCGCGTGCCGGTCGCCGGTCAGCCGCAGCACGCTGCCCGCGTACGCCGCGAGGTTGCCGCCGAGGAACGGGACCCTGTCGTTGCCACGACGCCCTCGTCGTCCCCTCCGGTGACGGTCGCCAGCGCCCGCACCCAGATGTGCGCGAACATCCGCCGCTGGTCGTCGTCGGAGAGACCTTCGACGTACTCGTAGTCCGCCTCGTCCTCGTCGAAGTCGTCGTCGCCGGGCCGGGGTGCCGCCGCCAGGACGGCCTCGCCACCCTCGGCCTGCGCGCGGTGGTCGGCGATCGGCAGACCCCCTGGCAGCCACATCTCGTCGAACCCGGTGACGATCCCGCTGAGCAGCTCGAGCAGTTGCGGCTGCTCGTCGCACTCCGGCGCGGTCAGCACCTCCAGCAGGAACGGGACCGCGTGCGCCGTGGCCTCGTAGACCGTGCCCTGGTGGTAGATGTTGCCGTTCAACGCCCACAGCGCTTTCCGGCGGCGCTCACAGTCGGGCGACACCAGGTCGCGGATCTGGTCCGGCACGTCGTCGGCGGGGCCGTACGCGTGGGTCAGGCGAGCCCAGTCCACCTGGTCGAGTCCGTTCAGCACGCGCGCCATCCTGTCAGGCTGCGGCGTTTCGCTCAGTTCTGACACCGGTGGTGAAATGATCGTCGCATGACCGGTGTTCGTGAACTCCGCCTAGTCGTCACCGCCGCCGACTACGACGAGGCCCTGCGTTTCTACCGAGACGTGCTCGGCCTCGAGCAACGGGCGGCGTTCGCGTCCGACGGCGGGCGGGTCACGATCCTGGAGGCCGGCAGGGCCACGCTGGAGATCACCGATCCGCCGCACGCGGAGTTCATCGACCAGGTCGAGGTGGGTGAGCGCGTCGCCGGGCACATCCGGGTCGCGTTCGAGGTGGCCGACTCCGAAAGCACCACCCGTGAGCTGGAAGCCGCGGGCGCCGAGGTGATCGCGGAACCCACGCGCACGCCGTGGAACTCGCTCAACGCGCGGCTGAAAGCACCCGCCGGACTGCAGCTGACGCTGTTCCAGGAGATGAGCGAGTGACGATCTCCGCTGCCGGTTACCGCGACCTCGCGAACCGGGACGTGCTCGCGTGCGCCGTGGTGACGGTCGCCGCCAAGTTACCGATGTCCATGACGCCGCTGATGATGGTGTTCCTGACCAGGGACCTGCCCGGCGGTTACGTGCTGGCGGCGTCGCTGACGGCGGTCTACGTGCTGGGGGAGATCCTCGGCGCGGCGCTGCTGGGGCTCCTGCTCGACCCGTCACGGATGCGCGGGCAGCTCAGCGCGGGGCTGGTCGTCGGCGCGGGTGCGTTCACGACGCTGGCGTTGACGACGAACACGACGGTGCTGGTGGTGGCGGCGCTGATCGCGGGCGCCGGACCGTCGACGACGCCGGGTGGACTGCGCGCGATGCTGCTCGGGCTGGTGCCGGACTCGTTGGTGCCCAAGGCGATGGGCTTCGACGCCATGATCACGCAGGTCGTGTGGGCGGTGGCGCCCGCGCTGGTCACCGTGCTGGCGTTGAGCGTCGACCGGCGTGCGCCCGTTGTGGTGTCGGTCAGCCTGATCGTCGTCGCGGCGTGGCTGGTGTTCATCCTGCCGCGCGGGCACGTGACGTCCCGCTCCGGCACGGCGAAGGTGCGCGTGGTCGTGTCTGCGTGGCCGATCTACCTGGTGAGCGCGGCGGCTCTGGCGCAGCTGGCGGTCGCGGAGCTGGTGCTGCCGGCGTTGCTGGAGCACCGGGGGATCGGCATCGGCTGGACCGGGCCGCTGCTCACGGGGTTCGCGGCGTGCAGCGCGCTGGGTGCGGTGCTGTACGGGTTGCGGCCGTGGCCGGGATCGTTGCGCACCCAGGGACTCGTGCTGCTGGTGATCACCGCGACCTGTGTGGGTGCGGTGGCGTTGTTCCCGAACCTGCCGGGCATCGCGGGTGCGTTGCTGGCGGCCGGGTTGTTCCAGTCCGGCGTGCTCGTGACGCGGAGTCTGGCGTTGCGCGAACGGCTTCCGGTCGGCGCGCACGCCGCGGGGTTCTCGATGATGTACGCGGTGACCGGTGCGGGCTACGGCCTCACCGCCGTCGTCGCCGCGTGGGCGTTGGACGTCGGCTCGCCGATCTGGGCCGTTTTCGGTGGTGTCGCGGTCACTCTGGTCCTGACAGCGATCAGCGCGGCTGCCGAGAAACGACAGCCGCGCTGATCCGGACAGCTGCTACCCGCGGTAGAAGTTGCCCTGGGTCTGCACGTTCAGCTCGTTCGTGCGGAAGAACTTCGCCACGAACGTGCGCGGGTCGCGCATGTCGATGACGTCGAAGCCGCGGCCCATCTCCGAGGAGTAGATGTAGCCGTTGTACCAGTAGGTCGACCACGTGCCGCCGCCCGCCTTGTTCGGCATCGGGCCGCGCTCGAAGAAGCCGATCTCACGCGGCTTGCTCGAGTTCGTGAAGTCCCACACCGAGACGCCGCCCTGGTACCAGGACTGCACCATGATGTCCTTGCCGGGCACGGGGATCAGCGAGCCGTTGTGGGCGACGCAGTTCTCCGAGTCGGCCTGCATGCGCGGGATCTTGTAGTAGGACTTGAAGACCAGCTTGCGGTCCTTGCCCTTGCCCACGATGTCGTAGATGCCGTTGGCACCACGCGTCTGGCCGATCTTCTCGTTGCAGGTCGCGGCGCCACCGCCACCGAGCTCGTCGGTGAAGACGACCTTGGTGCCGTTGTTGTTGAAGGTCGCCGAGTGCCAGAACGCGAAGTGCTCGTCGTCCTGGACGCGGTTGATCTCCACCAGGTTCTCCCGGTTGGAGATGTCCCAGAGGACACCGTCACCCATGCAGGCGCCGGCCGCGAGGTCGAGCTGCGGGTAGACGGTGATGTCGTGGCAACCAGAGGTCGCCGTGACGTAGCCGGTCTCGATGGTGCCGGACTTGCCCTTGTTGCCGCCGTCCGGGAAGAGCACCGGGGCCTTGAGCAGCGACGCCTGGGCCGGGTTGCGCACCGGCACCTTGACGATCGAGATCTTGTCGTGCGGCGGCTGGCAGTCCGGGAACGTGGCGTTCGGCGAGTAGGACGAGATGTAGAGGTAGAGGCTCTTCTTGTCCTTGGCCGGCACCAGCGTGTGGGTGTGCGAACCGCAGTCGGTCTCGACGGCGGCGACGTACTTCGGCGCCGACTTGTCGCTGATGTCGAAGACCTTGATGCCTTCCCACGACGACTTCTCGGTCGCCGGCTGGGACACGCTGTTGCACGAGTTGTCGTTGCGCGACGAGTCGGTCGACAGGAACAGCAGGTTCCCGTACACCGAGACGTCGTTCTGCGAGCCGGGACAGAGCACGGAGCTCTTGATCTTCGGCGACCTCGGGTTGCGGATGTCGTAGATGGTGAAGCCGTTGTAGTTGCCGACGAACGCGTAGTTGCCCTGGAACGCGATGTCCGTCTGCGTCTGGTCGAGCGGAGCCACCTTGTCCAGGTGCGACACCAGGACCATGTTGCGGCTGCGGCTGATCTCGTTCTCACCCGGGATGCCGTTGACCGGTTCCGCCTGGGCCTCGAGCTGAGCCTCGCTCAGTCCAGCGCCGTCGGACGGCAGGTCGGGTTCGGCGAACGCGGGCGCGGTCAACGTCGACAGCGTCAGCGCGAGCGCCCCCAGAACCGCGAACGGCGTTCTGCGCCGCCGGGCCGTTGCGCGTGAAGTCACAGCTTTACCCCCTCAGTACGGGTTGGTGGGGGGAGTATGACCCTTTCGCCTTGCTAAGGGCCAGCGTCTTTCGGAGGGTATTGTCCGGTCCATGCGTTCTGGGGTTGTGGTCATCGTGGCGGCATTCGCCCTGTTGGCGGGCTGTACATCGGAGCCTGATGCAGCGCCGATCATCGCGCCGGACACACCGGGGGGTTCGGCGCAGACGTTGTCACCGTCGGACGCTTCCCGCGCGATTCCGCCGCCGCCGAACGACGCCGACCGCAAGTACGTGGCGATGATGATCGTCCACCACGAGCAGGCGCTCGCGATGACGCGGTTCGCGCCCGACCGCGCGGAGAACGCGACCGTGAAAGGCCTGGCAGACCGCATCCGGTTCAGTCAGGAGCCCGAGATCGGTGCCATGAAGCAGTGGCAGCGGACGTTCAGCGCGGCGGGTGGGCACGAGGACCACGGTTCGATGCCGGGAATGGCCACGCAGGACCAGCTCAACGCCCTCGGAGCCGCGCGCGGCAAGGACTTCGACCGGATGTTCCTGGAGCTGATGATCAAGCACCACGAGGGTGCGATCACGATGGCGACGGACGTGAAGGGCGCCGGCACCAACGTTCAGGTCGAGGAGATGGCCGACGACGTGATCGCCGTGCAGACCGACGAGATCAACCGGATGAAGGCTCTGCTTCCGACGCTGTGAGACGGCGAGGTGTCGTCTACTCGGTGCGCTGCTGCGGCAGGACCATGTCCTCCGCGTGCTGGAAGGTCTCCACGGCGTTGCCCGTGACGTGCCGGGCGATGCCACGGTTGCGCTTGTGCGCCTCGCGGAACGAGTCGGACGCGACCCAGGCGCGGAAGTGCTCCTCGGACTCGAACTCGTTGACCGACACGTACGGCTGGTCGTCCTTCGTCGGCTTGAGCAGCGTGCTGCGCAGCAGACCGGGCACGCCGGGCAGGAACGTGCGCATGTTGCTGCGGAAGTGGGCCTCGAACTCCTCCGCACGCTCAGCGGGCACGAAGAGGCGGTTCGTCGCGATGAACATGAGGCCCTCCTTGATTCCGACGCTCTGTCGGAAACTATTCCAACTCCCCGTCGGGAAAGCAAGGCGCGATACGATCCCGCTGTGCCGAGGATCAGCGCCGACACCGTGGCCGAGCACCGCGCCAACCGTTTGCGCGCCCTGCTGGACGCCGGGCGCGAGATCGTGGCGACCGAGGGGGCGGAGGCGCTGACGCTCGCGTCGCTCGCGAGACGCGTCGGGTTGTCGCGGCCGAGCCTCTACGAGTACTTCCGGTCCCGCGAGGAACTGGTCGCGGCGATCGTGTCGGACGCGCTGCCCGAGTGGGCGGACAAGCTGGAGGACGCGGTCAACAGCGCCGGGTCCGTGCCGGAGAAGATCGAGGCCTACCTGCGCACCGAGCTGGCGATCATCACCGACGGCAGCCACGGCGCCGTGGTGGCCCTGTCCGCGCACACGCTGCCGGACGCGTCGCGCGAGCAGATCAGGGCCGAGCACGAACGGCTGCTGGCGCCGTTGGTCGGTGTCTTCACCACGGCGGGGGTGCAGCGCGCGCAGCTGCGGGCGATGCTCGTGCACGCGATGGTCGAAGCGACGTCGCGGATGATCACGCCTGGGCGCAACGAGCACAACGAAGCTGTCATCCAGACGTTGCTCGACCAGGTGGTGCACGGGCTGGACCAGCCCATCAGCTGAACGGCACCACCTCGCCGTGACGCACGAGCTCGCCGTAGTGCTCCCGTTTGACCGGGTCGAGTGCGAGGTCCAGCAACGCCTTCGCGGCCTGCGCCGGAGTCGGGGCGGTGCTGACGTCCCACCACAGCGCGGACGTGGGTGTGTTGATCATTCCGGGGCACGCCGAGGCGATCAGGATGCCGCGCTCCGTGTCTTCTTCGCGCCGTTGGGCGGCGAGGACGCGGACGGCGGCGACCTGGCCGATCTTGGACGGGATGTTCACGAAGCCGGGCCAGGCGCCGGTCCTGTTCTCCTTGATCTCGTCGCGCCAGCGCGCGATCTGGTCGTCGATCTCGTCCAGAGTGGACGGTGCGGTGAACCGTCCGTGGAGGACTGGTGCCAGGTGGTGGAGCGTGCCGAGCGAGCTGGCCACGACGAGCAGTCTGCCGTTGTCGTTGAGCAGTGGCGCGAACTCCCGCAGGAGTCTCGTGGTGCCGAAGTTGTTGACCTGAGTGTACTCGTCGGCGATCTCGCGCGGGTCGTCGTCCGGGCCGATGCGCATCACGGCGTTGCCGAACACGATGTCGACGCCGCCGTGCCGTTGTTTCAGCTGTTCGGCCAAGTCGTGTGCGGAGTTCGGTTGTGCCACGTCGAACAGTTCGCCGCGGACCTGTGCGCTGCCTTGGACAGACCCGACGGCGGCGGCGACCCGGACGGCGTCGCGGCCGGTGAGGTAGACGGTGTCGGTGGGCTTCAGGCGTTGCGCGAGCCCTTCTGCCAGCGCGAGGCCGAGGCCCTGGGTGGCGCCGGTGACCAGTGCGATCGTCATGGCTTCGACGCTAGGACGGTTCGAGGCATGCGGGTAGCGAAAGAATGTCAACCAGGGTATGCGTAGACGTCATGGCCTTCACCGATGCGTCGCTGGTCGCTCTGCGGGTGTTCCGCGAGGTGGCCGAGCGCGGGACGTTGACCGCGGCGGCGACCGCGTTGGGTTACACGCAGTCCGCGGTGTCCCGGCAGATCGCGGCCTTGGAGCGTGCAGCGGGCGCCGTGTTGTTGGAGCGGCGCCATGACGGCGTGCGGCTCACTGCGGCCGGACGGCTCGTGTTGAAGCGTGCGGCCGTTGTGGTCGATCAGGTCGATGCAGGCGCACGAGAGCTTGCGGGGCTGTCGGAGGAGGACGAGAGCACGGTCAGGCTCGGCTGGTTCGCCACGGCTGGTGCGTGGTTGGTGCCTGCTGCGCTTGTGGCGTTGAGGCGTAGTCATCCATCCATCACTGTCGTCACGCGCGAGGGGAGCACACCGGCGTTGGTGCGCGCGCTGCGTGCGGGCACGTTGGATGTCGCGTTGATCGCGTCGTCACCGCCGTTTCGCGCTCCCGACGACGAGGTGCCCGCTTTGGAGATCGACACCCTCACGGAACGCAGCCTGCGCGTTGCTGTGCCGTCGGCGCATCCGTTGGCGCGCAACGACTTCATCGACATCGCGGATCTGCGGGACCAGCGCTGGATCTCCGGGCCGGGCGATCCGCTGGTGATGGGCGTGTGGCCGGGGCTGGACGAACGGCCCGTCGTCGCGCACACCGCCCGTGACTGGCTGGCCAAGCTGCAGCTCGTCGCGGCGGGACTGGGCATCACGACGGTGTCGGCCGCGCTCGCCACGGTCGTGCCCGCCGGCGTGCGGGTGCTGCCGGTGCGGGGCGGGCCGTCCGAGCAGCGCCGGGTGCTGATCGCGCGAGTGCCGGGGCCTGTCGCTGACCCCGTTTCGCGACTGGCGGCGGCATTGCGCGCGGCCGTGCTGGAGCATCAACCGATCGGTTGATCAGGGTGCCGCTCGTTGTTCGATGATTTGCTGTTTGTTCTGCTCGATCGTGGTGGCATGGCAATCGTCGAAGTGCGCGAGCTGGGCAAGCGGTACGGGCCCCGCGTCGCGGTGGACTCGGTGTCGTTCGAGGTGGCCGAGGGGGAGATCTTCGGAATTCTGGGGCCGAACGGGGCGGGCAAGACCACGACGGTCGAGTGCGTGGCGGGGCTGCGGAAGCCGGACCGGGGGAGCGTGTCGGTGCTGGGGCGGGCGCCTGGTGACGTGCGGTCCGCGATCGGGGTGCAGCTGCAGGCGTCCGAGCTGCCCGAACGGATTCGGGTGGGCGAGGCCCTGTCGCTGTTCTCGTCGTTCTACCCGTCGCCGGCCGACTGGTCGTCGCGGCTGGGGCTGACCGGGCACCTGAAGGCGGAGTTCGGGCAGCTGTCCGGCGGGTTGAAGCAGCGGTTGTCGATCGCGCTGGCGTTGATCGGGTCGCCGCGGGTGGCGATCCTCGACGAGCTGACGACGGGACTCGATCCGCAGGCGCGGCGCGACACGTGGTCGGTGATCGAGGAGGTGCGGTCGGCCGGCGTGACGATCCTGCTGGTCACCCACTTCATGGAGGAGGCCGAGCGGCTCTGCGACCGGGTCGCGGTGTTCCGCGACGGGCGCATCGCGGCGTTGGACACACCTTCCGGGCTGGTGTCGCGTGTGGACGGTGCCACTCGGGTGCGGTTCGTGCCGTCCGCTTCGTTGGACGTTGCCCTGCTGCAGGCCCTGCCGGAGGTCACCGAGGTGTCGTCGGTGGGTTCGCAGCTCGTGGTGAGCGGGTCCGAGAACCTGCTGCACGCGGTGACTTCTCTGCTGGCGCGCAAGCAGATCGTGGCGCGTCAGCTGCGCGTCGACCAGGTCTCGCTGGACGACGCCTACGTCGAACTGACCGGGGGTAGTCGTGCTGAAGATCATTGAGGTGGAAGCTCGGCTGTTCGTTCGCGATCGACTGAACTCGGTGTTCGCCATGGTGTTCCCGGCGCTGTTGCTGCTCGGGCTGGGGGCGATTCCGGCTTTGCGGACGCCCGATTCGAACTTCGGAGGTCTTCGGTTCATCGACAGCTACGTGTCGTCGATCATCGTGTTCACGTTGGTGTTCATCGGGTTGCAGCGTCTGCCGACGGTCGTGGCGACGTATCGGGAGAAAGGCGTGCTGCGCCGGCTGTCCACGACGCCCATGCACCCGGCGCGGTTGCTGATCGGCCAGCTGGTGGTCAACTTCGGAGCGGCGATCTTGTCGGTGCTGCTGACTATCGTGGTGGCGTACGTCGTTTTCGGCGTCGACCTGCCCCACCATCCACTCGGCCTGGCGTGTGCCGTGGTGCTGGGAGGCGCTGGGACGTTCGCGCTGGGCCTGGTGATCGCCGCACTGGCCCCGACCGCGCGGGCGGCCGGTGGCTGGGCGACGGTGGTGTTCCTGCTGCTGATGTTCTTCGGCGGCGTGTACCTGCCGCGGTTCATGCTGCCCTCGGCGATATTGACGATCGGCTCGTACTCGCCTCCCGGTGTGGAGGCGCTGCAACAGGCGTGGCTCGGCACCGCGCCGGATTGGAGGCATCTCGCGGTCATGGGGCTGGTGAGCCTCGTGGCGGGCGCTGTGGCGGCCAGGACGTTCCGCTGGGACTGACATCGCTGTCCGCACTGGGGGGCGGGGATTCGCTCGGCGCTGTGGGCGGGTCGCGCGGCGTGTGGACGGGCCACCGCTTGGTCGGGCCTGCGCGCCACGGCCCGTGTGTGTAGTCCGCCTGCCTCGCGGCCAGCATGTTCTTGGCGGCGTTGCCCGACAGCGGTTTTGGCCCGTCGATCCCTGCGCACTCGGAGCAGGTCTGTGAGGTCGGCCCGACCGGCCATCACAACGGTTATGGTCCGAGTCGTACGTCGCCAATGCGGTCGCAGGTGCGCCGTTCACCGTGCTGCGCCGGCACGTCGAGCAGCAGGACCAGCCGTTACGGCCGCGCAGAAGCCCGGCGCATCAGTCCGCTGGAGGTTCTGAACTGTTCGGTGGTTTGTGATCATGTGTGGTCGAGCGTGTTCGTGTGTGAGCTGGGATGGCCCTTCGCTGTGATGGGAACATGTGTTCGGTATGGTGATCGGGTGTCGTCGGTGATCCAGGCGTACCGGTTCGCCCTGGACCTGGGCCCCGGCCAGGAGCAGGCGTTGCGGTCGCATTGCGGTGGGCGGCGTCGCGCGTTCAACTGGGGCCTGGCGCGGATCAAGGCGAACCTGGACCAGCGGGCCGCCGAGAGGACCTGTGGTCTGGCCGAGGCCGAGCTGACGCCCTCGTTGTGGTGGTCGGCCTACAGCCTGCGCAAGGACTGGAACCTGGCCAAGGACGAGGTCGCTCCGTGGTGGGCGGAGAACTCGAAGGAGGTCTACTCGTGTGGCTTGGCCGATCTCGCGGCCGCTTTGGGTAACTGGGCAGACTCCAAGCGTGGTAAGCGCAAGGGTCGCGGCCTCGGGTTCCCACGGTTCAAGGGCAAGCGGTCCGGTTTGTCGTGCCGGTTCACCACCGGCGCGTTCGGCCTTGCCGAGGACCGGCGGCATGTGAAGCTGCCCCGCATCGGCCTCGTGCGCACGCATGAGTCGACCCGGAAGCTGGCCCGGCACGTCGAGCGCGGCACCGCCCGCATCCGCTCCGCCACCGTGTCCCACCGGGGCGGCCGGTGGTTCGTGTCGTTCTCCGTGGAGATCACCCGTGCAAGCACCGCGCCCTCACGGCCGGAGAGTGTGGTGGGTGTCGACCTTGGGGTGAAGTCGCTGGCGGTGCTGTCGACCGGCGAGACCATCCCGAACCCGCGCCACCTCGACGTAGCGCTGGGGGAGCTGCGGCGCCTGCAGCGGCAGGCCGCGCGTCGTGCCGGTCCGGACCGCCGTACCCGCCGCGTCCCGTCCAACCGGTGGCGCAAGACCCAGGCCCGCATCACTCGTCTACACACGCGGGTGGCGAACGTCCGCCGGGATGGGCTGCACAAGCTCACCACGGCGCTGGTGCGTACCCACGGCACCGTGGTGATCGAGGATCTAAACGTGTCCGGCATGATCCGTAACCGCCGGTTGGCGAGGCGTGTGGCCGGTGTCGGCATGGCCGAGTTGCGCCGTCAGATCGAGTACAAGGCCGGCTGGTCGGGCGTGCGCGTGCACGTCGCCGACCGCTGGTATCCCAGCTCCAAGACGTGTTCGGCCTGTGGCGTGGTGAAAGCCAAGCTGTGCCTGGCCGAGCGCATCTACCGCTGCGAGGTGTGCGGTCTGGTCCTGGACCGGGACCTCAACGCCGCGCGCAACCTCGCCGCGCTCGTGCAATGCGAGACGTCCTCCCCGAGTTGCGGGGCGACGCGAAACGAGCCCGCTGGAAACCCAGGTAAGACCCGCACTACGCGGGCAACGGGTACTGCCACGGGAAGACCCGCACCGACTGGTACGGGTCACCGCCGACGCCGCAAGGCGCCGACTGCCTCAACACAGTGGACTCACGTTCACTCACACTTTAGGTAACGGTGGCTCGTGGACATGGCCGCGTTGGACAGTTGGGAGCGCAGGCTCGCGTTCGTCGCGCGCACGATCCCGTACTTCGTGCTGACCGTGACCACGGTGCTGTACTCGATCTTCACCACGCACTCGGCGTCGGAGCGCTGGTTCACCTACGGCGTGGTGGCGTTCGGCTACGGGTGGATGGCGTGGTGGGTCACGCTGCACCCGCGGTGGCGCTCCCGCGTGGAGCTCATGGCCGTGTTCGTCGGTGGCATGGTCGTGTTCTACGCGGTGCTGGGCATGCGCGAACACTGGTTCGGCGCCGTGTCGTACGCGGTCTACGTCTACGCGAGCGAGCTCCTGCGCGGTCGCTGGATGTTCATCGTGGTGGCGCTCACCGCGGTGCTGGCGACGCTGTCGTTGTTCGGCGGCTACCCGCCTGCGGAGACTCGGCCCGCTTTCTGGTTGCTGCTGCTCGTGTTCATGGTGCTGGCGTGCACCTTCACGTTCGTCGGCCACGTGACGACCGAACAGGCCCGCCTGCGCAAGGACCTGCTGGAGGAGAACGAGGGCCTCCACGCCCAGCTCCTGGTGCAGGCGCACGAGGCGGGCGTGCTGGACGAGCGGCACCGCCTGGCGGGCGAGATCCACGACACGCTGGCCCAGGGCCTGACGGGCATCATCACGCAGCTCTCGGCGGCCACTGCCGACGACTGGGAACGCCGCGTGTCGGTGGCGGCCGACCTGGCCCGTGCGAACCTGGCCGAGGCCCGCCGCTCGGTGCACGCCCTGCGCCCGCCGGCCCTGGACTCCGCGGCGCTGCCGGAAGCGTTGGACGAGGTGGCTTCGGGCTGGTCCACGGTGTACGGCGTGCCGGTCTCGGTGACGTTGACCGGCGCCGTCCGCGTCATGCACCCGGAGGTCGAGGTCGCCCTCCTGCGCACAGCCCAGGAGGCCCTGGCGAACGTGGCCAAACACGCCTGCGCCTCCCGCGTGGGCCTGACCCTGTCGTACATGGAGGACGTGGTGACGCTGGACGTGCGCGACGACGGCGTGGGCTTCGACCTGGCGCACCCGTCGACCGGGTTCGGCCTGCCCGCGATGAGGCACCGGGTGCACCGGTTGTCGGGGGCGCTGTTCGTGGAGTCGGAGCCGGGGTCGGGCACGGCGATCTCGGCGCGGGTGCCGGCGTGAGTGGCGAGGGACTGGTGAACCGGGTGGTGGGTGGCGTGATCCGGCTCGTGATCGTCGACGACCACCCTGTCGTCCGCGACGGCCTGCGCGGCATGCTCGCCGCCGCCGACTTCGAGGTCGTCGGCGAGGCCGCCTCAGGTGACGAGGCGGTGGCCGTGGTCACGGCGTTGTCGCCGGACGTCGTGCTGATGGACCTGCGGATGCCGGGCTCCGACGGGCTGTCCGCCATCGAGCGCCTGCGCACACACCCGTGTCGCGTGCTGGTGCTGACCACCTACGACACCGATCGGGACGTACTGCCCGCCATCAAGGCCGGCGCCACCGGTTACCTGTTGAAGGACACGCCGCGCGACGAGTTGCAGCGGGCCATCCGGGCTGCTCACGCCGGGGAGGCCGTGCTGTCGCCCGCGGTCGCCACGAGGTTGCTGGGGCAGGTCCGGAAGCCTGCGCTGGAGCCGCTGTCGGCGCGGGAGCTCGACGTGCTGGCGCTGGTGGCCAAGGGATCCACGAACCGGGCGGTGGCGGCGGCCCTGTTCATCTCCGAGGCGACGGTGAAGACGCACCTGCTGCACGTCTACGCGAAGCTGGGTGTCTCGGACCGGGCCGCGGCGGTCGCGGTGGCGTACGAGCGCGGGCTGTTGAGAGGGCGTGGACGTTGATTCCCGGTTACGAGGACCACCCGCTGGCCGATGACTGCTCCTGCCGATGCTCGGGGACGCCGACGTGCCCCCCGGCCGCCGGGGATCGAGTCGCCGCGGCGCTGAAAGAGCTGACCTGGGTGAGGAACCTGAGACGGTGGCGTCCCTGATGCTCGCCTCACAGGGGCAGTGGGGGCCGGCGACCTGGCGGTCTCGCGACGGCGTTGAACTGAGGTCCTGCGGCGGGGCCACTTCGGTTGGCCCCGCCGCCTGCGGCAACTCCCCCTTGCCAAGCGGCACCCCCCGATGCCGCTCCCTCACCCCTCGCGTTGTAGGAACTCCCGCCAGTCGCCCAGATACGAGATGTCCTGGATGTCACCCGATTGGAGTAGTCCGTCCACCATCGCGTCGCGCAGCACGGTGGCCAGGGCGGCGCTGCCGTCCTCGAGCTCGATGACGCCGATCTCCAGCTCCGGCGGCTCTGCCGGGACGAGGTGGTCGCGCAGGATCTTCAACGGCAGGTCGTAGAGCTCACCCACCACCGAGGCCGAGCCCGACTCGTGCATCGCGGGGAACTTGCCCCGCACCGAGAAGTACCGGTACTTGGCCGCACTGCGCGCCCGGCACACCATCGGCGTGCCCTGCAGCTGGGAGTGCAGCGGGCCGTCCTTCATGCCGCCGCCGTTGAGGAAGATCAGTGCCATGACTCTCCTGGGTCCGGTGGATGGGGGTCGACAGAACCGACAGCGGCAGGCCGCTGCCGCCGTGCCGCACGGCCACCAGCTCGGCGGCGATCGAGACGGCGGTCTCCGCTGGGCTGCGGCCGCCGAGGTCCAGGCCGATCGGTGACCTCAGGCGCGCCAACGACGATTCGGGCACGCCCTCAGCACGGAGGCGGTCGAGGCGTTCGAGATGTGTGCGGCGGGAGCCCAACGCGCCGACGAACGCCAACGGCCTGGACAGCGCCTCACGCAGCACCGGGATGTCGAACTTCGGATCGTGCGTGAGCACCACAACGGCCGTGGATGCGTCGGTGTGTGTAGAGGCCAGATAGCGGTGCGGCCAGTCCACCACCACCGAGTGCGCTGCGGGGAACCGCTCCGGAGTCGCGAAGATCGGCCGTGCGTCGCACACGGTCACGTGGTAGCCGAGGAAACGCCCGATCTCGGCGACCGCGGCGGCGTGGTCGATCGCGCCGAACACCAGCAGTCGCGGTGGCGGCATCCAGGACTCGACGAACGTGCGGCCCTCCGCGCTGAACAACACCGACACCGGATGACCGTCCACAGAGGCCTGAAGGGCCGCGCGCAACGACGGGCTGTCCCGCTGCACCAGCACGTCCAGCGAGCCGCCGCAGGTGAGGCCGACCGCGAACGCCGTGTCGTCGGAGTAGCCGAACGTGGCCAAAGCCGGAACCGAACTCGAAAGCACCGTGCACGCCAGGTCGTAGACCTCGGCCTCCACGCAGCCGCCGGACACGCTGCCGATCACCTCGCCGGACGGGCCGACCGCCATCGCCGCGCCGACCGGGCGGGGCGCGCTGCCGCGCACGGCCACCACCGAGGCGACCGCGAAACGGTCCCACGACAGCAACGTCGGTGCCAGGTCACGCATCGAACCTCCCTCGGGCGGAGAGGTTCGGCCGGGTGGCCGCCCGGCCGAACCTCACCGCGTCACTTGCCGGTGATCAGATCCACGCCGAAGTACACGGCGAACATCACGGCGAGGCCGGTCATCAGCCAGCCCGGCCAGCGGCCCTTGCAGATGCGCAGCACGACGTACGACACGAGGCCGGCGCCGATGCCGTTGGTGATCGAGTAGGTGAACGGGATGATCGCCACCGTCAGGAACACCGGGATGGTGAAGTCCGTGTCCTGCCACGGGATCCGGCGGATCTGGGTCATCATCAGCCCGCCGATCACCACCAGCGCGGGGGCCGCCGCCTGCGCGGGCACGATGGCCGCCAGCGGCGTGAAGAGCAACGCCACCAGGAACAACCCGCCGGTCACCACCGAGGCCAGGCCGGTGCGGGCGCCTTCGCCAACCCCCGCGGCCGACTCCAGGAACACGGTGTTCGGGGCCGATCCCGTGACGCCGCCCGCGATCGCGCCGGCACCGTCGACCATCAGGATCTTGCCCATGCCCTCCACGCGGCCGTCACGGGTGAGACCCGCTTCGTCGGCGACGGACGTGATCGTGCCCATGGCGTCGAAGAATCCTGACAACACCAGGGTGAACAGGAAGATCGTCGCCGCGATCACGCCGGCCGAGACGAAACCACCGAACAGGTCCACCCGGCCGAACAACCCGAAGTCGGGTGAGCTGACCACGGAAGACGGCAGGGAAGGCGTGACCAGGCCCCAGCCCTGCACGTGGAACACGGAGTTCACCAGCACGGCAACGACCGTGGCCACCACGATGCTGATCAGGACGGCACCGGGCACGCCGCGCGCCATCAGGACGATCATCAGCAGCAGGCCGAGGCAGAAGATCGCGATCGGCCAGCCGCTGAGGTGACCGTCGAGGCCCATCCGCACCGGCACCGTCGACCCGGCCGCGTCGGGGGTGCGGGTCACGAAACCGGCGGAGACCAGTCCCACCAAAGCGATGTAGAGCCCGATGCCCACGGTGATGGCGATCTTCAACGGTTCTGGGATCGCGTTGATGATGCGTTCACGGACGCCGGACGCGGCCATGATCACGATGCACAGGCCCTCCAGCACCACCAGCCCGAAGGCCTGGGCCCACGTCATGGTCGGCGCCATCTGGAACGCCACCACGCCGTTCACGCCGAGGCCGGCCGCTATCGCCAGCGGCGCGTTGCCGACCAGTCCCATGAGGACGGTCATCACCCCCGCGGCCAGCGCGGTCGCCGTGGTGATCTCGGCGATGGTGAGCTTGGCGCCGGTGATGTCCGCGGACGCGCCGAGGATCAACGGGTTCAGCAGCACGATGTACGACATCGCGACGAACGTCGTGATGCCACCGCGCACTTCTCGGCCCAACGAGCTGCCACGTTCGGTGATGCGGAAGAACTGGTCGAGCGACGAGGACGTCGGTCGGCTCCGTAACTGGGTCATTGAAGGACGGCCTTTCCCATGCCGGTGGGCGCGTTCCAACGCCGGAACGCGATTAGATACAGCTCCGGTCAGCAAGGCAGGCTTTTGGCCTCTATTGCGCGGCCAGCGCTCTGGGGGAACGCCGACGGCGTACTGGTTGCTCGTGAACAAACACGGCCTAGTAGTCGATACGAGTTGCGAGTGACATCCACGCGGTAAACGGGGCGTTGTCCTCGCCTGTGGAGATCTGGTGCACGGGCAAGTCCCACTCGCTGCGGGGCTTGCTGAAGAGTTCGTAGAACTCCCGGTCGTCGAACCCGGCCGCGGCCGCGTCATCACGGTCGGCGGCGTAGATCACCTTGTCCACGCGCGCCCAGAGCGCGGCGGACAGGCACAGGGGACACGGCTCGCACGAGGAGATCAGCGTGCAGCCGGTCAGCTTGAAGTCACCGAGCACCTGGCAGGCCGCGCGGATCGCGACGACCTCGGCGTGCGCGGTGGGGTCGAGCGTGGGCGTCACCTGGTTGACGCCGGTGGCGATGACGGAACCGTCACGGACGATCATCGCGCCGAACGGGCCACCTCCCGAGGCCACGTTGCGGGTGGCCAGGTCGATCGTGGCGAGCAGATGTGCGTTCACAGCAACAAACTCCAGAAACTCAGGTACCGGTGAGGTGTTCCGGGCGGACCGGGACGCGGGTGAGCGCCAGGCCGGTCGCCGCGCGGATCGCCGCCACGATCGCCGGGGTCGACGAGATGGTGGGCGGTTCGCCGACGCCGCGGACGCCGTACGGGGCGTGGGGGTCGGCGAGCTCGAGCACGTCGATGCTCATCGGCGGCATGTCGAGCACGGTCGGGATGAGGTAGTCGGTGAACGACGGGTTGCGCACCTTGCCGCCGGAGGTCTGGATCTCCTCCATCACCGCGAGGCCGAGGCCCTGGGCGGATCCGCCCTGGATCTGGCCGACCACGGCCTGCGGGTTCAGCGCCTTGCCGACGTCCTGGGCGCAGTCCAGGGCAACGACGCGCACCAGGCCGAGGTCGACGTCCACGTCGACGACCGCGCGGTGAGCGGCGAAGCCGTACTGCACGTGAGCGTTGCCTTGTCCGGTAACGGGATCAATGGCCTCGGTCGCGCGGTGGCGCCACTCGGTGGTCTCGTCGATCACTTCGTCGCCGATGTCGGTGCGGCCCGCCAGCTTGTCGCGCACCAACGCGCAGGCGGCTTTCACCGCGCCACCGGTCACGTACGTCTGGCGCGAGGCGGAGGTCGAGCCACCGTTGCCGATCGTCGTGTCCATCGGGAGCACGGTCACGCGTTCGATGCCCAGCTCGGTCCGCACGATCTGCTGCATGATCGTCACCAGGCCCTGCCCGACCTCGCAGGCAGCGGTGTGCACAGCGGCGGCCAACGAACCGTTGACCATCGACACGCGCACACGTGCGGTCGAGTAGTCGTCGTAGCCCTCGGAGAAGCAGATGTTCTTGATGCCGACGGCGTAACCGACGCCGCGCACGACACCTTCGCCGTGCGTGGTGTTCGAGACACCACCGGGCAGCTCACGGATGTCGGACGACGTCCCCGCGGGCAAAGGCTTGTCCTGCACCAGCTTCAGCAGCTGCGCGACCGGCGCGGCCGAGTCGACCACCTGGCCGGTCGGCATCACGGAACCCTCGGTCATCGCGTTGCGCACCCGGACGTCCACCGGCGACATGCCCAGCGCCTCTGCCAGCTTGTCCATCTGGGACTCGTAGGCGAAACCTGCCTGCACAGCACCGAATCCGCGCATCGCACCGCACGGCGGGTTGTTCGTGTACACGCCGTACGCGTCCACGGTCACGTTGTCGACCTCGTACGGCCCAACGCCCAGCGTCGCCGCGTTGGCCACAACCGCAGGAGTCGACGACGCGTACGCGCCACCGTCGAGGTACATGCGAGTGCGGACGTAGACGAGCTTGCCCGTGTGGTCGGCACCGTGCTCGTAGTACAGCACGGCCGGATGCCGGTGCACGTGCCCGTAGAACGACTCCTCGCGGTTGTAGACCATCTTCACGGGCTTGCCGGTGCGCAGCGCCAGCAGACAAGCGTGCACCTGCATCGACAGGTCCTCACGGCCACCGAACGCGCCGCCGACACCCGAGAGCGTCAACCGGACCTGCTCCTGCGGCAGCCCGAGCGCGGCCGCGATCTGGTCGCGGTCGACGTGCAGCCACTGCGTCGCGATGTACAGGTCGACCGAACCGTCCTCGGCCGGCACCGCGAGCCCGGACTCCGGGCCGAGGAACGCCTGGTCCTGCATCCCGACCTCGTACCGGCCGGTGACCACGACCTCGGCCGTGACGTCCTGCGAGCCGCGCCGGATCGGCACGTGCCGCACCAGGTTCCCGCCGGGGTGCAACGGCGTGTCGTCCACGGCCGTTTCCATGTCCACAACGGGTTCGAGCACGTCGTACGTCACGACGATCTTCTTCATCGCCCGCAGCGCGGTCTCCGGGTGGTCGGCACCGACCAGCGCGATCGGCTCGCCCTGGTAGCGCACGACGTCCACCGCGAGCACCGGCTGGTCCTTGTGCTCCAACCCGTACAGGTTGCGGCCGGGTACGTCGTCAGCAGTCAGCACCGCGTACACGCCCGGCACCTTCAACGCCTCGGTGATGTCCACCGACGTGATGCGGGCGTACGGGTGCGGTGAGCGCAGGGTCGCGCCCCAGATCATGTCCTCGTGCCACAGGTCGGACGCGTAGGCGAACTCGCCGCGCACCTTCAGGTTGCCGTCCGGGCGTTGCGGCGACGTCCCGATGCCACCCGACACCGCGGAGGTCAGTTCGGCGGGAGTGAGGGTCATCGCGCAGCCTCCTGGAGCTTGGTGCTGGCAGCGGAGAGGTCACGCGCCAGCTCGTCGGTCGACGCCGTCAGCAGGACCCCGTCCTGCACGACGACCCGGCCGCCCACGATCAACAGTTTCAACGGCGGGGGAGTGCCCAGCACGAGCGCCGCCACCGGGTCCGCGATACCCGCGTAGTCCATTCCGGACAGGTCCCACACCGCCAGGTCCGCGACCTTGCCCGGCTCGATCGAGCCCAGCGAGTCGTCGCGCCCCAGTACCTGCGCTCCGCCCATCGTGCCCATCCACAACGCCTTGCGAGCGTCCAGCGCACGTGGCCCACCACGCTGACGGGCCTGGTACAGCGCCGAACGCAGCTCGACGACCAGCCCACCGTCCTCATTGGACGCCGCGCCGTCGACCCCGAGCCCGACCGGCGCACCCGCGTCCAGCAGGTCGCGAACGGGCGCGATCCCGGTGCCCAGCCGCCCGTTGGACGTCGGGCAGTGCGCGGAACCCGTTGAGGTCGCCCCGAGACGCTTCACGGCGTCGGCGTTCAGGTGCACGGTGTGCGCGAGCCAAACGTCCGAACCCAGCCAGCCGAGCTGCTCGGCGTACTCGGTCGGCGTGCACCCGTTCTCCGCCAGGCACTGCTCTTCCTCGTCCAGCGTCTCGGCGAGGTGCGTGTGCAGCCGGACGCCGTGCCGGCGCGCCAGCGAAGCAGCCCCGGTCATCAGCTCCTTCGACACCGAGAACGGCGAACACGGCCCGACGGCGACCCGCACCAGCGCGTCGTCAGCGGTCGAGTGGTAGTCGCCGATCGCCTGCTCGGTCGCGACCAGCGCGGCCTCGGTGTCCTCGACCAGGTTGTCCGGCGGCAGTCCGCCCTGGGACTCGCCGCGGTCCATCGACCCGCGGATCGCCTCCAGCCGGATCCCGATCCGCCGCCCCGCCGACACGAGCGCGTTGAACACGTCACCGCCGCCGGACGGGAAGACGTAGTGGTGGTCGGCGGCCAGCGTGCAGCCGGTCAGCGCCAGCTTCGCGAGGCCCGCGGACGCCGCCGCGTGCGTCACGGTGTCGTCGAGCCCGCGCCACACCGGGTACAGCGTGGTCAGCCACTCGAACAGCGTCGCGTCCTGCGCGAGACCCCGCGTCGCCCACTGGTACAGGTGGTGGTGCGTGTTGATCAGCCCCGGCGTGACCAGGCACGACGACGCGTCGACGTAGGTGTGCGACTCGTACGGCCGAGGCGCAGGGCCCGAACCGACGGACTGGATGCGCCCGTCGGCCACGACCACGTGACCGGACAGGTGCTCGGTCCCGGCCGAGTCCACGGTGGACACCGCACAGCGGTCGAGGACGATCATCGGCGCGACGCCGCCAATCGCACGGCGTCCAGGATCTTCTCGTAACCCGTGCAGCGGCACAGGTTCCCGGCGAGCGCCTCGCGGATCTCCGGGTCGGACGGGTTCGGCACGCGGTCCAGCAGGTCGTGCGCCTGCACCACGAGACCGGGCGTGCAGAACCCGCACTGCACGGCGCCCGCCTCGACGAACGCCTCCTGCACCGGGTCCAGCTGATCGCCCTCGGCGAGCCCCTCGACCGTGCGCACGGAACGGTCCTGCGCCTGCCCGGCCGCGACCAGGCACGCGCACACCGGCACGTCGTCCAGGTAGACCGTGCAGGAACCGCACTCGCCCTGCTCGCAGGCGTTCTTCGAACCGGGCAGCCCGAGCCGCTCACGCAGCATGAACAGCAGCGACTCGCCCTCCCACACGTCGTCGGCCTGCCGCTGCTCGCCGTTGACCGTCACGTTCACGCGCATTGCTGCTCCCCGTCCAGAAGTTCCTGCCACGCCCAGCCCAGCGTCCTGCGGGCCATCACGGCCAGTGCGTGCTTGCGGTAGGCCGCCGACCCGCGCACGTCGTCGATCGGTGACGCGGCCCGCGAGACCAGTTCGCCGAACTCGCGCTTCACCGAGTCCAGCAACGGCTTCGGGTTCTTGAAGTCCAGCGCCGAGGCCAGGAACTCCTCGGCCTCGGGAGCCCGGCGCGGCGTCGGAGCGGCCGACCCGACCGCTGCGCCCACCCGGTTCTCCTCGGGGAACAGCGAGATCGCGAACGAGCACACCGCGATCACCATGGCGTTGCGCGTGCCGACCTTCGAGAACTGCTGTGGCCCCTTGGCAGGCGTCAGGTGGACGGCCACGATCAGTTCGTCCGGCTCCAAGGCGTTCCGCTTGACCCCCAGGTAGAACTCGGCGGCCGGGATCATCCGCGTCCCGCGCACGGAGGCCACCTCGATGACCGCGTCCGACGCCAGCAGCACCGGGTGCGTGTCACCCGCGGGGGAGGCCGCGCCGAGGTTGCCGCCCACCGTGCCCCGGTTGCGGATCTGCGGCGACCCGACGGTCCGCGAGGCCATGGCGAGGCCCGGCAGCTGAGCACCCAGCTCGTCGATGATCCGCACGTACGGCACGCCGGCACCGACGCGCAGCCCGTCCTCCCACTGCCCGAGCTCGGCAATCCTGGTCAGGTCCAGCAGCGCGGCCGGCCTGCGGTGGTCGTAGTTCAGCTCCACCATGACGTCGGTGCCACCGGCGATCGGCACGGCGTCGGGGCGCTCGGCCTTGATCTCCAACGCCTCGGCGAGCGTTTCCGGTCGAAGGAAGTCCATCGTCAGCTACCTCGGTAGGTGGAGTAGGCGAACGGCGACAGCAGCAGCGGCACGTGGTAGTGCTGAGCCGGATCGGAGTAGTCGAAGGTGAGCACGACCTCGGGGAAGAACGGCGCCGCCTGGGAGGTGTCGAAGACCAGCCGGTACACGCCGGCCTCCAGACCGTCACCCCATCCGGTGATTCGTCCGTCGGCGTTCGTCTCGGCTTTCGTCACCTCGGTCCCGTCGCGGCGCTGCAGCGACACGGTGATGCCCGTGAACGGCCTGCCGCGTGCCGCGTCCAGCACGTGCGTGGAGATCGTCACTCGCCCTCCCATCTGGTTGTGAGCCAGTACACAGAGCCGCGGCCCGGTTCCACTACAGCCGGATCGCATGAATCAGCAGGCTCCTACACGTAACGAATTTGTGCTTTCCTACAAACACGAATGGACGAAAGTGACCTCCCATGTTGCTGCTGCGGACGTTGCTGCAGATGCCGGAACTGCGCCTGAGCCTGCACACCGGCTCCGACCAGCTCGACCGCACAGTCACCCGCGTGTACGGAACGGAGCTGCCCGACCCCAGCCGGTACCTGTCCGGCGGGGAGCTCGTGCTGTCCGGCCTGCTCTGGCACCACGGCCCGCAGGACTCCGAGACGTTCGTCCGCTCGCTCGCCTCGGCGAAGGTCGCGGGCCTCGCCGCCAGTGAGACCGAGAACCGCGCGCTGCCCGACGACCTGGTCGACGCCTGCGAACGCCACCACGTGCCGTTGCTGGAGGTCCCGGTCGACCTGTCGTTCGCGACGATCACTGAACGCGTCTCGATGGAGCTGGTCGGCCTCTCCCGGCAGCGCCGCCTGCTGAACGTCGTCGCGGAGGGCTCCGGCCTGCCCGCGTTGCTGCTGGCGGGCAGCCACGAGCTGAGCGCGCAGTGCTGGGTGCTCTCCACGACCGGCAGGGTCGTCGCGGGCGGCGAACTGCCCGAGCGGGTGAGCCTGGTCAAGGAGTTCCTCCAGGCCGACCGTCTGCCGAAGACGGTCAGGGGCGTGACGCTCGTGCCCGTCTCCGAACGAGGAGGCAGCCGGCTCACCAGCTGGATCCTCGTAGTGGGCGGCGAACCACAGCTGGAGGCCGCCGCCGAGCTCGCCTCGCTCGTCGCACTGGAACGCCTGCGGCAGGCCCAGGGCCGTCAGATCGAGAACCGCACGGCCGCGCCACTGGTCGCCGCAGTGCTGGGCGGGTCGGCCGACCTGGAGTCACGTCTGGCAGCGGCCGGGCTGGAGGACGCCCGATTGCGCGTGATCAGCGCCATCACGTCCGACCAGCGCACCGAACTCGCGGCCGCCGTGCTGGAGGAAGCACTGCCCCAAGCCCTGGTGACGCCTGTCGCGGACACGGTCTACGCCGTGGCGAAGGCCGACGACGCGGTGCCCGACGACGTGCGCGAGGCGATGCGCGTGATGGAACCGGGCCTCGGCTCGGCCCGCGTGCTCGTCGGCATCAGCTCACCGGTCGTCTCGCGCGGACTGCGTGGCGCTGCGGAGGAGGCGACACACGCGCGCAGGCTCGGCGAACGGCGTGGAGGCCGCACGTGTGTGGTGGCGGGCGAGGAGATCGCCCTGCACCAACTGCTGCTCGCGGGCGTGCCGGAGGAGCTGCGCGGTTCGTTGCGACGGCGGCTGCTCGGCCCAGTGCTCGACTACGACGCCGAACACGGCTCCGACCTCGCCGGAACGTTGAAGGTGTTCCTGGACTGCTCGGGCTCCTGGACGACCGCCGCCGCCAAGCTGCACGTCCACGTGAACACGTTGCGGTACCGGGTGGGGCGCGTGGAGGAGCTGCTGGGCGTCGACCTGGCCGAGTTCGAGGCCCGCGTGGACCTCTTCCTGGCCTTGCAGGCGGGGTAGCTTGAAGGGGTGCCCTTCAGCCTGGTGGAGGCGCTGCGCCGGCTGCGTTTTCAAAGCCCTCCCGCTCGTGTGTCCCCGCATCGGCCGATCGAACGAATCGCGGCCGACCTTCGCCGTGTGCGGCGGGCCCGCGCGTGCTTCGAGCCGGGGGCTTCGGCGGTCAAGAAGATCGCCGCTCGTCAGGCGTACGACGCGTTGCTCGTGCAGGCGTGCAAAGCGTTGGACGTCGAACACCGGTTGCTGGTCCTGCCCGAGGGGATGGACCGGGAGATCGAGCGGATCCGCGTCGAGGAACGCCTGAGGGACCTCGGGTTGTCAGTCTGATGGTTGATGCCATCTGAGCCTTCAGGCTGATGTGTCCGCACCTTCCCGCTTCCTACTGTTCCCACCATGAAGACGGTCTTACTCGTGGGCCTGCTGCTGACCGGGAGCACCGGCTGCGCGGCAGCGCCCAGCATTCGCGTGGTGGTGGAAGGAACGGGTACGGCCGATCGGCTCACCTACGCCATTCCCGGTGAGGAGGAACGAGTCCTCCGCAACCCGGACATGCCGTTCGAGCGCATGAGCAAGCGCAAGGGCCGGATCGCGATCCGGCTCGAGGGCGTGCACGGCGAACTCACCTGCAAGATCATCATCAACGGCCGCCAGGTGAGGTCCTCGACTTCGAACACGGGTGCCGCACTCACGTGCGATCACTCTATGGCCGTCTGACGCAAGTAGGAGAAAGCCCGTAACTTCGAGGTGTCGGGGAGGTACGGGTCATGAGTGACGTACTGGCGATGACCACCACAGGGGTCATCAGGGGCAGGAACGACGTGCCGCCGCACTTCCGGCCGCCCGCGCCGCCGCGGCACTTCGTCGGCAGGGATGCGGAACTGGCGGGCATTCGGGCCGGCGGGGTGACGGTGCTGAGCGGGGCCGGCGGGGTGGGGAAGACCGCGCTGGCGCTCAAGTGGTTGCGGGAAAGGGGATCCGGCGATCAGCTCTACTTCGATTTGGCCACGCACGACCTGGATGCGCTGCTACGGGCGTTTCGTCTCAACCACGTGTCCGAGGACGACAGAGCCGCGGTGTTCCGCAGTCTCGTGAGCCGGCGGCAGTTCACCCTGTTGCTGGACAACGCGGACTCGGCCGACCAGGTGACGCCGCTGCTGCCCGCGCAGGGGACGGTGCTGATCACGAGTCGTACCAGGCTGAACCTCCCGCAGGCGTGCGAGATCGACGTCGCGCCGCTCACCGACGACGGACGTCTTCGCCAGCTGCTCGATCTGTCCTATGTGGAGCTTCCGGAACGGCAGGCGCGGCTCTACCGGCTCTGCGCGTGGCAGTCCGGTGCGTTCGACGTGCCGGTGGCGGCGGCGATCGCGGGAGAACCCGAGTGCGACGTCGAGGACGCGCTGGACGACCTGGTCGAGAAGTCGTTGCTGACCGAGGTCGGCGACTACGCGTTCAGGTTCCATGAGCTCGTGCGGGCTCATGCGCGCACGAAGAGCTAACGGATTGAAAAGCGCCAACGGCCGTTTAAGGTGAAGTACTCCGCTGAACCGGAAGCGTTGGCGTTTAACGGTTATCAACACCGGGTGCTCCATTCGGGAATCTGAATTGGTCATATCCTTCTCGTCATGCCGAAGGATTTCCGCGCCACGGCGCTCGAACGCGCCATCGGGCGGCAGCTGGCCGGGTGGCGCGCCGAGCGCGAGCTGAGCCTCGCCGAAGCGGGTCAGCGCGTGGGTTTCAGCGGTGCCAAGTTGTCCATGATGGAGAACGCGGTGCAGCCGTCGGCGCCCGTGGACGTCATGGCGTTGGGGTACGTCTACAAGGTGCCGACTCCGGAGTGGCAGGCCGTCGTGTTGCGCGCGCAGTACGCGGAACAGGTCCGTACGCGCGCGCTCAACAACGCGGTGAACTTCGACCCGGCGGCGGACTTCGCGAACCTGGTGTTCGAGGCGACGCTGCTGCGGGTGTTCACGACGGATCTCGTTCCCGCGGTGTTTCAGCTCCCCGGCTACACCAACGCCGTGATGCAGACCGATGATCCGGTTCGGACCGCACGGTTCGCGATGGTGCGGGAGGCGTGGTCCACGCGCCTGGGCGACAAGGATCCACTTGCGGTGGAGGTGGTCTTTCCGGAGGCGGTGCTGTGGCAGGTCGTCGGCGGGCCGCGGGTGATGAAGGCGCAGCTGTTGCACCTGATGGAGGTCAGCGAGCACCCGACGGTGAGCGTGCAGGTCGTGCCGCGTTCGGTCGGGGCCTATCCGGCGATGGGGTCGCCGTTCACGTTGCTCGGTTTCCCGCACCGCCAGCACAACGACGTGGCGTACCTGGAGACGTTCATCAGGGGCGAGTACGTCGAGGAGCCGGGCCTGACCGAGCAGTGCGCGCAACGGTTCACGAGCCTGCGGGAGCTCGCGCTGGGCACCGGCGAGTCGCTGGAGCTCATCGCCGAGGCCGCCGCCGAGCTGTGAGGGTCAGGGCGGGTCGATGCTGAAGACCACCCGGTGGCCGGTCCACTCGTTCAGGCCCCACAGGCGTCCGGACGCGCGGCTGTAGGAGAGGTTCTGCGTGAGGCTGGGGGACTTGGTGAGGACGGAGGGGGCGTTGCCGGGGCGTGCGCGGTGGATGCACGAGTAGGCGCCGCGGGCGGTGGGGTCGGGGACCCAGCTCTCGGGGCACTCGCCGGACATGTAGTACCAGGTGCCGTCGGTGGCCACGCCCTGCATCTGGAAGACCGGTGTGCTGTACCCGGCGGTGGCGGAGGTCGTGTTCACCGCGTCGCCGTTGTCCGCCCTGGGCATGTCGTGGGTGTTGCTGAGCGGCCAGCGAACGATCCGGCCTCCTGCGCCTGCCGCGGAGCTGCGGTACTCGCCTGAGACGAGGGCGTGCGGGGTGGTGCTGCGGTCGAGGCTCAGCGAACCCAGGCAGATCGGTCCGCTCGCTCCCGCGCAGGCGCGAGGGTCGGCCGAGCGTTCTCCTGTGTGATAGCGGGCCACGAGCGGTAGTGCCCACTGGTGCCAGCGCGCTGACGAGACGCCGGCGCGAATGCCCGTCTCCTCGCGGGACGTGGTGCTCATCTTCCACAGGTACTGCATGTCGAAGACGAGAAGTTCACCGCCGTTGGCCACGAACAGCTTGTTGCCGTACCAGACCATGCCGTCGGCGTGGACGTTGGTGACGGGGACGAAGTTCCCGGACGTGTCGTTGCCGGTGGGCTGGACGAGCATGACGTGGCCGTAGCTGACTCGGCCGCCGGTGGACTCGGCGATGGTGACGCGCCCGAACTTGTTCTGGCCGGCGGAGGCGTTCCCGAAGAACCAGGACGCCAGGTAGAGGTGGTGGCCGTGGTACGACGTCCCGTCGAAGTCGTGGGAGGCCGTGAACCCCTGGGGGTGCCAGCCACCTTCGGCGGAGTAGGCGCTGGTGTTGTCGTCCCCTGAGTCCCAGCAGAATCCGTCGTACTTGTAGGTGCCGTTCAGTCCCGTGTCGTGACACAGGGCCGCACGGCCGACGTGTTGCGCGGACTGCGCCACCTGCAACGGCGTGACCCTCGTGACCGCGCCGGACGCCTCGGCGCCCCTGATGGCCGCGCCGTAGGCACGCCAGTCCGCCGTCGGGTCGATCTTGAGCTTGAAGTCCCTGGAGGCGTTCGGCAGAACGGTCAACGCCGTCGCGGCCGACGCCGGCTGCACCCACGTCAGCGAGGCGGCGAAAGCGATCAGCACGACCAGCAGTCGGCCTCTTCCGGTGATCATCAACTCAGGCTAGTCACCGCTGAGCTGTGGAGATGTCGGATTCCTGAGAAAACTCCGGTTCGGCCGCCCACCTGGAGAAGGATCGGGGGCGCACCCCAATCCGAGAAGGAGGCGGCATGTACCGCAGATTCGGTGTCCTGCTCGCGGCGGTCCTGGGCGTCACGCTCACCGCCGCGGCGCCGGCCACCGCAGACGGGTTCAAGCAGTTCCCGACGGAGTTCTCGCTGCCGAACGGGTGGCAACCGGAAGGCATCGCGATCAGCGGCACCACGGCCTACTTCGGGTCGCGGGCCGACGGGTCGATCTACGCGGCGGACCTGCGCACCGGCAACGGCAAGGTGCTCGCGAAGGGGCCCGGTACGCCGTCGCTCGGCATGAAGGTCGACGCGCGCAAGCGGCTGTGGGTCGCGGGCGGCACGGGTGGCGACGCACGCGTCTATGACACCCGCACGGGCGCATTGCTGGCGAAGTTCCAGTTCGCGACCACGGACACGTTCGTCAACGACGTCGTGCTGACCGAGAGGTCGGCGTGGTTCACCGACTCGCGCAAGGCGGTGCTCTACGAGGTGCCGCTGAACCTGAAGCCGCACCGGACCCTGGCGCTGACCGGTGACCTCGTGATCACACCCGGCGCGGTGAACCTCAACGGCATCGTCACCGGGCTCGACGGCGGCCTGATCGCGGTGCAGAGCAACACCGGCAAGTTGTTCAAGATCGATGCTCGGACGGGCAACACCACGAGCATCAATTTGCACGGTCAAACACTTGCGAATGGTGACGGTCTGTTGCGTGAGGGACGCCAGTTGTTCGTGGTGCAAAACAGGTTGAACAAAGTCGCGCGATACACGCTCGGCCGCGATGGCGCGACTCTTGCCGCGGAACGCACGGACCCCCGGTTCGACGTTCCCACGACGGTGGCCGCGTTCGGCAAGCGCCTCTACCTGCCGAATGCCCGCTTCAGCACGCCGCCGACGCCGGAGACGACCTACAACGTCGTCGCAGTAGAGCGCCCATAGTGAAACGTGCATGAGAACTAGCCCGTACGGGGGTTCTTGCCTTGTGAGAACCCTCGTACCGGGTGTTGCTCCGCTCACTCGACTGGGTAGCCTGCCAACCGCGCACTGCGTGTGATCGCTGTCATTGGGTAACGATGATCTCTGCTTGTTACCTTATTGCAGCCGAAGGAGTGACCCGGGTTACGGAGACCGTGAGAGCGCTGTGAACGAGAAGAGCGGTTACACACCGACCAACTACCGGACCATTCGGTCCCGGCTGGCGGGTGTCGTGGTCGTTCCCAGCGTCGTTCTCCTGGTGATGTGGGCGGTTTTCTCCTCGTACACCGTTTTCGACGGTTTCTACATGCGCTCGATCGCATCCGGCGTGAAGGACGTGACGACCCCGTCCGCCGAGGCGTTCGTCGGGCTGCAGAAGGAACGCCAGCTGAGCCTCGTCCTGCTGAGCAAGGCGGGCGGTGTGGACGCGGCCGCGATGAAGAAGCAGCAGGAGTCGACCGACGAATCCGTCCGGAAGATGAAAGACGCTTTCGCGGACCTTTCGGACAACTCGCCCCAGGACGTGGTCGACCGGATCAACGCCCTCAACTCCGTGCTGAACGAACTGCCGCAACAGCGCACGCAGGTCGCGTCCGGCAACGCGAACCCGCAGGCGGTCTACGACTACTACAACAGCGTCCTCGACGCCGGTGTCGCGCTGTTCTCCCGGCAGGCGCGCCTGGTGCCGGACGCGGAGGCCGGGCAGGCGAGCGTCCACGCGGTCACGATCTTCCAGGCCGCCGACTGGTTGTCGCGCGCCGCCACGATCGGGTCGCGCGGGCTGCTCAACGGCAAGTTCACCCCGGCCGAGCGCGTCGAGTTCGCCCGGCTCGTCGGCGCCTACCACTCGGGCGTCGACTCCACGATCCCGTACGCCCTGCAGCAGTCCCGTCAGCGGTACGACGAGCTGCGCGCGACCACGGAGTACCGGTCGTTGCTCGACCTCGAGGGCAGGATCATCAACGGCGACGCGTCCGTCACCGACCAGCAGTGGCGCGCGGCGGCCGGTCCGGTGCACGAGAACCTCGTCGGGATCGCGGCCGGGCAGGCACAGGCCGCGGCCGACCTCGGTCTCGACAAGGCCAACACCCGGCTCACCGCGGTGCTGATCGGCAGCCTCATCGCGTTGCTCGCCGTCGTCGTGGGCATCGTGCTCGCGTTGCGCATCTCGAACCGCCTGGTCAGCAAGGCGCTGGTCACGCGGCTCACCTCGTTGCGGGAGGACACGCTGCGGCTCGCGCAGGAACGGCTGCCGCACATCGTGGCGCGCCTGCGCGGTGGTGAGCAGGTGGACGTCCACCGCGACATGCCGCCGCTGGACTACGGCAACGACGAGATCGGCCAGGTCGCGGACGCGTTCAACACCGCCCAGTACACGGCCGTCGCGGCCGCGGTGAAGGAGACGCAGGCCCGCGAAGGCGTGAACCGGGTCTTCCTCGACATCGCGCACCGCAACCAGGGACTCGTCCACCGCCAGCTCAAGATCCTCGACAAGCTCGAACGCGAGGAGGAGCACCCCGAACAGCTCGACTCGCTCTTCCAGCTCGACCACCTGGCGACGCGGGCCCGCCGCAACGCCGAGAACCTGATCATCCTCGCGGGGGAGCAGCCGGGCAGGCAGTGGCGCAAGCCGGTGCGGCTGAGCGACGTCATCCGGTCCGCGGTCGCCGAGACCGAGCAGTACGTCCGGGTGAAGGTCAACCCGGTGCCGGACCGCGCCCTGGTCGGCGTCGCCGTCGCCGACACGATCCACCTGCTCGCGGAGCTCGTCGACAACGCGACGGCGTTCTCGTCGCCGCGTTCGGAGGTGATCGTCCACTCCAGCGCCGTCCCGCACGGGATCGTGATCGAGATCGAGGACCACGGTCTCGGCATGACGCAGGAGGAACGACTCCAGGCCAACGCGAAGCTCTCCAACCCGCCGGACTTCGAGACGATGGCGTTCCGGGGCGAGTCGCGCCTCGGGCTGTTCGTCGTCGCCCGGCTCGCCGCGCGCCGGGGCATCAAGGTCGAGCTGCGCGACTCGCCCTACGGCGGCACGGTCGCGTTGTGCGTGCTGCCGCCCAACATCGTCGCGCCGCACAACACCGCGGGCGACATCACCGAGACCACGCAGATGCCGGTGCGGTCGTTCCGCGACCAGCACCACGCCGCGGAGCACCCGAGCTTCCCGCTGAAGGTGACCCCGGAATTCCAGGCGGCCTTGAACGCGACCGCTCCCCCAGCCGTTTCCGAAGCAGACGCATCGGTGGACGAACCAACCCCTGCGGCACCTCCGACGGACGGGAAGGCCCCCCTTCCCCGCAGGAAGAAGCGGCAGAACCTCGCGCCGCAGCTCATGCAGTCCGCGGAGGAGCCTTCGCACGCCGAGCCGATTACCGGCGAAAGGACGGCCGAGCGGACCCGAGACGGGCTCGCCGCGTTCCAGCGCGGCACCCGTGACGCCCGGCTGACCGACGACTGGAGATCAGAAGGAGCCCCCTCGTCATGAAGGACAACACCAGCCAGCACGGCGAACTGAACTGGTTGCTGGAGGACCTGATCCAGCGCGTGGTCGGCGCCCGTCACGCGGTCGTGCTGTCGGCGGACGGACTCCTGCTCGGCCGCTCGGCCGGGCTGTCCCGCGACGACTCGGAGCACCTGTCCGCGATGGCGTCGGCGTTCCAGTCGCTCGCCCGCGGCACCGGCCGGCACTTCGGCGGCGGCGCGGTGCGGCAGACCATCGTGGAGATGGAGCACGCGTACCTGTTCGTGACGGCGGCGGGCCACGGCGCCTGCCTGGCCGTTCTGGGTGAAGAGGACGCGGACATGGGCATGATCGCGTACGAGATGAACATGCTGGTCAAGCGGGTGGGCACGTACCTCTCGTCGGCCCCGCGCGCAGAGACGGCGACAGTTCCTTCGGCGCGTGAGTCGCGCTGATGACCGCGCGGGAGGACTGGTGGTACGACGAGGCCGCGGGGCCGCTGGTGCGGCCCTACGCGATGGTGCGCGGCCGCACCCGGCCGAACGCGCCTGATCTCCACCTCGTGACGCAGGTCCGCGCCTCCTCGTTTGCGTCCGACCAGACGTCGCTGACGGTCGAGCATCGCGAGATCATGGCCCTGTGCGCACGCCCGCTCTCGGTCGCCGAGGTCGCCGCCTACCTCGACGTCCCACTCGTCGTGGTGAAGGTCCTGCTGTCGGACCTCATCGAGCGCGGTGACGTGATCGTGCAGAACTCCCCTCCCCAGATTCCCGACAGGGATCTCCTGCAGGCCGTACTGGATGGTGTTCGTGGGATCTGACGACCAGCTGACCGTGCCCACCGCGGTCAAGATCGTCATCGCAGGCGGGTTCGGCACCGGCAAGACCACGATGGTCGGGTCGGTGTCCGAGATCGCGCCGCTGAGGACCGAGGAGCTGCTCACCGAGGCGGGTGTGCACGTCGACGACCTCGCCGGCATCGAGGGCAAGGACACGACGACCGTCGCCCTGGACTTCGGGCGCATCACCATCAACACCAAGGTGGTGCTGTACCTGTTCGGGACGCCGGGCCAGAACCGGTTCTGGTTCATGTGGGACGAGCTGGCGACGGGCGCGATCGGCGCGGTGGTCCTGGTGGACACGCGGCGGCTCGACTCCTCGTTCCCGTCGATCGACTTCTTCGAGCACCGCGGCATCCCGTTCGTCGTGGCGGTGAACTGCTTCGACGGGGCGCAGCTGTACACGGTGGACGAGGTGCGGCACGCGCTGGACCTCGACGACTCGATCCCGGTGGTGCTGTGCGACGCACGGGACCGCGAGTCGTCGAAGGCGGTGCTGGTCGGGCTGATCCAGCACTCGATGAACCGGCTGGAGGCGGCGGTTTAGGGGTTCTTCCGGACCAAGCCGGTGAACCCCGCGACGAACAACGTCGCGAACGCCCACGCCAGCAGCTGCAGGATCCACGTCGCCACGACCACGAACTGACCGGACGTCGTCGTCGTGGCGACCTGGCACCGTTGCACGGCGTCGGTCTTCACCAGGGGCGCGGCGGCGTTGAGCGCGTAGCCGATCTGTTCGACGGTCGAGCAGCGGACCGCGCCCGAGCCGAGCACCACCGCGGCCGACACCGCGAGCGTGCCGAGCAGCCACAGCAACGCCGTCGCGGGCCGGTAGCCGTAGCCGACCGTGGCGCCGGTGATGCGGTGCCACGCCCGGCCCCAGCGCGTCAGCCTGCCGCGGCGCAGCAGGTCGCGCTGCTGGGCGACGCGGATGCGCCGGACGTCGCGTTCGTGGCCCGCCGCCTGGTGCGCGGCGGCGAGCTGGGCGTAGGGCTGGGTCGCGTACTGCGGTGTCCTGTTCGCCAGCAGGTCGAGCCACTCGTCGAGGGTCGAGTCACGCGGCAGGCCCGCGTACGTGAGCCCGTCCAACTCCACGGGGCCGTCCGCGAAGTCAGCGGGCAGGAACAACTCCATGCCCAGCTTCACGTGTTTGACGTCCAGCGCGGCTTCCGGGCCTGCTGCCGCGCCGCGCCGGAGAACGAGCTGGCCGCCGATGCGGGATCCCCGGATGCGCACGCCCCGGTGCTGCTCCGAACGCGCGCGGAAGCCGTGTGCGAGCAGGACGCTGCCGTCGACCTGCATGTCCATGCCGCGCAGGGCGCTGTCCAGCCCGGTCAGCTCGGCGCCCCCGCAGTCGAGGTTGCCGCCGATGCGGGCGCCGTCGAGCAGAACCGTCGCGGACGTCCTGACGTCGTTGAGGTACAGGTCGCTGCCGGTCCGGAGCTTGGCGGCGTGCAGGGCGTTCGAGGTCCGGCTGAGCAGGTGGGCACCGCGCAGGTTCACGTGACCGCCGACGGTCGCCTCGGCCAGGTCGAGGGCGTAGTTCGCCGTGCCGCCGTCGAGACGTGCGCCGACCAGGTAGAAGTAGTGGTCCAGCCGCATCCACGGCGCGATCACCGCCGGTGCGGTCAGGCCGGACAGGTCGAGCGCGGACAGCTGCGCGCGGTCGAGCAGGATCGGCGCCTCCGCCGTGCAGTCCAAGAGCACCAACGGCCGTTTGGCCACCACGTCGCAGAGGTCGAGCTGTCCCTCAATGCGCGCGTTGCGCACCCTCAGGCCGCGAGGGTCGAGCTTGTCGGCGTCCACCAACAGGTCGCGAATGGACGACGCCGAGATCGCGGCGCCTTCGAAGTCGACGAGCTCGCCCTTGGTCAGGTCCACGTGATCACGCTATCCGTGATCTTGGCCGGAGTGGGCCGGGTCGGTGCAATCACCGGCCCGGCACCGGACTCACTTCGCGTAGTTGTGGAACCCGCGGCCCGACTTCTTGCCCAGCAGGCCCGCGTCCACCATGCGCAGCAGCAACGGCGGCGGCGAGTACAGCGGCTCCTTGAACTCGTCGTACATCGACTCGGCGATGGCCTTCGTGGTGTCGAGGCCGATCAGGTCGGTGAGGCGCAGCGGTCCCATGGGGTGTGCGCAGCCCAGCACCATGCCGTTGTCGATGTCGTCGGCCGAGGCGAAGCCGGACTCGAGCATGCGGATCGACGAGAGCAGGTAGGGGATCAGCAGCGCGTTGACCACGAAGCCGGCGCGGTCCTGCGAGCGGATCACCTCCTTGTGGAGGGTGCCCCGGACGAACTCCTCGGCGCGGTCCTGGGTCGTCGAGCCGGTCAGCAGCGACGGCACGATCTCGACGAGCTTCAGCACGGGCACCGGGTTGAAGAAGTGCACGCCGATGACCTGCTCGGGACGGCCGGTGGCCATGCCCAGCTTCATGATCGGGATGGACGACGTGTTGGACGCGAAGATGGCGTCCTCGTCCTTCACGACCTTGTCGAGCGCGGTGAAGACCTCGGTCTTGATCTGCTCGTTCTCGGCGACGGCCTCGACCACGAACTGCCGGTCGCCGAAGTCGCCGATGTCGGTGGTGAACCGGATGCGCGCCAGGGCGGCGTCGCGGTCGGCCTCACTGAGCTTGCCGGACTTCACGCCCCTGGCCAGCGAAGAGGCGATCCGCCCCTGCGCGGCCGCGGCCGCGTCCACGTTGACCTCGGCGACGATGACGTCGAGGCCGGCGCGGGCGCTCACCTCGGCGATTCCGGACCCCATCAGGCCGGAACCGACGACTCCCACTCGTTGAATGTCACTCACCCACCCGATCCTGCCATGGCCTGCTCGAAGGCGCGCCGAGCCAGTCCAGGGTCTCGGCGACCGTGGAGGCGTAGTCGCCCGCCGGCCGGTAGCCGAGCGCCGTGGCCGCGGAGGTGTCGAGGACGAACGGCGGCACGCGGTGCCACGGGTGGCGGCCGGACTGGTCGTGGTCGAGCAGGATCTCGTGCCAGTCGTGGCCGAAGTGGCGCGCGATGATCCGGGAGATCTCCAGGCCGTTCGGCGCGTCCGGGTCGGCGGCGTTGAGGATCCGGCGGCCGGGGCGGTCGGCGGCGGTCTCGATCAGCGCGGCGATGTTGGCCGCGGCGGACGGGTGGTCGACGCCCTCGCCCCGGTCAGCGAGCAGCACCACCCGGTGCCGGGCGAGGATCCGTTCGACGAAGTACCACTCCAGCGGGCGCTTGTTGCCCACTCCGTGCACTTTGGACGGTCGCAGCACGGTGATCGGCAGGCCGCTGTCGAGCAACGTCCGCTCGGCAGCGACCTTGTTGGGGCCGTAGCCCTCGCGAGTCATGAAGTCACCACCGCCCGGAGCCGTCGTCGGCTGGTCCTCGGTCACGGGACCGGTGAACCGCGGCGGCTCGGCGGAGTTGACGTGCCGGCCCTCGTCGTCCACGTACACGGCCTTGGCGGAGATCATCACCGTCGAGGCCGCGTGGCGGGCCAGCGGCAGCAGTGTTCTGGCGTGCTCGGCGGTGTAGCAGAGACAGTCGACCAGCAGGTCCGCGCCGTCGCCCAGTGCGCGGGCGATCGCCGCCGGATCCTCGCGGTCGACCTCACGACCGGGTGCGTCGACGGTCCAGCCGTGTGCCCGCAGACGCCGAGCGGCGGCACGGCCGATGAGGCCCGTGCCGCCGAGGATCAACGCTCGCTTGCTCAATCCAGCTCTGCCTCTGCCTTCGCGATGGCCGCGAACTCCTCCTCCGGCGCGTTCGCCACCAGATGATGGCGACTGTAGAACCAGTAGTAGGCCACCGCCACGAGCACGATGCCTGCCGTCACCGCCGCCGCGATCTCGTCGACGAAGAACGTCGCGATAACGGCCGCAACGGCCAGAACCAGGGCCACGCTCGTGGTGACCACACCGCCGGGCGTGCGGTACGGGCGTGGCAGATCCGGTGCCGTCTTGCGCAGGACGATGTGCGACACCATCATCAGCACGTACGAGAGAGCCGCCCCGAACACCGCGATGTTGATGAGGCGCGCGCCGCCCGTGACCGGGTCGACCGTCTTCATGATCGTGGCCAGCGCGAAACCGATGGTGCCCGGCACGATCAACGCGAGGTAGGGCGTCTTGCGCTTGCCGGTCTTCGACAGCCACCGCGGCAGGTAGCCCGCGCGGGACAGGGCGAAGAGCTGCCGCGAGTAGGCGTAGATGATGGAGAAGAACGACGCGACCAGTCCGGCCAGGCCGACGTAGTTCACCAGCTGCGCCAGGAAGTTGTCGCCGCCGTAGGCCGCGCGGACCGCCTCGGGCAACGGGTTGCCGGACGCCTCCAGCACCTTCGCGCCCGCGCCACCGGGTGCCACGAGCAGGATTGCCGCCGCGAAGACGAGCAGAGCGACCATCGCGCCGATGATGCCGCGTGGCATGTCGCGCTTGGGATCGCGTGCTTCCTCGGCGGCCAGTGGCACGCCCTCGACCGCGAGGAAGAACCAGATCGCGAACACGATCGCGCCCCACGCCCCCGTGACGCCCATGGGCAGGAACGAGCCGTCGCCGATGTCGAACAGCTTGGCGGAGTCGAACTTCGGGATCATGCCCGCCACGAACGCGACCAGAGCCACCACGGCGATGCCGGTGATGACGAACATCAGCCGCAACGCCTCGCCGACACCCCACAGGTGGATGCCCACGAAGATCACGTAGCAGGCCAGGTACACCGGCCAGGTGGCGTCCAGCAAACCGAGTGCCTTGACGTAGTCGCCGATGAACACGGAGATCGCCGCGGGCGCGATGGCGTACTCGATCAGAATGGCTATGCCGGTGGCGTAGCCTCCCAACGGGCCGAGCGCGCGCCTCGCGAAACCGTAGCCAGCGCCCGCGACGGGCAGTGCCGAGGCCAGTTCGGCGAGACCGAACACCATGCACGTGTACATGGTCGCCATCAGGATCGTGGCGACCAGCAACCCGCCCCACCCGCCCTGGGCGAGACCGAAGTTCCATCCGGCGAAATCGCCGGAGATCACGTACGAGACACCCAGCCCGGCGAGCAGGACCCAACCCGCCGCCCCACGTTTGAGCTGACGGTGCTCCAGGTAGTCGCTGCCGACCTTCTCGTACTCGACGTGCTTGGCCATATGGACTCCTAATAGTCCTTTAACCGGTGGTTGAGGGTGGCGCCCGTCACCCACAAGTGTCAAGATGGTGCCGCCAATGGCTCGCAGACATACCTTTGGAGGAACGCGGGATGCTGACCGTCGAGGAGTTGCGCGAGGCCGTGGACACCGGTGAGATCGACACCGTCCTGGTGGCGATCGTGGACATGCAGGGGCGCCTGCAGGGCAAGCGGTGCGCGGCGCAGTACTTCCTCGACGAGGTCCTCGGGCACTCCGCGGAGGGCTGCAACTACCTGCTCGCCGTCGACGTCGAGATGAACCCGGTCAGCGGCTACGCGATGTCGAGCTGGGACCGCGGGTACGGCGACTTCGTGATGAAGCCGGACATCTCGACGTTGCGCCGCGTCCCGTGGCAGGAGGGCACCGCGCTGGTCATGTGCGACCTCGTCTGGGAGAACGACGAGCCGGTCGTCGCCTCGCCGCGGCAGATCCTGCGCAAGCAGCTCGACCGGCTGGCCGCGCTCGGCCTGGAGGCCTACGTCGGCACCGAGCTCGAGTTCATCGTCTTCGACGACACGTACGAGCAGGCGTTCAACGCCGGCTACCGCAACCTCACGCCGTCGAACCAGTACAACGTCGACTACTCGTTGCTGGGCACCGCGCGCGTTGAACCGTTGCTGCGCGCTATCCGCAACGGCATGACGGGCGCGGGCATGGTCGTCGAGTCGGCCAAGGGCGAGTGCAACCCCGGCCAGCACGAGATCGCGTTCCGGTACACGACGGCGTTGCGGACGTGCGACCAGCACGCCATCTACAAGAACGGCGCCAAGGAGATCGCGGCGCAGCAGGGCAAGTCGCTCACGTTCATGGCGAAGTACAACGAACGCGAGGGCAACTCCTGCCACATCCACCTGTCCGTGCGCTCGAAGGACGGCGACCCGGTCTTCGCCGAGGGCCACGGCATGTCCGAGATGATGAAGCACTTCCTGGCGGGCCAGCTGGCGGCGCTGCGCGAGTTCACCTACTTCCTGGCGCCGAACATCAACTCCTACAAGCGTTTCGTGAAGGGCTCGTTCGCGCCGACCGCGGTGGCGTGGGGTCGCGACAACCGCACCTGCGCGCTGCGGGTCGTGGGCCACGGGCAGTCGCTCAGGTTCGAGAACCGGGTACCCGGCGGGGACGTGAACCCGTACCTGGCGGTCGCGGCGCTGATCGCGGCCGGTCTGCACGGGGTCGAGAACAAGCTCGAGCTGGAGGACGAGTTCGTCGGCAACGCCTACGCGTCCGACCGGCCGACCGTGCCGACGACGTTGCGCGAGGCGGCCGACCTGTTCGGGGCCAGCGAGATCGCGCGGGAGGCCTTCGGCAAGGACGTCGTCGACCACTACCTCAACGCGGCCAAGGTCGAGCTGGACGCGTTCGAGGCGGCGATCACGGACTGGGAGAAGGTACGCGGGTTTGAGCGCCTCTAAGCCACTCATCGGCATCAGCACGTACCTGGAACGCACGCGCTTCGGGCACTGGGACGTGGAAGCCGCGGTGCTCTACCGCGGTTACCTCGACTGCGTGGTCAAGGCGGGCGGCAACCCGGTCATGCTGCCGCCGGTCGGCACCTGGACCGCCGAGACCATCGCGTTCCTGGACGGACTGGTGATCGCGGGCGGCGCGGACATCGACCCCGCCGCCTACGGTGCCGAGAAGCACGAGAAGACCGGCGAACCGCGGCGCGACCGCGACGACGCCGAGTTCGCGTTGGTCGAGGCCGCGCTGAAGATCGACCTGCCGGTGCTCGGCGTGTGCCGGGGCATGCAGGTGCTCAACGTGGCGCTGGGCGGCACGCTGCACCAGCACATCGAGGGTCACAACCCGGCGCCGGGCGTCTTCGGGCACACCGACATCGAGATCGTCGGGGACTCACGGCTGCACGACGTCCTCGGCGGCGCGACGACCGTGCAGTGCCACCACCACCAGTCGCTGGACCGGGTCGCGGACGGGCTGCGCGTCACCGCCGCGGCACCCGACGGCACGGTCGAGGCCGTCGAACTGGAGAGCGCCCCGTTCGTCGTCGGCGTGCAGTCGCACCCCGAGCAGGACACCGAGGACCTGAGGTTGTTCGAAGCGCTGGTCGAAGCCGCAAGGAGAAGAGCGTCGTGACCTTTGACGTCATCAACCCCGCCACCGAGAAGGTCGTTCGGTCCGTACCGCACACCTCTCTCGAAGAGACGGACGCGGCGATCGTGCGCGCGCAGCAGGCGTTCCAGAGCTGGCGGAACGTCGCACCCGGCGATCGCGGGCGGTTGCTGCGCAAGTTCGCGGAGCTCGTCGACGCGCACAACGAGGAGCTGGCGCGGCTGGAGGTCGAGAACTCCGGCCACACGATCGGCAACGCGCGGTGGGAGGCCGGCAACGTCCGCGACGTGCTGCAGTACTACTCGGCCGCGCCGGAACGGTTGTTCGGCAAGCAGATCCCGGTGCCCGGCGGGCTGAACGTCACGTTCCACGAGCCGCTCGGCGTCGTCGGCGTGATCGTGCCGTGGAACTTCCCGATGCCGATCGCGGGCTGGGGGTTCGCCCCGGCGCTCGCCGCGGGCAACACGGTCGTGCTCAAGCCCGCCGAGCTCACGCCGCTGACGGCGATCCGGCTCGGCGAGCTGGCCCTGGAGGCAGGCATCCCCGAGGGCGTCTTCCAGGTGCTGCCGGGCAAGGGCAGCGTCGTCGGCAACCGGTTCGTCACGCACCCGTTGGTGCGCAAGGTCGTCTTCACCGGCTCGACCGAGGTCGGCAAGCAGATCATGGCGGGCTGCGCGGACCAGGTGAAGCGGGTGACGCTGGAGCTGGGCGGCAAGTCGGCCAACATCGTCTTCGCGGACTCCGACCTGGAGAAGGCGGCGGCGACGGCGCCGTACGGGGTGTTCGACAACGCCGGGCAGGACTGCTGTGCCCGGTCGCGGATCCTCGTCCAGGCGAGCGCCTACGACCGGTTCATGGAGCTGCTGGAGCCCGCCGTCAAGGGCGTCAAGGTCGGTGAGCCCGGCGAGGACGCGACCGAGATGGGGCCGCTCATCTCCGCGTCGCACCTCGGCAAGGTCGCGTCTTACGTACCAGACGACGCTCCTGTCGCGTTCCGGGGAAGCGCGCCGGACGGACCGGGGTTCTGGTTCCCGCCGACGGTCCTCACACCGCCCGCGGACCACCCGACGGTCTACGAGGAGATCTTCGGACCGGTCGTCGTCGTGCTGCCGTTCACCGACGAGGCCGACGCGATCCGGATCGCGAACGACTCCGAGTACGGGCTGTCCGGGTCGATCTGGACGAACGACGTCGGCCGCGCGATCCGGGTGTCGCGTGCCGTCGAGGCCGGAAATCTCTCTGTCAACTCACATTCGTCCGTCCGCTACTGGACGCCGTTCGGTGGCGTGAAGCAGTCGGGGCTCGGTCGCGAGCTCGGTCCGGACGCGCTGGACGCCTTCACCGAAGTCAAGAACGTCTTCATCGCTACCTGATTTCACGCAACCTGACAGGAGAAACAAGATGGTGCAGCGACTCGAGGGCCGCGTGGCCGTCGTGACGGGTGGCGGCAGCGGCATCGGACTCGCGACCGTGCGCAGGTTTGCGAGCGAGGGCGCGAAGGTCGTCGTCGCCGATCTCGACCCGGCGACCGGCAAGGCGGCCGCGGACGAGGCCGGCGGACTGTTCGTCCAGGTCGACGTGACCGACGAGGAGCAGGTCAAGGCGCTCTTCCAGGCCACTGTGGACACTTACGGCAAGCTGGACATCGCGTTCAACAACGCCGGCATTTCGCCGCCCGACGACGACTCGATCCTGACGACGGGCATCGAGGCGTGGGAGCGCGTCCAGAAGGTGAACCTCACGTCGGTTTATTTGTGTTGCAAGTACGCCATCCCGCACATGCAGGCCAACGGCAAGGGCTCGATCATCAACACCGCGTCGTTCGTCGCGACGATGGGCGCGGCGACGTCGCAGATCTCCTACACCGCGTCCAAGGGCGGCGTGCTGGCGATGTCGCGTGAGCTCGGTGTGCAGTTCGCGCGCGAGGGCATCCGCGTGAATGCGCTTTCCCCCGGGCCGGTCAACACGCCGCTGCTGCAGGAGCTGTTCGCGAAGGACCCCGAGCGGGCCGCGCGGCGCCTGGTGCACGTACCGCTCGGCCGGTTCGCCGAACCCGAGGAAATCGCCGCCGCTGTCGCGTTCCTGGCGTCGGACGACTCGTCGTTCATGACGGCGTCGAACTTCCTCGTGGACGGTGGCATCGCCGGCGCGTACGTCACACCGCTCTAATGGTCGAACACGCGCAGGAGGCGTTGTTCCGCCCGGTCCGGGCGGGCAACGCCTTCGAGGAGACCGTCGAACGGCTCATGCAGTCCATCCGGCTCGGCGTCGTCGCGCCGGGGGAGCGGCTGCCGTCCGAACGGGAGCTGGCCACCCGGCTCGGCGTGAGCAGGGTGACCGTGCGCGAGGCCATCAGAACGTTGCAGGAGAACAACTACGTCGAGTCGCGGCGCGGCCGGTACGGCGGCACGTTCGTCAACCACGAGATCCCCAAGTCGGCACCCGGAAAGGAGTTCGGGGACCTCCACGACGCGCTGACGCTGCGGAAAGTCCTGGAGACCGGTGCCGCGGAGGCCGCGGCGGGCCGGTCGCTGGGGCCGTCGGAACGGCGCGGGCTGCGGACCCGGCTGGAGGAGGCGTCCACCGCGTCACTCGCGGAGTACCGGCGCAAGGACTCGCGGCTGCACCTGGCGATCGCCGAGGCCACGGGGTCCGCGTCGCTCACCGCCGCCGTCGCCGAGGCCCGGATGCGCGCCAACGAGCTGCTGGACAACATCCCGCTGCTCGAGCCGAACCTGGCGCACTCCAACGCCCAGCACGAACGCATCATCACCTCCATTTTGGACGGAGACCCGGCGTCGGCCCGGCAGGCGATGGCCGAGCACCTCGACGGAACGGCGTCGTTGCTGCGGGGATTTTTGGTCTGACCGGTCAGACTCGTGCTCTGACAGCGCTGTGGAAGGGTTCCGGGCACCACCCGGGCAACGTGAAAAGGTTTTCAGGTACGGTAGTACCGTTGTCATGCACATTCCGCATGGAACAACACTTGGCGTGAGCCTTGCGGACAGTTACCGTCCGAATACCTCGGGGACTTGCAGCGGCAAGGAGCTGTTGATGCCAGGGTTGCGCAAGGTGTTTCACGACGCCATGGGCCGGGTGCACTCACTCCGCGTCTTGTCCGAGGCGGGCATGGTGAGTCTCAAGAACTTCAAGATGTCCGTGCAGGCCTTGAAAGAAGTCAAGGTCTGGGGACCGAACGTGACGGCGCTGCGCCGTTCCGTCCTGCTGAACCCGGACGGCATCGCGGTCGTCGACGAACGCGGATCGGTCACGTACCGGCAGCTGGACCGGCGTTCCACCGCGATCGCGCAGGGCCTGCGCGCGTTGGGGGTGCAGCACACGCACATCGTGGCGCTGATGTGCCGCAACCACCGCGGCATGGTCGAGTCGCTGCTGGCGTGCGCGAAGCTCGGTGTCCGCGTGCTGCTGGTGAACACGGGCTTCGGCGCTCCGGTCGTGCTGGACCTGCTGCAACGTGAACGGGCGTCGCTCGTGATTCACGACGAGGAGTTCACCCCGCTGTTCCACCAGTTGCCGCCGTCGATCCCGCGCTGGCTCGCGTGGTCGCGCGACGGGCTGGACCGTCGCACGCCGACGCTCGACCAGTTGGTCGCCAAGGCACCGCGCGGAGAGCTGGAACCGCCGCGCGAGCCCGGTGTCGTCATCCAGCTGACGTCGGGGACCACCGGCGTGCCGAAGGGAACGGCGCGCGAGATCAAGTCGGTGCTGACGGCGTCCGACTTCCTCGACCGCATCCCGATGAGGGCGAACGAGTCGACGTTCATCGCCGCGCCGATCTTCCACTCCGTCGGCTACTCGCACCTGACGCTCGCGATGTCACTGGGCTCGCGCGCGGTGCTGCACCGCCGTTTCGACCCGCGCAGAACGCTGTGGTCGGTGCAGGGCCAGCGGTGCACGACGATCGTGCTGGTGCCGACGATGCTGCAGCGGATCATGGAGCTGGACCGCGCGGTGATCGACTCGTACGACCTGAGCCACCTGAACGTGGTGTTCTCCTCGGGCTCGACGCTCCCTCCGGACCTCGTGCACCGCACCCAGGCCGTGCTGGGGCCGGTGCTCTACAACCTCTACGGCTCAACGGAAGTCGCGGTCGCCACCGTCGCGACGCCGGACGACCTCGCCGCCGCGCCGTCCAGCGTCGGCCTGCCGCCGCACAACTGCATCGTGCGGCTCTACGACGAAGAAGGAAACCGCATCACGCGTTCGTTCGTGACGGGCAGGATCTACGTGCGCGGCTCTCTCACCGTCGACCTCTACACGGACGGTTCGCAGAAGGAGTCCATCGACGGGCTGGTCGCGACCGGCGACCTCGGCCACTTCGACCCCAACGGCCGGTTGTACTTCGACGGCCGTGAGGACGACATGATCGTGTCCGGCGGCGAGAACGTGTACCCCGTCGAGGTCGAGAACCTGCTCATGACGCACTACCGGGTGCGCGACGCGGCGGTGCTCGGCGTGCCGGATCCCGAGTACGGGCAACGGTTGCGCGCGTTCGTGGTGCCGGTGGCGGGTGCCCGCATCGACGTGCGGGAGCTGCGCGAGTTCGTGCGGACCAGGCTGGCGCGGCACAAGGTGCCCCGCGAGGTCGTGGTCGTGCCGAAGCTGCCGCGCAACGCGACCGGGAAGGTGCTGCGACGCCAGCTGCTGGCGATCCGGTTGGGGCCGCAGGCTTCGCAGTAGTCGTGTGGGCGGAACGCACGCCACCGCAGAACGAGGGGGACTGATCCGGCGGTGACGTGCGTTCCTGGCTGGTGGCGCGCGACTCACGTCGTCGGGGACTCGGGCAGAGACGTGGGTCGCGCGCTCGGTCGGTCACCGCTCGAAGCGGTCGCCCCGGTCCCCGAACGGGCCGCGCTGCTCGAAGCCACCGCGGTCCTGGCCGCGATCCTGACCACGGTCGGGTCCGCGGTCGCCGCGGTCGTACATCCGGACGTGGCCCGGTCCGCCGCGGTGGTCGAGGCGGTTAGCCGCGACGGCTCCCACGATGCCGCCGCCGAGGACGAGACCCAGCAGGCCCACGGCGACCAGCTGGGTGGCGCGGTGTCCCGCGAAACGCCTCACGCGGCCAGGCCTGGCGGGTGCTGCAACCGAAGGGGTCGCTGCCGCTGGATGGGGTGCGGCCGGTGCTTCCGCCGCTGTCGCTGCTGCTGGAGCTGGTGTCTCCGCCGCCGGTTGGCCCGCGGCGGGTGCTGCCGGCTGCTCGGCGGTGGGCTGCTGTCCAGGTGTGGCCGGTGCTCCGGCCGGCAGCGGGGTCGTCGCCTGGTCCGGTGCAGGGGCGGCCTGCGGTTCGTTCTTCGGCGGCTCCTGCGGTGGAGGCGCCTGTCCCTGCTCGCTCATGTCCTCAACGATGCGCCGTTCGGCTGAGGTGAGGCTGACAGCCACCTGTTCGTTTCCTGAAGCCCGTTCCCGGCGGAGTTCAGGACCGGTCGCGAGCCCGCGAAGACGTGTCGCTGGTCGGCGTAGGTCGCGCCGAAGAGTTCGGCGTCGAGCACGCCGGACCACACGAAGTGCAGCGTCGTGCGGGTGCCGTCACGGGCGTCGCGCCGCGCGTAGTGGTCGCGCAGGTCGGCGTACAGCAGGCGCAGTTCGTCCCGGTTGGCCTCGGTGAGGCGGACCGGGCATTCGACGACGACGTCGTGCATCTCGGTGCTCCGTTCGGCGGCGGGCCGGGCACACAGACTGCTCGCTCCACCCTCCCGGACGCATCCGAAAAACCACTCAGAAGCCGCTGCGTATGAATCGCGTCCAGCGGAAACGACTTGCGACCACCCGCTTCAATCAGAGCATGGAACTCGTACCGCTGCGTCGTGAGTTCGCACCGCAGATGCTCGCGGGCGGACCGAAGAACGACGAGGTCAACCGCTTCACCGGTACGCACGGCACGTTCACCCTGGAGGATTACGAGGCCTACATCGAGCGGACGCTGAACGACCCGAACCGCTACACCCGCGCGATCGTCGAGGACGGGAAGTGCATCGGCGAGATCGTGCTGAATCCCATCGACGACGCGAACCGGAAATCGGGGCTGCGGATCGCCCTGTGGGACGGCTGGGGCAAGGGCTACGGCACCGCGGCGATCAGGCACGTCCTCGACCACGCGTTCACCGAGCGCAACCTCCACCGGGTGGACCTGGAGGTGTACGAGTTCAACGAACGGGCGATCCACGTCTACGAGAAGTGCGGCTTCCGCGAGGAGGGCCGGCTGAGGGACGTCCTGCTCTGGGACGGCGTCTTCCACGACGCGATCGTCATGTCGGTTTTGAGCACCGATAACATCTGATCTGCTTACCCATACTTCGAGCTAGGAGTCACCGTGTCCGAGTCGCGCCCAGCAGTCGCCCAGAATCCGCCGCGCGTGGTGGTTCCGGCTGGGACGACGGCGGGCACGGCCGTGCGCGAGGCCGGTCTGCCCGGCAAGGGCTCCGACGCGATCGTCGTCGTGAAGGACGCCGAGGGCCACCTGCGCGACCTGTCGTGGACCCCGCAGGTCGACGTCGAGGTCGAGGCCGTCGCCGCGGACACCGAGGACGGCCGCAGCGTGATCCGCCACTCCGCCGCGCACGTGCTGGCGCAGGCGGTGCAGCAGCAGTTCCCCGAGGCCAAGCTCGGCATCGGCCCGCCCGTGAAGGACGGCTTCTACTACGACTTCCAGGTCTCCAAGCCCTTCACCCCCGAGGACCTGCAGGCGCTGGAGAAGCGCATGAAGCAGATCATCAAGGGCTCGCAGCGGTTCTCCCGCCGCGTGGTCGAGTCGGTCGACGCCGCCAAGGCCGAGCTCGCGAACGAGCCGTTCAAGCTGGAGCTCGTCGACATCAAGAGCGACGTCGACACCAGCGAGGTCATGGAGGTCGGCGGCGGCGAGCTGACGATCTACGACAACCTCGACCCGCGCTCCGGTGAGCAGGTCTGGGGCGACCTGTGCCGCGGCCCGCACGTGCCGACCACCAAGCACATCCCGGCGTTCAAGCTGACCCGCGTCGCCGCCGCGTACTGGCGGGGCAACGAGAACAACCCGCAGCTGCAGCGCATCTACGGCACCGCCTGGGAGTCCCAGGAGGCGCAGGACGCGTACCTGGAGCGCCTGGCCGAGGCCGAGCGCCGCGACCACCGCAAGCTCGGCACCGAGCTCGACCTGTTCTCGTTCCCGGACGAGATCGGCTCCGGCCTCGCGGTGTTCCACCCCAAGGGCGGCATCATCCGCAAGGCCATGGAGGACTACTCCCGGCAGCGGCACACCGAAGAGGGCTACGAGTTCGTCTACTCGCCGCACATCACCAAGGGCAACCTGTTCGAGGTCTCCGGCCACCTCGACTGGTACCGCGACGGCATGTACCCGGCGATGCACCTCGACGCCGAGCTAAACGAGGACGGCACGGTCCGCAAGCCCGGCCAGGACTACTACCTCAAGCCGATGAACTGCCCGTTCCACGACCTGATCTTCAAGTCGCGCGGGCGTTCGTACCGCGAGCTGCCGCTGCGCATGTTCGAGTTCGGCGGCGTGTACCGCTACGAGAAGTCCGGCGTGGTGCACGGCCTGACCCGAGTCCGCGGCATGACGCAGGACGACGCGCACATCTTCTGCACCAAGGACCAGATCCGCGACGAGCTGGCCTCACTGCTGAAGTTCGTGCTCGACCTGCTGCGCGACTACGGCCTGGACGACTTCTACCTGGAGCTCTCGACCAAGAACCCCGAGAAGTACGTGGGTGACGACGAGATCTGGGAAGAGGCGACCGAGACGCTCGCCTCGGTGGCCCGCGAGTCCGGTCTGGAGCTCGTGCCGGATCCCGGTGGCGCCGCGTTCTACGGCCCGAAGATCTCGGTGCAGTGCCGTGACGCGCTCGGCCGCACCTGGCAGATGTCGACCATCCAGCTCGACTTCAACCTGCCGGAGCGGTTCGAGCTCGAGTACACCGGCCCGGACGGCTCGCGCGTGCGCCCGGTCATGATCCACCGCGCGCTGTTCGGCTCGGTCGAGCGCTTCTTCGGCGTGCTGACCGAGCACTACGCGGGCGCGTTCCCCGCGTGGCTCGCACCGGTCCAGGTCGTCGGCATCCCGGTCACCTCGGACAACGCCGACCACCTGTTCGCGGTGCGCGAGGTGCTGCGCAAGAAGGGCATCCGGGTCGACGTCGACGCGTCCGACGACCGCATGCAGAAGAAGATCCGCAACCACACCATGCAGAAGGTGCCGTTCATGCTCCTGGCCGGCGCCAAGGACGTGGAGGCGAACGCGGTGTCGTTCCGGTTCCGCGACGGCACGCAGATCAACGGCGTGCCGGTGGAGCGGGCCGTCGAGCAGATCGTCGACTGGGTGCAGCGCCGCGAGAACGCCTCGCCCACGGCGGAACTGCTCTCGTGACGCCTGAGTACTCCGAACAGGACGGTGTGGGGGTCCACGACGCGTTGCAGCGCCTGTGGACCCCGCACCGCCTGTCGTACGTGCAGGGCGCGGGCAAGGCCGAGGGCGACGAGCCCGCGGGCTGCCCGTTCTGCCGCGTCGTCACGCTGTCCGACGAGGACGGTCTGATCGTCGCGCGCGGCGCCGAGGTCTTCGCGGTGTTGAACCTGTACCCGTACAACCCCGGCCACCTGATGGTGCTGCCGTACCGGCACGTGCCGGACTACACGGACCTGACTTCGTCGGAGACCGCGGAGTTCGCCGCGTTCACGCAGAAAGCGATGCGGGTGGGGCGGCACGTGTCGTCGCCGCACGGGTTCAACGTCGGCATGAACCAGGGCGTCGTGGCCGGCGCCGGCATCGCCGCCCACCTGCACCAGCACGTGGTGCCGCGGTGGGGCGGGGACGCGAACTTCATGCCGGTCATCGGGCACACGAAGGTGCTGCCCCAGCTCCTGGGGGAGACCCGGCAGCTGCTCGCGGACGGCTGGAAGGCCGTCGACTGACTCGGTCGCCGTCACCTTTGGGTTCGGTGAGTCTTGTATTGCCCACGTGCTAAACAGTGCGTTTAGCCAGGCCATGCGTGATTGAAAGCCGTACTAATTCTTGGACAAAAGAGTGACAAAAACCACTCACGTTGTCCGCGTCGGACATTCGGTGCTCTTTCCACCCGGCGCGGAATAGGTTGCATTGCAACTTTCGGGTGTTTTTGGTCGATCGATCGAGACGTAACGCCAGTACAAACCGATTCCAGGTAGGTGAGATCACCCACCTGGAGGTGTCAACTGCGAGTCAAGTCCCCGCCTATGGCCGATCGTCTCAACGTGTGCGGATGGTTACGGTGCGAACATGACCGCACCTGAGCGTTCGCGATTAGCGAGAGAACGGCTTTCGCGTGAGTTACGCCGGTTGCGCACCGAGGCGAAGATGACCGGCACGGCCACCGCCCGTGCCACCGGGATGAGCCAGTCAAAGCTGTCGAAGATCGAGAACGGCATGCTGCTCCCGTCCGTCACGGATGTGGAGCGTCTCGTAGCGGAATTGGCCGCGACGAGGGAGACGCGCATCGAACTGGTCGAACTCGCCAGGTCGCTGCACGCGGAGGCGGAAACCCGCCGAGTCGTGCTGCACCGAGGGGCGCACCGCCACCAGCAGACGATAAGCCGCGTGGAGGCCCGAGCAGCGACATCGAGGTTCTTCCAGGTGAACCTGGTACCCGCGTTGTTGCAGTCGGAGGCCTACCTGCGCATCGTGCTGGGGACGATGCCGCCGTCGGAGCAGGAGGCCGCGGTGGCCGCCCTGCGCATACGACGGTCCCGCATGGACGATTTGGCCAAGCAGTTCGTGTTCGTGCTCTCCGAAAGCGCGCTGCGCTGGCGGATGGGCTCGGCGGAGCTGATGGCGGAACAGGTCGAGCACCTGGCCGCGATCCAGCGCCGCCCGAACGTCCGCCTGGGCGTGGTGCCGTGGTCAGCCGACGCGAACGTGGTCGCGCTGCACGGTTTCCACATCTACGACGAGCGCGTCGTCACGGTCAGCGTGCTGACCGGCAACGCCACCATCACCGACCCGCTGGACGTGCGCGAGTACCTCGCGTTGTTCGGCAGGCTGGAGCGGCTGGCGGTGCGGGGGGAGGAGCTGCAGGCGTTGCTGAAGCGGATAGCGGAGGATCACCGCCGGCTCGGTTGAAGGGGGCCAGAGGGGGATTCTGAGCGGCTGCTCGTGGGTGCCGCCTCACCCGCGGGAAGTGCGTTTCACCAGTCCAGCTAGGCTGCGACACGCCATGCTGAACATCTTCGCTCGCGCGTCCGTCTCGCGCGTCACCGATCCGATCGGGGCGTGGCTGCTGGCGCGTGGCCTCACGCCCAACGCCGTCACCGTCGTCGGCACCGCCGGTGCCGTGGCGAGCGCACTGTGGTTCATCCCCCGCGGGCAGCTGTTCCTGGGCTGCGCGCTGGTGACGTTCTTCGTGCTGCTCGACCTGATCGACGGCGCGATGGCCAGAGCACAGGGGCCGACGAAGTTCGGCGCCGTCCTCGACGCCACCTGCGACCGCATCGCCGACGGCGCGCTGTTCGCGGCGCTCACCTGGTACGCGTTCGACACGGGTGCGCGCTGGACGGCGGTGGCCGGCTTCATCTGCCTGGTGGCCTCGCAGGTCATCTCGTACGTGAAGGCGCGCGCCGAGGCGTCGGGGCTCTCCGCGGACGGTGGTCTGGCCGAGCGGGCGGAGCGCTTCATCGTCGCCCTGGTCGGTGCCGGTGTGCAGGGACTCGGCGTGCCGCACCTGATGGACATCGCGTTGTGGCTGCTGGCGGTCATGACGGTCGCGACGGTGATCCAGCGGATCCTGGCCGTGGCGAAGTCGGCGCGGGAGGCCGCGTGAACCTCGCGACCCTCGGGTACACGGCCGGGTGGCGGCTCATTCGGCTGTTGCCGCAGTCGTGGGCCCACGCGCTGTTCCGCTTCGGTGCCGACTACGCCGCCAAGCGCGGTGGCGAGGGCGTCGAACAGCTGCGCAAGAACCTGCGCCGGGTCGTGCCCCGTGCGGGCGAGGAAGAACTCGACGAACTGGTGCGCGACTCCTTGCGGTCGTACGCGCGCTACTGGTGCGAGGCGTTCCGTCTGCCGTCTATGGACTTGCGCGCTGCGTACGAGAAGTGCAACTCGCAGGTCTCCGGCCAGGAGAACCTCGACGCCGCGTTGAGCGAGGGCAGCGGTGCGGTCGTCGCGCTCCCGCACAGCGGCAACTGGGACATGGCCGGCGTGTGGCTCGTGGGTCACTCCGGCACGTTCACGACGGTGGCCGAGCGGTTGAGGCCGGAGTCGCTGTACCGCAAGTTCGTGGAGTTCCGCGAGACCCTGGGCTTCGAGGTGCTTCCGCTCAACGGCGGCGACCGTCCACCCGCGACGGTGCTGGCCGAGCGCCTGCGGGACAACAAGGTCGTCTGCCTGCTCGCGGACCGCGACCTGACCTCGTCCGGCGTGCCCGTCACGTTCTTCGGCGAGCAGACCCTGATGCCCGCCGGCCCCGCGCACCTCGCCGCGACGACGGGGGCCGCGCTGCTCCCGGTCGGCTGCTGGTTCACCGAGGACGGCTGGCACTTCCGCATCCACCCGCCGATCAAGGTCAGCACCGTCCAGGCCGCCACCCAGGCCGTCGCGGACGTGTTCGCGGCCGACATCGCGGCGCACCCGGCCGACTGGCACATGCTCCAGAAGCTCTGGCTCGCCGACCTGCCGGAGAGCCGCCGCGCCGCCCTCGCCAGGAGGCTCTCGCGGTGAAGGTCGGCATCGTCTGCCCGTACTCCTTCGACGTCCCGGGAGGAGTGCAGGCCCACGTCGTCGACCTCGCGCGCGCCCTGATCGGCCTCGGGCACTCCGTCAACGTCCTCGCGCCGGCGGACGACGACCAGGAGCTGCCGCCGTTCGTGACGTCCGCGGGCCGCGCGGTCGGCATCCCGTACAACGGGTCCGTGGCGCGGTTGTCCTTCGGCCCCGTCTCATACGCGCGCGTACGCCGGTGGATCGATGAGCACCAGTTCGACGTCCTGCACCTGCACGAGCCCACGGCGCCGTCGCTGTCGTTCCTGGCGCTGATGGTCGCCGACGGCCCGATCGTCGCCACGTTCCACACGTCGACCCCGCGCTCCAAGATGCTTTCGGCGTTCCAGGGCGTGCTGCAACCGTTCCTGGAGAAGGTCACCGCCCGCATCGCCGTGTCCGCGCTGGCCAGGCGCGTGCAGGTCGAGCACCTCGGCGGCGACGCGGTGGAGATCCCCAACGGCGTCGACGTCGAGTTCTTCGCCTCGGCGTCCACTTTGGACGGATACCCGAGCCCCGGCGGCACGATCGGCTTCGTCGGCCGCTACGACGAGCCGCGCAAGGGCATGCCGATCCTGTGGGAGGCGTTCGGCCTGATCGCCGACGAGTTCCCGGACCTGAGGCTGCTGGTGGTGGGCCGCGGCGAGTCGACGTTCGACGGCCCGTTCGCCGACCGCGTCGACCTCCTGGGCCAGGTCGACGACGTCGAGAAGGCCAGGATGCTGCGTTCGGTGGACGTCTACGTCGCCCCGAACACCGGCGGCGAGTCGTTCGGCATCATCCTGACCGAGGCCATGTCCGCCGGTACCGCCGTCGTCGCGTCGGACCTCGACGCGTTCCGCCGCGTGCTGGACGACGGCAAGGCGGGCGTGCTGTTCCCGGTGGGCGACGCGGCTGCTTTGGCTTCGGCGTTGCGCTCTGTGTTGCAGGACTCGGCTTTGCGCGCGGAGTACGTCGACCAGGCGTCCGCACGCGTGCAGGCCTTCGACTGGTCCGTGGTCGCGTCGCAGGTCCTGCGTGTCTACGAAACGGCCATCGCCGCCGACCCGCGCCGGGTGAGCGAGGCATGACCACTTTCCTGGTTGTAGTCGTCTTCGCTTTGCTGCTGTCCGCGTGGATCCTCTCGATCGCGAACCGCCTGGACCGCCTGCACGTCCGCACCGACGCAGCCTGGGCCGCCCTCGACGCGGCCCTGGCCCGCCGCGCGGTCGTGGTCCGCGCCCTGCTGGACCCGGCCCTGTCCGCTGCGGCCTCGCGTGCCGAGTCGGCTTCTCGTTCGGAGCGCGAGCTGGCCGAGAACGAGCTCTCCGGTTTGCTGGGCGCCCTGGACCGCTCTGCTCTGGCTCCCGCACTGGCCTTCGAGCTGGCCGACGCCGAGGAACGCGTCGTGCTGGCCCGCCGCGTGCACAACGACGCGGTCCGCGACACCTTGCTCCAGCGCCGTCGCAGGATCGTGCGGTGGTTGCGTTTGAGCGGCACCGCACCGCAGCCGTCGTACTTCGAGATCGCCGAGCCGTCCGCACCGTCCGACGCCGTGATGCTGACACCGCGCCCTTCTGCCCGTGTGGTGCTGACGGATGCTGCGGGGCGCGTGTTGCTGTTCCACGGCTTCGACCCTGCGCGCCCCCAGGAACACTTCTGGTTCACCGTCGGCGGCGGTGTGGAGGACGGCGAGGAACTGCGGGACGCGGCCGTGCGCGAGGCCTTCGAGGAGACCGGTCTGAAGCTCTCGCCCGAGTCGCTGATCGGCCCGATCTGGCGTCGTCGTGCGGTGTTCAGCTTCGACGGCGACACGTTCGACGCGGAGGAGTGGTTCTTCTACGCCTCCGTGGACGGGGATCTGGCCGTGGACACGTCGGGGTTCAACGACGTGGAGGAGACGACGATCTCCGGGTACCGGTGGTGGACGGTGGAGGAGCTGGAGTCCACTGAGGACACGGTGTATCCGGTGCAGCTGGCGGAGTTGCTGCCCGAGCTCACTGCGGAGTGGGATGGCGAGACCCGCACCGTGCGGTAGCCGTCCTTCCGTCGATTGTGGACGATGATCACGATTCGGTCCGATGTATTGGATCTTGATGGACCGTTGGGCATGATCCTTTCGCGTCACTCGAATGGGGGACGTTTCGAAAGGAGCAAGGGGTGCGTCTCATCTCCAAGGCACTGGCGACGCTGGGGTCGGTCGCCGTGCTGGCCGGCATCGGTGTCACGCCCGCGCTGGCGGCCACGGACTACAACATCTACGAGAGCAACAGCGACGGCACGCGGCACGCGCGCGCCTGGGGCTCGATCAGCTGGACCAACAGGAGCAGCTTCAACATCCCGACGGCGCACCTGCGCGACCTGGCCTGCGACAGCCAGCCGGTGTTCTGGTACATCGACGTCGACAACCGCTGGACCGGCACGGAGCGGTTCCACCACGGCGGCTGCAACTCGGAGGCGTCCTGGGACGACGTGCACGCCAGCGACATCGAGGGCATCCGGCGGATCGTGATCTACGTCTGCCGTGACACGTTCATCCCGGAGTGCGACTCCAAGGCGTTCAGCAACCCGAACTTCTGACGTGACGCTCGGCGATGAAGGGAACCTTCCTCCACCTCAGGTCGAGGAAGGTTCCCTTCATCGCCAACCTCGCGGAGCTCAGACCGCGGAGATGATCGACGAGCCGTAGGCGTCGCGCGTCTTGTCCTTCTCGTCGTGCATCAGGTACAGCGCGAAGTTGTCGACGCCGATCTCCTTCAGCTCCTGCAACCGTTCCACGTGCGCCGACTCCGGACCGACCAGGCAGAACCGGTCCACGATCGCGTCGGGCACGAAGTCGGTCGAGCGGTTGCCCGCCTTGCCGTGGTGGGAGTAGTCGTAGCCCTCGCGGTCCTTGATGTAGTCGGTCAGGGCCTTGGGCACGACGCCCGAATCCCCGTACCGCGCAACGAGGTCCGCGACGTGGTTGCCGACCATGCCCCCGAACCACCGCAACTGGTCCCGCTGATGGGAGAGATCAGTTCCGACGTAGGCGGGGGCCGCCACGCACATCGTGATGGCCGACGGGTCACGTCCGGCGGCGGCTGCGGCCTCGCGGACCGAGCCGATCGTCCAGCGGGCGATGTCCGGGTCGGCGGTCTGCAGGATGAAGCCGTCGGCCTGTTCGCCGACCATCTTCAGCGCCTTGGGACCGTACGCGGCCATCCACATCTCGAGCTTTCCGTTGCGCACCCACGGAATCTGCACGGGTGTGCCGTGGTGCTCGACCTCCCGGCCCTCGGCGAGCTCCTTGATCACGTGCATCGCGGTGCCCAGCGTGGCCAGGGAGGCCGGCTTCTGGCCGATCACGCGGCGGGCCGAGTCGCCCCGGCCGATGCCGCAGACCGTGCGGTTGCCGAACATGTCGTTCAGCGTCGCGAACAGCGATGCCGTCACCGACCAGTCGCGGGTGGACGGGTTGGTGACCATGGGGCCGATGATCAGGTCACGGGTGGCCGCGAGGACCTGGGAGTAGATGACGAACGGTTCCTGCCACAGCACGCAGGAGTCGAACGTCCAGCCGTAGCGGAAGCCGCAGTCCTCGGCCGCGCGGAGGCCTTCCACCACGTCCCGCGCCGGCGGGTCGGTCTGCAGCACGATGCCGAAGTCCACGATCGTCCTTTCCTAGACCAGGTACTGGTTGAGGTCGCGGGACACGAAGCGGCCGTGGCCCGTCGAGCCGTGGTAGGCGCCGTCGGCGATCACCTTGCGGCCGCGGGAGAACACGGTGTCGACCTTGCCGGTGACGTCGAAGCCCTCGTAGGCCGAGTAGTCCACGGCCATGTGGTGGGTCTCCGCGGAGATCGTCTGCGTGGCCGCGGGGTCGTAGATCACGACGTCCGCGTCGGCGCCCGGTGCGATCACGCCCTTGCGCGGGTACATGCCGAACATGCGGGCCGGGGTCGTGGAGGCGATCTCGACCCAGCGCTCGCGGGTGATCTCGCCCTTCACGACGCCCTGGTGCAGCAGGTCGACCCTGTGCTCGACGCCGGGCATGCCGTTGGGGATCTTGGAGAAGTCGCCCAGCCCCAGCTGTTTCTGGTCCTTGAAGCAGAACGGGCAGTGGTCGGTGCTGACCACCGAGAGATCGTTCGTCCGCAGGCCCCGCCACAACGACGACTGGTGTTCCTTGGGACGCAACGGAGGCGACGCGACGTACTTGGCGCCCTCGAAGCCGGGACGGGCCAGGTCCTCCAGCGACAGGTACAGGTACTGCGGGCACGTCTCCGCGAACACGTTCTGGCCCGTGTCACGGGCGGCCGTCACCGCGTCGAGTGCCTGTGCGGCGGACAAGTGCACGATGTACAGGGGTGAACCGGTGACCTTCGCCAGCTGGATCGCTCGAGAGGTGGCCTCGCCCTCCAGCTCCGGCGGGCGGGTCAGCCCGTGCTGCACCGGGTCGCCCAGACCGTTGGCCAGCGCCTGCGCGACGAGCTGGTCGATCGCGATGCCGTTCTCGGCGTGCATCATGATCGTGGCACCGGTCTCGCGCGCCTTCTGCATGGCGCGCAGGATCTCGCCGTCGGTGGCGTAGAAGACGCCGGGGTAGGCCATGAACATCTTGAAGCTGTTCACCCCGGCCGCGATGCACGACTCCATCTCCTTCAGCGACGCGTCGTTCACGTCAGAGATGATCATGTGGAAGCCGTAGTCGATCGCGCAGTTGCCGTCGGCCTTGCTGTGCCACTTGTCCAGAGTGGACAGCAGACTGCTTCCCTTGGGCTGCACGGCGAAGTCCACGATCGTCGTCGTGCCGCCCCACGCCGCCGCGGTCGTGCCGGTCTCGAACGTGTCCGCGGACTGGGTGCCACCGAACGGCATCTCCATGTGCGTGTGCACGTCGATGCCGCCCGGGATCACGTACTTCCCGGCCGCGTCGATCACCTCGTCGGCCTGCACCTCGAACCCAGGCGTGACCAGGGCGGCGATGTGCTCGCCCTCGATCAGCACGTCGGCCGCGTGCGAGCCGGTCGCGTTGATGACCAGTCCGTTGCGAATCAGCACGCTCACGGCGTCACCAGGCCCTCGTAGGTGTCGGGACGGCGGTCGCGGTAGAACGCCCACGTGTCCCGCACCTCGGTCAGCAGGTCGAGGTCCAGGTCGCGCACCACGAGCTCTTCCTCGGTGTCGGACGCCGCGTCACCGACGAGCTGGCCGCGCGGCGAGACGAAGTACGTCTGACCGTAGAACTCGTTGTCTCCCAACGGCTCCACGCCGACACGGTTGATCGCGCCGACGAAGTACTCGTTCGCGACGGCCGCGGCGGGCTGCTCCAGCCGCCACAGGTACTCGCTCAGCGACCGAGACGTCGCCGACGGGTTGAACACGATCTTCGCGCCCGCGAGCCCCAACGCGCGCCAGCCCTCGGGGAAGTGGCGCTCGTAGCAGATGTAGACGCCGATCCGGCCCACCGCGGTGTCGAACACGGGGTAACCGAGGTTGCCCGGCTTGAAGTAGAACTTCTCCCAGAAGCCCTTCACCTGCGGGATGTGGTTCTTGCGGTACTTGCCGAGGTACGTGCCGTCCGCGTCGATCACGGCCGCGGTGTTGTAGTAGACGCCCGGCTGTTCCACCTCGTACATCGGCACGATCAGCACGATGTTGTTCTGCGCCGCGACTTCCTGCATCAGCTCCGTGGTGGGGCCGTCGGGAATCGCCTCGGTGTAGGAGTAGAAGTCCGCGTCCTGAACCTGGCAGAAGTACGGTCCGTAGAAGAGCTCCTGGAGACACAGCACCTGCGCGCCCTGGGAAGCGGCGCTGCGGATGTGCTCGACCGCGTTCGCGATCATCGACTCCTTGTCGCCCGTCCACTTCTGCTGGACGAGCGCCGCCCGGATGATGTTGCTCACCTGGTCGTCTCCTTTGCCGTGTTGTCCTTCAGAGCAAGGAAAACCAGGAAGCCGGCGACGAAGCCGACCACCCAGTTGTAGTCGTAGAGCGGCTTGAGGAACGGGATCAGGCCGTCCGCCGGGAACGGTCCGCCGTAGGCACCGCCGACCGCGAGCACGGAGCCCACGAGGGTCGCCAGGACGGCACGCCAGTTCCAGCCGCCGTTGAACCAGTACGCGCCCCTGCCGTCCAGGTAGAGGTCCTGCAGGTGCAGCTGCGTCTTCTTGATCACCCAGTACCCGGCGACGAACACACCCGCCACCGAAGCGAGCAGACCGCCGTAGAACCCGAGCCACGCGAAGATGTAGATGCTCGGGTCGGAGATCAGCCGCCACGGCTGGATCAGGACGCCGACGACGCCGGTGATCAGGCCGCCGATCGCGAACGTGATGCGCTTCGGGAACGCGTTCGAGAAGTCGTAGGAGGGGCTGACGACGTTCGCCGCGAGGTTCGCCGAGATCGTGGCCAGCACCAGCGAGATCAGCGCGACGAGCACCAGGATCGTGCTGTCGAAGCGGGACGCGAGGTCCGCCGGGTCCCAGATCGCCTCGCCGTACAGGGCCTGCGCGCCGGACGTCGTCAGGATCGCCACGATCGCGATGAACGACATCGTGGTCGGCAGACCGAGGATCTGCCCGGTGACCTGCTTGCGCTGCGACCCGCCGAACCGCGTGAAGTCCGGCATGTTCAACGACAGCGTGGACCAGAACGCGATCATGCCCATCAGCGACGGGAAGAAGACCTTCCAGAAGTCGGGACCCCAGCCGAGCTTGCTGCCGGTGTGCAGGATCGGCCCGAAGCCGCCCGCCTTCACCAGCACGTAGCCCAGCAGGATCAGGAACCCGACGCTGACCAGCGGCGCCGTCCAGTTCTCGAACCGCCTGATCGCCTCCATACCGCGCCAGATGACCAGCATCTGCACGACCCAGAAACCGAAGAAGCACAACCACAACGTCCAGGGCTGACCGCCCACTTCGGACGCCTTGGTCCACCCCTCACCGGCCAGCCGGCCGATGATCACGTGCAGCGCCTTGCCGCCCACCCACGTCTGGATGCCGAACCAGGCGCACGCGATGAACGCGCGGAGCAGCGCGACGAGGTTGGCCCCGCGGATCCCGTAGAACGCGCGGGCGAACACCGGGAACGGGATGCCGTACTTCGTGCCGGCGTGGCTGTTGAGCAGCATGGGGATCAGCACGATCAGGTTGCCCAGCGTGATCGTGAGGAACGCCTGCACCCAGTCCATGCCCAGCGCGATCAGCGACGCCGCGAGCGTGTAACTGGGGATGTTGTGCGCCATGCCCATCCACAGCGCGAAGAAGTTGTACGTCGTCCAGGTCCGCTGCTCGATCGGCACCGGCGCGAGCTCGGGGTTGTAGAAACGGCTGTCCTTGATGGGACCCACGTCGCTCAGTTCGACGCGGCCGTCCGGTGTGACCTGGGGCGGTGAGGACTCAACTGCCATCGTTCAACCCCCTGTTACGCTGCTGAAACACGGCGAACGCGGTCGGTTCCATCGGAGAATCCTGGGTCCGGTGCCGCAGGTGTGGCAGTGTCAAAGTGTCCACGCTTGTCTTGATCCGCGCACATTCTGTGCTTCAGAGTGGGACAGGTCTGCCGACGGAAAGCGTCAGCCGGTCTCTTCCGCTGTGTCTTCTGGGGGCCGAGCCCCCAGACCCCAGCCGGGGGCTTCGCCCCCGGACCCCCGGTAGGTTGCCCGTCGCGGCCAGGCTTGACC
>NZ_JBHRZI010000036.1:245147-341417 GCF_042649515.1 Lentzea rhizosphaerae | reverse complement strand
GCAGGTCGGCGAGGCGATGCTGGACACCGGCCAGCACCTCCCCGCCGACCAGCTCCGCCGATTGGCCTGCGACACGGGCATCATCCCCGCCGTACTGGGCGGCGAAGGCCAGCCACTGGACATCGGCCGCAAAACCCGCACCTTCCCCGCCCGCATCCGCCGCGCCCTCGTCCTCCGAGACCGAGGCTGCGCCTTCCCCGGCTGCGACAGACCACCCCGGCACTGCGACGGCCACCACGTCCGGCACTGGGCCGACGGCGGGGACACCTCGGTCGACAACGCGGTGCTGCTGTGCCGTGCGCACCACACGCTGATCCACCAGAGCAAGTGGGAAGTCAAGATGGCCAACGGCATCCCGACCTTCTACCCGCCAGCCTGGCTCGACCCCCAGCGAACGCCCAGACGCAACCTGATCAACACCGCCTGACCACGGCCAGGCGGTGCCGATGAAGGCCGCCCCGGCCACGGCCAGGCACTCTCGCCACGCCGAGAAACCAACGGCGGCATGGGGCGGTCGTTACCCCCCTGCCTCGCGGTACTACAGCCGCGTAGAGACAATTCCGGGAGGCGATTCCCGCGAGGCTAATCCGGCGAGGGCAATCCCGCGAGATCAATCCTGCGGAGCTAGTCCCGCAGAGGTAATCCCGCATGAGCGTCCTGCGTGGTCACGTCCAGTGCAGTCAATCTCGCGGAGCCGAAACCGAGCACCCAACAACCGCGATGGCGAAGCCGAGCCGGACAGGGCAATGCGTCATCGGGCAACCGGTAATGACGGAAGCCGACCAACAAACGCAACCACGCACGCTTGCGATTGGGGCTTGACTTTGGGAGCGAGGTGCTACGCTGGTTGGATCGGCCGGGCTCCTTATTGCCCGGCTTTTCAAGGCCGATGAGCGCCTCGCAAGGGCCCCGAAGTCAAGCCCCAATCGCACTCGTCGCGAAGCGGCGATGAAATGACCCGGCTCGTCAGTTGCTGTTGCCGGGCTTCCAGCCGAGGTAGTTGCGGAAGTACCGCACCGAGCTGCCGTGCCCGATCTTGCCGCCGACGCTGGTCGACCAGAAGCCGCCGTTGCCGTCGGCGATGCCCACGTGCCCGTACTGGCTGGTGTTCCAGAAGACGAACGCGCCCTTGGGCGGCGTGCCGGTGGTGTGCCGGGCGCCGTCCGAGGACCTCCAGTGCGCGATGGCCGACGCGTGGTGCGTGCTGCGGCTCCACGCGAGGCGCACGGCCCGCTCGCAGTACCCCTCGTACGCGGTGCTGCCGCGGCGGTCGGACATCCACTTGATCGCGCCGGCCGCGGTCTGCTGGATGCCGATCTCGCTGTCGACCGACGGCGCGGTGGCGGTGTCCTCCAGCCACGGAGCCGCGACCTCGACGCCGGTGACGTAGGCGTCCCCGGCGGTGGCGCCCGCCTGCCCGGCGGTGCTGATGAGAGCCGCGCCCAGCAGGCCGACGACCGCGGCCGTCACTTTGGTGAACCGCATGAACATCCCCTTTTCACATGACTGCTGTGTTGCTCACGCAGCCTGAAGGGGCGTCATCCACGGCCGATACACGCTCAATACATGGCGTCAGTGCTCGTCGTAGTGCTCCTCGTGGACGGCGTGGCGGTGGCCGTCGTGCACGTAGTCGACGTGGTCGCCGTGCGGAACCGACACGTGCCCGCACCCCTCGCCGTGCGCGTGCCCGTGGTCGGAGTGCGGGCGGTGGTTGTCGCCCGGCTCGCACTCGTCGAAGTGCCCGTCGTGGGCCTTGTGCAGGTGGCCGTCGTGCACGTAGTCGACGTGATCGCCGTGCGGAACCGACACGTGCCCACAGCCCTCGCCGTGCGCGTGGCCGTGATCGGAGTGTTCCAGGTGTGTCGTGGTCATGAGCCTGCCTTTCCCCTGTCACTCGGACGACCTGAGCGGTCACCGAACGCAGCAAAGTATTAGGCCATGCGCATGAACGGCGCACGCCGAACGCGCACCCGATCGGCCGCCAACAGGAGGCGGTGGATCTTCACAATCGACAATGATTACCATGTTCCTCAATCCGCCGCGGGTGTCGCGGCCGACGAGGAGGACACGTGGCTCACCTGTTGATGATCGAGAGCTGGGTCGGCGCGATGAGCTCGCTGCTGCCCAGGGCGATCAACGAGTCAGGGCACCGCTTCACCTTCATGACCCGCGATCTGCACCACTACCTGCGTGCCGCGCCCGCGCAGCCGCACCCGTTGCTGGCGGCGGAGAACGTGCTCACCGCGGAGACCAACGACGTGAGCGCCCTGCTCGGCCACGTCGAGCGCCTGCACGCGGTCCTGCGCTTCGACGGCGTGATCTCCTCGTGCGACTACTACCTCCCGACGACCGCGCGGGTCGCGGCCCACCTCGGTCTGCCCGGTCCTGATCCACTGGCCGTGGAACGGGCCTGCCGCAAGGACCTCACCCGCACCGCCCTGCACGAGGCCGGGGTGCCGGGTCCCCGTTTCGCCCTCGCCGAGGACTGGCCCGCGCTCGCCAAGGCCGCCGCGGAGCTGGGCTACCCGCTGGTGGTCAAGCCGGTCGACCTGTGCGCCGGGATGTACGTGCGCAAGGTGACCGATGAGGCAGAGCTGCGCGAGGCGTTCGCCGCGATCGAGGCGTTCCCGGTCAACGCCCGCAACCAGCCGAGGGTGCCCGCGGTGCTGCTCGAGGAGCTGCTGACCGGGCCCGAGGTGAGCGTGGAGACCGTCACGGTGGACGGTGCGACGCACGTCGTCGGCGTCACCGACAAGAGCGTCGCGGGCGAGCCGTGGTTCGTCGAGAGCGGGCACATGTTCCCCGCCGATCTGGACACCGCCGCGGCCGAGGCGGTCGCCGTCGCCGCGATCGAGGCGCTGGGTCTGGACCGCGGTGTCGCGCACACCGAGGTCAAGCTGACGCCGGAGGGCCCGAAGCTCGTCGAGGTCAACCCGCGGCCCGCGGGCAACCAGATCACCGAGCTGGTCCGGCGCGTCACGGGCATCGACCTGCCCGCCGCGTACGCCCAGCTGGCCGTCGGTGAACGGCCGGACCTGCGCCCGGCGGACACCGGGGTGCGCAGTGCCGCGATCTCGTTCCTGCTGCCTCCGCGCTCCGGCCAGGTGGCGTCCATCCGCGGTGCGGAGAAGCTCGCCGGCACCGAGGGCGTCGTGGAGTGGGCGGTCAAGCAACCCGGTCACCGGGCGGGCGATCCGACCAGCAACAACAGCTACCTCGGGCACGTCGTGGTGACCGATCCGGCCGGTCTCGGCGCGCGTGCACGGGCCGAGCAGCTCGTGGGTGGCCTGTCCGTCGACTACGCCGAGGAGTCCGAGTGACGCTCGCAGACCTCGTCGAGCTCGTCCGCGGCGGCGGGCTCGGGCTCGACCCGGCCGGTTGTCCGGTGAGCGTCGGGTTCACGACCAGGCAGGGCGCCCGGCACGCCACCCGTGGGCAGTCGTACCGCAACACGGTCGTGAGCCTTCGTGTGGAGGAGGCGGTCGGTTCCTGCGCGGTGGAGGACATCTCCGACGGTGAGGTGCACGGCTGTGTCGGCGCATCGGTGCTCGACCTGCTCGACCATGCGAACCCTGCCATCCGCACCGCCGCGCTGGACGCGTACCTCGCGCACGTGCGTCCGCATCACTTGTGCGCCACCAAGTCCATCACCGTCGGACCCGGCAGCTCACTGGCGAAGTCGATGGCTCGTGCGGAAGCCGTGATCGACCTTCTTGACCCCGCACCGGGTGACCAGGTGTTGGTGGTGGGCGTCGTCAACTCGCTGCTGCACCACCTGCGCTCGCGAGGCGTGACGTACGTGCCGTGCGATCTCAAGGGCGGTCGGACCGAGTGGGACGAACCGATCGCCACGGACGCAGAGAGCGCGCTGGACGCGTGCAACCTTGTGCTGGCATCCGGCATGACGGTCGGCAACGGCACGTTCGAACCGTTGCTCGCTGCGGGCAAGCCGATGGTGATGTTCGCGCAGACCGCCGGCGCGATCCTGCCGTGGTTCATCGGCAGCGGCGTGCGTGCCGTGTCCGCTGAGCCGTACCCGTTCTTCTGGCTCGACGGCGGCCCGACGACGATCCACCACTACACGGAGCGTCCGTCGTGATGATCCCGCGCCAGAACCGGCACCTGCTCGGTCTCCTGGGTCAGAGCCCGGTGGCCCGCATAGAAACGCCGCTGCCGCACCGGCACGGTGGTTTCTGGGCCAAGCTGGAATGCCTCAGCGCCGGCGGCATGAAGGCGCGGCCCGCCGTGTCGATGCTGCGTGCCGCACGCGAACGCGGCGAGCTGCGGCCCGGCGCGGTGGTCGTGGAGTCGACCAGCGGCACGCTCGGCGTCGGCCTCGCGTTCGCCGGTCAGGCCTTCGGCCACCCGGTCGTGCTGGTGGTGGACAGCGAGCTGGAGCCGTCGATGCGTGCCCTGCTGCGCGCGCACGGAGCCAGGTTGGAGGTCGTGGACCGGCCGCACCCGGTGGGCGGCTGGCAGCAGGCGCGGCTGGACCGGCTCCAGGCGGTGCTGCGCGAGTTCCCCGACGCGTACTGGCCCGACCAGTACAACAACCCGGACAACCCCAGGGGCTACGCCGGACTCGCGAGGGAACTGGTGGAGCAGCTGGAACCTGTCGACGTGCTGGTGTGCAGCGTCGGCACGGGCGGGCACAGCGCGGGCGTCGTCCGGGAGCTGCGGCGGTACTGGCCCGGTGTGCGGCTGATCGGCGTGGACACGATCGGTTCGACGATCTTCGGCCAGCCCGCGCGGTCCAGGGTGATGCGAGGACTGGGCAGCAGCATCCACCCGCGCAACGTCGCCTACGCCGAGTTCGACGAGGTGCACTGGCTGGGCCCGGTCGAGGTGGTCGACGCCTGCCGCAGGCTCGCCCGCGACGCCTTCGTCACCGGCGGCTGGAGCACCGGCGCGGTCGCACTCGTCGCGGCCTGGGCCGCCAGGGTCGAGCCGGGGGCGGTGGTCGCGACGATCTTCCCCGACGGCGCGCACCGCTACCTCGGCACGATCTTCGACGACGAGTTCTGCCACGCCCGCGGCCTGCTCGGCACGGCTTCGGACCGTCCGGTGGAGATCGGCGACCCGCACCACGTCGAGGCGACGGGCTGGACGCGGACCCGGTCGGTCGTCGCGCCCAGGGCGGCGGTGCTCGCGTGAACCTCACCTGGGAGGTCTACGGTCTCGACCTGGCCACACCGCTGCGCATCTCCAGGTCGGTGATGTCCCGCCGGGACGCCGTGCGGGTCGTTCTCGAGCACGACGGGCTGCGCGGCCACGGCGAGGTGGTGACGAGCACGTACTACGGCCTCTCGGTTGAGGCAATCACGTCCTGTTTGGACAGTCTCTCCCTGGACGAGCCGGAGACCGCGCTCGACGTTCTGCACGCGGACGACACGATCCCGGCGGGAGTGCGGGCGGCGGTGGACGCGGCTCTGCACGACCTGCTCGGGTTGCGCGGGTCTGTCCCGGTGCACGCGCTCGTGGGTGTTGAGCGCTGGCAGGACGTGCCGACGGCCTACACGATCGGCATCACGGACGACCCCGCGGCATTGGCCTCGGGTCTGGTCGAGCGCGGGTTCTCCGTGCTGAAGCTCAAGGCTGGGGCGGATCCGGAACGCGATGTCGCCACCGTGACCGCGGTACGGGCCGCCGCGCCCGACGCACGCCTGATCCTCGACCCCAACGGCGGCTGGAGCCCGGACGAGACGATGCGGGTGGTCGAGAAGATCACCGCGGCCGGTGTCGTGCTGGACGCGGTGGAGCAACCGATCCCGCCCGGTGATCCAGATGCGCTGGCGTGGGTCCGGGAGCGTTGTCCGGCACCGCTGGTCGCCGACGAGGACGCCGCCACGGTCGCCGACGTGCGGCGGCTGGCGGGCGCGGTGGACGGCGTGAACGTGAAGCTCGCGAAGTGCGGTGGCCTGCGCCCGGCGCTGGAGATCGTGGCGGCCGCTCGTGAGGGCGGGCTGGATGTGATGCTCGGCTGCCTGGTCGCCAGCTCGCTGGGGATCGCGCCGGCCGTTCACCTCGCGGGGCATGCGCGGTGGGTCGATTTGGACGGGCACCTGTTGCTGGCGCACGACCCGTGGGCGGGGATCGGCGGGGAGGACGGCACGTTGCGGCTCGCCGGGGCGCCGGGGCTCGGGGTGGTGCGGCGATGACCCGCCGCTTCGCCCTCCCCGTCCGGCTCCTGCTGGTCAACCAGTTCGCCGTCAACACCGGCTTCTACCTGCTCATCCCCTACCTCGCCACCCACCTCGGCAGCCTCGGCATGTCCGCCGCCGTGATCGGCGTCGTGCTCGGCGTGCGCACGCTCAGCCAGCAGGGCCTGTTCCTGGTGGGAGGCACGGCGTCGGATCGGCTCGGCCCGCGCACCGCCATCCTCGTCGGCTGCGCCCTGCGCGCGGTCGGGTTCGGGCTGTTCGCGATCGGCGAGTCGCTCGCCGTCGTGCTGGCCGCGTCGGTGCTCAGCGGGCTGGCCGGGGCGCTGTTCAACCCGGCCGTGCGGGCCTACATCGCGTTGGAGGCGGGTGAGGCGCGCACCGAGGCTTTCGCGCGGTTCAACGTCTACGCGCAGGCCGGTGCGTTGTTCGGCCCGGTGCTCGGCAGTGTGTTGCTGCTGTGGGACTTCCGGGTGTCCGCGCTCGTGGCGGCCGGGATCTTCGCGGTGCTGACGGTCGCGCAGGCCGTCGTGCTGCCCGCGCGTCCGGCGACCCGCAAGGGCGGCTCGATCCTCGGCGACTGGCGGGAGTGCATGGCCAATCGCCGGTTCGTGGCGTTCACGTGTGTGTTGAGTGTGATGTTCGTGCTGCAGAACCAGCTCTACCTGTTGCTGCCGATCCAGGCGCAGAAGGCCACCGGGTCGAACGCGGTGGTCGCGGCGCTGTTCATCGTCTCCACCGTCGTCACGCTGCTGTTCCAGGTCCGCCTCACCCGCCTGCTGGCCGAACGCGAACGCGGCCCGGTGATCGCGGTGGGACTGGGCGTCATGGGGGCGGGTTTCGCGGCGCCCGCGCTGTGGTCGGGGCTCGTGCCGGTGCTCGTCGCCACGCTCGCGCTGGCCGTCGGGGTGATGATCGCGCATCCCCTGGTCTACGACCTGATCCCGAAGTTCGGCCCGGACAGCCTGGCCGGCACCCACTTCGGCGTGTTCTACCTGGGATCCGGTATCGCCGCGGCCGCCGGCAACGCCGCTATCGGCTGGGTGAGCGGGTTCGGCGACCGGCTCGCGTCGCTGCTGTGCGTCGCGATCGGGCTCGCCGGGGCCGCCGGGATGGCCTGGGTGCACCGCCGTGGGGCTCTCACCCTGGAAGGGGCCGTCCGATGAACCTGCTCACCGACAACCCCGAGCTGTACGAGCACCAGTTCCCCGACCCCGGCCACGTCGCGGCCCGGTTCGTGGACGACGTGGTCACCAGGTTCGACGGGGGCCGGGACCTGCTCGACGTCGGATGCGGCACCGGCCGTGACGCGGGGTGGTTGTCCCGCAACGGTTATCGCGTCGCCGGGATCGACAGCTCGGAGAGCATGCTCACCCACGTCCGGATACACCACCCCGAAGTCGACGTGATGCTGGCCGACATGCGCGGCTTCGACCTGAGCCGCACGTTCGACGTGATCACGTGTCTGGACAGCGCGATGCTGTACTGCCACACCAACGCCGACCTCGACGCGTTCCTCAGCCGGTGCCGCGCGCACCTGAGGCCCGGCGGGCTGTTCGTCGCGGAGATGCGCAACGGCGCGTTCTTCCTCGGCAACACCGAACTGCTCGACGGCGTGCGCACCCGCTCGGTGACGTGGCGCGGCACCGAGTACACCTCGCACACCGAGCTGTGGATCGACCACGCCGCACAGTTGTTGCGCCGCCGCCGCACCTGGGAGTGGGGCGCCGAACCGCTCGTGCAGCGGTCGGCGTGGCGGCTGCTGTTCCCCCAGGAGCTGCGCCACCTGCTCGACCTCGCCGGGTTCGAGGTCCTCGCCCTGTTCGACTCCCCCGGTCCGCGCACGGACCAGCCGTGGTCGGCGAACGCCCCGCTGAGCACCGCGCTGTCCGGCGACCGCCTCCACGTCGTGGCCCGCCTCCGCTGAAAGGAACCAGAATGTCCCTCAACCGCCGCGGTTTCCTCGGTCTCACCACCTTGACGGTCGCCACCCTGGCAGGGTGTGGCAGCACTCCGGCTTCGGCCCCGCGCACCGGTGGCAGGCTGCGCGCCGCCTTCGCGGGGGGCGGTGCCAAGGAGGTCCTCGACCCGCACCTCGCGAACCTGTTCGTCGAGGCCGCTCGGTCCAAGGCGCTGTACGACAAGCTCGCGGACCTCGGCAACGACGTGTCCCCGCAGCCGAGGCTGGCGGAGAAGTGGGAGCCGAGCGCGGACCTCGCCCGCTGGCGGATCACGTTGCGCCAGGCGAAGTTCCACGACGGCAGACCGGTTCGCGCCCAGGACGTGCTCGCCAGCTACGCGCGCATCCTCGACCCGAACCGGGCGTTCCGCGCCAAGTCGAGCCTCGCGCTGATCGACCTGCCGAACAGCCGCGCCGTCGACGACCGCACGGTGGAGTTCGCGCTGAAGCGGCCGTTCGCCGAGTTCCCCAACGCCCTGGCGGCGTTCGGCGCGTACATCGTGCCCGAGGGCACCGAGGACTTCACGAAGCCCGTCGGGTCGGGAGCGTTCAGCTTCGTGTCGTTCGAGCCGGGCAAGTCCGTGCTGCTCAAGCGGAACCCGGACTACTGGGAGGGCGCGCCGCTGCTGGACGAGCTGGAGTTCCTGATCGCCAACGAGGAGTCCGCGCGCACCAACGCGTTGCTGGGCGGCCAGGTCGAGTACGCGCACGACCTGACGCCGACCACCGCGCGCAGCCACGCCTCCGGTGACCGGATGGCGATCCACCGCGCGCCCAACAGCGCCGTGCAGGCGTTCGCCATGAAGCTCGACCGGGCGCCGTTCGACAACCGCGACCTGCGCGAGGCGTTGTTCCTGCTCGTCGACCGCCCCCAGCTCGTGGAGTCGGTGCTCGCGGGCAGCGGCCAGGTCGGCAACGACCTGTTCGGCAAGGGCTACCAGCACTACGCCTCGTCGATTCCGCAGCGGGAACGGGACCTCGACAAGGCGAAGTTCCTGATCCGCAAGGCAGGCGCCGAGGGCCTGACGGTCAAGCTCGACACGTCCACCGCCGCAGCCGGCATGGTCGAGGCCGCCACGGTGTTCGCCGACCAGGCCAAGGGATCCGGCCTGACGATCGAGGTCGTCCAGGGCAACAAGGACAGCTACTGGGCCGACACGCTCAAGAACGGCTCGCTGTCGAGCTTCCGCTCCGGCGCGATGCCGATCGAGACCCACATCGCGCAACGCCTGCTGAAGGGCGCGGGCACCAACGTGACCAAGTGGAACCGCCCGGAGTTCGACGCCCTCTACGAGAAGGCGGTGTCCACTTCGGACGAAGGCGCGCGGAACGAGGCGTACGTGGAGATGCAGCGCGTGCTGCACGCCGAGGGCGGCTACCTGATGTGGGGCTTCGCCGACTGGATCGTGGGCGCGAAGCCGAACGTCGGCGGCATCTCCACCGCGCCCGCGAACACCCTGGACTGGGCACGTTTCGACAAGGTGTGGCTCGGGTGAGCCTCGCCTCCTACGCGGCCCGCCGGGTGGCGCTCGGGCTGGTGCAGGTGCTGGCCGTGGTCACTCTGGTGTTCCTGCTCGTCCAGGCCCTGCCCGGCGACGCGGCGGTGGCGCTGGCGGGCGACAACCCGGACCCCGCGCGGATCTCGGCGATCCGCGCGGCCATGGGCCTCGACCGCCCGATGTCCGAACGGTTCGTGTCGTGGCTGGCTGGCTTGCCCCGACTGGACTTCGGCGTGTCCCTCGTGTCGGGACGGCCGGTGGCGGACTTCCTGTTCGCCGGGATCGGCCCGACAGTCGTGCTGGCAGCGCTGACCCTGGTGCTGCTGGTGCCGATCTCGGTCCTGGCCGGCGTGCTGGCCGCATTGCGCGAGGGCAGCCTGCTGGACCGCGCGCTGACGTCGGTGAGCGTGGCGCTGCACTCGATCCCGGAGTTCGCGCTGGCGATCGTGCTGATCGCGGTGTTCGGCGTGCAGCTGGCCTGGCTCCCCCCGACCGCGGTGGGCGCGGACCTCCTGACCCAGCCCGCGGTGCTGGTGCTGCCGCTGGTGGTGCTGCTGGCCCGCCCGATCTGCTCGATCAGCCGCCTGGTGCGCGCGGGCATGCTCGACGCGCTGGCCTCGGACTACGTGCGCCACGCCCGCCGCCTCGGGCTGGGCGAGACGCGGATCCGCTTCGCCCACGCCCTGCCGAACGCCCTGGCGCCGGCGGTGCAGCAGGTCGCGCGGACCACGGACTGGTTGCTGGGCGGGGTGATCGTGGTGGAGGCGGTGTTCGTGATTCCGGGGCTGGGGACGGTGCTGGTGGACGCGGTGGCGGGCAGGGACCTGCCGGTGGTGCAGGGCCTGGCGGTGGTGTTCGCGGTGACGACGGTGGCGGTGAACCTGGTGGCCGATCTGGTGGCGTTCCGGCTGGCGCCGCGGGCGGGGGTGGTCGCGTGAAGCGCGCAGGCATCGGCGCTCTCCTCATCGCCGCACCCCTGACCCTGGCCCTCCTGGGCCCCCTGTTCGTCCCCGACGACCACCCCCGCACCGCCCCCTTCATGCCGCAAGGCCTCCTGGGCACCGACTTCGTGGGCCGAGACGCCTGGCACCAGGTCCTCGCAGGCGGCCAAACAGTCGTGCTCGTGGCGCTGATCGCCACCGCCCTCTCGTACGTAGTGGGCGTTCCGTACGGCGTCGTCGCGGCCACCGCCCGCCTCAGGCTGGTCGACGAGGCGCTGATGCGACCGCTCGACGTCGTGCTGGCGGTGCCGTCACTGCTGGTCCTGATCCTCGTAGCGGCCATTGCGGGACAAGGACTTCCGGTCCTCATAGCGGTGGTCGCGCTCGTCAACTTCCCCGACGTCGCCCGCCTGTCGCGTGCGGCGGCGCTGGAGATCTCCGGACGTCCCGCCTTGGAGGCGATGCGCATGCAGGGCGAGTCGTGGTGGCAGACCTCGATCGTCTACACCGGACGGTCGATGGTGCGCACGTTCGCCGCCGACCTGGGTGTGCGGCTCACCGGGGCGTTGTACCTGGTGGCGTCGGCCAGTTTTCTCGGGGTCGGGGTGCCGCCCGGCGCGGCGGACTGGGCCGTGATGGTGGATCGGAACCGGGGTGGGTTGTTCCTGCAACCGCTGACGGTCGTGGTGCCCGCGTTGCTCATCGTGTCGTTGTCCGTCGGGCTGAACCTGGTGTTCGACCGCGCCCTCAGGAAGGTACGGACATGAGCCCGGTCGTGCTTGTCGAGGACCTGCGGGCCGAAGCGAACGAAAACGTGCTGCTCGACGGGGTCAGCTTCGCGCTGTCCGCGGGACGGGTCCTGGCACTGGTCGGCGCTTCCGGCAGCGGCAAGACCACGACCGGCCTGGCGTTGCTCGGAGAGCGGTCGTCCGGCGTGACCGTCAGCGGTCGGGTGAGCCTCAGCGGACGTGTCGGGTTCGTGCCCCAGCAACCCGCATCCGCGCTCAACCCGGTGCGCAGGCTGGACTCGGTGTTCCGGGAGATCGCGGCGCTGCAAGACGGTGATCCCGAAGTGCTCATCAGCACCGCGCTGCGCCGGGCGCGGGTGCCGGCCGACCTGCTGCGGCGCTACCCGCACCAGCTCTCCGGCGGGCAGCAGCAACGGGTCGTGCTCGCGCAGGCGCTGGTCGGCGATCCGGCGGTCCTGGTGGCCGACGAACCCACCACCGGGCAGGACGCCCTGACCCGCAACGAGGTCGTCGACGAGCTCGCCGCCGTTGTCGCTCAGGGCGTGGCGCTCGTGCTGCTGACGCACGACGTCGAGGTGGTGCGGGCGCTCGCCGACGAGATCGTGGTGCTGCGCGCCGGACGCGTCGTCGAAGCCGGACCAGCCACAGAACTGCTGACCGACCCGCGCGACGACTACACCCGCGCGTTGCTCGACACCGTGCCGCCGGCACGCACCACTGCGCCGGAACGGGCACCACGGCTGCGGGTCCGCGGCCTGACTGCCCGGTACCGCAACGCGATTGTCCTGCACGAAGTCGAGCTGGAGGTCGGCGAACGGCTGGCGGTCGTCGGGCGCTCCGGCAGCGGCAAGACCACCCTCGGCCGGTGCCTCGCCGGGCTGCACCAGCAGGCCACCGGCGAGGTGCTGCTGCACGACCGGCCGCTCGCCCGGTCGCTGCGCCGCCGGTCACGGGCGGAACTGGCCGCCGTGCAGTACGTGTTCCAGGACGCGCGGGGGTCGTTCGACGAGCACCGCGATGTCCTGAACCAGGTCGCCAGGACGGCGGTGCGCCTGCGCGGAGTGCGTCCGGCCGACGCACGTGCCGCAGCACTCGCTGCCCTGAACCGCGTCGGACTCGCGGAGGAGACGGTGCTGCGCCGGCCGCGCGGCCTGTCCGGTGGCGAGCTCCAACGGGCCGCGCTGGTGCGCGCCCTGCTCGCCGAACCCGAGGTGCTCGTGTGCGACGAGATCACCTCGGGCCTGGACGCGGTGACCCGCCAAGGGTTGCTCGACCTGCTCGCGGGCGTGCCGTGCGCGCTCGTGCTGATCAGCCACGACCTCGACGTCGTGGCCCGCCTCGCCGACCGGGTGGTCGTGCTCCACGAAGGCCGTGTCGTCGCGCACGGCCCCGTGGAGACGACCCTCGACGGCGCCGAAGAGAGGATGAAGTGATCAAGCACCACAAGGGGTCCCACGAGGTGCGGCTGGCGACCCACGCCGACCTGCCGGGCGCCCGCAGCGTCATGCTGGACACCTTCTACCGCGAGTTCGGTCACGGCTACCGCCCCCAGTGGCACACGGACGTGATCGACCTGGCCGGCACCTACCTGGACACCCCCAGGCACGCGCTGTTCGTCGCGGTCGACGGCGACGAGGTCGTGGGCACCACGGCCGTGCGGGCCCAGGGACCGGCCAGCCCGCCCCACCCGGCCTGGCTCGCCGAGCGCTACTCGGGCGACCGGACAGCGCAGCTGTTCCGGGTGTACGTCCGGCCGTCACACCGCCGCCTCGGCCTCGCCCGCGCCCTCGTCGACGCCGCGGTCCGGTTCATCGCCGAAACCCCCGGCTACGAACAGATCTACCTGCACACGGACACCCGAGTGCCCGGCGCGGAAGCGTTCTGGCGCTCGGTCGCGGTCGAGGTGTGCGACGCCCGCGACGGAGATCCCGAGCGCAACCAGACCGTGCACTTCGAGATTCCCGTACCGGCCATGGCCGAACTGAGGTGACGCACGTCGTGGGTGGAAAACGCAGTGCTCGCAACGGTTTCCACCCACGACCGCTGTCGCCCAGCACACGGTTCGTGCTGACAGCCCTCGGGCGTGAAGGCACGTTCGCCAGCACGAGCGAGCTCCACCAGCGGATCCACGACCTCGGCCACCCGCTGGGAACGTCCACTGTGTACAGAGCGCTCCGGCGCCTCCGCGACCGCGGCCTGGTCGACGTCATGGTCGACGAACACGGTGAACGGCGCTACCGCCGGTGCTCGGACCGCCCCCACCACCACCTCGTCTGCTCGGCGTGCCACCGCACGATCGAGATCCCGGCGAGCTCGGCCCCTCTCCCGGCTTGGACACCCGCCGAGGGCTACACAGACGTGCTCGTGCGTGTGACGATCACGGGCACGTGCGCCGAGTGCACCTGATCAAGCGGTGTCGATGACGTCGTCGGTCGCACCGAGACCCAGGTGTTCGATGTGGTAGACGGCCTCGTCCAGCAACATCGCGACGTGGTTGTCGTACAGGCTGTAGACCACGCTGCGACCCTGGCGCGTACCGGTCACCAGCCCCAGCGCGCGCAGCAGCCGCAGCTGGTGGGACACCGCGGACTGCTCCATCTCCACGGCCTCCGCGAGCTCGCCGACCGGACAGGCCCCGTGCCGCAGGCGGGTCAGGATGCGCAGGCGGCTCGGCGTGGCGAGGGCCTGGAGCGTGGCGGCCACCGTCGCCGCCGACTCCGCGTCCAGCTGTGCGGGCGGCGTGGACCTGCCCTCGACTCCGTGACCCATGACGACATCTTACTCAGTGAACACATGAAGAGGTCTTCAGATGTTCCTGTATGGTGCTGATCGTGACTACGACGCTTGCCCTGGACGCGCCGCACCGCACACCACCACCCCTGCACCGTTCCGTCTTCACCCTCACCGAGGTCCGGTGGGCGACCGCCGCCACCGCGTTGTTCCTGGCAGGGCTCACCGTCAAGCTCGCAGGCGGTCCTGCGTGGAGCTGGTGGGCGTTGCTGCTGGGCTGCTACCTCGCGGGCGGCTGGGAGCCCGCGCTCGCCGGGTTCCAGGCGCTGCGCGAACGGACCCTCGACGTCGACCTGCTGATGATCGTCGCCGCGATCGGCGCCGCCGCGATCGGACAGGTCGTCGACGGCGGTCTGCTGATCGTCATCTTCGCCACGTCGGGTGCGCTGGAGGCCGTGCTCACCCAGCGGACAGCCGACTCCGTGCGCGGCTTGCTCGACCTCGCACCGCAGCGAGCCACCCTGCTGGAGGACGGCCGCGAACGGGAGGTCGACGCGGTGGCTCTGCGCATCGGCGACGAGATCCTGGTGCGCCCCGGCGAACGGATCGGCGGGGACGGCGTGGTCGTGACCGGCCGCAGTGAGGCGGACCAGGCCTCGATCACCGGCGAGTCGCTGCCGATGCCGAAGGAACCCGGCTCCGAGGTCTTCGCGGGCTCGCTCAACGGCACCGGTGCCCTGCGCGTCCGGATCACCCGCGCGGCCAGGGACACCGTCGTCGCCCGGATCGTGGCGATGGTCGAGGAGGCGTCCGCCACCAAGGCGAAGACCCAGCTGTTCATCGAGAAGGTCGAGCAGCGCTACTCGTTCGGCGTCGTGGCCGTGACTCTGGCGTTGTTCGCGGTGCCGCTGCTGTTCGGCGCGGCCCTCGAACCGACGCTGCTGCGCGCGATGACCTTCATGATCGTCGCTTCGCCGTGCGCGCTCGTGCTGGCCACCATGCCGCCGCTGCTGGCCGCCATCGCCAACGCCGGAAAACGCGGCGTGCTGGTGAAGTCCGCCGTGGCCGTGGAGCAGCTGGGCACGGTGGACGCGGTCGCGTTCGACAAGACCGGCACGCTCACCGAAGGCACCCCGCACGTCGTCGGCATCACCACCGACGAGAAGGAGGACGAGGTCCTCGCGCTGGCCGCCGCGGCCGAACAGTTCAGCGAGCACCCGATCGGCCGCGCGATCGTCGAGGCCGCGCGGCAACGCGACCTGGTCGTGCCGTCCGCCACCGGTTTCCGCGCCACGCCCGGCATCGGCGTGACGGCACGGGTCGGGCACCGCACCGTCTCGGTCCACCGGGCCGACTCTTCGCCGAACGACAACACGACCGTCGTCGTCACCGCGGACCACCGGCAGATCGGTGTCATCGAACTGGCCGACCGCCTCCGCCCGTCCAGCGGCCAGGCCGTCCGCGATCTCGCCGTCCTGACCGGACGAAATCCCGTGCTGCTGACCGGGGACAACCATCTCGCCGCCCAGCGCGTCGCGAACGCGGTCGGCATCATCGACGTCCGCGCGGAACTGCTGCCGCAGGACAAGGTGAGGGCGGTCGGCGAGATCGGCGGCAGGGTGCTGTTCGTCGGAGACGGCGTGAACGACGCTCCGGCACTCGCGACCGCGCACAGCGGCATCGCCATGGGGCGCAAGGGATCCGCGCTCACCGTGGACACCGCCGACGCCGTGGTGGTGGGCGACGACCTGGCCGTGGTGCCCGCGCTGGTGGCGCTGGCCCGCCGGGCGAGGAGGGTCGTGATCGCCAACCTCGCGATCGCCGGCACGTTCATCGTGGCGCTGTCCGCGTGGGACCTGTTCGGCACGTTGCCGCTCCCGCTCGGCGTCGCCGGGCACGAGGGCTCGACCGTGCTGGTCGCGCTCAACGGCATGCGGCTGCTGAGCAAGCGGGCCTGGCGGTCGTGAGCCGCACTGGGCACACTGACGAGTCGTGTCCGACCGACCTGAGATCGTGTGCATCTGCGGCTCCACCCGGTTCGTCGACGAGCTGCGTGCGGCGAACCGCGAGCTGACCCTCGCGGGCGTCATCGTCGTCGCGCCGAGCGAACCAGGTGAGTCGATCACCACCGAGCAGCGGGCCGTGGTGAACGCCCTCCACCTGCGCAAGATCGACCTGGCTGACCGGGTTCTGGTCGTCAACCCGGGCGGCTACATCGGCGAGGCCACGAGCAGGGAGATCGCCCACGCCTTCGCGACCGGCAAGCCGATCTCGTTCACCGACCCCGTATGACCAGCTCGGCCTAGGACCGTTGCTCCGACACCCAGGTCGCGACCTGCACCCTGGACTTGAACCCGAGCTTGGCGAGGATGTTCTCGGTGTGGGTCTCGGCCGTCCGCACCGAGATCACCAGGCGGTCCGCGATCTCCCTGCTGGTCAGGCCTTCCGCGATGAGCCCGGCGATCTCCGTCTCGCGCCGGGTCAGCACGCGGGGCGCCTCCTGCACCGGTTCGGCCGGAGCTTCCTCGTTCAGGGAGAACGCGATGGCCTCGTCGACGCTCATCCTCCGCCCGCGTTCGAACGCGGCGTCGAACCCGGCGTCGCCCAGCTGTGCGCGCGCGACCCGCTCGGCTTCCTCGTGGTACGGGTACATGTGCTGGTAGGTGCTCAGCGGGCGGGCCATGATCTCCCAGACCTTGTCCGCCGCGCCGAGCAGCGTCGCCGCCGGTGCCGCGTGGCCCAGGGCGGCCTCCACCCACGACAGCGACTCCACCGACCAGCCGATCCCGGTGAGGTCGCGGATGTCGCGGCGCAGGCTGATGCTCTCGCGGTACAGCTCGGCGGCGCGGTCGTGTTCGCCCCGCGCCATCGCGAAGATTCCCATGGACCAGAGTGCGTACGAGCGGTGGAAGCACTCGCCCGGTGGTTCGGTGATCCGCAGCCACTCCTCGTGGCAGGCGGTCGCGCGGGCCACGTCACCGACGAGTCCCACCGCGCTCGAGTAGCTCAGCATCAGGTCGAGGCGGCGTGGCACGTCGACGCCGGGTGGCAGCAGCGCGAGGCCCCGCTCGAACACCTCGATGGCCTTCGGCAGGTTTCCGCTGTACAGGTCGACGCTGCCCTCGACCCAGTCGGCGAAGGCGGCGACGGTCGGATCGGCCATGATCTCTGGAACGGCCGTGACGTCGGCGAGGCGCTTCAGAGCGACGTCGAACTCGCCGTCCGCGGACGCCAGGCTGCCGTCGGTGAGCACGGCCCTGGCACGGATGGCGGACGGCGGGACGCGCCGGTCGAGGGCCCGCGCGAGCCACAAGCGGCCCTCTCTGGACCACCCTCGGCCCCACCAGTAGAAGTGGAAGAGCCCCGAAAGCATCCGGAACGCGGCGTCCAGCTCCCCCGGTTCCTTCAGGCTGTGGTCCACGGCCGCCTGGACGTTGGCGTGCTCGCGGTCCAGCCGGGCGAACCAGAACACCTGCCGGGAGCTCACCCACTCGGCGTTGGCCTGCTCGATGAGGCCGAGGTAGAAGTCGCGGTGCGCGCGGAGCAGTTCGGCGTGCTCGCCGGTGTGCTGCAGCTGCTCGACGCCGAACTCCCGGATGGTCTCCAGCATCCGGTACCGCATCACGTCGCCGTGCTGCTCCGCGACGAGGATCGACTTGTCCAGCAACGAGGTCACGGTGCTCAGCACGTCCTCGGTCGCGAGTCCGCCCGCGCAGCACACCTGCTCGGCGGCGTCGAGCTCGAACCCACCGGCGAACACCGAGAGCCGGGCCCACAGCTGCCGTTCCCGTTCCGAGCACAGGCCGTGGCTCCACTCGATGCACGAGCGGAGCGTCTGCTGCCGGGCTGGCAGGTGCCGCAGCCGGGTGGTCAGCAGCTGCGGCTGGTCCAGCAGCCGGGTGAGGATCTCCTTCTCCGACAACGCCCGCACCCGTGCGGCTGCCAGCTCGATCGCGAGCGGCAGACCGTCCAGGCGCTGGCAGATCTGGGCCACCACGTCCCCGTTGTCGGCGCTCACGGTGAACCCGAGCCGCACGGACGCCGCCCGTTCGGCGAACAACACGACGGCCTCGGACCTGCTCAGCTCCTGCTCACCCACCGGTCGCTCCGGGTCGGGGAGGCTGAGCGGTGGCACCGGCATCACGACCTCGCCCGGCACACCCAGGCACTCCCGGCTCGTGGCGAGGATCCGCAACTCCGGACAGTGCGGCAGCAACGCGCCGGCCAGCCCGGCGACCGCGTCCACGAGGTGTTCGGAGTTGTCCAGCACCAGCAGCAGCCGGCGGGACGTCAGGTAGGCGACGAGCATCTCGACGGACGTGCGGCCCGCCTCGCGCATCCCGACGGCCAGCGCCACGGCGTTCGCCACCAGCTCCGCGTCGCGCAGCTCGTCCAGTTCGACCAGCACCACACCGTCCGGGAACGCCCGGTGCACCGCGCGGCTCACTTCGAGGGCCAGTCGCGTCTTGCCCACTCCGCCCGGTCCTGTGAGAGTCACGAGGCGTGACGCCGACAGCAGGCGCCTGCCCTCGTCCACCTCGCGCCGGCGGCCGACGAAACTGCTCAGTTCCAGAGGAAGTCCCGACGCCCTCCTCCGGACGACCGTGCTCATACCAACGCACGGTAGTGCGGCGTCGTCCGCCACGCAGAGTGGAATCCGGCAACGTTTCGGCCAACATCCGTACGCGTCTACGTACTTCTCCCGATGTGTTCGCGAGCCGGGAGGACCACTCTTTCTTCATGTGGCCCGGAACACACAGGCCGGTGCAGAACCGGCCGCCGGGTTCACCGGGAGCGCAAGCCATGTGCCAGCACCAGCCGCAGTGCCCCGCCGCGGCGGATCCGCGCGGCCAGTGGGCCGAGATCGCGGTCGCCCACCCCGAGCAGGGCTGGTACCTGCTCTGCAACGGGATCGTGTTGTTCGACGACGGCGGTCTCATGCTGCCGGACCACCGCGTCGTCGCTCCCGCCGCCTGAACTCGCTCGGGGGTGGTCTGCTTCGTCGGCTGCCCTCAGCGGTGCCCGGTGCACTCCCCGATGCCTGTGTCGCCTCCCCCGACGGACGCAGGCTTCCACCGGGCGGGCGGGGGTGGACGGTCTGCTCGCCGCAGCGCGCCTCTGCGGTCGGGCCGTCCGCCCCGCCTTTCGACCTCACGACTTCGGAGAGACGTCATGACCATCGACTCCGCACCACAACCCTGCCCGCGGTGCCTGCGGCCGACGGTGCTGGTCACCAACCGGCGCGGCCGCGAGTGGCTGCACGTCGGCACGTGGCTCACCCGGTGCGGCCGGGTCGCCGCGGAGCTCGTGCGTTAAGACGGCCGGAGAACCTCGCGCAGCGCGTCCGACACACCGCGTCCGTCGCCGGGGTCGAGCGCCGCGTAGATGAGCGCCTGCACCGACGTGACGAACAGGTCGCGGCTCTCCTTCGTGTCGTCCCCGGCTCCCGCCAGGTGCTGTGCGAACCCCGACGTCTGGGCGGACACCATCGCGCTGAGCGTCTCGGCCGTGACGCCGGGCCGGAACTTCACGCCGAGCAGCCGCAAACCCTCCTCGTACACCGGTACCCATCGCGTGGAATAGGCGTCGAGCAACTCGCGGTAGGCGGTCATGGCCACGGCTCGCCACTTCTCGTCGATGACGAGTGAGAGCTGGAAGAGCCAGTACTTCGCGAATCGGATGCGCATCCGCAGGTCGTGGATCGCGATCTTTGAGACGAGATCGGTGAGGTCGAGCTCACCGCCCCGCACTTTCGGCAGTGCGGCGAGCGCCTGGCGCGGTCCGTAGTTCAGGAAAAGTCCCCAGCGCGGCGCCTTGCACGTGTACTTGACGAGGCACATGAAGTAGTTCGCCATGCCGCCGGCGCCTTTCCACCGGTCGGTGAACGCGCCTTCGCCGACGTGCACGTCGTCGTACGGCAACTTCTCCGCGATCTCGGCGGCCCGGCGCAGCACCATGGGCCTCGTCAACCGGGCGCCCGCGAGCTCGTCGCGGCTGCCTCGGCTCCGGCCGGAGAGCTGGTCCTCGATTTCCTTGAGCCCGGCCTTGAGGAACACCATCGTGGCGATGTAGACGCATCGGCGCGGGTTGCGCGGATCCGCCTGGCTGGGCCGGGAGATGTAACCGCGGAACAGTTCCGGCCAGTCGACTTCGTCGTTGAAGTGCACTGGACCCCCTTGAAGATCACCTCATTCCAGCACACCGGTGGGGTGGCGACAACGTCCTGAACAGGAGGATGACGGGCCGCATTTCGGCCGCCATCGTGGAATCACGGTGTTCGGCCGAGAGGAAACGTCATGGAGAACCTGGTGGAGAGCTCGTTGTTGTCCGCTCGACTGGTCGAGGTGCTGCTCGTCCTGCTGGCGGCCGTCGTGTGCGGAAGCTGCCGGGAGAAGGGCCCTCCGCAGTGACCGGTCGCCGCGGTGGTGGCCCACCGCCTCAGCGACTCCACACCGGAGGGAAACCCGCGGCGGTGACGAGCTCTAGCCCCTCGAACTTGGTCGAGCGGGAGAAGCGCCCGTCGACCAGCGTCAGCACCCACAGGCAGTCCGCGCGCAGCACGCCCGAGGCGTCACGCCGGTAGCCGGCCATCGCGGGCTGACCGTTGGCCCTGGTCGGCAGCAACCGGACGTTGCCCCGCGTGGACGCGAAGTTCCGTTCCAGGAAAGGAATGCAGACGTGCACCCCCTTGAACCAGCTGGTGTGCGGCACGGCTTCGAGGCTGAAGTCGTCGTGGATGACCTCCCGGATCGCGGCGGCATCTCCCGCTTCGAACGCGGTGATGTAGCGGTCGAGCAGGGCGCGTTCGAGCTCGAGGTCCGGCGGCTCCAGCCGTTCGCCTTCCAGGTCCAGCTCGTCGAGCCTCCTGCGGGCGCGTTGCAGGAGGCTCTTCACCGCCGCCACGCTGACGTCGAGCGTCTCGGCGATCTCCGCGGCGGACCACGAGAGCACTTCCCGCAGCAGGAGCGCCGCCCGTTGCCGCACCGGCAGGTACTGCAGGGCCGCGATCAGCGCCAGCCGCACCGACTCCCGCCGGACGACCACGTCCTCGGGGCGGTGGCTCAGCACGGCGTCGGGCAGCGGCGAGAGCCAGGCGATGGACTCGTCACCGGCGACGCGGACACCGGGGTCGCTCTCCGGTGCGCCGAGGCCGGAGGGCAGCACCCTCCGGCTCCGGTGGTTCAACGCCGTGATGCAGGTGTTGGTCGCGATCCGGTACAGCCAGGTCTTGACCGAGGACCGTCCCTCGAACCCGGCCAGGCCGCGCACTGCGCGCAGGTACGTCTCCTGGACGGCGTCCTCGGCGTCCTGGTACGAGCCCGTCATCTGATAGCAGTGCACGACCAGCCCGTCGCGCAGCAGGCCGAACTCGTCGTGCAGCCGCACGCTGGTCAACGGTGGTAGCACCTCAGCAGACACGTCACGCTCCCGGTCGCAGGTCTTCAACTCTTCCTCGGACTCCGCGGCCGGGCAAAAGGAATCGCTACCGCAGCAGATTCGTCTCTGCGCTGAGCCGGTCGAGCGCGGCGCTGAAGCCGGACGCCCCTGCGCGGTAGAAGCGCGGGCCGTAGGACACTCGCGCCACCCCGAGTGCTCGCAACGCCTCCAGGTCGAGCTCGTCGGTGGTGTTCCCGTTGACCGGCGCCGGCACCTCGGCGACCATCCGGGCCAGGTTGTGGCTGGTCGACCCGCCGATCGGGTAGACGCAGTCCGCGCCCGCGTCCCGGTAGAGCCTCCCCCGCCGGATCGCCTCGTCGAGCCGGTCGGACTCGGCGATCCCGCCCGACGGCAGGAACACGTCGATCCTCGCGTTGACGACGATCGGGACTCCGGCGGCGTCCGCGGCGGCACGCACCTGAGCGAGCCGATCCGCTTGCGCCGCAGCGTCCACGAGGCCGCCCGCCCGGTGGTCGGTGTCCTCCAGGTTGCAGCCCGCGGCACCGGACTCCACCAACCGCGCCACCAGCTCGTCCGGCGGCAGGCCGTAGCCCGCCTCCGCGTCGACCGTCACCGGGACGGGCACGGCGGCGGTGATCCGGGCGACGACCGCGAACATCTCCTGCCACGGCGCGTTCTCGCCGTCGCGGTGGCCGAGCGACTCCGCCACGGCCGCGCTCGACGTCGCCACGACGGGAAAGCCCTTCTCCGCCACGAGTTCCGCGCTGGGCACGTCCCACGCGTTCGGCAGGACGAGCATCTTCCCGTGGTGGAGCTCGCGCAGCAGGTCGGCGTGCGCCTTGAGGTCGGACATGAACTACCCCTTCCGCGGAATGACGGTTCCGGCGAGCGCACCCACGACCGCGAGGCCCGCACCGGTCAGGACGGCGGCGGTGAAGCCGCGGGAGAACTCCTCGCTCGACGCGTAGCTCCCGGCCGCGGTGAAGCCGACGACCAGCACCGCGCCGCCGAACGCGCCGCCGAGCTGCCGCATGGAGCTGAAGGCGCCGGACGCCTTGCCGATGAACTGCGGCGCCACCGAGGTCAGCACGGCGCTCTGCGCGGCGGGCAGGCACATCGCGATGCCCGTTCCGGAGAGCACCATCGGCACGACGATCGCCGCGTACCCGACCGACGGCTCGGCGACGAGGGCGATCCAGACCATGGACAGCGCGTGCAGGCCGAGCCCGGCGACGACGAAAGGCCGTTCACCGAACCGGCCGACGTTGCGCCCCACCCACTGCGGCACGACCACCGTGGTGAGACCCCACGGTGCCAGCGCGAGCCCCGCCGCCAGCGGCCCGTACCCCAGTCCGGTCTGCAGGAACTGGGCCATGAAGAACACCACGCCGAACGCGGAGCTCCAGTGGAAGAAGATCACCACGTTGGCCGCGGTGAACCGGCGCGAGCGGAACAGGTGCAGAGGCAGCATCGGATGCGCCGCACGGCGTTGCCAGGCAACGAACATCCCGATCGCCACCAGTCCCGCCACGCCGGACCCCACGACCTCGGCGCTGCCCCACCCCTCCGCGTTGCCCTGGATCAACGCCCACATGAGGCCGAACGTCCCGGCGCCCATCAGCACGACTCCCGGCACGTCGACGGCGCGGTCCGGGCCGTGGCTCTCGTCGATCCTCGTCAGCGCGAGCCACAGCAGCACCACGCCGATCGGGACGTTGATCCAGAAGATCCACGGCCAGGAGATGCCCGCCACGACCGCACCGCCGACGAGCGGCCCCAGCGGCACGGCGATCCCGCTCACGCTCGCGAACACGCCGAGGGCCTTCGGTCGCAGCTCCGGCGGGAACGCCGCCCCGAGCAACGCCAGGGCGAGCGGCATGACGAACGCCGCCCCGGCGCCCTGGACCACCCGTCCCGCGACCAGCACCTCGATGGTCGGCGCGACCGCGCAGACCAGTGACGCCACCGAGAACACCGTGACACCGGCCGCGAACACCCGCCGGCGACCCCACCGGTCACCGGCCGCCGCAGCAGTCATGAGCAGCACGGCGAAGCTCAGCCCGTAGGCGTTCACCGTCCACTCCAGCTCGGTGATCGACGCACCGAGGTCCGTCCTGATCGCCGTCAGCGCGGTCGCGACGACCAGCGCGTCCAGGACGACCATCAGCGACGCGACCGAGGTGATCACCAGCACCCACGTCCGCGTCGATCTCCGCTTCACCACCGTGACCACGTGCATCTCCTCCTGCCGGAACTTCGCGGAGACATGGACTCCGAGCGGCGGCAGGAGGAATCGCTCAGCGGCGCACGACTTCCTCGAGCACCGCGCGCGCCGGGATCGCCGGACGGCCGAGCAGGTGCTCCAGCGTCGGATCGGTCACGGCGAACTCACCGGCCCGCGCCGCGCGGAACATGCCGAGCGTGAACTCGGCCGCCGCGACCGGTACGCCCTGGGCCGTCACGGTCGCCTTCCACTCCTCGTCGTCCACGACGACACGGCTGATCGTCCGGCCGGTGAGTTCGCTGAGAACCCTTGCCACGTCGGAGAAGTCGAGCGTCTCGGGAGCAGTCAGCGGCGGCGTGACACCGTCGAGCGCACCGGGACGCGTCAACGCGACGACGTCCGCCTCGACCAGGTCGTCGTGCGCGGTCCACGAGACCGGGCCGTCCTGCGGGAGCCGGAACTCGCCGGTCTCCAGCGCGGCGGGCACGTACAGCTCGAACGTGCTCGCGTAGAAGCCGTGGCGCAGAGCGGTGTGCGGGATGCCCTGCCCGGCCAGGTGCTTCTCGGTCCCCGCGTGCTGACGCCCCGGGTCGAACAACGAACCGGGCGACGCGGCCTGGTGGCTCGTGTAGAGCACGCGAGAGACACCCGCGCGCACGGCGGCGTCGATCGCGGCCGCGTTGGCCTCGGCGGCCTGCGGGCCCCGGATCGCGGCCGAGACGACCAGCACCTGATCGGCATCCGCGAATGCGTGCTCCAGCGTGGCGGGGTCGGTGAAGTCGCCCGCACGCACACGAACGCCCCTGTCGGCGAGCGCGGCGGCCTTGTCCGGGTCGCGCACGCTGACGCCCACGGTGTCGGCGGGAACGTGGTCGAGCAGCTTCTCGACGATCTTGCGGCCGAGCCGTCCAGTGGCTCCGGTGACGACGATCATGGCTTCCTCCAGCCTGAACCAGTGATTCACAGAAACGCTACCACTGATTCGGATCACTGATATCAAGATCCTGATACCATCGATCCATGCCGGAGCTCACCGACACCCGGTCCGCGATCGTCTCGGCCGCGACCCACCTGCTGCGCACCAGCGGCGCCCGCGCGGTGACGACCCGCGCGGTCGCCCAGGAGGCGGGTGTGCCGCCACCGACGATCTTCCGGCTGTTCGGCGACAAGGACGGTCTCCTGGAGGCGGTCGCGGAACGCGTGATGGCGGACCACGTCGCGGACAAGGCGGCGAAGGCGGCCGGCGAGAACGGCGACCCGGTCGAGGACCTGCGTGCCGCCTGGCGCGCCCACCTCGCGTTCACCCTCGCGAACCCCGACGTGTTCCTGCTCCTCGTCGACCCGGAGCGGCGACGCCGGTCGTCCGCCACCGCGGCCGGAACCGAGGTGCTGCGGGCCAGAGTCGCACGGGTGGCGGCCGCGGGGTTGTTGAAGTTCTCGCAGGAACGCGCGGTCGACATGATCCACGCCGCCGGCAGCGGCGCCGCGCTCGCGTTGCTGGGCAGGCTAGAAGAACACCGCGACCCGGATCTCGCGGACGCGTTGCTGGACGCGGTGCTCGGGGAGATCCTCACCAACACGCCCGCACGGCCCGACACCGGGCCCGCCGCCCTCGTCGTCGCGTTTCTCGCGGCTCTGCCTCAGCTCCCCGCACTCAGCGACGCGGAAAGAACGCTGCTGTCGGAGTGGCTCACCCGTGTGATGACCGAACTCCAGGCCAGACGATCGTGAGAATTCGGGCGAAAAAAGCAAAGGCAAGGAGATTCGCACTCCCTGCCACTTTCAACTTATAGCGCACAGGGGGTCTTGCGGCAAGGCCCCCGTCGTGCCGCAGAATCTGCACCCGCAGCCACCACCTGCGGAAATTGGGGGAAAGGTACGGATGGGCAGCTTTGTGCTCGATCTGAGGGAGATCGACCGAACGCACCTCGCGACGTGCGGCGGGAAGGGCGCACACCTGGGAGAACTTTCACGGATCGACGGCGTTCGAGTACCGCCGGGCTTTTGCGTCACCACTGACGCGTTCGAGCGATTCATGCGGAACATCCCGTCGATCGACGAGCACCTGGACCGGTTGGCGGGCCTGGACCCGGACGACCGAGAGGCGATCCGCACGGGCAGTGCGGAGATCCGGCGGGTGCTGGAGGACAGCGCCGTTCCCGACGACGTCGCCGCGGCGATCAGGGACGCACTCGCCGAGGCCGCGTACGCCGTGCGGTCGAGCGCGACGGCGGAGGACCTGCCGACGGCGTCGTTCGCGGGCCAGCAGGACACCTACCTCAACGTCGTGGGACCGGACGCGGTCCTGGAACACGTCCGCCGGTGCTGGGCCTCGTTGTTCACCGAGCGGGCCGTGACCTACCGGCTGCGCAACGGTTTCGGCCACCGCGGGGTCAGCATGGCCGTGGTCGTGCAGCAGATGGTCTTCCCGCACGCGGCCGGCGTTCTCTTCACCGCCGACCCCGTCACGTCGAACCGGAAGGTCGCGGCCGTGGAGGCCGGTTTCGGCCTCGGCGAGGCCGTGGTGTCAGGCCTGGTGAACACCGACGTCTACAAGGTCGTCGACGACGAGATCGTCGAGAAGACGGTCTCCGCCAAGGCTTTGGCGATCCAGGCCGTGCCGGACGGCGGTACCCGGGAGCAGGCGATCGACCCCGCCGAGAGGGAGGTCCCGACGCTGACGGACGCCCAGGTCGTGCGGCTCGCGCGGCTCGGACGGCGGATCGAGGCGCACTTCGGCCGCCCGCAGGACATCGAGTGGTGCCTGGCGGACGACGAGTTCCAGGTCGTGCAGAGCCGGCCGATCACCACGCTGTTCCCGATTCCGGAGAGTGGCGACCAGGAGAACCACGTCTACGTCTCCGTCGGTCACCAGCAGATGATGACCGACGCCATGAAGCCACTGGGTCTGTCGGTGTGGCAGCTGACGACGCCGCGGCCGATGGCGGTGGCGGGCGGACGGCTGTTCGTCGACGTCACCCCGATCCTGGCCGCGCCCACGAGCCGGGCGGCGTTCATGGACGTCGCGGGGAAGTCCGACGCGCTGATGGGCGACGCGCTGCGGACCGTGATCGACCGCGACGGCTTCCTCCCGTCCGTTCCCGGCGACGGCACCGCGCAGCCGATCCCCGGTGCCGTGCCGGCGACGATCGAGACCGATCCGGACGTCGTCACGGAGTTGATCGCGAACGCCGAGGCGTCCGTCGCCGCGCTGAAGAACGACATCGCGGTGAAGACCGGAGCCGAGCTGGTCGACTTCGTCCTCGCCGACTTCCAGGAGCTGCGCCGGATCCTGTTCGACCCGCGCAGCAGCCAGGTGATCATGGCGGGGATGCAGGCCACCTGGTGGCTCAACGAGAAGCTGCACGAGTGGCTGGGCGAGAAGAACGCGGCCGACACCCTCACGCTCTCCGCTCCCCACAACGTCACGTCGGAGATGGGCCTCGCGCTGCTCGACGTCGCGGACGTGATCCGCCCGCATCCCGAGGTCGTGGCGTTCCTCCAGAACGTCGAGGACGAGGACTTCCTGGACGAGCTGGACGGGCTCGCGGGCGGGAAGGAAGCACGCGGTGCCCTGGAGGACTACCTCGCGAAGTACGGCATGCGCTGCGTCGGCGAGATCGACATCACGAGGCCGCGGTGGAGCGAACGTCCCTCCGCACTGCTGCCCCTGATCCTCACCAACGTCAGGAACTTCGAGCAGGGCGCCGGTGAACGCCGCTTCGAGCAGGGACGGCAGGAGGCGGCGGACTTCGAACAGCAGCTGCTGGAACGCCTGCGGGCCCTGCCGGACGGGGACGAGAAGGCCGGCGAGACCAAGCGGATGATCGATCGCGTCCGGACGTTCATCGGCTACCGCGAGTACCCGAAGTACTCCATGATCAGCCGCTACTCCGTCTACAAGCAGGCCTTGCTGGACGAGGCCGGACGTCTCGTGCGAGACGGCGTGCTGCGGGACGTGGAAGACGTTTTCTTCCTGACACTGCAAGAACTCCACGACGTCGTGCGGTCCGGGCAGGTCGACGACGAGCTGATCCACGAGCGCAGGGAGGCGTTCGGAACGTACGAGACGCTCACGCCGCCGCGGGTGCTGACCTCCGACGGTGAGGCCGTCACCGGGGCGTACCACCGCGACGACCTGCCGGACGGCGCGCTCGCGGGCCTGCCGGTGTCCGGCGGGACGATCGAGGGGCGGGCCCGAGTCGTCCTGGACATGGCGGAGGCCGACGTCGAACCCGGTGACATCCTCGTCACCGCGCACACGGATCCCAGCTGGTCACCATTGTTCGCGGCGATCGCGGGCCTCGTGACCGAGGTCGGGGGCCCGATGACCCACGGCGCGGTGGTCGCACGGGAGTACGGCCTGCCGGCGGTCGTGGCGGTCGAGAACGCCACCCGGTTGATCAGGGACGGGCAGCGGATCCGGATCAACGGGACCGACGGGTACGTGGAGATCCTCGACGCGAAGTGACGAGCGGGGTGCCGGACACCGCGTTCGGCACCCCCGCGAGTCATCTGTGAAGGGTGTTGCGGCGGTTGGCGCAGAGGTTGAATCCCCCGCACGCCGTCGAAAGGGCTTCATCCATGCGTCTGATCAGAGCAACCGCGGTCACCGCCGCGCTCCTCGTCGTCTCCGCACTGCCCGCGTCCGCGATCAACTCCTACAACGCCGCTCCCGCGCCCGAACGCACCGAGGTCGGTGCGCTCGTCGCGACCTGGGACAACGACGACGACCCGGCGACCCCGGACCGCGTCGACTGGGTCTGCAGCGGCACCATGATCGATGCCGACACGTTCCTCACCGCCGCCCACTGCACCAGCGACTGGCCGGCGAACGTGAAGTTCTTCGTGTCACTCGCCCAGGACGTCCAGACCGCACTGGACAACGCCACGGGCACCCCGGCGCAGATCGCCGCCGCGGTCGCCGTGCCGGGCACCGCGCACACCCACCCCGCCTACCCCGGTTCGGCCGACGACACGCACGACATCGCCGTCATCCAGGTGTCCGCCCAGCAGATCAAGGCGCGCTGGTCGTTCACCCCGGCGACGCTGCCCACGGCGAACCGGCTGGGCGAGCTCGGGCCGCAGGGCCTCAACACCACGTCCTGGCTGGTCGCGGGCTACGGCACGCAGGAGGCCCGCCGCGGCCCCGGCGGCCAGACCCACCCCGGCGGCGGCGTCCGCATGAAGGCGCCGGTGACGTTCAACGCGCTGAACAACGCGTGGGTGCGGCTCGCCATGACCGCGCCGCAGGGCAACGGCGGCGCCTGCTACGGCGACTCGGGTGGCCCGAACTTCGCCACGATCGACGGCAGGTTCACCCTCGCCGCCACGACGATCACCGGTGACACGCCGTGCTACGCGACGAACGTCGTCTACCGGCTCGACACGCCCGGTGCCAGGGACTTCCTGCGCCCGTTCGTGACGCTGCCCTGATCGAGGGACGAGGTGTGCCCGGCCGGGCACACCTCGTCCGGGCTGCCCGATGATGGTGCGATGACCGTGGTCAACCTCAAAGGACACCGCGACGACCCGGACTACGCCGACGTCGTGTACGTCGGCAGGGCGATGCACCGCGGCGGGTGGCACCTCGACGCGTCCCCGTTCGCGAACCCGTTCAAGCCCGGCCCCGACGGCACGCGCGAAGAGGTCGTGGAGAAGTACCGCGCGTGGCTGCTCGGCCGCCCGGACCTGCTCGCCCGCCTGCCGGAGCTGCGCGGCCGCACGCTGGGCTGCTGGTGCGTGCCGCTGCCGTGTCACGCGGAGGTGCTCGAGGAGCTCGCCAACGCGTGACTCGGGGTGTCCCCTGGCGGCCTGCCGGCTGCTGGTGCGCGCCGCTTCCGTGCCACGACGAACCCGCCACCGCCTGACTCAGGGCGCCCCGTTGACCTCCTGTCGCGTGCGCTCGTGCTCCTCCTGGTCGAGGATCTCCCAGGTCGCCTGGCCGATCGCGAGCACTCCGCGCGCGGGCAGCGGAATGTTGCCGATCATCGGGTTGTCCTTCGCCCTCACCGGTTTGCCGAGGTCGGTTCCGTCGAGCGTCGCGCGTGAGGACTCGATGAAGTACATCCGCTCCGGCATCAGCTTCCCGTTGTGGCCGTTCGGCATGACGCCGGCCATCTTGACCCGGCCCAGGCCCAGGGTGCGGGCGATGAGTTCGCGGGCGCGCACCAGGGGCTGCGGTCGCCAGGTCGCGAGGGGCAGCGCGGCGCTCATGGCGTTGACGACGTCGAGCAGGCGCGTGGTGCCGACGGTCATCGTCCAGTCCAGCGCCGGCGAGTCCACCGTGACGCGCAGCGAGGTCCTGCCGGTCCAGGTGACGTCGATGCGGGCGTGGGCGGTGTGGCGGCACGCGGCGCCGTAGTAGCGCGGGCACGCCGTGTCCAGGCGTGGGCCGTCGACGTGGATCGACCAGTCGCCGCCGGGCTCGCGGTGCCAGAGGGAGCGGTACGGGCCGAAGTCGCTTTCGGGGAACACGCGCAGGGCGAGCACGTGGCCGGAGTCGAACGGCAGGCCGAACACGCCCCACCCCTTGGCGTACTCGTGGCCGGGCCACGGCGCGGTTCCTGTGCCTGCGGGCAGGGTCGACAACGAAGACAGGTCGATCACGATCATCACCTCACGTCCGAGTCCACGGCTCGGTCGAGTCACGGGAGTCGACGGTAGGCCGATCTACCCGAAACCGCGCGTCGACGCAGCTCACGGGCGGTCAGCGTCCGATGTGGACGAGCGGTTGGTACACATCCGGCTCGATGACAAGGGGTTGGCAGGAGGCTGACGTTCGTTCAGGATGCCGCGCGTGCAGAGTGCGGCGGGGTTCGGCGACAGCGGTGAGATCTCCGGTGTCACGTGGGTGCCGCAGCGCTCGGCCGCTGTCACACCGGACGAGGTGCTGGCCGCGGCCCGCCGGGGTGACGAGGACGCGTTCCGGGTGCTCTACCGGGACTTCCAGCCGAAGCTGCTGCGATACCTGCGGGTGCTGGTGGGCGCGGACGCCGAGGACGTCGCGTCCGACTCCTGGTTGCAGATCGCGCGGGACCTGGGGTCGTTCCGCGGGGACCTCGACGGGTTCCGCGGCTGGGCGACCACGATCGGCCGCAACCGCGCGATGGACCACCTGCGCCGCCAGCAGCGGCGGCCGGTCGTGCAGGGGACCGTCGAGGAACTGGCAGAGCCCGCAGGGCCGGACGACACCGCCCAGGCCGCCGTGGACTCCGTGGCCACCGACGCCGCACTCGCGCTCATCGCCCGTCTGCCCAGGGATCAGGCGGAAGCGGTGCTGCTGCGAGTCGTCGTCGGCCTCGACGCCAAAGCCGCCGCGAAGGTGCTCGGCAAGCGCCCCGGCGCCGTCCGCACGGCAGCGCACCGGGGCCTGCGCACACTGGCCGCACACCTCGATCCACCAGGGCGAACACCACCGGAGTGACAAAAAACGAAGCCCTGACGCTGAAGGACATGAGATGAGCGACCACCGTTCCCGCCGCATCGGCCGACGCACCGCGGAGCACCTGCTTCGCGGACGGTCGAGGGCCACCGGACACGACCGCCTGAGCGACCTGCTCACGGCGGCCGCCGCCCCGGCCCGCGACGGTGAGCTGGCCGGTGAACAGGCCGCCGTGGCCGCGTTCCGCGCCGCTCGTCTCGCCCCGGCCCCTCAGCGACGGAGACCCTGGATGCTCAAGATCGCACTGGCGAACGTGCTGACCGCGAAGATCGCCGGCGTCACGGCCCTCGCCGCGGGCGGCATCGCACTGGCCGCCGCGACGGGCACCCTGCCCGGTCACCAGCGCGAGGAACCCGTGCTCCCGGCGGGTTCGGAGGTCGTGACGACCACCCCTGCAACGCAGACTCCGGAGAAGAAGCCCGACAACACCGCATCCCCCTCGCCGTCGCTCAAGGGCCTCTGCCAGGCCTACACCGCCGGCGCGGGCGGCAAGGCCAAGGACAACCCGGCGTTCAGCGCGCTGGTCACGGCCGCGGGCGGCCCCGACCGCGTGCCCGCCTTCTGCGCCGACCTGCTCGGCGACAAGCCCGGCAAGCCCGAGAAGCCCGACCACCCCCAGGGCAAGCCCACGCACCCGAACCGCTGACCCCCGGACGACCCGGTTGCCCCTCTCCCTCACCGGGTCGTCCACTCCGGACGGGCGGCGGCCTGCCCCTCACGCCGCCGCTCGTCCGCCCCTTCCCACCGCTCGGAAGTTGGAGGATCGCCTTGACCGACGACTGTCCGCACGTGATCTCCGCCGGCAGCTACCTGCTCGAGATGCTCACCCCTGAGGAGACCGCCGAGTTCCGCCTCCACAGCGCGCACTGCCTGCAGTGCCAACGGGAAATCGTGGCTCTGACGCCCGGCGCCCTGTTCCTGCAGGAGCTCAGGGCCGACATCCTGGCGTGCGAGCAGAACCTGTGCGACGCGCCGCCGCTGCTGTCGACAGTGGCGGCGCGGGAGCTGCGGTGGCTGCGGGACTGCAGCACGGCGTGAAGCCCGGCCGCGCGGCTGCACCCCACTCACCGCGGGTTGTTTGGCGCGAAAAGCACGTTCGGGCCATCTAGCGGCCCGAACGTGCTTTCCCCGCCAAACAGCAGGGGGCGACACGTCGTGTGCACCCCTGGCTGTTCGACCTCAGTAGCGGCCGGCCACGCATGCGCCCTACCGCTCACCGATTCCGTCCCGTCTTTCTGCAAGTAGCCCCTTGACGCCGCGTCCCCGCCCCCGCACTATGACTGCGCAGTCATGACTACGCAGTCATACAGTCCACGCAAGATCGGCAAAGCAGCCGCGGGAGCTACCATGACCCAACAGATGAGTGGGAGCTCAGCAATGCCGCGCAGCGTGGACGTCGCCCGTCTGGCCGGTGTCTCGCAGAAGACTGTGTCCAGGGTCTTCAACGACGAGCCGTACGTGTCCGCCGACGTCCGCCGCCGAGTGCTGGACGCCGCCGAACAGCTCGGCTACCGGCTCAACAACGCGGCACGTGCGCTCGCCTCGGGACGTACCCGGTCCATCGGCGTGATCGCACTCGGCACCGCCCTCTACGGTCCGGCTTCGCTGCTCCTCGGCATCGAGCGGGCCGCGCGGGACACCGGCTACGCGTTGCACGTCGTCAGCACCGCGGAGGGCGACCCGGCCGGGGTGGCCGGGGCGGTGAGCTCGTTGCTGGACCAGGGTGTGGACGGCATCGTGGTCTCCGAGCCGATCGACGACGGTCCCGTGCCGGTCAAGGTCGACGTGCCGGTGCTCGTTCTCGGCGCGCCACCGGCCTTCGCGGCGCCGCGCGTCCTCACCGCCAGCGTCAACGCTCACGACATGGCGCGGGTGGCCACCGAGCACCTGCTCGACCTCGGCCACGCGACCGTGCACCACGTCGCGGGTCCGCAGCGCTGGTTCGCCGCCAAGGACCGGCTCGACGGCTGGCGCGCCGCACTCGCCGCGCGTGACGCCGCCGAGCCACCGGTGTTCGAAGGCGACTGGTCAGCGGGCTCCGGGTACGAAGCCGGTCGTCAGCTGCCCGCGGATGCCACCGCGGTGTTCGCGGCGAACGACGACATGGCGATCGGGCTGATCCGCGCGCTGACCGAGGCCGGCCGGAAGGTGCCGGAGGACGTCAGCGTCGTCGGCTTCGACGACGTTCCCGTCGCCGCCTACGTCACCCCTCCCCTGACGACGGTGCGACAGCCGTTCGACTCGGTCGCACGAGAAGGACTCGCCCTTCTGGTGCACGCCATAGAGCAACCGGGACAGGCACTTCCGGTCACGGACGGCCAACAGGTCGACCTGATCGTCCGCGCCTCCACCGCACCCCCGCCCGCCTGAACGCGAGCACCACCCTTCCCGAGCACGCCACCGGCTCGCGTGCCGGTCACCCCTGCCCGCCTCCAGGAGGCGGCTTTCCTGCTGCTCCAACGGTATTGGCAGACCGGTCTGGCCACCGGCGCCGTCAAGTGATGATTTCGGAGGTTCTGCCCATGGCGGTTCTGCCCGCCCGTGTCCTGTTCGGTGCCGCGTACTACCACGAGTACCAGCTCCGCGACCGGTTGCAGGAAGACCTGGACCTGATGGTGGAGGCCGGCTTCACCGTCATCAGGGTCGGCGAGTCCGTCTGGTCCACCTGGGAGCCGGAGAACGGCCGGTTCGACCTCGACTGGTTCCAGCCGGTGCTCGACGGCGCCCACGAGCGCGGCATCTCGGTGATCATCGGAACGCCGACCTACGCGGTGCCGCCGTGGCTCGCCCGGCAGTACCCGGAGATCACCGGTGAACGCGCCACCGGGCAACGGATCGGCTGGGGCGCGCGGCAGGAGGTCGACTTCACGCACCCGGCGTTCCTCTTCCACGCCGAGCGGGTGATCCGCGCGATCATGGCCCGCTACGCCGACCACCCGGCCGTGATCGGGTTCCAGGTCGACAACGAGCCGGGCAACGAGCTGCTGCACAACCACGGCGTGTTCCAGCGGTTCGTCGACCACCTTCGCCAGAAGTACGGCGACGTCGAGACGCTCAACCGCGAGTGGGGCCTGGTCTACTGGTCGCACCGGCTGTCCACGTGGGCCGACCTGTGGACCCCCGACGGCAACTTCCAGCCGCAGTACGACGTCGCGTGGCGGGAGTTCCAGGCCCGCCAGGTGACCGAGTTCATCGCGTGGCAGGCCGGCATCGTGCGCGAGTACACCCGGCCCGGGCACTTCGTCACCACGTGCATCTCGTACACGCGGCGCGCCGTGGCCGACGACGAGCTGAGCGCGAACCTCGACATCGCGTCCGGCAACCCCTACTACGACATGCAGGACGGCCTGGCGCTGCCGGACCAGACGCCGGACGACTTCGAGCAGCACTGGAAGACCACCGGCGTCTGGGCGCTCTACCAGACCGCCGACTGGATGTTCTCCTCGCGCCAGGAACCGTTCCTGGTCACCGAGACCAACGCCGGCTACATCGGTCACGCCTGGGACAACCGGCCCGCTTTCGACGGCCAGTGGCGGCAGGCGGCGTGGGCGCTGGTGGCACGGGGCGCGCGCATGATCGAGTACTGGCACTGGCACACGCTGCACTTCGGCGCCGAGACCTACTGGGGCGGAATCCTGCCCCACAACGGCAAACCCGGCCGCACCTATGCGCAACTCGCCGCGCTGGGGGCCGAGTTCGACACCGCGGGCGCGCTCGTCGCGGGCCTCGAACCGGACGCCGACATCACGATGGTCTACTCGACGCCCAGCAAGTGGCTCATGCAGAAGTACCCGCCTCTGTCCACTGCGGACGGTGAGCCGGACCCCGCCGCGTACCACCGGATCATCGACCCGTTCTACCGCGGTGCCTTCGACGCGAAGAGGCAGGTGCGCATGGTCCACGCCGCGCAGCTGAGCGACCGGATGACACCGGAAGAGGCCGCGGCGCGGCACCCGGTGCTGATCGCGGCCGCGCTGTACGTGGTGGACGACGCGACGATCGACTGGCTCGAGGCCTACGCCCGCGCGGGCGGTCACCTCGTGCTCGGGCCGCGCACCGCGTACGCCGACCACGAGGCACGGGCCCGTCCCGAGATCGCCCCGGCGCGGCTGGTCGAGGCCGCGGGCGTGAGGTACGACGAGTTCAGCAACCTCCGCACGCCGGTTCCGGTGCGAGGCCTGACCGAGAACGCCACGGCCACGCACTGGGTCGACGGGCTCACCGTGATCGACGCGGAGGTCCTGGCGGAGTACGACCACCCGCACTTCGGCCGCTGGCCCGCCGTCACCTCCCGCGCGCACGGCAGCGGGCGCGTGACGTGCGTGGGCACCGTGCCGGGCCGCGACCTGGCGTGTGCCCTGGCCGAGTGGTTGGTGCCCCTGCCCACCAGCGGATGGCGCGACCTGCCCGCGTCCGTCACGGCGACGACCGGCACCTCGACGGACGGCCGCCGCGTCCACGTCCTGCACAACTGGAGCTGGGAACCCGTGCGCGCCAAGGCACCCGTGGAGCTCACCGACGTGCTGGCGGGCGACTGCGTCCCGGCCGGAGCGGAGGTGGAACTGGGCGCCTGGGACGTGCGCGTGTTCGCTTCCGTTCCGACCGGGTGAGGAGCAACAGTTGATCTCCCTGCACAGACGCCGCACGTGGTTGGTCGCGGTGTTGCTCGTCCTGGCGGGTGGCACGCTCAGCGCGTCACCCGCCGTCGCCCAAGGTCCGTCGGTGCTCGTGGCGCCGTCCGGCGACTGGCCCTCCCGTACTCGACGAGAGTGCGAAAGCTCCTCGCGTACTCCACCGCCGGCTGCGGTCAGCGCCAGCCCAGTGCCGGCGCGACGTGCACGAGGATGTTCTCGATCACGTGTGCGCAGTACTCGGCGCCGAGCTGGTTCGGCACGGTCAGCAGCAGCGTGTCGGCCTCGGCGATCGCCTCGTCCCCGGCCAGCTGCTCGACGAGCACGTCGGGCTCGGCGGCGTAGGAGCGACCGAAGATGGCCCGGTTCGGGCCGTCGATGAAGCCGACCTGGTCGCTGCTCTCGCCGTCACCGCCGAAGTACATGTCGTCGAGGTCGGTCGTGATCGCGAAGATGCTGCGCGACACCGAGACGCGCGGCTCGCGCTCCCACCCGGCCTCGGTCCACGCCTTGCGGAACGCCCGGATCTGGTCGGCCTGCTGGACGTGGAACGGCGCGCCGCCCTCGTCGAACTTCAGCGTCGAGCTCATCAGGTTCATGCCCTGCTCGGCCGCCCACACCGCCGTGCCGTTGGACCCCGCGCCCCACCAGATGCGGTCGCGCAGGCCCGGCGAGTGCGGTTCCAGGCGCAGCAGGCCCGGCGGGTTCGGGAACATCGGCCGCGGGTTGGGCCGCGCGAAGCCCTCGCCCTCGAGCACCTTCAGGAAGACCTCCGTGTGCCTGCGGGCCATCTCGGCGTCGGTCTCACCCTCGGCGGGCTGGTAGCCGAAGTGCCGCCAGCCGTCGACGACCTGCTCGGGCGATCCCCTGGAGATGCCGAGCTGGAGCCTGCCGCCCGCGATGAGGTCGGCGGACCCCGCGTCCTCGACCATGTACATCGGGTTCTCGTACCGCATGTCGATCACGCCGGTACCGATCTCGATGCGCTCGGTCTTCGCACCGATCGCCGCCAGCAACGGGAACGGCGACGCGAGCTGCCTCGCGAAGTGGTGCACCCGGAAGTAGGCGCCGTCCGCACCCAGCTCCTCCGCGGCCACCGCCAGGTCGATCGACTGCAGCAACGTGTCCGACGCGGACCTCGTCTGCGAGCCCGGGCTCTCCGACCAGTGCCCGAAGGACAGAAAACCGATCTTCTTCATGCGGCGCGACACACTTCCGTCCGTGTAGTTGAACTTGAAACTAATAACACAGCGGCGTGCGCTCGCATTCCACGCTCAGGCCGCCGGGGGCACTCGCAGCGGCAACAGGGTGTCCATGGCGGTCGCGTGCAGCATGCGCGCGACCGTCGAGCTGGCCACCACGCTGATCGGCACGCCCCGGTCGAGTCCGAGCGCGCGGATCCTGGCGAGCGCGGGAATGCAGGACGAGCCGAAGAAGACCGCGTCGGACAGGTCGAGCACGATCTCCCGCGCACCCGCGTCCACCGCCTCCGCACATCGCCGCTCCAGCGCGTCGCTGTTCGACAGGTCCACGTCCGCGGCCATCTTCACCTCGACGACGCCGCGGCGCGACGGGTGATCCGCGGCATCGGCCTCCAGCAGGTCCAGCACGGCCTCGACGCCGCCGTCTCGGAACGCGCGGCGCTGGCGGTCCGCACCACAGCCGTCGCGGTCCAGCGCCCGCAGACCGTGCTCGACCAGCGGCAGGTCACCGTTGACCGCGAGCACCGGCCGCAGCCGGTCCACGAGCCCGTCCAGCTGCTGCCGCACCGGGACCAGCCGTCCGGACAGCACGTCCAGGGCGCTGCCGGCGAGGCCGTCCCTCGCCGCGCGCCAGCAGGCCTGGCGCAGGGTCTCGACGGGGACCGGCACCGGCGGAACACCACGTTCGACGTCCATCACCGCGTTGGCGACCAACGCGCGCACGAGGGCCGCGAGCAGCACGGCGTCGTCCACGCTGGCGGCGACGTCCGCGACGCGCACCTCGACCGTCGGCCAGCGGGAAGAGGGCCGAACGTCCCAGTAGACCATCGCCGGGTCCAGGGCCGTGCCCGCCTCCAGCAACATGTCACACACGGCCTGATAGTGCTCCCACGACGTGAAGAACGGCGGTGGACCGGCGACCGGCCACTGCGACCAGACCATCGAACGCCAGCTCGCGAACCCGGTGTCCGCACCGCGCGAGAACGGCGAGTTGGCGGTGACCGCGCCCAGCACGGGCAGCCACGGCCGCACGTGGTTGCTGACCTGCACCGCGGTCTCCCGATCGGGAACGGCGACGTGCACGTGGCACCCGCAGATCAGCTGCTGCGTCGCCAGCGCCCCGAACTCGTGGGCGATCAGCCGGTACCGCACACCGTCCGTGATGACACCCTCCGTGTCGCCGACCGGCGGAGCGCCCACCGCGATCGCACGGCAGCCCGCCTCCCGCGCGGCCTTCGCGACGGCCCGCCGCAGGGCGCGCAGCTCACGCCGCGCCTGCTCGGCGTCGCCGCACACCGAGGTGTTGATCTCCACCTGCGTCCAGGTGAGCTCGTGCTCCAGCTCCAGCCCGAACGCCTCGCGAGCGACGGCGACGACCTCGGCCGCCTTGTTCACGGCGACACCGGTCACCGGATCGACCAGGAGGAACTCCTCCTCCACGCCAACGGTCGGAAGTGTCTGCTCCACGTCTCACCGCCCTGCTCAGAGCGCGCGTGCGCGGCGAAGGTCGAGGCATCCGTCCGTCCCGACGGGACCGGACGGCCACGACCGTCCACCTGGGATACCCCGGATCGGTGTCACCAACCGGATGGCCCCCAACGGCACCGCGTGATTCGGCGCCGGTTCGGGTAACCGCCTCTCATGGCCGACCACACCGCAGGAGAAAGCCAGGACCTGGCCACCCACCTGACCCAGATCGCCCGCATGCTCCAGCAGCAGGGCGGCGAGCAGGCGACGATGGACGCGATCGTGCACGCGGCGGTGGGCACCATTCCCGGAGCCGAACACGCGGGCATCATGACCGTGCTGCGCCGGAGCGAGGTCCGGACCGTCGCCACGACCGGCGACCTGCCGTGCGAGGTCGACCAGGCCCAGCTCGAAGCCGGCCAGGGTCCGTGCCTGACCGCGCTGTTCGACGAGAAGATCGTCTCGGTGCCCGACCTCGAACAGGACGGCAGGTGGCCGCTGTTCGTCGAGAGGGCGGTGAAGCTGGAGGTGGCGAGCATGCTGTCGTTCCAGCTGTTCGTCGAGAACGACGACCTGGGCGCGCTCAACCTCTACGCGAGCGGGGTCAACGCGTTCAGCGACGAGTCCGAGCACGTCGGTTCCTTGTTCGCCGGGCACGCGGCGATCGCCCTGTCCACCGCGCAGGAACGCAGGCACCTCGGCGAAGCGGTGCAGACGCGCGACCTGATCGGGCAGGCGAAGGGCATCCTGATGGAGCGCCACGGCCTCGACGCGGACCAGGCGTTCGCCGCGCTCACCCGCGTCAGCCAGCTCACCAACACCAAGCTGCGCGACCTCGCCGAACAGCTCACCCGCACCGGAAAGCTCCCGAAGCCCGGCCACTGACCAGGACAACGGTTTCCGATCACCGAATGTGGGTACCCGCCGCCATCGTCGAAGATCGACGACCGGTGACTCCGAGTTGAGCAGACAGCTCGTCTTACCTCAACCGTTGGAGTGCCAAGTGAAGATCGCCATGGTGTCCGCCCACGCCAGTCCGCTGGGGCAGGACCTGGATCCGCACGTCACCGGTCTCGCGGCTGCCCTGTGCCGCCACGGCCACGACGTGACGGTCTACCACCGCCGAGACGACCCGGACCTGCCCGACCGAGTGCGCGCGGCCCACGGGTACGACGTGGTGCACGTGCCGGCCGGGCCTCCGACGCGGCTCGACGACGACCACGCCCTGCCGCACATGGGCGACTTCGCGTCGTTCCTGTTGCGCGAGTGGGCCGGGTCCCAGCCCGACGGGGTGCACGGGCACCGCTGGATGTCCGGACTGGTGAGCGTGCTCGGCGGGCGACGGGTGCGTGTACCCGTCGTGCAGACGTTCCACTCGCTGGCCGGGTCCGGGAACCACCGAGGTCCTGTCGAGCGCGGCAAGATCGAGGCGCTGGTCGCGAAGGAGGCCGCGCACGTCCTCGCCACCAGTTCGAGCGAAGCCTTCGCCCTCACGGCGGCGGGCGTCGACCGCAGGAAGATCTCGGTCGTGACCAGCGGCGTCGACCTCGACGCGTTCACCCCGGACGGACCTCTCGCTCACCGCGATCAGAAGTACCGCGTCGTCGTCGCGGGATCGTTGCCGTCGCACGAGAACATCGACGCCATGTTCACCGCACTGTCGCGAGTGGACGGTGCCGAGCTGGTGATCACCGGACTTCCCGGAGACTCTCCCGCGACCGCGGAACTGCGGGCACGGGCGGAGAAGATCGGTGTGGCGCCGAGGGTCGTGCTCGTCGGCTCGGTCGCACACGAGGCCGTTCCCGCGCTGCTGCGGTCTGCCGACGCGGTGGTGTGCGCGCCCGCGCACGAACCGTCCGGTGCTGTCGCGCTCGAAGCGATGGCGTGCGGCGTTCCGGTCCTCGCGACCGCGGCCGGTGAACTCGCCGACGTAGTGGTCGACGGCGTCACGGGACTGCTCGTCACGCCCGATGACTCCGACGGTCTGGCACGGGCGCTGCACAGGCTGTTGCTGGACGACACCCTGCGGCAGGAGTTCTCGATGGCGAGCCTGGACCGCATCGACGCCAGGTACTCCTGGAACCAGGTCGCGCGGGAGGTCCTGCGCGTCTACGAACGCGCGGGCGTTTCGTCTGCGAAAACCACTGAGCTGTCAGTGGATCCGGTCCTGTAGGGCAGTTCGCGGGAGGCGGCGTGGTTGGCGATTGTCGTTTCGACGTCTACAGTCTGAAGATGACCGGTTGAGCCTGCAGCTGCGTCTTCCGACACCGGGGGGCGAGGAGGCTCGAAATGCCGAACATCTTTCACTTGCCGATGCACGTGCAGCGCGAGGTGCACGGGCTGGCGATCGTCGTGCGCGCCGCCGGCGAACTCGATCAGGAGACCGTCCACGCTCTGCGGCTCGAACTGAGGACCGCGGTCGCGATGGCCACACCACCGTTCCCGGTCGTGGTGGACCTGACCGGACTCACGTTCTTCGGCTCCGCCGGACTCAACGAACTCGTGAGACAACAGCGCCGCGCCGGTGCCACCGGCATCCCGTTGCGGATCGCCGCGGCCCACCGCGCGGTGCTGCGCCCGGTCACGGCGTCCGGCCTCGACCAGGTGCTCGAGCTGTACCCGGACGTCGAGCAGGCGCTGACCGCCGGCAGGAGCGTCCGGCCGACGGGCTGAACCAGTCCGATGTGGACGTTTCAGGCGGGGTGCGCCGCGCCGTCCAGCGAGAACTCGGCCCACACCGTCTTGTGGTCGCCTCGGCTCAGGACACCCCACCGGCTCGCCATGCGCTCGACCAGCACCAGACCGCGCCCGCGGAACGACCCAGCGGTGGACTTCCCCGGCGCGGGCAGCGCCTGAGGGCTGCTGTCGTCGACCTCCACGCGGACCACCCTGCCACCAGCCTTCAGCGCCACCCGCACGTCACGCGGACCTCGCGCGTGGTCGTAGGCGTTGCTGACGAGTTCGGTGCACACCAGCAGAACGTCTCCGAGCAGGTCGTCGGGGAACTTCGCGAGGGTCGTCCGCAGCCAGCGCCTGATGTGCACCAGAGGCGGCGTCTCGTCCGGAAGCTCGTGACTCACGACCTCGGCTGACGCCAATGGCACTCTCTCGCCAGACTCACACCCGTCCAAGAATTGCTCCATTGCTCGCAGCACGTGGGCCGAACGAAGGAGTACCCGCGCCGCGAGCGCGCAAACTGGCCCCCTGCGCCGTCAGCTCGCACGGGCGAGTGGCCGCAGGTCCACGGGCCGGCGCGCCGGCCGAGGCGCACGGAAGATCATCCGGTGGTCGCCGATCCAGATCGCGTCACCGTCGTGCAGCACCGCCCGCTGAACGGGACTGCGGTTGAGGTAGGTGCCGTTGAGCGAGCCGAGGTCTTCGAGGACGACCAGGTTCCCTTCGCGACGCAGCTCCGCGTGGCGCCGCGACACGGTGACGTCGTCGAGAACGACGCCACAGCCGGGATCACGTCCGATGACGACCGACTCCGTGAGTTCGACGGTGAGAGGGTGCGGTCCGGTGATCGTCAGCGTCGCGGCGCCGACGGGTGCGGCTTCACCGATCATGCTCTGCTCCTGCTGTTCCCTTCGTCAGTTCCACCGAGAGCTTTCTAGCACTCTCCACGCCCGAGTGCTAAGAGTGGTGCAGAGGCTCGCACACACCGGAAGGAGCGGAACACCATGCAGACCCGCGGGGACCTCCTGCCCCTGCGCACCGGGTTCGACGTCGTCTGGCGCGGCTACGACCGGGAACAGGTCGATCAGCACGTCGACGCCGTCGAGAACGACCTGAGGATCCTCACCGCCGACCGCAATGCCGCGGTGACACGCGCCGACGCACTGGCACAGCAGTTGCAGGCCGCGCGGTCCGAGATCACCGAGCTGCGCGGGCGGATCGACCGGATCTCCCGGACCCCGGTCGACACCGAGGGCCTCACAGAACGGCTGCGGCGCATGGTGGAGCTGGCGCACGACGAGGCCGAGGAGATCACCCAGCGCGCCAGGGCGGTCGCCGACAGGAGCTGGTCGTCCGCGGACGAGACGACCCGCCGGCTGCGGCGCCGGGCCGAGCACCTCGTCGGGCAGCTCGAGCAGCGGCACGCGGAGGCGGAGGCGGAGCACCGGGCGTTGATGGACCGCGCGCACGCCGAGGTGGAGGCGATGACCCGGCAGGCCGAACGCCGCCGCCGCGAGCTGGACGAGCAGGCGGCGCAGGCGCGCAGGCGTGTACAGGACGACTTCGAGCAGGCCGTGGCGCTGCGGCGGGCCGAGGCCGCGCGGGCGCTGGCCGAGCAGGAGCGTGCCGCACGGGCCCGCGCCGAGAGCTGCGTCCGCGAGGCGGCCGAACACGCGCGGCGCATCGTGGCCGACGCCGAGGAACGCGTCGAGGTGTTGCGGCGGGTGCGGTCCCGGATCGCCGCCCAGCTCCGGGCCGTCGACCGGCTGCTCTCCGACACGGCGCCGCTGCTCTCCGAACCGGAGGACGAACCGCGGCTGGCGGAACTGATTCCCGTGCAGGAACGTGCCCTGGCCGGTTGACCCGTCGCCGAGCCGGAAGCCGCGGCCAGGTCCACACTGGTGGTCCGCTGGGGAATCCCTTCCAGTGAAAGGCAGATCCGCCATGCGCGCTGTGCGTTTCCACGAGTTCGGCGACCCGCACGTCCTCACCGTCGAGGACGCCCCGGATCCGCACGCAGGACCCGGTGAGATCCGGATCAGAGTCCAGGCCACGAGCGTGAACCCGATCGACTGGAAGATCCGCGCCGGGTACATGGCCCAGGTCATCCCTACCACGTTCCCCGCGATCACCGGCTACGACGCGACCGGTGTCGTCGACGAGATCGGCGAGGGCGTCACCGGCGTGAAGACCGGTGACCGGGTGTTCGGCCTGGGCCAGGGCACCACCGCCGAGCACGCCGTGCTCACCGCCTGGGCACCTGTGCCCGGCACGTGGACGACCGAACAGGCCGGCGCGGCGGGCCTGGCCTCCGCAACCGCCGTCGAGAGCCTCAACACCCTGGGCGACCTCTCCGGCAAGACGCTGCTCGTCGAGGGCGCCGCCGGTGGTGTCGGGTCGGCCGCCGTGCAGATCGCCGTCGCCCGCGGCGCCACGGTGATCGGCACCGCGAGCGAGCGCAACCACGACTACCTCCGCGAGCTCGGCGCGATTCCGACCACCTACGGCGAAGGCCTGGCCGAACGGGTCGCCGCCGTCGCACCCGCCGGTGTGGATGCCGCGCTGGACACGGCGGGCTCCGGCTCGCTGGCCGATCTCGTGGCCATCGTCGGTGACGCCTCGCGCGTCGCGACGATCGCCGACTTCGGTGCCGCCGCGCTCGGTGTCGCGCTCGTCGCGGGCAACGCGAACGCCGCCGCCACCCTCGCGGACGCGGCGCGGCACGGCCAGGCCGGCGCCTACACCCCGCACGTGGAGGCCACCTATCCGTTGGAGAAGGCCACCGACGCCCAGGCGCACGTCCAGGGCGGTCACACCCGAGGCAAGGTCGTCATCACGCTCTGACGCGCACGGTTAGGCCGATCGGGCTACCTTCAGATTCCTGGTGAGCGGGCAACACACCAGGGATCGGAGGCCGCCGTGGCACACGACTCCGTTCCCCCGTGGATCGACCCCATGCTCGCCAAGCCCGACGGCGGCCGGCTGCGCGAGGGCCCGCAGTGGGCGTACGAGTACAAGCTGGACGGCTACCGCGTGGCGATGAGGATCGCCGCGGACGGTACGACGGTGCTGACCAGCCGCAACGGGCTCGACCTCACGGCGGAGTTCGCCGAGCTGACCGGGGTGCTGCGCGGGCGTACCGCCGTGCTCGACGGCGAGGTGGTGGTCTACAACGAGTCCGGCCAGATCGACTTCGGCCTGCTGCAGCAACGAAGGGGCCGCTTCCAGAAGCACCGCACCGCCCGCCGCGACGACCCGTTCACCGACGTCCCGGTGCGGTTCCTCGTGTTCGACCTCCTCCAGCTCGACGACGAACTGCTGCTGGGCCGGCGCTACGAAGAGCGACGACGCTTGCTCACCTCGTTGCCGATGCCCGACCCGTTCCACGTGGCGGTCGTGCCGTCGTTCAGCGCCGTCGAACTGGCCGCCGAACGCCTCACCCCGCAACGACTGCTGGAACGGGTGGCCGCGGAGGGCCACGAAGGGCTGGTCGCGAAACGCCTCGACTCGCCCTACATCCCCGGCAAAAGACCGGATTTCTGGTGCAAGCACCCGCTCGTGCAGACCCGTGAGGTCATCGTCTGCGGCTGGCGGCCGGGCCAGAGCGGTTTCACCGGCACCGTGGGCGGCCTGCTGCTCGGCGCGCACGACCCGGCCACCGGCGAGCTCGTCTACATCGGCGACGTCGGCACCGGCTTCACCCGGCAGGAACGCGACCTCCTGCGCGACCGCCTCCAGCCCCTGGAACGCCGCAGCCACCCGTTCGCGACCACTCCCCCGCGCGAGGACGTCGTGCGCGCCAGGTGGGTGGACCCGGTGCTGGTCGGCGAGGTGAGGTTTCGGCAGTTCAGCCGCGGCGAGGGCGGCAGGCTCCGGCACACGGCGTGGCGCGGCCTGCGTGCCGACCGCGAGCCCGGCGAGGTGACCGCACCGGAACCCGGCCGCCCGCAACCCGCACCTCTCCCGACCACCAGAACAGACGACCACCCCGCACCTCCCGAGGTGACCAACCGGGTCACCGTCAAGGCGGGCGGCCGCACCCTCGCACTGTCCAACTTGGACAAACCCCTGTACCCGGACGGCACCGCCAAAAGCGAGGTGATCGCCTACTACACCCGGATCGCACCGTTCCTCCTGCCGCACCTGCGCGACCGCCCTGTCACGTTCGTCCGGTTCCCCGACGGCGTGCACGGCCAGAAGTTCTTCCAGAAGAACGTCGACGCCAGCGCACCCTCCTGGCTGCCGGCAGTTCCGTTGCGCGGCGGCGGTTCCCGGCGCGGCTCGGACGAGATCGTGCGGTACCCGTTGATCCACGAGCTCGCCGGGCTCGTCTGGGCCGCCAACCTCGCCGCCCTCGAACTGCACGTTCCTCAGTGGACGGTCACCGGCGGCACGAGGAACCTCCCGGACCGGCTCGTGTTCGACCTCGATCCCGGTCCCGGCACCACCGTCGTCGACTGCTGCCGCGTGGCGGAACGGCTGCACGACGTGCTGGCCGGTGACGGGCTCACCCCGGTCGCCACCACGTCCGGGTCGAAGGGCCTGCAGGTCTACGCGGGGATCGACGCACCGGCGGCGCAGTCGCCGTCCGCCTACGCGAAGGCCGTCGCGGTGGCGTTCGAGCGGGAGACACCCGATCTGGTGACGTCGACGATGGCGAAGGTGCGCCGCGAGGGCAAGGTCTTCATCGACTGGTCGCAGAACAACCCGGCCAAGACCACCATCACGCCCTACTCGCTGCGCGGCCGCGACGAGCCGACAGTGGCCACTCCGGTCACCTGGGACGAGGTCCGCCAGTGCCGCCGTCCCGAGCAGCTGACGTTCACCGCGGACGACGTGCTGGACCGCGTCGCGGAGGTCGGTGACCTCTTCGCGCCGATCGAGCAGAGGAGGGCGCCGCTGGCCGGTTGACGGTTCACCGAAACGGTGACATGTGTGACACGACAACGTGTTTGCACAGACCGCCGTTCAGGGTACGAAAATCAGGTGCGCCGGACATTTGATGATGGAGGCATCATGACCGCGACTGATGACGGCGGGTTCAGACAGCTCGCCGAGACCCTCAGCCACGTGGCGAGAACCCTGCAAGCCGAGCCGGACGTGGACACCACGTTGCACGCGATCGTGAAGGCCGCCGTCGAGTACGTCCCCGATGCCGAACACGCCGGGATCTCCCTGGTCGAACGCGGCAAGATCCGCACCGTCGCCCCGACCAGCGGCATCGTCGAGATCATCGACAAGCTGCAGTACGACTTCCACGAAGGGCCGTGCGTCGACGCGATCGCCGAGCGCCAGACCTACCGCGTCGGCGACGTCGGCAAGGAAATCCGGTGGCCCGCCTTCGGCCCGACAGCGGCGGAGAACGGCATCCACTCGTTGCTCTCCTATCGGTTGTTCGTGACGGACCGGACACTCGGCGCGCTCAACCTGTACTCGAGCCGCTTCGACGCGTTCGACGAACGCACCGAAGAAGACGGTCTGCTGTTCGCGACGCACGCCGCGATCGCCCTGGTCGGCGCGCAGCGTGAGGCGCAGCTCGGCATCGCCGTCGAGAACCGCGACATCATCTCGACCGCCAAGGGCATCCTCATGGAGCGCCACCACCTCGACGCCGCCTCCGCCTTCCGGATGCTGGTGGAGGCTTCGCAGTCGACGAACGTCAAACTGCACGACGCGGCGGCGTGGCTCGTGGAGAACCGCAGCTAGGCGCGCGCTGCGCGGCGATCACCTCGGGTCCTGCCGCGCGCTCGTAGGCCCGTGCGATGTCGAACGCCACGCGGTCCCACGCGTAGCGGACGCGCGTGCGGTCCTGACCGGCGGCACCCAGCTCCTGACGTCGGGTGTCGTCGGCCAGCACTCCCCGCAACGCCCGTGCCAGCAGCACGGGTTTGCGCGGCGGCACGTGCAGGCCGGTCACCTCGTGCACCACGGACTCCGTGTGGCCGCCTGACGACACCACCACCGGTACGCCGCACGCCATCGCTTCGAGCGGCACCATGCCGAACGACGCGTGCCACTGAGGACACGCCACGACGTCCGCGGACCGGATCAGCGCGGGTACGTCCGAGTGCGGCACGCGCCCGAGGAAGGTGACCCTGTCGGCGACGCCGTGCCGTGCCGCCAACGCCCGCAGCCGCTGGAGGTCCTCGGGCAGCCCGGAACCGGCGACGACCAGTTCGGTCCACGTCACCGCGGCGAGCGCGCCGATCAGGTCGTCGACGCCGTCGCGCGGCGAAAGTCCTGCCACCGCGAGGATGCGGGGCATCCCGTTGCGCGGCGCGACCGGGCCGTTCAGCGTGAACATCCGCGTGTCCACGCCCCACGGGACGATCGAGATCCTGGATCGGCGCACGCCCAACCGGGCGAGCTCGTTCGCCTCGTGGCCGGACGTGGCGATCACACCCGCCGCCCCGCGCCCGGCGAGCCGTTCGATTCCCGCCGAGTCGCCGCCCTCGATCCCGTGGTAGCTCAGCACTACCGGGATTGCAGCTCGGCGCGCGCCGAGCACCGCCGCCAGTCCGGACGTCCAGTGGTGCGCGTGGACGACGTCCGGCGGTTCGCTCGCCCAGCAGGCGTCCAGGTTCCGTGCGAACTCCCCGATGTGCGGGACGACCGCGTCCTGACCGAGCACCGCGGCGGGACCGGCCGGCACGTGCACGACCTCGATGCCGCGCTCCACCCGGACGTGACGCGGTAGCCGCGGATCGGTCCGGCGGGTGTGGATCGTCAGCTCGTGTCCCTGCCGTGCCAGCGCTTCCGAGAGCTGTGCGACGTGGAGGCGCTGCCCGACGGCGTCCGGGTCGCGCCGCGCGGTGAGGGGGTTGTCCCGCACGGAGACCATCGCGATCTTCACCTCGCCACCTCCGGGTGCGGCCACGGGTTCGCGACGCACGTCTTGCCGTCACGCGGGATGCGCAGGCCCTGGGGTGCGGTGGCGGTGATCGCGGCGAGCTCGTCGTTCGAGACGGAGAACGTCTGCTGCATCATCACGGGCGCGGGAGCGCCGTTGGCGGGACAGGGTTCGTGGCCGTGGCCGAGGAAGTGCCCGATCTCGTGGTTGATCAGGTACTTCCGGTAGCCCGCCAGGTCACCGGCGAACGACTCGGCGCCGCGGAACCACCGCGGCGCGCTCACGTACACGACGCCGTTCAGGTAGCACGAGGTGTCGTAGGGCAGGGCGAACCCGCAGGTCGCCCGGGCCGTTTCCGTTGCGGTGAGCCGGATCCGCACGTCCGGCTGCGCCACGTCCACGCGGCGGAACGCGACGTCACCGGACGCGATCCAGCCCCTCGGGTCCGCCAGAACCTGGTCGACCGCCGCGGCGAACGGTTGCTGGGCCTGTGGTGGCACGACGCCCTGTTCGACCTCCACGGAATAGGTCCGCACCCGGCCCGCGCCGACCTGCGCGGTCGTGCCCGCGACGGTCCGCCACCAGCCTTCGCCCTGGGAGCGCACCGGTTCCCCCGGCGGCAGCTCAGGACCTGGCCTGCGCGCGGCCTGAGCGGCCACGGCGGCGCTGGACGACGGTGGTGGGGTTGACGACGGCGGCGACGTCCGGACGGAGATGCTCGCCACCACGGGCGGAACCTGCGGCTGCGCGACGTCCTGGTGTTGCGGCGGCGCAGGAGCGGGCCAGCTCTTCAGCAGACCGATGGTCACTCCTGCCAGCATCGCGGCGAAGACGTACATGACGATTCTGCCGATGGTCACGTGAGGTCACTCCCCCCTGTCACGAGCACGATCACGAGCAGCTGAACAGCACCGGGCAGGTCGCTTGGTGCAGCGCCGCCCGCGCCGCCGGTTGGAGTCCTTCCGCCGGTGCGCGTTCCCGGCCCGACACCACGAGCAGGTCGCTCGGGAACGACCGCACCTCCTGGCCCACGGACCTGGTTTCGCGCACGAGTTCGACGATCACGCCGGGACAGGCGGCGTGAACGAGGTCGGCGGCGGCGTCGAGCGAGTCGGCCGCACCCGCGTACGGACGTGTCAGCACCCGCAGGCGGGTGGCTCCGCGCGCACGGCAGAACGTGATCGCCCGGCGCAGCACGCCCTCTCCCCCGACGGGATCGGTCACCGCTGTCACCACCCCGTGGCACCCGGCGAGCGCGGCGTTGGAACCGCCCAGGACGACGACGTCGCGGAGATCGCGGCCCGCGAGCGGCGGCGCGGTCATCGCGCAGGCGCGGGAGATGACCACCAGTCCGCCTTCCCAGCGGGCCAGGTGGTGGCCGTGGTGTTCGATGTGGACGGACAGATCCGGGTGCTGCGAGAGCAAAGCCGCGATGTCGGCGTGCGCGGGGTCGTTCTCCGCGGCGGCGTGCACCACCAGGCCGACGCCGAGCGCGGACGCACACGCGGCGGCCCACCGGACACCGGCGGCACCGCAGTCGCGGACGTCGACCAGCACGCAGGTCGCTGTGACGGCAACGGGTTCGGGAACGAGGGCGGTCATCGTGTCACGCTCGGCACGTCTGTCCGTTCGACGACGGCGAGAACGGGTTCGCCGTGCCGGGGCAGCGGCAGGTTCGGCGTGGTCGCGACCTCGTCGTACCAGTGGTCCAGCAACCGTTGCCGCTCAGCCAGATCGGCGAGCATGAGCCGGGACTGCTCCAGCGCCTCGCCGACGATCTCCCTGGCGCGCCGGTTCGCCTCGGCCAGCCTGCGCTGGGACTCCTGTTCGGCTTCGTCGAGCAGGCGGGCGGCGTTCTCCTCGCGAGTGCGGGCGCCGGCCTCGATCTGCTCGGCCTTCTGCCTCGCCACGTGCAGCAGGTACCGGATGCACCCGGAGACGGCGTTCTCGTTGCTGTAGCCCGCATGGATCTTCCGGTACTCGGTGAGCTCCGTGCGCGCTTCCTCCAGGTGACGGCTGAGGTCCTCCGCCGTGGTGAGAGCGGCGTCGCGGTCCGCGCAGGCGCTGCCGAGCAGGTGCTCGAGCCGCGCGTACGCCTCGTCGACCTGGTCCCGGTCGTAGCCGAGCCATCGGGTCCGGAAGCTCCTCCGACCCTCGTTCAGGATGTCGTCGATGGCCATTGCCCTTGTCCCTCCTGAACGTGGGCGGTGGTTCTGTCGAGTGGCAGATACCCCTGCTCAGGCCTGCCAGTCATTCTTGACCAGGTAAGCACCCTCTCTAGTGAATTCCTCACAGAGTGTCATCGGCAGCGGCTGTGCGCACACGTAGGCGCGCCGATCCGTGCGCACCGGCGCGCCTCGGACGTGCTCGGGTCAGCTCTGCCGGTTCCGCAGGAAACCGAGGTAGGACTCGGCGGCCGCGCGAGCCCTTTCCCGCAGCGCCTGGGGATCCGTGGCGGCCGCGGCCTCGAGACCCTCGCAGCTGGAGGCGAGCACGTCGGGTCCGAGCGCGGTCATGGCCAGGTCGGGCAGCTCGCTCTTCACGCACCGGGTGGCGCGCCCGACGGCGTCGGGACTGCAGTAGTCCTGCGGCGAGTAGCACTTCTCGACGACACCGTCGAGAACGGGCTTGGCGCGCGCGTAGATCAGTTCGAGTCCACCGAGCCCGGACACGGCCTTGGGCAGCACGACGTCGGTGAGCTCCTTGACGTCGCGCCGGTCTGTTCCTGGCCGTAGCTGGGCACCGCAGACGCGCGACATGAACTCCTCGCGGGTGATCTTCGTCAGCGTGCCGACGGTGTCGCTGAGGTTGCCGTAGCACGCGATCGCGTTCGCTGCCGTGGGAGCGAGCACCAGCGGGATCGCGGCGCACAATGCGGCAAGTGCGGTCGTCCGGGTTTTCACGTCGTCCTCCTGGGAATGCGGTCGATCGGACGATCCGCTGGTACCCGGGCACGATCGTGAATTGAACATCGGCGGCGAAGTTCAACCGCATCGAGTGACGGTGAATTCGTGTTCGACTTTCGCGTCCAGCACCAGCGGCGTCGCGCTGCGGACACGTGCCAGGAACGTGTGACCCCCTTCAGCGGGTGAGAAATTCTCGAGAGTGACGCGGTTTCCGTCGCGGCGAGTGGCGATCGTCGCGTTGTCGACGAGAACTTCCACTCGATCCAGGACGCTGTCGTCACCGGCCGTCACGCTGATGTCGGGCACGGCCGCCGCCGTCAGGACGGCGCCGTCGTTCAGACCGTCGACGACGAGGCCGGCTCGTTCGATGTGGACGACGGAGCCCACCACGACGGTCGACGACACGGCGAAGACCACGGCGAGGAAGACGAGCAGGACGAGCTCCGACCTGCGGGCCGACGCGTGCACCGGTCATCCCGAAGCGAGCGCGGCGAGCCGGTCTGCGCCGCCGTTGAAGACGTTCTGGTCGATGGGCGACGAGGTGAACTGCCAGATCGTGTGGAACGGCCAGCGGTACGGCAGCGGGCCGACGGCGGGCGCGTACCTCGCGATCCACAGCGCGTTGGTCGAGCTGAAGTCGCCCGTGCGGCCGGTGCACCTGTCCCACCACAACGTGGACGTGTAGATCACCGGCCAGCGCTTGGTGAGCGCGTGGTAGGTGTCGCTGAAGCTGCGGATCCAGCCCACCATCGCGGCGTGGTTCAGGCCGTAGCAGGTGTCGCCGCCGTACGGGTTGTACTCGATGTCGAGTGTGCCGGGCAGGGTCTTGCCGTCGCGCGACCAGCCGCCGCCGTTCTGCACGAAGAACCTCGCCTGCGTCGCGCCGTCGGACTTGTTCGGCAGCGCGAAGTGGTAGGAGCCCCTGATCATCCCCACGGCCGCGGAACCGGTGTACTGCTGCGTGAAGTTGGGGTTTCGGTACCCGGTCCCCTCGGTCGCCTTGACGTAGGCGAACCTCTTGCCGTTGCGCCACCAGTGTCCCCAGTCGACCTTGCCCTGGTGGCTGCTGACGTCGATGCCGTCGACCCGGCCCACGCCGAGGTCCGGTGGGGTCAGCGGCATCTCGCCGGTGCCCTCGTGCTTGGCGATCTGCGAGCCCGCGGAGTGGTCTTCCGAGCCGTCGGCCGCGTGCGCGGTGGCCGGGCTCAGAATGCTCACGACCAACGCGATCGCAGCGGTGCGAATGACGAGATGACCGGCACATGGTTGCGACGACATTGGTTTTCCTCCCCGCACGTGAATGGTCCTGATGGCCAGCTACCCGTGCCGGGAACGGAAAAACCGGACAGCGATTTGTTGACACAAGAGGGTGAGCAAGAGGCTGCATTGGCACTCGCGGTGACGAATTCTCGTCGTCCAGTTCATTCGATGCGGGCGCCTGATCGCTGTTTCGCCGGGTAACCGTCTTCAGGCGCATTCAGCGAGGGGAGTCCGACCGTGGAACGCAAACCGATCGTGCGCTGTGCCGGCGAGCTCGCCGCCTGCTGCCTGCTCGCCGGTGTGCTGCTCGCCGGGCTCCTCTTCCCCGCCACCGCGACGCTCGGAGCGTTGTCCAACAAGATCAGCGACCAGGTGAAGTCGACCCTGGCGCTGATGCTGACGACGGATCCGCCGCTGATGACGACCGTGACGGACTCCGGCGGGGCGCCGATCGCGCACCTGTACGACCAGTACCGGGTGCGGACACCACCGGACAAGATCTCGCCGCACATGAAGACCGCGTTGCTCGCGATCGAGGACCGCCGCTTCTACGACCACCACGGCGTCGACTGGCTCGCGACCCTGCGTGCCGCCGCCCGCAACAACTCCAGCGGTTCGGTGCAGCAGGGCGCCTCCACGCTCACGCAGCAGTACGTGAAGAACTACCTCGTCCACGTGCTCGCCCGCACCGACAAGAACGCCCAGCGCGCGGCCCAGGAGCAGAGCGTCACCCGCAAGCTCCGCGAGGCGCGCATCGCGGTGGGCCTGGAAACCGCGCTGAGCAAGGACGAGATCCTGGCGCGCTACCTCGACCTGGTCCCGTTCGGGTCGACGATCTTCGGTGTCGGCGCGGCCGCGCAGGCCTACTTCGACACGACGCCGGACAAGCTGACGATCACCCAGGCCGCGACGCTCGCGGGCATGGTGAACAGCCCGACCGCGCTGGACCCGGAAGCACGGCCGGACAAGGCTTTGGAGCGCCGCAACCTCGTGATCGACGCGATGATGGCGGACGAGAAGCTCCCGAAGGACGAAGCCGAACGCTACAAGGCCGCACCTTTGGGCCTCAGCGAACCCGTGCGCCCGTTGCAGACTGGCTGTGTGGGCGCCGGACCGTCGTACGGCTTCTTCTGCTCGTTCCTCGTGAACTACCTGACCGAGGCCGGGTTCAACCTGGAGGAGCTGAAGATCGGCGGTTACCGGATCGAGACCACGCTCGACCCGCGCATCACCGAGAACGCGAAGCAGGCCGTCGAGAGGCAGGCCCCGAAGACCACTCCCGGCGTGGCGAACACCATGGCGGTCGTCCGTCCGGGCAAGGACGCGCACGAGGTCGTCGCCCTGGTGGCCAACCGCGACTACGGCCTGAACAAGGACCAGTTCCAGACCCAGTTCGACCTGCCGAGCGGCGTGGAGAACAAGTTCGGCACGGGCTCGGTCTACAAGATCTTCACCGCGGCCGCCGCCCTGGAGAAGGGCCTCGGCATCGACACGGTCGTCGCCGCCCCCAACTCCTACACCTCGAAGGTGTTCAAGGGCGGCGCCACGTCCTGTCCTCCCACCGGCGAACCGAACACCCATTGGTACTGCCTCGCCAACCACAACGACCGCTACCCGCCGCAGATGCCGCTGCGCCAGGCACTCGCGACCTCGCCCAACACGGCGTTCGTGATCCTGGAGGAGAAGACGGGCCTGGACGCCGTGGTGGACATGGCTTCCCGGCTGGGCATGCGCAGGACGATGGCCACGAACATCGCCGGCGTTCCTCCAGACCCCAAGGGCGACAAGGAACTCCGCGTCTCCCAGGCCGAGTACTACAAGTCCAACGGCAACGCCTCGTTCACCCTCGGCCCCGCGCCGTCCAGCACCCTCGAACTCGCGAACGTGGCCGCGACCATCATCAGCGGCGGCACGTGGTGCGACCCCACCCCCGTCCGCCGAGTCCTCGACCGGCACGGCAAACCCGTTGACCTGAAACGACCTGCGTGCGAACAGGCCGTGCCCACGCCGTTGGCCAACGCGCTCGCCGTGGGCCTGAGCGAGGACAGCAAGGGCATGGGTACCGCGTCCCTGACCGCGCGCAAGGCCGGCTGGAAGCGCCCGATGATGGGCAAGACCGGCACGACCGAGGAGTACAAGTCCGCCGCCTACCTCGGCGCCACCCCCGACTACGCCGGCGCGGTGCAGGTGTTCAACGACAGCACCTCGCCGAAGGGCATCTGCGTCAGCGCGGGCCCGCCCCGCCTGTGCGCTTCGGGCAACATCTACGGCGGCACCGTGCCGGCCGCCACCTGGTTCGACACGATGATGAAGGCGCACGCCGACCTGCCGGAGAAGCCCCTGCCCGAGGTCGAGGACCGCTACCGGCACGGCGACGGCCAGATGAAGGTGCCCGACGTGGTGGGCTCCGACGTCGGCCGGGCGTCGGCGGTGCTGCGGGAGGCGGGCTACCAGGTGACGACCGTGCAGGTCAGCTCGCCGCAGCCACCTGGCGCGGTGGTCGCACAGTCGCCCCAGGGGATCGCTTTCCGGGGCACCGCGGTGACGTTGTCCGTCAGCAGCGGGGCGCCGCCGACCGATGCCGCGCCGCCGGTGGACGCGGCTTCGGCGCCGCCCACGAGCTGACCGGAGTGGCGGGGAGCCGGGGTGGTGTGACGGAAGCAGGGTGGGGCGACTGGAAGCAGGGTGGTGCGGGACGCGGAGTGGGGCGGGAAGTGGGGTGGAGCGGGAAGCGGGGTGGGGCGAAGTTGGTGAGCGTGCCCCACCCGACGCCGCACGCTCAGCGCCCGCTGGCCACCCCAGGCCGCAACCGCACCGCCGACACCAGGAAGAAGATCCCACCGATCAACGCGTACCCCGCCAGGTTCGCGAGCGTCGCACCGTCCGCCCCGGCCTGGAGGATGAACGACGTTCCCGCCAGAACCGAGATCCCACCGCTGAGGATCATCGGCCACTGCCCGCCCATGCCCCGCCGCACGACACCGACGCCGAGCTGCACCAGCCCCGCCACGATCGCCCACGCACCCCACACCCGCAGCACGCCGGGAATCCCCGACGACGCGGCGACCGCAAGACCCGCAGCGGCCAGCAGGCTGATCGCGACGTTCACGTAGAGCCCGGCGCCCGCCCTCGTCTCCTTCGACGCGCGGAGGTCGACGATCGCGGCGGCCACGTCGAACACCGGGTACAGCACCAGCAGCGCGACGCTCACCGGCCCGAGGCTGGACGCCGTCGCGAACAGCAACCCTGCCCAGACCAGGGCGAAGGCGAAGCGGACGAAGTACAGGCGCCGCAGTGCGGTCCCGCTGTCCTGAAGGGCAATGGTGCTCATGACTCTCTCCGAGTAGATAGAACGTTCGGTCTCCCTATCGACCATCGCAGCCCCACTCGCCCACGTCAAGACCGAACGTTCTATCTGCTAACGTGGCCACCACGACGAAGGGGAACAACACGTGTCCGAAGCGCGATCGCGACTGCTGACCACAGCAAGCCGCCTCTTCTACTCGGAGGGCCTCCACTCGGTGGGCGTCGACCGGATCATCTCCGAGGCGTCCGTGACCCGCGCGACCTTCTACCGCCACTTCCCCGGCAAGGAAGACCTGCTCGTCGCCTACCTGGACTTCGCCGACCAGGCAATCCGCACCCAGGTGGAAACCGCCCGCAACACCATGCAAGACCCGACCGACGTCCTGCGAGCCGTAGCGAGGTCGATCGCCGACGGCATCCGCTCACAAGGCTTCCGCGGCTGCGCCTTCCTCAACGCCGCAGCGGAATACCCCGACCCCGAACACCCGGTGCACCAGGCAGTCCTCGCACACCGGCAGTGGTTCCTCGACACCGTCACAGACCTGCTGGCTCGAACCGGAGAAGGCTCACCCGGCCCCGCCGCACGACACTTCGTCATGCTGCGCGACGGCGCGATGGCGGCGGGCTGCCTCACCGATCCGGCGCCGATCTGCGAGACGTTCCTGCAAGGGGTCGAAGGGATCCTGCGGTACCGGAGCTGAGCGAGCGGAACGGCAGCGGACCCGCGACGCCAGATGCTGCGGCAGCATGCGCGCGGCACCAGCCCCCACAGCACCACCCGACGGCACCAGACCCCGCGGCACCAGACCTGAGCTGCCGGACCTCAGCGACTCGCCCGGCCCCGAGCCCTACACCGGGTCCCCGTGCAACGGCGTAACCGTCGCATCAGCAGCCTCAGGCAGCCGAACCAGCGGCTGCAACGGCAACGCCACCTCCGCATCCGCCATGGTCGCGAGGTGCTGCAGCATGATCCCCTCCCGCAACGCCCACGGACAGATCCGCACCTGCTCAACCCCCAACGCCGACATGGCCGAATGGGCCACCACCGCCCCGGCCAGGATCTGCCGCGCGCGAGGCTGAGACACCCCGCGCAGCCGCCCCCGTTGCTTGGCCGACAGCTGGGCCAGCCGAGGAATCCACTCCCGGACATCGCTGACGTGCAAAGTGCGCCGAACGAACGGCCCCTCCCGCTGCGGCGGTGCCCCAGCCAGGCGAGCCAGCTGCTTGAACGTCTTGGACGTCGCGACCACGCGCTGCGGCACGCTTTCCCACCGCAGCCGGTCGACCACCTCGGCGAGGGTGTCGTGGACGTGTCGCCGCAACGCCTTGAGCTGGCCGCGGCGCGGTGGGTCGTGGTGCAGGAAGGCTCGTGTCAGGCGGCCCGCGCCCACGGGCAGCGACAACGCCAACTCGGGCTCGGCGTCGCGGCCCAGGGCTATCTCCATCGAGCCGCCGCCGATGTCCAGCAGCAGCAAGCGTCCAGCCGACCAGCCGTACCAGCGGTGTGCGGCGACGTAGGTCAGGCGGGCTTCCTGCTGGCCTGACAGGTACTGCGGGCGGATGCCGACCACGCGCTGGATCTCGTCGATGATCTCCTCGCGGTTGGTCGCGTCCCTGATGGCGGAGGTGACGAACGTGTAGAGCTGGTCGACGCCGTGGTGGTAGGCGGCCGCGACCGCGTCCTTGACCGCCCGCACCGCCCGTTCGACGCCGGCCTGGTCGATGGAGCCGTCGGCGTCGATCGCCTCGCCGAGCAGGGTCGGTTCCTTCACGCAGTGCGCCGGCAGCGGTGGTGCGCCCGCGCGGACGTCGACCACCTGCAGCTGTGCCGAGTTCGATCCGATGTCCAGTACGCCCAGACGCATGGACTGTCCCTACCCCGCCACGGTTGCGGCAAACCGTCAGGGGTAGTAGCCCTCGACCGGCACCTTCGCCTCGTCGTACAAGTACGGGCCGTCGGTGGGCACGGCCGGGAAGCCGCCCGACGTCTTCAAGCCGTTCAGCTGGTCGCCCGACAACGCGAACACCACGCGGCCGATTCCCGACCGGGCCAGCGCGCCCGCACACATGCCGCACGGCTCGCAGCTCGTGTACATCGTGGTGCCGGCGGCCGTGGCGGCGTCCAGGGAGCGGGCCGCCCAGCGGGCCAGCTTCAGCTCGGGGTGGGCCGAGATGTCCTCGTCGGTGATGGTGGAGTTGCGTTCCTCCGCGAGCACGGAGCCGTCCGGGCCGACCAGCAGCGAGCCGAACGGCGGGTTGCCGCCTTCGCGTGCCTCGGCCGCCAGTGCGATCGCCCGGCGCAGGTGTTCCTCGTTCACGTGAAGTCCTTTCGTACTGCGGCCAGTGCGTCCCAGGCGACGTCCGGACGCCGCGTCTCCTCCGGATCGCCCGCGAACGGGTCGAGCACCACGGCGTGTGCTCCGTCCGCTCGCAGTTGGCGCAGGTCCCCCACGACCTGCTCGAGCGTGCCCTCGCCCAGCCTGCGGTCGGCGAGCGGTTGGTCGGTCAGTCTCAGGAGGATGCGTGGCGCCAGGGCGGGTCGCGGGCGTCCCTCCTCCAAAGACAGAGTTTCCAGCCGTGCCAACGTTTCCCGCCACACCTGGGGTGTCTGCCGCAACGGGTGCCAGGCGTCGCCGAGCCGGATCGCCCGGCGCAGGCCGCCGTCGCTGTGGCCGCCGACCCAGATCGGGATGTCGCCCGCGCGGTAGCCCTCGTCCCGCCACGCCTCGCGCACCGTCGTGATCAGCTCGTCGGTGAGCTTGCCGCGACGCTCGAACGGCACGCCCAAAGCGGCGAACTCCTCGCGCGCCCAGCCGATTCCGAGCCCGAGCACGAAACGGCCGCCGCTCAGGTCGGCCAGGTTCGCCGCCATCCGCGCGACCAGCAGCGGATGCCGGTACGGCGCGATCAGCACGGTCGTGCCCAGGGTGATCCGCTCGGTCACGCCGGCGAGCCACGACAGCGCCGTGAACGGTTCGTAGAACGGTGCCGGGTACTGCGAGGCCACGTCGGGGGTCACCACCACGTGGTCGGACATCATCAGCAGGTCGAAGCCCAGACCCTCCACGGTCCGCGCCCACTCGCGCAGCACGGCCGGGCTGGTGCCGGGACCGAAGTTCGGGACGTTCACGCCGATCAACACGTGATCAAGGCTAGGGCCCCCGAAGCAGCCGGTGAAGGGATTCTTCACGGCATCCAACGCCGCAGACCGTGGATTTGACGGTAACTTGCCCGTATGACCGAGACCTTGGACCTCACGGACTGGGCGATCCTGGCCGAGCTGCAGCAGGACGGCAGGGTCCCGATCACCGAGCTCGGCCGCCGGGTGAACCTCAGCGCCTCGGCCACCACCGAACGCGTGAAGCGCCTGGAGAGCATCGGCGTCATCACCGGCTACCACGCGAGTGTCGACCTCGGAAAGGCCGGCTACGGCGTCCTGGCCGTGGTGCGCCTGAAGTACCCCGGCAACCAGCACCAGCCGCTGCACAAGCTGCTCGCCGAACGCACCGAGATCCTGGAGTGCCTGCGCACCACCGGCGAGGACTGCTACACGCTCAAGGTCGCCGCCACGTCGATGCCGCACCTGGAGAAGGTCGTCGACGAGCTGATGGCGTTCGGCAGCACCACGACCAGCATCGTCTACAGCCAGAGCATGGCGTACCGGGGCGTGGGCGCACCGCCTCCGGAGAACTGACCTGTCACGTTCGGGGTCGGCGAAACGATGTTGCGGACGAGGGAGGCGTGGTGGCGAAGCTGAAGTCGGGGACCGGCCGGTTCATGGCCGGGGTCCTGCTGGTGGGCGCGGTCTGGGGGCTCGTGGGCGTGATCCAGGCGTCCACCGAGCAGAGGTCGTGGGCCAGCACCGAGGGCACCGTCCAGGAGCGCCTGAAGTCGGGCAAGAGCGTCTCGGTCAAGGTCGAGTTCCCGCTCCCGGACGGCTCGAAGCAGGTCGCGACCCTGTCGGAGAACGGACCCGCACGCCAGCCCGGTGAGCGCGTGACGGTCCGCTACGACCTGCAGGACGGCAAGGTGACCGAGGCCGCGCTGGCGGACAACGACGAGGCGCACTGGGTGTGGAGCGTCATCCTGGGCTTCGTGATCCTCGGTGCCCTCTTCGCGAACTTCGTGGCCTGGACGTCTCCGCCGAGGTACGACTGAGTCACCTCCGCCAGCCCGCCAGCACGGCACGTGCCGCGACGAGGTCGTCGACGGCCACCACGTCGTGTCCGCCGGCCAGCACGAGGTCGTTCTCGGAGGCGACCACGAGCATGGCGCGCTTCTCGGCCAGCGACTTCGCCTGCCGGACAACGCCTTTCGCGTCGACGCGGACGAGCGTGACCGACGGGTCCGTCCAGTGGTACCCGTCCACGGCGCTCAACCTCTCGACGCCGTCCAGGCTGAACCGAGTGAATCTCGGCATGTCACCCACCTCCAGTGGTGCTCACCGAATTGGTCTACACCAATAGGCCGCACGAAGGTAAGGGGCCAGTCGGTTCCGGCCCCTCCACGATCGCGCCGGGTGACGTAGACCGGCGACATGCGACGACTTCGAACGCTGGCGGCCGGGTTCGGGTTGATCATGTCCCTCGCCGCCGCGGCACCGGCCGGCGAGGTCCCACCGTCCGAACAGGACAGATCTGTCACGCTGGTCACCGGCGACCAGGTGCTGGAACGCAAGATTCCTGGCGGCTCCTCGGTCTACGTGCCGCAGCCGGGGAACGGGCGCGACGGGATCCGGTTCGTGCAGTACGGGATTTCCGGGCACCACTACGTCATTCCGTCCGACGCGGCACCGCTCGTGGCGGCGGGCAAACTCGACGAGCAGCTCTTCGACGTGCCGGAACTGCTCGCCCAGGGTGAAGAACTGCGGCTCGTGGTGCAGCACGGCGACAAGACCGCGCTGCCACACTCTCAACGGCTCGCGAGCCTGCCCGCAACCGCTGTGCAGGTGCCGAAAGCCCGCACGGCGGACCTCTGGCCGAAGCTCACCGGCGCCGACGTCACCAAGGTGTGGCTCGACCGCAAGGTCCAGGTCTCGCTGCACGAGAGCATGCCGCAGATCGGCATGCCGGCGGCGTGGTCGGCCGGGTACACCGGCCGGGGCGTGCCGGTCGCGGTGCTCGACACCGGCGTGGACGTGAACCACCCCGACCTGGCCGGCGCGGTCGTGGCGGAACGCGACTTCACCGGCAGCACCAGCGGGACGGCCGACCGGTACGGCCACGGCACCCACGTCTCCTCGATCATCCGCGGCACCGGAACCGCGTCGGACGGCCGGTTCCGCGGCGGGGCGCCCGCCACGTCGCTGCTGTCCGGCAAGGTGCTGGACGACTGGGGTTCGGGCTACGTCTCCTGGGTCGTGGCGGGGATGGAGTGGGCGGCGGAGAACGGCGCGCGGGTCGTGAACCTCAGCCTGGGCACGAGCGTGCCCAGCGCGGGCGACGACCTCATGTCGGTCGCCGTCGACCGTCTCACGAAGCAGACCGGCGCGTTGTTCGTCGTCGCCGCCGGGAACAACCCGGCCGTGCTGGGCTCCCCCGCCGCCGCACGGGAGGCGTTGACCGTCGGTGCGGTGACCAAGCAGGACGTCGTCGCCGGTTTCTCCGCTCGCGGCCCCCGCTCGTTCGACAGCCTGCTCAAGCCCGACATCACCGCCCCTGGCGTCGACATCACCGCGGCACGGGCGAAGGACACCGAGATGGGCGCACCGGTGGACGACCGCTACACCACGGCTTCGGGCACGTCGATGGCGGCGCCGCACGTCGCCGCGGCCGCCGCGGTGCTGGCCGGGAGCCATCCCGGCTGGCGGGCACCGGAGCTGAAGGCCGCCCTCATGAGCACCGCGAAGGCGCTGCCGGGCGAGACCGTGTACGCGCAGGGTGCCGGGCGGGTCGACGTCGCACGGCTGGTCCGCCAGCACACCTACGCGAGGCCGGGTGCGGTGAGCTTCGGCCCGGTGCACGACCAGGACCAGCAACAAGTCGTGACCGTGCACAACACCGGAACGGCACCGGTCACCCTGAAACTCGCCCTCGACGTGCGCGACCCGAGCGGAAACCCCGCCCCGGCAGGAATGTTCGGCACGGACACCGACCAGGTGACGGTCCCGGCCACGGGTAGCGCCCAGGTCACCGTGCGGGCCCGGACGCAGGCGTCCGCACCGCCCGGCAACTACGGCGGCTGGCTGGTGGGGTCCTCTGTGGACGACGTCGTCCGGGTCCCGGTCGCGCTGACCAAGGAGGCCGTGCCGCACCACGTCATCGACCTCGTGACGCTCGACAGCACGGGCAAACGCGTGACGGGCTACCCGATCTGCGTCAGCCTCGACACCGGCGAGCGCTGCCAGTTCATCCAGCGCGAGGACGGCCGGCTCTCGGCACGGGTTCCGGCGGGACGGCACCTGCTGGCCACGAACGTCTTCGAGCCGGGATCGAAGCCGGACACCTGGCAGGTGTCCGCGGTCGTGCGGTTCGTCTCCGTCGGCAGGGACAGCACGTTCGCCCTCGACGCGAGGACCGCCCGTCCGTCCCAGGTCACCGTGGACCGGACCGGGAGCACCGACCTGGGCGGCATGATCACGCTGGCCTGCGACACGCCCGCGGGCAAGGCGATGTTCAGCGCCTCGGCACCGCGGCTCACCGACCTCCGCGTCGCACCGGCGAAGGACGAGATCGACGCGAAGTGCCGCAGCACGTTCGGCACGGTGCTCGTGTCCGAAAAGGACACCTACCACCTCGTGTTCCCGTCCGTCGGCGACGTTCCCGCGCCGGAGTGGGCCGTCCACGACGACCAGCTCGCGGCCGTCGAGACCAGGAACGCCGTCCAGGGCACCGCAAAGCAGCACGCCGTCAAGACCATCTCCCCGATCTCCGACGGGTGGTTCGTCGTGCCGTGGACCTCGCTGACCGTGCCGCTGCCCAGCACGCGGACCGAACACCGCTCGCCAGGGCCGTGGACCTGGTACACGTACTTCAACACCTACAACAGCGACGGCGAGATGTTCCTGTCGCAGCAGATCGCCAACACCACGTACCCGACGGCAGGCCCGCGCACCGAACGGTGGAACGCCGCCGTGTTCGGGCCGAGCCTCGCGCCCGTGGACAGCACGGCCTACCGCTACGGCGACACCGTGCTCTTCCAGATCCCTCTCTACGGCGACCAGTCCCCCGACCACTCGGGTTACCTGCCCGGCATGACCGGCACGGTGTCGTTGTTCCGCGACCACGAGCTCATCGGGCCGGGCTCGATCCCGTTCGGCAACGTGAGCGCCTGGGCCCAGATCCCGGCCGAACCGGGCCGCTACCGGCTCGTCGTGGAGGCCGAGCAGTCGTCGCTACCGCTGTCGTCGCGGATCAACGCCGAATGGACGTTCCACTCGGGCCACGTCGACGACTCGACGCAGATCCCGTTGCCGCTTCAGGTGATCCGGTTCGCGCCGCCGGTCGACGACCGCAACACGGCACCGGTGGGCCAGGAGTTCCGCGTTCCGGTGTCCGTGCAACGGCTCGCGGGCGCACCGCCGTCCGTCGTCATGGGCATCTCCGTGTTCGCCTCGTACGACGAAGGAACGACGTGGTTCCCGGTGCAGCTCGTGCCGTCCGCGACGGGCTGGGACGCGGTTCTGCACCACCCGCCGGGCGCTCGCACGGTGTCGTTGCGCGCCACGGCGACCGACGCGGAGGACAATTCGGTGCAGCAGACCGTCCTGCGCGCCTACGAGCTCAGGTAGCCGAGGACCAGTCGACGTCGTCCCACTCCACCTCGTGAGTCCCGCGGTGCAGCACGCGCTCGATCCGTTCGAGCAGCCACGGCGGCTGGATGCCGGGCCGCTCGAACCCGAGCAGGCGTCCTCGCCACCGCGGGGACACACCACCGATCTCCGCGCTGAGCGTGAGCAGCGTGACGAGGTAGGAGCCGGCCAGGTTCGCCAACGCGGCGCGGGGTCCGAGGCGTTCGCGGACGAGGTCGAACACGGACGTCCGCTCACCGCGGCGACCCTGCCGGACATCTCGGCGTAGAGGCAGATGCCGACGACACCGACGACCACGACCCAGGCGAGCCGCATGCCGAACCGGGCACCCGTCTCGGAGTTCGCGACCAGGTCGCCGATGTCGACGAAGCCGCCGATCGCGGTGAGGATGCCGAGCGTGACGGCCAGGAAGCGTTTCACCGCAGGCCCTCCAGCACCGTGGTGAGCTCGTCCCCGACCGCGGCGAGCCCGTCCACCGCACCGGTCGCCGCGGCCCGGTCGTCGTCCTCCAGCCCGGCGTCGAGGTCACCGAACAGGCGAGCGGAGTCCTGCAGCAGCGGCAGCACCTCGTCCCGCAGGTCCCGTGAGCTCTGGTCGTGCACCTGCGACTCGGCGATGTCCGAGATCGCGGCCGCCACGCTCTTGCGCGCGTCTTCGAGCACAGTGGACTCGTACGGGCCGAACGTGTTGCCTCCCAGGGCCGTTTGCCCGGTGATGCAGGCGGTGCCGACCGAGGGCACCGCGTTCTGCACGCTCGTCTCCACAGTGGACCGGAACTGTCCCGGTGTCCGGGGCCGGACACGATCAGCACCACGGCGAGCAGCAACGCCCCCCAAGCCGATCAGCACCGCCCGTCGACGCGTTCGCACCCCGACCGCCTACCCGCGTTCGGTGTGCTCGAAACCTGGGACCGACCGGCGGTACCCGCTGCCGCCGTCCGACGGATCTTCACCGGACGTGGTTTGGCCGGGTGGCGCCAACGGGCACAAGAGCGCTCGGTGTGGGAGCACGAGTCGGAGCGGTGAAAGCATGATGGTGTCGTACTGGGAGACCGCACGAACGGGGTTCCTGGCGTTCGTGGGCACAGGGCTGCTGGTGCTCGTTCCCCTGGTGTCGCTGCACTACTACCGGTTCGGGCGGGTGGAACCGCGGCGGGCGTTCGTGCTGTACGGCCTGCTCCTCTACGGGCTCGTGGCGCTGGCGTTGATCTTCCTGCCGTTCCCGGCCGCGCAGGTGTGCCGGGGCGAGCAGATGCTCTCGACGGTGCCGTTCCAGTGGTGGACGGACATGAACAACAACCTGGCGGCGAACGGGCGTTCCGGCATCACGGCGATGGTGACCTCGCAGGCGTTCCTCCAGCAGCTGTTCAACGTCGCGCTGTTCGTGCCGCTGGGAGTGGTGCTGCGCAAGGCGTACGGCAAGGGGGCGTTCGCCGTCGTCGCGATCGGCCTGGCGCTGTCCCTGGCCGTGGAGGTGGTCCAGTACACCGGCAACCTCGGCTACTACCCGTGCCCGTACCGGATCGCCGACGTGGACGACCTGATGTCGAACACCTTCGGCGCGTTGCTGGGGTGGATGGTGGCGCCGGCCGCGCTGGTGGTGCCGAGGGTTCCGCACCCGGACGACTCGACCGCGCCCGCCGGCACCGTGACCGTGCCCCGCAGGCTGCTCGGGCTGGTCGCGGACCTCGTGCTGGTGATCGTGATCGCGAAGCTGTTCCTGCACTCCGATCCGCGGTGGGCGGTGTGCGTGCTGGTCGTGTTCCGCGTCGTGGTGCCGGCCGTGGCCAACGGGAACACCGTCGGCGGAGTGCTGCTGGGCTACCGGATCCGCGCCGAGGACGGCTCGCGGGCGAACCCGCTGCAGCTCGCGTTGCGGGAACTGCTCGGCGTCACCGGTCTGGTGGCCTACGCGGCCGTGGTGTCGCCGATCATCGGCATCGGCAGGTTCGACCTCGTCGTCGTGGCCTGGTTCGTCCTCGGCACGTTCGTCGTCCCGGTGTTCCGGCGTGACCAGCGCGGCTGGCACGAGCAGGTGGCGCGGACCCGTGACGTGTTCGCCGCCCGGACGTCCGGGTACCCGGACCGCCATGACGACCTACACGCACACGGCTGAGGCCGACATCCCGGCCGACACGCTGTTCGGGTTCCTCGCCGAGCCCAGGAACCTGCCGCGCTACCGGTAATGCGGGTCAGTGCGCCGGGCTTCAGCCCCGTGGTGAGGTCCCGCGTGGGAGGCCGGTGACGGCCGAGCGTGTCCTGGACCGGTCGGTTTTGCTGCTCGATGTACTGGCGCAGTATGGAGATCGGGGCGCCACCGACCGAACCTGCGAAGTAGGAGCCCGACCAGAGTCGTTGTGCCCGCCAGTAGTGGCGGGCGAGTTCGGGGAATTCCTGTTGTATCCGGCGGAAGGAGACGCCCTTGAGGGAGTTGACCGGCTTCGAGATCGCGGCCGTGGGCGGAAAGTTCACGAGCAGGTGCACGTGGCTGTTCTCGCCGTTGAACTCGACCAGCTCGGTGCCGAAGCCGACGCAGACCGCTCGCATGATCTCTTCCGGCCGGGTCGGGTGCCGGTTGCTGAACACCTTGTGCCGGTCCTTCGTAACGAAGATCATGTGCGTGCGAAGCGAAAGACTGTGCCGACCAGTACGAACACCCGCAAGATCTGCCATTTGGGTCAATCCGATACGGTCCGGTTGTGCAGCTGCGGTACAACTTTCGCGTCTACCCGGAGCCCAGTCAGCGGGACGCGTTGGCGCGGGCGTTCGGGTGTGCGCGGGTGGTGTTCAACGACGCGCTGCGCGCACGCCGGACAGCGCACGAGAACGGTGAGCCGTACCCCTCGGACGGTGCACTGTCGAAGCAAGTCATCACGCTGGCCAAGGCGACGCCAGAGCGGGCGTGGCTGGGTGAGGTGTCGGCGGTGGTGTTGCAGCAGGCGCTGGCGGATCTGAACACCGCGTACCGCAATTTCTTCGCCTCGGTCACGGGTAACCGGAAGGGCCGCAAGGTGGCGCCGCCGCGGTTGCGGTCCCGCAAGGACAGCCGGCAGGCGATCCGGTTCACGCGCAACGCCCGGTTCACGGTGCTGGGCAACGGGCGGTTGCGGTTGCCGAAGATCGGTGACCTTCCCGTGCGCTGGTCGCGTGAGCTGCCGGCTGAGCCGTCCTCGGTGACGATCGTCAAGGACGCGGCAGGCCGGTACTTCGCCTCGTTCGTCGTCACCGCGGGGCGGGACGAGTCGTTGCCGGTGGCCGGGTCGGAGGTCGGTATCGATCTGGGGCTGACGCATTTCGCGGTGCTTTCGGACGGTACGAAGGTGGCCGCGCCGAGGTTCCTGCGGCAGGCGGCGCGCAGGCTGCGGCGGCTGCAGAAGTCGTTGAGCCGCAAGGCCAAGGGCTCCAACAACCGCAGAAAAGCTGTCGCCAAGGTGGCCCGCGCGCATGCGCGGGTGGCCGACACGCGGCGGGACTGGCAGCACAAACTGTCCACGGCGATCATCCGCGACAACCAAGCGGTGTACGTCGAGGACCTGTGCGTGGCCGGTCTCGGCCGGACCCGGCTGGCGAAGTCCGTGCACGACGCCGGGTGGTCCGGTTTCACCGGCATGCTGGAGTACAAGGCTGTACGCCACGGGCGTGTATTCGCCCGGATCGACCGGTTCACACCCACGTCGCAGACCTGCTCGGAGTGCGGGCGGGTCGACGGGCCGAAACCGCTGTCCGTGCGGTCGTGGACGTGCCTGTGCGGCGCGACTCATGACCGGGACGTCAATGCTGCCAGGAATGTGTTGGCCGCCGGGCAGGCGGACAACTCAAACGACCGTGGAGCGCGGGTAAGACCAGCACGTGTGCTGGCACCGCGCCGTGAAGCGGTAACCCACCCGGACGCCGCGCGGTCCACGCGCAGCGTGGAAGGAATCTCCGTCGCCCTTCAGGACGGAGAGGATGTCAATTTCCGCAGATGACGGCCGCCGAACCCGAGGGCGGTGACCAGGTCCACGTGGAGGCCGAGGTGCACGGCCACCACGTCGAGGGCGAGGCGTGGGTGCGGCCCGACGCGCAACGCCGCACGCTCGAGTGGGGAGCCGAGGGACCGGACGACTACCACGGCGAGCTCCAGGTCGAGGAGCTGTCGCCGGGACGGTCGCGCATCACCGTGAGCCTGCACAGCGTGCGAGAGGCGCAGGGCGACGAGGTGCAGCGCGGGCTCGAGCAGACGGTCGCGGTGCTCACGCAGACGGCGGCGGCCGACGACCGCTCGTCCGGCTGAGGCCTGGGAGCATGTCACCCGAGTAATGCCCGGCGGTGGGCGGCGGCCGCAGGCCGAGCGGGCGGCCGGCCCGCTCGCCGCACCCGGATCACGCGCCGAGCTGGCCGACCGGTTGCCCTGACCAGGCGAACCCGTCCGGGTCGGTGAACGAGGTCGCACCACTCACGACGATCCGGTGCGATCCGGAGCCCTCCGGGGACACGCCGGCGTCCTTGGCGAGCGCCTTCCGCCGGTACAGGCCCAGCTTCACCGGCCCGGAGGACGCGAACTGCACGTACATGCGGCCGAAGCTCTTCTCCACCGTGAAGCCCTGGTCGAGGTAGCACTGCTTGGTCGCCGCCACGTCGGTGACGCCCAGGAGCAGCACGACGTCGTCGATCTGCCCGGTGGCGGGGCCGGTGTCCTTCTTCGCCGAGGTCGCGATCTTCCAGATGGTGCCGTCGGGGGCCTGCACGACACCGCCCCAGCCCCAGATGGACTTCGAGACGGGCTTGAGCACCGTGGCGCCGGCGTCCACCGCGGCACCGACCAGGGCCTTGACGTCGGCGGGCTGCGACACGACGAGGGACAGGGTGAAGCCGCGGAAGCCGGTCGTCGGTTCCTGCGACTCGCGCAGGCGCAGCTGGGGGCCGAGGCCGAAAGCCTTGGCGTAGAAGCGTTCGGCGGCCGCGAGGTCGGCCACTTCGAGGATGATCGCGTCGATTGAGGTCATGCCGGAAACGGTAGGTGCGGCCCGGCAGCCGGTGCTTCTCGATTCCTGACCGACTGCCGGACGAGGCTCACAGCGGGCAGTTCGTCCCGCCGGGTCCGCCGAAGAAGATGTGGGTGCCCCACGCGCTGTCCGTGCTCGACGCGATCGCCACCCGGTAGCAGCCCGGCGACACCTCTCCCGGAACGAGCTGGGCCGCGACCGGGATGCCCGCCGTGTTGTTGACGCCGATCAGTCGCTGGTAGGCGGCCTTGCCGAAGCCCTCGGACGGGAACCGGCCCGAACCCATCGGCGGGAAGAAGCTGAACCCGGTGGTGGTCTCCCCGCCGAAGGACGCCTGGAACGCACCGGATCCGAGGGTGCCGTTCGAGAAGAGGCTCGCGGGGTAGGAGCCGACCCACACACCGCTGGCGTGGAACCACCACCGGTTCTGCGTCAGCGTGAAGCCCATCCGGACGTGCCACTGGGTGCCGTCCGTCTGCGACACCGGTGTCATCGCGCCGTGCAGGACGTGGTTGGCGCCAGGCGTGTAGGCGAAACCGCCTGGGCTGTAGTCGTTGTAGAAGCTCGCGCCTTTGGCGTAGTTGTTGTTGGTGTAAAACACGAACAGGCGTGGCAGCGTGTCGTGGACGACGTTCGGCGGAGCGGCGATGACCCCGGCCCGCCAGCCGCACTCCACGGTCTGCAAGGTGACGAAGGGAAGCATCCCGGTCGAGTACCACTGCTGCGACGCGGACGACAGCAGTGTCGGCGAGGTCAGGTTGTGTGGCCAGATGTTGACGTCGCTCGCGCCACCGAGGTTGGGCACCTCCTGCCTGGCTTGGGCGTGGCGGCGCACGTTGTCCCCCGCCTTCGGCCCGATCAGGAAGTCGTCCAACGTGGAGTGGTCGGCGGCCAGCCGTTCGAGGTTGTGGCGCAGCACCGGGACCGTGCCGGGCGGGCACCACCTCTGGTTGCCGTAGTCGTCGTGGTTCTCGGGGCTCAGCGGCGGCGGGATCGGTCTGCTCTCCCCCAGGGCGGGGTCGTCGTGGTCGCCACCGGTCAGCTCCAGAGGCGGGTCGGGCGGTTCGGGGACCTCGCTGCTGTCGCGCAACGCGAACTGCTGCTCGACCGGCACGCAGTCCACGACCTCGCCGCCGGGTTCGACGAAGCTGTGCCGCACGTCCACGCCGTCGTAGCGGCTGAGCAGGAACTCGCGCATCTGGTCGAACGAGTCGTTGTCCGGTTTCACCTCGCTGCTGCTCTCCTGCAGCGAGGCGTACTTGACGGACGAGAGCGACTTGCGGAAGTCCTCGAACGGTTCGATCATCGCGGTTCCTCTCACAACGGGATCGTGCTGAACGTTCGGACGTGCTCGTCGTCGCACGCGGTGGCCAGCACCGTGCCGTCGGCGCTGTGGGCGAGGTGCCGCACGACAGCCGGATGGGCGATGCGACCGGCCGGCGCGCCGTCCGGGTCGACGACCGACACCAGGCCGGACTCGGTCGCGATCGCCAGCGACCGGTCGGGGTGGAAGCTCAGCGCCGTGACCGGGCTGGTCTGAGGAAACGTGTGCAGCAGCACGCCGGTGGCGTTCCACAGCCGGACGGCCTGTTCCGCGCCCGCGGTCGCGAGTGTGCCGTCCGCGCTGATCGCCACCGCCACGACGTCGCTGGGGTGCGTGACCTGGCGCAGTGTCGTGCCGGTGGCCGCGTCGACGACCCGCGCCGTGCCGTCCGTGACGCCGACGGCCAGCAGGTCGCCGCTGAACGCGATCCCGGACGCCTTGCCGTTGGGGTGGGAGATCCGGTGCAGTTCGGTGCCGTCGCGCAGGTCGAGGATTCTCGTGACGTGGTCGTTGCAGGCCGTCGCCACGTGGTGCGCGCCCAACGCGACGGCTGTGACCGACTGCGGGTGCAGGTGAATCCACAATGGACTCTGTTGCGCTGGATCAGCGCCAGCGTCGAGGGCGTACAGACGGGCGGTGCGGTCGGCGCACGCCACGGCGACCCGCTGGCCGCTGGTGGCGACGTCGTTCACCGCGCCACCGAGCGTCGCCGCCCAGACCGGCACGCCCTTCTCGGCGGTGAACACGTGCACCAGCCGCGCGGTGCTGCCCGTGACGACGTGCTGACCGTCGTCGCTCATCGCGATCGAGGTCAGCTTGCCCGTGTGCGATCGTTCCATCAGCACCGCGCCGGTCGTGGCGTCGACAGCGGTCGCGGTGGACGCGTCGTCTGCCGCAGCGGCCCGTCCGGCACCTGCCGCGACCTGGAAGATCTTGCCGCGCACCCGCCGTCGGGACAGTTCCAGCTGCCGGGTGTCGTAGAGCCTGAGGAACCCGTTTCCGCCCGCGGCCAGCTGGGAGCCGTCAGGACTGTGGGCGAACGCGCGCACGGGATCGCGGACGTCCTGCCACAGCACCGCACCCGTGCGCGTGTCGAGCACAGCGAGACCCTGCTCCTCCGATTCAGCGCAGAACTCGCGGTTCGTGGCGAGGCGGTTGCCGTTCGGGCTGAACGAGACCGGGCGGGTGAAGTTGGAGTCCAGGGTGCCGTACTCGGTCAGGCACACCCGCTGGCCGTCGTCGACCCGGCAGACGGCGATTCCGCGCATCAGCAGCGCGGCGGTGGTTCGCCCGTCCGGGCTGATCCGCCGGGGCCGGATGCTGTCGAAGCTCACGGGGGCCAAGTCGAGCGTCGAGGTCGCCACGACCCCTCCGGTGCCCGGATCGACGAGCGTTGCCTGGCTGGCACGGCACAGCACCAGCCTGTTGTCGTCGCGGAACGCCATGGCCATCGGCACCGCGGTCACCGGAGTGGTCACGAGGACGGCACCGGTCGTGAGATTCCACAGGAGCAGGCGCGAGCTCTCAGCGACCGCGAGGGTCTTCGAGTCGGAGCTGAACGCGACCCTCGATGCGCCGTCGCCGACGTCGCGCACCACCTGCCCGGTCGCCGCGTCGACCAGCAACACCCGAGAGGAACCGGTCTCGTGCACCAGGAAGCGTCCGTCCGGGCTGAAGAGGACGTCCGCGGTTCCGGCCAGGTCGAAGATCGTGTCGCCGGTCGAGCCGACCAGCAGCTTCACCCGGCCCGTCGACTCGGACACCGCGACGCGTCCGTCCGCCCGGACCGCCGCACCGGTCACCCCTCGGTCACCGGAAACGTGCCACCGCACCGATCCTGTGGAGGCGTCGACGCGCACGACCCCGCCGGTCGGTGGGGCGGCGCCCACGACGAGCCACTGGCCCGACGGGTGCCAGGCGACGACGCCGCTCTGGAACGGCAGTGCCACCTCGGTCCGCACCACCGCCACCGCGGTCACGGCGGGCCCGCGGCGAAGACCCGGACGACGTCGTCCTCGCACGCGGTCGCCAGCAAGGCGCCGTCCGCGCTGAAGGCGAAGTCCCGCACCGGTTTCGGGTGCCGCAGCACCACCAGGTCCTGTCCGGTCCGCACATCGCTCACCACGACCGTCGGTCCGCCGGAAGCCACGCACAGCCCCGTGCCACCCGCCGCGAAACCCAGGCTCGTCACCGGACTGGTCGTGGTCACCCTGCGCACTTCGACCGGTTGCGCGGTGATGTCGTGGACCAGCACGAGGTTGTCTGCCCACGCGGTCGCGAGCAACGTCCCGTCCTGGCTCACAGCGACCAGGGAGCAGGCGAAGTTGCGGGTGACGCGGGTCCGCACGGCCAGCGCGACGGGGTCGACGATCGTGACTGCGCCGTCCTCGTTCGCGGTGACCAGCACGGAACCGAACGCGAGGCCGAACACCTTGCCGTCGCCCTCGACCGACATCACCTCGGCGCCGGTTTCGGCGTTGAACAACCGCGTCCTGCGGTCGACGCATCCGGTGGCCACCCACCGTCCGTCGGGACTGATCGCGACACGGGTGACGGTCTGCGGATGGGTCACCGGGTTCGCCCACCGGGCGCCGCCGTCGAGGCTGCGCAGCAACCGGGCCGTCCGTCCACTCGCGACAGCGATCCACTCCCCCGCGGTCCCGCCGACCGCGAGCCCGTTGACCACGCCGATCTGCTCTACCTTCCACGACCGGTCGCCGACGACGGAGAACAGCCGCGCGCCGCTCGTTCCGCCGACCACGACCGACTGGCTGTGGTCGGCGAACCCGAGCGCGGACACACCGCCCGGCACAGGTTTGCGCGCCACGGGCACACCGCTCTCGGCGGCGAGCACGGTCACCGAGGAGTTGTCGTCGGCCACCGCGACGAACGGAGTCCCTGCCGGTGACATCTCGATCACCGTGATGGCGCCGACCTTCTGACGGGACACTTCGAGACCGGTCTCGTGGATGCGCACGAACCCGGTCAGGTCGGCGTTGGCACCGCACGCGGCGATCCGCGTGCCGTCCGGGCTGAACTCGACGTCGCGCACCCGGTCGGACGTGGTGGCCTGCCACAGCGGGGTTCCCGTGGCCGCGTCCAGCACGACGAAACCGGCGATCGACGGGTTGCCGACGGTCTGGTTCACCGCCATCCGCCGCAGGTCGGGGCTGAAGACGACCTTGCTCGCCTCCGGCACGTCGGCCAGCGCTGCGAACCGCGGTTTGCCGTCGTCCACCCGGTACAGGCCGACGCCCGGCTCGACCACGCCCGCCACCCACCGCGAGTCCGGGGTGAACACCACCCCGCCCACCTGGAGTTCGGGATGGGGCCGCACCTCGGGCCCCGGCACGATGTCGGGGAACGCGTAGAGCCGGATCGTCCCGTCCCAGCACCCCGCCGCGAGCCACTTCCCGTCCGGGCTGAAGGCCACGTTCAGGGTGCCGCGGTCGATCGCCACGACGCCCATGCCCTGGGGGTTGTCAAGGTCGACCAACGCGATGCCGGCGCCTCCTGGCGCGGCGATCCAGCGCGAGTCGGGGCTGAACACCACCTGGGCGCGGCCGCTCTGCCACTCCCACGGACCGAGCTGCTGCCCGGTGGCGACGTCGGCGGCCCAGAGGATCTGCCGCATCCCGTGGAACACGTCGGTGCCCCACCACGCCGCGCGCCGCCCGTTCGCGCTGAAGGCCGTGCTCTCCGCCCAGATGCCCTGGAACCCGAACCGCAGCGTGCCGTTCTGCGCGTTCACCACACCGGTCATCGCGCCCGCGACCGCGATCGACTGGCCGTCCGGGCTGAAGGCGACGTCGTGGACCGGGCCGCAGTTCGTCACCGACCAGCCCGGCGGGCCCGGTTCCGCGGACAGCGTGCTGAGCACGCCGACGGTGTTGAAGTCACCGATCCACGCGCCTGGCTGCGCGGCGCCGATCGCCACCTGCGAGGAGTCCGGCGCCCACGACACCCTGGATCCCGGCTGGGTCAGGGCCGTCGCGTTGACCTGTCGTCCGGCGCTCATGACTGCCACTCCGCGGGGATCAGGACCGTGTCCACGAACACGGTGCGCTGGGTCAGGTCCTTCGGGACGTCGGTGTTCGCGACACCGGGGAGGTTCTCGGACTCGCACAGCCGCAACCGCACCCGGCCGGACTGCGGCAACGTGAGCGGCGGGATGGTGCCGTCAGCGGCGCGGACGACGGTGTTCACCCTGCGCCACGCGGACACGGCCGGGTCGTCGGAGACCAGGTCCAGCTTCTCCGCGTCGATCCCGGCGGGACAGCTCTCCAGCACGACCTCGAGCCGGTTGAGCGGTGTCGGCGAGACCCCGCTGACCGTGACGCGCACCTGGTTGCCGTTGCGCTCGACGACAACGCGCCGGTCGGGCATCACCGGAACGGTGTCAGCACTGACCACAGTGGACAGTTGCAGCCCGGTGATGCTGTCCGGCTGGTAGCGGGCGACGACGAGGCTGACGAACGGGTGGTAGGACTGACCGGTAGAGGGCAGGGACAGCTCGACGTCGGCGTGCCAGCGGTCTCCGTTCGGCGAGACGGGATACGGCACCACGGTCACCGGCTGGCCGGTCTCGGGCAACGTCAGCTGTGTGATCACGCCGGGCGTGCGGAACCAGTCCGCCGGCGTGACCGTCGCGACGGAAGGCGTGCCGAACAACGGATCGCGGCCCGTCCTCGTGCCGCCCGGTCCGACGATCACCGCGAGCTGTTCCCCCTCACCGGTCTCGAACCACGGCCGCCCGACCTCGACGCGCAGTCGTTGCCCCAGGCGCGTGTGCTCGATCCGGTTGGGGCTCGGCCGGGTGCGCTGCCACCGGAACGCGGGCGTCACACCAAGCACGGCGGGCGGGGTGGGCCGTGCGGACGACAGGACGTTCACCCGCCCCTGGGTCACCCTCGCCTCGAACGCGCTCTGGGGCTCGCTTTCCTTGAAATACTCCCGGAAACGGCTCAGCGCGTTCAACGTATAGGTGATCCAGCGGTGCTTGGTGTCGCCGAACTCGTGCCGCACCGGCACGCGCGTGACCGGGTCGTCGCTGCGGGCGATGGTCTCGCTGTGCAGGTGCTCGACGACCACCTGCCGTCCGCCGGGACCTGCCTGTGCGCCGACGTCCTCGAACTCGGTCCACGTCGCGGAGATGTCGAGCCGCCCGGTGCTGTCGGTGTCGAGGCCTTCCTTCGGGAAGACCGCGTTGAGGACAGCCGTGGTGTCGTGGTGGGCACGGGTGACGTCGAGTGGCGTGGTCCAGCGCGGGTCGGCGAGCGGGCGTTTCACCGCGTGCACGACCAGGATCCGGCGTGGCGGGGTGACCACGGGGTTGCGGCCGCGTTTGGTGTCGTCGGGTGAGATCGGCGGGTTCGCCGCCAGGAAGTCTCGGATCGCCAGGTGGTTCTCCAGCTCTCCGTCTATTGTGGACGAAAGTTCGACAACGGCCTGCTCCGCCTTGGCGAGGGTGAGTTCGAGCGTGTTGGCGTCCCGCCAGCGCAGTGTCACCGGGACCGACGGGTCGGTGTGCGCGGCGAGTTTCACGACCTTCGGCTTGCGGTCGGGCCAGCGCGGCACCCAGTCGCTGTCGTCGCCGAGTGGCTCGGGTGGTCCGCCGGGTGCCTTGGGGACGTGGGCCATGACGCCGTTCGCGACCGGGTCGGGCAGTCCGGTTCCTGTTGCGTCGGCGTGCATCGCCCGTTGGGCCAGCGCGAAGGACTGTTCGTCGGTCAGCGCGTCCAGCATGCGGTGTTGCTCGACGAGGGTGAACGACACGGTCGGCGGGTGCAGCTCCCGCGTCTCGGTGAGCGGGTAGTCCGGGTCGTCGGCGTGGAGCTGTTCCGGGGTGCGGTCGCGGTCGCTGCGGACCACCATCCGGTCGAGCGCGGCGCCTGCGGCGAACGTGGCGGGACCGCGCAACGCGGGCGGCTGCACGGGGTCGTGCCTGCGGTAGGTGACGCTCGCGCTGGCCGCCGCGTTGCCGTCCAGCTCGGTGAGCCCGAGGCCGCCGCCCGCCATGTCGGCGACGCGCACGCGCAGCTGGTAGCGGTCGGCGAACCGCAGCGCGGGCAGCCGCCCTGGCGGGATCGCGAAGTTCCAGCCGAAGTCGAACGGCAGCGGGTGCTCGGGGTTGCGCGCGGGACCCGGTGTGTCCGCGCGCAGGTTCGGCCGGGGCAGCGTGAGGCTCCAGCCGTCCCAGCGCAGCACGACCTCGTCGGCCCGCAGCACCCCGTCGGCGCCGCGCACGGCCGCGAACGGCTTCATGTGCCCTTCCTCGCGTCCGGCGGCGAGATCGATGCCGTTGACGCTGTATTTCGCGTCGCGTTCGCACACCGACCGCCACGCCGAGCCTTCGCGCCGCACGTCCACGCGGTAGCCGAGCACGAGGTCGTCCGCGGTCAGCTCGGCGTCGGCCATCGAGTCCGCGGCCTGGTGCAGGTCGCCGAGGTGCAGCCGGTTCGCGAAGTCCGCCTGCCGTCCGGGCCGCAGCACCGCGAACCCGGCCGAGCGGATCGACGGCATCGTGGCGTGCTGCGGCGGGTTCTTCGCGTTGTCGTGCGCGGCCTGGCGCAGCCCGCCGACCACCCCGTCGACGTCGAACGTCGAGATCGCCCACCGGCCGGGTTCTGGTGGGGCGGTCGGGTCGGTGAGCGAACGGGAGTCCGACAGGTCCAGCACACCGGCGCGGATCCCGGACGCCGTGCCCGGCGTGGCGGCGGGGCGGAAGACCGTGTCGGTCAGCTCGTAGCGCGTCCACGGCGAGGTGACCAGCGCCCGCAGGAACGGCGGGTCGACGCACCGCACGGACAGCGCCCGGCCGCCGGTCGGTGCGCCCAGCTTGAGGTCCGCGACGTCGACCAGCAGCTCGAACACCAGCCCCAGCTCCAGCAGGACGGCCGGGTGCTCACGCAGTGTCGAGACGGTGCGGTGGAAGTCCGGTGCTGCGGGAACGGGCGGCTCGACCGCGGTCGGCGGCGCTGTGGGGAGCGGCGCGGCCCAGCCCGCGATCTCGCGGCGGATCAACGCGTCCGTGCCACCGGGGTCGTTCTTCGCGCCCTCGCGCGTGACGGCGCGGAACGTCTCGGCGGCCTTGCGCGCGTCCTGGAACGTGCCCGACACCGTTGGCGGGGGCACGGTCTTCTGCTCCCACTCGTTGACCAGTCCCGCGTCGCCGCCGAAGAACGCGGTCCACACGTTCGACCGCGCGCGAGCGACGTGCTCGATCCGGTGCGTGCCAACGGCTTCTCCGGCCGAGGTGCGGGTGCGCAGCTGGAAACCCGCGTCGTTGACGAGGGTGGACGGCCAGTCGTCGAGCCCGAAGTCGCTGATGCTGCCGGCCGCGAGTCGTGGCACGACGAGCACGCGGATCGAGGCTTTGCCGGTCGGCCTGAGGCCGTTGGGGACCGCCACCCACAACAGCTCGCTCATGGCCTCACCTCGAACATCCGCACCACGTGGTCGTCGCACCCCGTCACGACACCTGGCCCGAACGCCAGGCACCGCACCGGTCTCGGGTGGATCAACCGGCCGATCTCGCTGCCGCTCACCGGATCCAGCACCCGTGCCACCGGGTGCTCGGTCGCCACCACGAGAGCGCCGTCCGCGTCGAACCCGAGCGCGGTCACCGGTGCGGCGGGGGTGAACCTGTGCAGCGGGGTGCCGTCGGTCCGCCACACGCGGACGTCCGGTCCCGCCGTGGCGACCAGCGATCCGTCGCTGTTCACCGCCACCAGGCCGACCGGGCCGTCGTGCTCGATCCGGCGCCGGTTCCCGCCGGTGATCACGCTCGCGCTGCCGTCGTCGCTGGCGCTCGCGATGGTCCCGTTCGCGCTCGCGGCCAGCGCTCGGATCCGCGCGTCGTGCTCGAACTCGTGCCGCACAGCGCCCGTGGCCAGGTCGAGCACGCGGATCCGGCGGTCCTGCGCGGCGGTGGCCACGAAGTCGGGACCGGTCACGACGTGCGTGACCGCCGCGGGGTGCTGCTGCGCCCACCGGGGCTGGTGGTCGTCCACGCTGTCCGCCGCCTCCTGGTCGAACAGCCGCGCGAACCGGTCGTTGCTCGCGGTGGCGACGAACCCGTCCTGGCTGAACGCCACGGCGTTGACCGGCCCACGGTGCTTCGCCACCCAGCGCTTCTCCGTGCCGAGGTCGAAGTGGCGGCACCGACCGTCGGTGTTGCCCGTCACGACTCCTCTGCCGTCGGGGCTGACCGCGACCGAGGTGATCACCCCGGAGTGCACGCGTTCGAGCAGCAGACCGTTCTCGCGGAAGACCGTCAGAACCGCCTCTTCGCGGGTCGACACCGCCGCCACGACGCCCGCCGCGGTGGCCACGGCCGTCACCGGACCGCCGCAGTCCTGGCGCGCCCGCACGGCGTTGCCGGTCTCGTAGACCCGCACGAAGTCCACCCCGCACGCGACGACCCGCGCCCCGTCGCCGCTGAACGCCAGGTCGGTGACCGGCTGCCGGTCCTGCCACACCACCGCACCGGTCCGCGTGTCCAGCACCGTCACACCAGAGCGCAGGCCGATGGTGTTGACCGCGAACTCACCGCCGTCGGGCCGGAACGACATGGCCGTTGTGGCCGGAATCGACGGCAAATTCATCCCGGCCAGCGTCTGTCCACTTGCGACATCGATGAGGTTCACGACGTGCCTGAAGAGCCCGACCTGCGAGATGGACGCGAGGGCCCGCCCGTCAGGGCTGAAGCGGATGGTGTCGGCGGCTCGGTCGCTCGCCCTCCGCAGCTCGGGAGCGCTGACGCGAGACCGTTCGGTGATCACCCCGTCGACGAGCCGCGGCTCGTACTCGATGACCGTGGCGAACCGTCCGCTCGCCACGAGCACACCGCCGTCCTCGGTGAACGCGCAGGCCGACGCGAACCCGTCGTGCTCGTTCATCTGCCACACCACCGCTCCGGACCGGCTGTCCACCAACGAAGGCGTGCCCGTGCAGAGCTGGGCCGAGTCGGCGCTGAAGACCGGTGACGCGAGGCAGCGACCCTGCCGGTGCAGCAGGGCTCCGGAATCGGCGTCGAGCACCAACACCGCGTCGCTGAGAACACCGAGCAGCTTCGAGTCAGGGCTGAACCCCGGGCGTCCCTGACCGGGCACGCTCCACCGCAGTTGTCCGGTCTCGGCGTCGAGAACGCAGAGGCGCGCGTCGCCGGTGCCCACCGCGATCCGCTTCCCGTCGGGCGACACCGCGATCTCCAGACACCACAGTTCGTCGACCCGCCAGCGCTCCTGACCGGTCTGGGCGTCCAGCACGGTGAGCCCGAGCGGGTCGTTGCCGAGGCGGCCGGCACCGACCGCGACCCACCGGTCGTCCGGGCTCCACACGACCCGGCCGGCCGCGTGCGCCACGGCGGTGTGGAACACGACGCGGAACTCGTGCGGTGGCGTGGTTTCCGCTTGCACGGCAAGCATGATCTGGTTGTCGTTGCCGGACTCGTCGGCGAACGCGGCCCGGTACTCCCGCCACTGCGCCAGCGCGTCGAAGGCAGCCACGTCGTCCAGCGGGTGCATCCGGGTGCCGCTCCCGCCCGCCAGCACCCACTCACCGCTGTCCAGCTCGACGCTGTCCGACCACAGCGTCAGGTCGATCTCGATCACCAGCGTCGCCCGGCCGACCAGTGCCTTGCGCTGCGCGTGGTAGGTCATCGACAGGCACAGCTCGATCGACACCGAGATCAGCCCGAGCACCTCGACGCACCCGCCGATGCGCAGGTACCCGGTCAGCGTCACCGCTCCCCCGCGTTCGAGCGCGAACCGGACCCCGCCCAGCGCGTGGACCTCACCGGACGCGATGACGAAGTCCACCGCGACGAACGCGCCGAACTCCAGTGCGATCTCGAACAGCCGCAGCCCGTCCCGGTCGAGCTCGATCTCGACGTACCCGCCGCCGCCGAACATCATGACGCTGAGCTGGAACGGGTTGGCGCGGCTCGCGAACCCCAGCGCGACCACGACCGGTCCACCGGTGAACGGGATGTCGATGCGTGCCGAGAAAGCGATGTTGCGCATCACGAACACACCGGCCGCGATCGGCGCCAGCGGTAGCGCGTACCGGACCCTGATCCCGGTCGGCGACACGTCGAGCAGCTTGCCCGCCGCGCCGAAGTCGACCGCGTCCTGGAGCTTCTCCAGCAGCTGCAACGCCCCCAGGAACTCGGCCTTCACCCCGCGCACGTCCACCGAGGGCGCGCTGCCGCCGCGCTGGGTGAACTTCATCTCGGCGAACGTCAGCCGCAGCACGGCCTTCGGGCCGGGTGGCAGCTCGAACGCGAAGTCCTTGACCGTGCACACCCTCTCGTTCGTGCCGACGTCGAGGTCGAGCCGCGCCGACGGCCGCGCGACGAACGGCCCGACCGACTTGAGCGTCACGTCGGTCCACCGCAACCGGATCTCCGGCGGCGACCCGGGAATCGGGACCGACGTGATCTGCGGCGGCCGTTTGAGCTGGTGCAGCAACGACTTCAGCGACATCCCCAGCAACGTCGCCGCGTCGGACGGGAACAGACTCGCGGGGTCGATCAGCCCGGTGGCCGGGTTCGGCAGCGCCTGCAGGCTGACGGGCCCGAGCGTGCGCGAGATGGCGTTGGTGGCGTACTTCAACGCGACCAGCCCACCGGACTTGTCCGCGTTGCGGGAGAAGTCGATGTCCCGCCCCTGCGCGGGCAGCATCTCCAGCAGAACGTCCTCGGCCGCGCTCTGCAGGTACTTCGGCGCGAACCGCACCTTCGACACCGCGTTGTCATTCCGCAACACCCGCAACGCCGGCAGCGCCACCTCGAGCTCGGTCAGCACCGGCCGATACCCGTCACGCACCTCACCGAGCCCGCCCACGGTGATCGAGTGCACCTCGTGCACATCACCCGCGGCCCGCTGCGGCGCCTTGACCAGATCCAGCACCGCCCCCGGCAACGCCGCCCTGCTCGTCCCGTAGTCGGCCGCGAGCCGCCGCGCGAGCTCCGGACTGGCCAGCGTGTCGACCGCGGGCCGCCGGTCCTCGACGAACAGCAACGGCAACCTGAAGCTCACCCCACCGGCCCGCACCCCGAACTGCACCACCTGCCCGGTGAGCGTGGTGGGCCAGAAGTGCGTGAGCACGTTCCCCGCACCCGGCAACGCGGTGGTGAAGTGGTTGGGTGACGCCAAATCCGTTATAGAGGCCGTCGTGATCTCCACGTCCCCCAACGGAAACCCGCGCCGCACCACACCGTCACTCGGCGCGCGCCTCACCGGTTCGACCACGGTCAACACCCGCGTCGCCCGCACGACAGCCGCCCCACCCGCCGCCGCGTCGAACGTCCTGGTGAACACCTGCACGAACTGCGCCCGGTGCCCCAACGGGTAGAGCACGCCCCGCGCCAACGTGCGCACGTGCATGTCCCGGCCGAGCACGGCGTGGTGCTCCCACTCGAAGTTGGGCCACGTCCCAACCACGTCGAGCGTGCCCCCAACGGTGCTGAGCTCGAGCCGCTTCACCGCCGCGGGCTTCTGGTTGCTCTCGTCGAACACCCGCAACCGACCGTCGCGCGCCAACGTCAGCGAGTTGCCCGATGCGAACGCCGGGTCGGCCGTGTCCGCGCGCTGCCGGTCGCTGGCGCGCACCTGGTCGGCTGTCAGCCGGGTCCGCCACATCCCGCTGACCTCGGCGGACGTCACCGGGCTGACTGGGTGGCGGCACGCGACTGGGCCGGCTGGGCTGAGGAGCAGTCGCCACGGGAGCTCGACGGCCGCGGCGACCACGGGATTGGCCGCCAGTGCGGCGAGCACGCCCTGTGTGGTCAGCGGGATGCGCGTACCTGCGGGGACCTCGACGGTCACCTGGCTTCCTGCCGACAGCACGCCCCGCCAGCCGGGCACCGTGCCCCCGGCCCCGTTGGACAGCTGCACGGGGGCGGCGGAACCGGGCGGCGATGCCTCCTCGCCCACGTGCTGGGGCGGGAACAACACCTCCAGCCTGGCTCCGGCGGACGCGGTCAGCACCGGCACGCCGGATTCCGTCTCGCTCGTGAAATTGGACCACCGGACGCCGACGACGAGGTGGTCGTCGGGGCGCACGAGCAGGTGGGACGCCATCGGCCGACACCTCCGTCCACGGGAAGCGGGTCCCGGTGTAAGGGAGTCGGTGGTGGTATCCGGGTGTTACGCGCCGCCCGTTCGGATCTGCGGCACAACACCCGATCGGCCTAACCGCGCGGCCCGGCTCAGCCCTCCGTTGATCTCGGTCAGGCCGGTGCCCGGTATATCCGATATGAGTTGTCGGCGAGATGGATGAAGGGAACCTTCCTCCACCTGAGGTCGATGAAGTTTCCCTTCATCGAGGAACCACCACCGCCTCACGCCGCGGCACCCACCGCAGGTGCACGTTCCGATCCCCCTCCTCCGCCCGCAACAACGACAACCGCGGCCGCACCGCATCCGTCCGCGCCGAAGGCGGCTTCCGGCTCCCCGCCCGGTACTGCACAGGCCACTCCACCCGGTACTCCTGCTCAGCAGCCGCGTGCAGCGTCCAATGCGGGTCGTACAGGTGCGTCCGCCCGATCGCACAAAGATCCGCACGCCCAGCCAGCAAAATCGAGTTCACGTCGTCGTAAGACGCGATCGCCCCGACAGCGATCACCGCAGCACCGGTACCCGCCGCGACCTCGTGACGGATCCGGTCAGCGAACGGCGTCTGGTACGACCGCCCGTACGCCGGGCGCTCATCCGCCGTGACCTGCCCCGACGACACGTCGATGGCGTCGGCACCGGCCGCGATGAACGCGCGGGCGATCTCGACGGCGTCGTGTTCGGTGTTGCCGTCGGGGGCCCAGTCGGTGGCCGAGATGCGCACGATCATCGGGCGGTCGGCTGGCCACACCGCGCGGACCGCCTCGAACACCTCCAGCGGGTACCGCAGCCGGTTCTCCACACAGCCGCCGTACGCGTCGGTTCGCTGGTTCGCAAGAGGCGACAGGAACGACGACAGCAGGTAGCCGTGGGCGCAGTGCAGTTCGAGCAGGTCGAACCCACAAGAGGCACCGCGGCGCGCGGCGGCTGCGAACGAAGCCGTGATCTGGTCCATCTCGGCGCGGTCCAACTCGCGCGGGACCGGGGAGCCCGGACCGTACGGCAGGGGTGACGGGCCCACGACGGGCCAGTTGCCGTCGGGCAGCGGCTCGTCCATGCCCTCCCACATCAGGCGGGTCGAACCCTTGCGGCCCGAGTGGCCCAGTTGCAGGCCGATGCGGGCGGTGCTCCGCGTGTGGACGAACGACACGATTCGCTCCCACGAGTCGCGCTGCTCGTCGGTCCACAGGCCGGTGCAGCCCGGCGTGATCCGGCCCGATGCAGAGACGCACACCATTTCGGTCATCACCAGGCCCGCGCCGCCCATGGCCTTGGAACCCAGGTGCACCAGGTGGAAGTCACCCGGCACGCCGTCGACGGCGGAGTACATGTCCATCGGCGAGACGATCACGCGGTTCTTCAGCTGCAAACTCCCCAACCGGAACGGCTGGAACATCGCCGGCGCAACAGCCGAACACCCCTCCGAGGCCGCGAAAGCCGCGTCCACGCGGTCGGCGAACTCCGAGTCGCGGGTGCGGAGGTTGTCGTAGGTGATGCGGCGGGAGCGCGTCAGCAGGTTGAAGCAGAACCGGGTCGCCTCCTGGCCTGCGTACATGCCGATGTTCTCGAACCACTCCAGCGACGCCTGCGCGGCACGCTGCGTCGACAGCACGACCGGGCGGCGCTCGGCTTCGTAGGCGGTCAGCGCCGTTTCCACGTCGGGGTGTTCGTGCAGGCACGCGGCCAGCGCCAGCGAGTCCTCCATGGCGAGCTTGGTGCCGGAGCCGATCGAGAAGTGCGCGGTGTGGGCGGCGTCGCCGACGAGGACGAGGTTGCCGTCGTGCCAACGCTCGTTGCGCACGGTGGTGAAGCTCAGCCACTTCGAGTTGTTCGCGAACACCTCGTGGCCGGCCAACTCCTCGGCGAACAGCGAACGGATCCGGTCGACGGCACGCTCGTCGGACTCACCCGGCGCGAACTCCTCGAACGTGTCGAAACCCGCCCGGCGCCACACGTCCTCGTGCATCTCGACGATGAACGTCGACCCGGTGTCGGAGTAGGGATAACCGTGGACCTGCACGGTCCCCCACTCGGTGTCCTTGATGAAGAACTGGAACGCCTCGAACACCAGGTCCGTGCCCAGCCACATGTACTTGTTGTTCCGACGGTCCAAAGTGGTCCGGAAAACATCCGCAAAGGACTGTCGCACCAACGAGTTGACGCCGTCCGCCCCGACCACCAGATCGTGAGCACCGCGCAGGAACGAGACATCCGGCGCGGGCGTCGAGAAGTGCACCACCACGCCGAGATCGCGGCACCGCTGCTGCAACAGGGCGAGCAGCTCCTTGCGGCTCATCGCGGCAAATCCCTGCCCGCCAACGGTGTGGGTCTCGCCGCCGTAGTGGATGTCGATGTCGGTCCACCGCGCGAACCGGCGCGTCATCGCGTCGGCGAACTCCGGGTCGGCGTTCTCGATGCCGCCGAGGGTCTCGTCGGAGAACACCACGCCGAAGCCGAACGTGTCGTCCGGCGCGTTGCGTTCCCAGACGGTGATGTCGTGCGCGGGGTCGAGCTGCTTCATCAGCGCGGCGAAGTACAGGCCGCCCGGCCCGCCGCCGACGACGGCGATCTTCTTGGCAGCGATCTTCACGCGGGCACCTCGTCCTCGACGATCTTGCGGAGCGCGAACCGCTGCAGCTTGCCGCTCGCGTTGCGCGGCAAGGCTTCCACGAACCGCACGTCGCGCGGGTACTTGTAGGGGGCGATGGTCCGCTTCACGTGGTCCTGGATCTCCTCGGCCTTCGCGGCGTCGCCCTCGACGCCCTCCCGCAGCACCACGAACGCGCACACGACCGAGCCGCGTTCGTCGTCGGGTTTGGCGACGACGGCGGACTCCACCACGTCGGGGTGGGTGTCGACGGCCTCCTCCACCTCGGGGCCGCCGATGTTGTAGCCGGAAGAGACGATCATGTGGTCGCTGCGGGCGTGGTAGTGGAAGTAGCCGTCGGAGTCCCGGTGGAAGACGTCGCCGGTGACGTTCCAGCCGTTGACCACGTAGTCCTTCTGGCGTTCGTCGTCGAGGTAGCGGCAGCCGACCGGGCCGATCACGCCGAGGCGTCCCGGAACGCCTGGGCCGAGTTCGAGACCGTCGGGGTCGAGCACGGTGGCGCGGTAGCCCGGCACGGGCTTCCCGGTGGAGCCGGGACGGATGTCGTCACCGGCGGCGGAGATGAAGATGTGCAACAACTCCGTGGCACCGATCCCGTCGATCACCCGCAGGCCGAGCCGGTCGCGCAGCCGTTCCCACGTCTGCAACGGGATGTGCTCCCCTGCTGACACCGCGGTCCGCAGACCCTTGAGCTTGACGTCGGCGCCGTCGCGCAGGATCGCCTTGTACGCGGTCGGTGCGGTCGCGAGCACGGTGACTCCGTGCTGTGCCACCAGATCCGCGACCTGCGCGGGCGTGGCGGCCTCGGTCAGCAGGGCGCAGGCACCGGCGCGCAACGGGAACACCACGAGCATGCCCAGGCCGAACGTGAACGCGAACGGCGCCGTGCAGGCGACGAGGTCGTCCGGGTTCAGCCGCAGCACGTGCCGGCCGAACGTGTTGTCGATCGACAGGACGTCGCGGTGGAAGTGCATGGTGATCTTCGGCGACCCGGTGCTCCCGGACGTGGGCGCCAGCAACGCCACGTCGTCGGCGGCGGTGTCCACGGCGGTGAACTCCCCCGGCTTGCCGGCACAACGCGCCGCGAGGTCGTCGTAACCCACTACCGTCAAAGACGGAAGGGCTTCGACGTCCTCGATGAACCTGTTGTCCACCAACGCGATCGTCGGACGCGTCCGCTCCACGATCGGCGCGAGCTCACGGGTGCGCAGTGCGGCCATGGTCGTCACCAGGACACCACCGGCCTTCAGCACTCCGAGCCAGGCGGCCACCGTCCACGGGTTGTTGGGCGACCGCAGCAGAACCCGTTGTCCCGGCACGAGACCGAGGTCCTCGACCAGGACGTGCGCCACCTGGTTCGCGCGGGTGAGCAGGTCGCCGTAGGACCACACCTCCCCCGACGGCGTGCGCAACGCCGGGCGGTCCGGTCCGAACCGCGCCGCCGGGACGTCGATCAGTTCGGTGGCGGCGTTGAGACGGTCCGGGTACTGCAGCTCCGGCGTCGTGAACTCGATCGCCGGCCACAGCGCCGCCGGTGGGAGATGATCACGAGCGAAGGTGTCCATGGTCAGTCCTTCCGCGGGCGGCGGGTCAGGCAGTGACGTCAAGCGGGGCGGATCATGCCCTCCTGGGCAACGGTGGCGAGGTGGCGCTGGTCGCGGGTGAAGAACCGGCCGGTGCCGAGCCCTCGCCCCGCATCGGCGGCGACCGCCTCCTGCACGTAGAGCAACCAGTCGTCGACCGGTGCCTCGCGGTGGAACCACATGGCGTGGTCGAGGCTCGCGGTGACCAGTCCCGGCTGCGCCCACGGCAGGTCGAGCACCCGCAGGATCGGCTCCAGGATCGTGTAGTCGCACATGTACGCCAGTGCGGCCAGGTCGCGTTGGGCGTCGGTCAGGCCCTCGACCGGGCGCAACGCGTCGAACGGCTTGAGCCACACCGCCTGGTGCGGCACCCGCTCGCCCTCGACCGAGAGGTAGACGGGACCGGGCACGTGCCGCATGTCGAAGCTGCGACCGGCGGACCAGTAGGCCTTCGACTCCCCGGTCATCGTGCCGCCGCTGCGTCCGGCGAGGTACTCCGCCGAACTGGGCAGCGTCTCCGGATCGGGCAGCCCTTCGGTGAACGCGGCCTGGAAGCTGCCACCCGGCTCCCCGGCGGCGAAGTTCGCCAGGCAGACGTAGAGAGGCTTGCCGTTCTGGTAGCCGCGGACCTGACGGGTGCTGTAGCCCCGGCCGTCGCGCAACAGCTCCACCTCGTACCGCACCTGCGCGCCGATGTCGGCCGGGCGCAGGAAGTAGCTGTGCATCGAGTGCAACGTCTTGCCGTCGGTCACCGAACGCATCGCCGCGGCAGCCGCGGCGGCGACGAGGTCTCCCCCGTAGGCCTTGGGCCAAGGACAGGGCTGGGTGACGGCGGTGAACGCCAGGTCGAAGTGCTCCGGATCGGCCTTCTCCAACGCGATGGCCTGCGTGAAGATCGCGGAGGTCCCGGCCGTCATCGGGTCAGCCAGTCGCGCAGGTCCTCGTCCAGGACGTCGTCGAGGTTGACGACGATGTTCTCCGGAGTGCGCGTCGTCATCCACGTGAGCGGCTTCGTGCGCGAGAGGTTGCACTCGATGTGCGGCATGAACGGCGGCACGAACACCCAGTCGCCCTCCTCCATGTCGACGTAGTCCTCGAACTTCTCGCCGAAGTAGATCCGCGCCCGTCCCGACAGGACGTACCCGCCGGTCTCGGCCTCGCCGTGGTGGTGGGTGACCGAGCGGTAGCCGGGCTCGTTGCTGACCTTGCCGAACCACAGCCTGCGGGCCGGCGTGTGCTGGATGCTCACGCCGGAGATCCGCACCGCGCCACCGGAGTCGGCGGTGTCCGGGTTCTCCGCGCCACCCCGCGTCACCACCGGGGCGACGAGGCCGCTGGGCAGCCGGTACATCGAGTTGTCGCCTTCGAGCTGGTACTTGCTCAAGTCGGGCTCCATATCTCGTATTCTTCACGACCGTCAGATAGTGTCAATACGCATGAGGCCTGTAGCAGTGAATCCGGCGAGTCTTCCGGCACCGAGCGGCTACTCCCACGGCACGCTCGTGGGCACCACGCTGCACCTGGGCGGGCAGACGGCGACCGACGCCGACATGAAGATCGTTCCCGGCGGCATCGTCGAGCAGTTCCGCCAGGCGTTCGGCAACGTGCTCACCACGTTGCGCGAGGTTGGAGGCCAGCCGGAAGACCTGGTCAGCATCACGATCTACCTCACGGACATCCCGGACTACCAGGCGCACGGCAAGGAGATCGGCAAGGTGTGGCGCGAGCTCGCCGGACCCGTCTACCCGGCCATGGCGGGCATCGGCTGCACCGGGCTGTGGCAACCGGACGCCCTCATCGAGATCCTCGGCGTCGCGGTCATCCCGGAAGACCGCCTGGTCACGCCCAGCTGAATCGATAGCGTTTTCATGATCAGCGAAATGGAGACGCCATAGTGAAGCTCGCTTCTCTCACCGTCGACGGTGTCCGCCGCGCCGGTCTCGTGGACGCCGCCGAGCAGTCGATCACGCTGCTGGACACGACCGTCGACGACGTCGTGCGGGGCGGACCGACGGGTGCCCGCGGCGAGGTGCTGCCGCTCTCGCAGGCCCGGCTCGAGTCGCCGTTGCACCGCTTCAACCGCGACGTCCTGTGCACCGGCTGGAACTACCTCGACCACTTCCTCGAGTCATCAGGCAAGCGCGAGGGGCAGGGCCCCGCCGAGATGCCGCTGCGCCCGACGTTCTTCACCAAGGGTCCGGACACGGTCATCGGCCCGTCCGACGACATCGCCTACGACCCGGACATCTCCCAGAAGTGGGACTACGAAGCCGAGATCGCCGTGGTCATCGGGCGCGACGGCCGTTCGATCCCCGAGGAGAAGGCGCTCGACCACGTCTTCGGCTTCCTCGTCGCCAACGACGTCTCGCAGCGCGATCTCCAACGCGCGCACGGCGGGCAGTGGCTCAAGGGCAAGAGCATCGACGCCACCATGCCGCTCGGACCGTGGATCACCACACCCGACGAAGTGGACCTCGCGGACATGCAGGTGCAGTGCGAGGTCAACGGCGTGCTGCTGCAGAACGCCTCCAGCGCGCAGATGGCGTTCTCGTTCACCCGGATCATCGCCGAGCTCAGCCACGGCATGACCCTGCGCGCCGGAGACGTGATCCTCACCGGCACGCCCAGCGGCATCGGCAGCGCCCGCGAGCCGCAGATCTTCCTCCGCGACGGCGACGTGGTGGTGACTCGTGTGAGCGGGCTGGGCGAGCTGCGCAACACTGTCACCCTGACGGAACTCAGCTGACCGAGGAGAGGGCCCTGAACGTCGCGCTGACCACAGAACCGACGGCTGCCACCGGGCGCGACCGGCTCGGCCCGCTCATCGTCACGATCTTCGGCCTCTACGCCCGCGGCGAGGACAACTGGCTCTCCGTGGCGTCCGTCGTGCAGCTCATGGCGGACCTCGGCGTGGAGGGCCAGGCCGTGCGGTCGTCGATCTCCCGGCTGAAGCGCCGCGGCGTGGTCCGCAGCGACCGCCGCGACGGCGCCGCGGGGTACGCCCTGTCCGAGCAGACCCTGGAGACGCTCGCGGAAGGCGACGCCCGGATCTTCGAACGCCGGCGTGCGACCGCCGACGACGGGTGGCTCGTGGTCGTGTTCTCCGTGCCCGAGTCCGAACGGGAGAAGCGCCACGAGCTCCGCACCAGCCTGACCCAGCTCGGCTTCGGCACGGCGGCGCCGGGGGTGTGGGTCGCGCCGGGCAACCTCGCCGCGGAGACCCGGCGGACCCTGGAACGCCGCGGGCTGGCCGAGTACGTGGACATCTTCACCGGCCGGCACTTCGCGTTCGGGGACCTGCGGTCGAAGGTGCGCGCGTGGTGGGACCTCGACGAGCTGGCCGACCTGTACACGGACTTCCTGCGCCGCCACCGGCCCGAGCTCGACATCAGCGTGACGACCCCGGAGCAGGCCTTCCAGATCTACGTGCCGATGCTGACCCAGTGGCGCCGCCTGCCCTACAGCGACCCCGGCCTCCCCCTGGCGCTGCTGCCTCCCGGATGGAACGGCGTCACCGCGGAAGCGTTGTTCGAGGAGCTCAACACCACGCTGAGCGCACCGGCACGCGAGCACGCCCTGTCCGTGATCCACGGCCAGCCCTGACCCGCACCGGCTCTCGATGAACGGCGCTTTTGTCCACCTGACGTGGACAAAAGCGCCGTTCATCGTTCTCAGGCAATCACCAGATGGAGTAGGAGGCGATCACCGCGCGGAGGCGGAGCGGGCTCGTGCCGGGCACGTCGGTGTAGCCGACGGCGAAGACCCTGTCGGTGCCGGGAACCGCCGCGATGGCGTTGTAGGCCGTGCCTGAGGCGTACGGCGGCGCCGGCGTGGTCGCCCACGCGCCCGACGCGTAGGTGTTGAAGGCGGCCAGCGGCATCATGTTGCCGATCACCCACGGAGTGCCCGACCTGCTGATCGCGACACCGGGCACGCGTGGCGCGTTCAGCCCGCCGATCTGCTGCCAGGTGGTGCCGTCACCGCGCACGATCACGTTGCCGGAGCCCATGCCGCCGGAGTCACCCACCGCCCAGATGTCCTTCGAGGACCTGCCGTCGAGCGACTGGAAGGCCGTCTGCTGGCTCCCCGCGACCTGGATCGCGCGCCACGCGGTGCCGTTCCAGTGGAACAGCAGCGGACCGGCGAACCCGTTCCACATGCCGTTGCCCGCCGCCCAGACGTCGTTCGGCGCGAACGCCTTCACAGCGTTGACGGTGCAGAAGTTCACGATGCCGCCGCCGTTCACGCACTCGGCCGGTGCCTGGTGCTCGGTCCAGGACTGACCGTTCCACTCGTGGAACACCGGCCTGTTGTCCCGGTACCCGACGAGCCAGGCCCGTCCGTCCACAACGGACAGATCCCGGATGCTCAGCGTGCTCGGCGTCGCACCGGCCGGGTAGGGCACCTGGCTCCACGCCGAACCGTCGTAGCGGTACACGAAGTGCGTGTTGTCGCCGGGGTCGTGCGCCGTCAGCGAGCCCGTCACCCAGACGTTGTTCACGGACGACGCCGCCACGTGACGGAGGGACACCTTGCCCTGCACGGCGGGAACCGAGCTGCGCGACCAACCGATCCCGTCCCACTTCAGGATCAGCGGATCACCGGTCGTGTACTGCTGCTCCGGGTCGTAGCCCTCGACACCGACGGCCCAGGCGTGAGCGGAGTCGGCCGCGGCCACGTCCCTGAGGACGCTCGTCATCGTTGTCTGCGGGATCGACGCCAGCCGCCAGGCGGGCGACGGCCTGGCATCGGCCGGACCGGACAGAACAGCGGAAGCGGCGACCCCCACCGACAGCGCGGCGGTCAACCGTCTGCGAACACCCATGCATACCCCCAAGAAATCGCTATGCCCAGGACAGTCGCGTCGGATCATGCATGACCGCGGCCGGGAAACCAGGGGTTCGCGGGCACATTGGTACGGATGCGCGGCGATCGTGACGCCGCCGCGACGGCACTTAAACCCGAACGAGATTCGGGTTAGTCTTGTGATCTGGTTCACTCCGGAGTACAACTGAACGCACGGTTACCGGAAAGCGCGCCTCACGGGACTTACCTCCCTGCCAACCGAATAGTTGTGAGGACTCGTGCGAACCGCAGTCTTAGCCGCCCTGCTCGGACTGGGTGCGTTCGCTGTCGCCACCGGACTGGTGCTGCAGCTGCACACCCACCCCTACCTCGCCAAGTTGCAGCACAACATCGACAACGTCTCGGTCTCCTCCGGCGAAGGCGTCACGGCGATCGTCTATCCGCCGAACGGGCTTCCCGAGATACGCCACAACCTCAGCGTCACGGCCACGACGCACGTCGAGGGCGACCTCTCGGCGCCGGAGGTCAAGCAGAACGGTGACGTCACCGTCTGGAAGCGGTCGACGATCGTCAAGGAGGGCAGGGACGACCTCGTCCTCAGCGCCGAGGTGCGCCGGATCTGCATCGACCGCCGCACCGGCGAGGCCGTCGCGCCGTGCCACGGCGAGTTCTACGAGACCGAGCAGGGCAAGCGGACGATCGGCCAGGGCGCCAAACCGCTGCACCCCGGGCTCAACTTCGTGTTCCCGTTCGGCACCGAGAAGCGCGACTACCGTTGGTACGACACGGTTCTCAAGGAGCCGGTCCCGATCCACTTCGCCGGCGAGCAGCTGTTGCAGGGACTCGACGTCTACCGGTTCGTGCACACGATCGAACCGAGGGAGCTGGGTAATTTCCAGGTGCCCGGTTCCATGATCGGCAGCTCGGAGTCCTCCGTGGACGTCACGCAGTACTACGGCGTCACCCGCACGTTGCTGGTCGAGCCCGAGACCGGGGCGGTGCTGTCGCTGCGCGAGGACATCAAGCAGGAGCTGCGCACGGTGACGCAGCGCGAGGGCGAGGGGACCTACGCGTTCGACGGCGAGCTCGGACTCACGCCGGCCTCGGTCACCGCGAACGTCGACGAGGTCAAGAAGAACCGGCCGCTGCTGTTCATGATCACCACGCTGCCGACGATCCTGTGGGTGTCCGGTGCCGTGCTGATCGCGGCCGCGCTCGTCCTGCTGCTGCTCCACCGCCGGGGTTTCCTCGTTGCCGGAGTGGCGCTGGTGATCGGCGCGTGCCTCGGTGCCGGCACGACCTACTGGGTCACCAACGCCAGCGACCCGGACAGCTCGCTCGACCTGAAGAACGTCGTGTCCTCCACGAACGTCGACTACGGCCTGCGGTGAACTTCCTCTTCCTCCTCGATGATCCGGGCGACGCCGAGCAGCGCGCCCTCCGCCGCCGGGACCGCGATGACGGTCACCGGCAGCGGGTTGCCGTCGGCGTCCCAGCTCGCCCGCACCGACACGGCCGGATAGCCGCTGACCCTCCACAGCGGTGCGAACGGCGTCGTGGCGCCGTTGCGCACCAGCACGCCGCCGGGCAGCGCCATCGTCTCGGCCGGGCCGGTGTAGCCGGGCGTCACGAGCACGTCGACGCCCGCGAACATCTGGTCCAGCATCACGCGTTCCGCAGCCCTCAGCGACCGGCACAGGCCCCGGAACGGCGTCGGCACGACCTTGCCGAGCAGTTCGAGCTCACGCCTGCCCGCGGTCAGGTGGGGCGCCAGCAGGAGCCGCGACTCGCTGGCGAGGTGCGGGTCGTGGTCGACGACCTCGTTGGCGTGCATCGACAACAGGGCGGCGACGTCCTCGACGGCCCGTCGCATGGGTGCGCGTGTGCGCGTTGTCATCGAGACACCACGCAACGACACACCGATCCGCAGTGGACGATCAGAGGGCTTGGCCTGCCAGCCGAGTCCGGTGAGGACGTGCGACACGTCGGTCACACTCCTGGCCAGAACACCGGCCCCGCCGGACGCCTCGTAACCGACGACGCCCGCGGCACCGGCCGGAACCCGGCCCGCACCGGGCGCGCGGCGCGCCAGCACGGCGGACACCACACCCGACGAGACGGCGACCGCGGTGCCGGACACCCGAGGGTCGAGCAGCGTGGCGGGCAGTGCCGGCGAGGGGTTGCGATGTCTTTCGGCGGCAGACGTCCGTCCCACCACGACGGCACCGGCGGCGGTCAGCACGCCGGAAGCCGAGTGCGGCAAGGAATCCTCGACCGCGAGCGGCAGGCCGAGCAGGGCGCCGCGCTCGCCGCGGGCCAGCCGCCGATCGGCCTCCTCGGCACTGCGCCGAGCGGCGGCCAAATCGACATCTGTGAAAACCTCGCGCAGGGAGCCGAGCCGATGTTCCGTCGTCGCAAGGAGTTCTGCTGCGGTGGTCGTACCGCTGGCGAGCAGCCGGGCCTGGTCGGCTGCTCCGGGATAGCACACAGGGGTTTCTGCCACGTGTCTCTTCCTCCGGCATCGTCGCCGATGAGTCAGGAGCTGGTTCTTTCAGCTGCTACCCGTTGGACAGCAGGGGTTGCGCCGAACGGCTCTGCGTTGCGGCGCCCGAGTAGCTGCTTTCGTCACGCGGACCGATCAAGATGACTTCTGTCACCCCACCCAGGGGGTTGCGCAGAGGTTACTGTCCGGTAGTTTGCACGCCACTGTGACGTCCATCTCACGTCTATAAGGAGGACGGGTGCGACGTGTCGCGAGCCTCGTACTAGTAGCACTGGGCATCTTTTCGTTGGCGCTCGGAGCAGTGCTGCGTTTCTACGTGTACCCCGAGCTCGCCGTCGTGCCGCTCGACCAGAAGGTGGAATCCGTTGCGGAAGGTGCCGCGAAGGTGTTCTACCCCAAGGATCTCGTCGTCAAGAACGCTCAGCTCACGGCCACTCGCAAGGTCGAGAGCAACCGGGTGCTGCCGGACGGCAAGTCGGGCGGCAACGTCATGGTGTGGGACTCGGGTCTGGTCGTCACCGACTCGAACAACCAGCTGGTCTCCGCGATGGAGCACCGGGTGTGCCTCGACCGGCACACGAACATGGCGCTCGACAAGTGCAGCCAGCAGTACGTGACGGACGAGGAGAAGGGCCCCACCCCCGCTGACAAGGCGGTGCGCCAGGAGGGTCTGAACTACAAGTTCCCGTTCGCCACCGAGGCGAAGGACTACGAGTACTTCGACACGACCCTGCGCAAGGCGACGACGGCGCGGTACGAGGGCACGGACGAGATCGGCGGGCTGCAGGTCTACAAGTTCGTCCAGAAGATCCCGTCGACCAAGTTCCGCGACCAGGAGGTGCCCGGTTCGCTGGTGAACAGCACCGAGGCGTCGGTCAAGGCGGAACGCCGCTACTCGAACACCCGAACCATGTGGGTGGAGCCGAAGAGCGGAATCATCGTCAAGGGTTCGGAACAGCAGCGGCAGGTGCTGGTCGGGCCTGACGGCAAAGAAGGCACGGTGCTGCTCGAAGGCACTTTGACCTTCACCGAGAAAACGGTCAAGGAATCGGTCGCCCGCGCCACCGAGGCGCGCGACAAATTGACCCTGATCAGCAGCACCGGGCCGATTGTTCTGGCTTCCCTCGGAGCACTGCTCCTGCTGGCCGGAATTCTGCTCGGCGTGTTCGCGCGGCGGCCCAGGCACGTCGCCTAGGCACGTCGCCTGAGCACCACCACGAAGTTCCACGAGGCGACCTCCCGGACCCCCGGCACGCGGGTGATCCACTTCGCCCACCACGGGTGGTACCGGGGGAACGTCTCGACCACGTCGGCAACGGTCTGGCGGTGAGCCCACCGCTGGACCGCTCCGACGCTCACCGGGAACAGGGAAGTACCGAAGTAGTTCTTCGGCGGTTTGCCGTTGCGGTGCTCGTAGCGTCGTCGCGCGTAGTCACCGCCGAGGAAGTGCCAGGGCGCGGTCTCGTGGCCGCCCCAGGGTGACCACCAGGGCGTGTACGACATGAAGATCGTGCCTCCAGGCCTGGTCACGCGCACCATCTCGGCGAGCATCAGCCACGGGTCGTCGACGTGCTCGAGGACGTTGGACGAGTAGCAGACGTCCACCGAACCGTCACGGAACGGAAGCGCCGTCCCGCTGGCGCGGATCATCCCGGGGTCGGGCTCGCCGCGGGCGGAGAGCTCACCGACGTCCGGGTCGAGACCCACGTAGCGGGCGCCGGCCGCGCGGAACGCCTCGGCGAAGTAGCCGGGCCCGCCGCCGACGTCCAGCACGACGGCACCCCGCAGAGGCACGTAAGAGGACACCTGACCGACCGAGTCGTCGGCCAGGATCGAGTAGAAGTGGTCGGGGTCGGACTGTTCTTTCAGAAATGCGCGAAAAAGCCGAACAGAGCGCTTGAAAGTTGGCTTGTGCGAACTTTCTCGGGCCGAAACTGAACCGATCTCGACCATTGCCATCCCCTGTATTCCGTCTACGATGACTACTTGGCGGTAACCTAGCACCCGGGAGAGTAGATGTCGCGTTGTCCCGATAACCGGCCGAGCATTCTGCTGGTGAATTGGCGCGACACCAGACACCCCGAAGGCGGTGGTTCCGAACGATACGTGGAACGCATCGCCGAAGGGCTGGCGCGGCTCGGTTACCGGGTCGCGATCCAGTGCGCCGACCACGGTCGCGCCCCGCTCGGCGACTGGGTCGCCGGCGTCCGCTTCCGCAGGCGCGGCAACAAGTTCACGGTCTACCTGCACGCCCTGCTCGCGATCCTGCGCTCCGACGCGGACGTGATCGTGGACGTGCAGAACGGCATGCCGTTCTTCAGCCGCCTGGTCGCGCGCTGCCCGGTCCTCGTGTTGGTGCACCACGTGCACCGCGAGCAGTGGCACAGCGCGCTCGGCCCGTTCTTCGGCCGCATCGGCTGGTGGATCGAGTCGTGGCTCGCACCCCGCCTGTACCGCAAGTGCCGCTACATCACCGTGTCCAACGTGACGCGCGACGAGCTCGGCCAGCTCGGCATCGAACTGCGCCGCACGGTCGTCGTCCCGAACGGACTCGACGCGCCACCTGCCGTCACCGCCCGGCGCACCGAGGCACCGGTCCTCGTCGCGGTCTCCAGGCTGGTGCCGCACAAGCGTTTGGAGCACGCGATCGACCTGGTCGCGCAGCTCCGTCCTCAGTGGCCGAACCTGCGGCTGGAGCTCGTCGGCGACGGACCGTGGAAGGAAGTCCTGACCCAGCACGCGATCGACCGCGGCGTCCAGGACAGCGTCGTCGTCCACGGCTGGGTCGACGAGCAGACCAAGCACGAGATCCTCGCCGGCGCCTGGGTGCACCTGTGCCCGTCGGTGAAGGAGGGCTGGGGCATCGTGATCATGGAGGCCGCGGCCCACGGCGTGCCCACTGTCGCGTACCGGTCCGCGGGCGGCGTGGCCGAGGCGATCGTGGAGCACGAGACCGGCCTGCTGGCCGAGGACTTCGACGACTTCGTCCGGCACACGGACACCCTGTTGCGGGACAAGCCGTTGCGCAAGGCCATGGGAGCGGCGGGGCGTCAGCGGGCGCAGCAGTTCTCGTGGGAGGAGAGCCTCGACGCGTTCGAGAGCGTGGTGCACAGCGCACTGCAGCTGCCGCGACGGCCCGTGACTCGCGAGCACCGGCTCACACAACAGGTCAACCAGACCTGACTGTTTTGG
>NZ_JBHRZI010000036.1:0-245137 GCF_042649515.1 Lentzea rhizosphaerae | reverse complement strand
AACTTTCGCCTGGGGAGCGTTACCGCGACGCCCCGTGACCGGCAACCACCGCGTTACACAACAGGTCGAGCAACGCGGCAGCGGCGTCCGAGCCGAAGTCCTTGCGGCGCGCCCGGACCGTGACCGTGGTGACCTCTCCTGCCGTCACCACGCCGAACGCCACCCCCGAACGCCCGCTGGCCGTCGGGAAGAAACGCAGGGACCGGACGCTCGCCTTGACGACGCCGAGGTTCGACACGAGGAACGTCGAGCCGAGGCGGGAGGCCAGCAGGCGCATTCCCAGCTGTGCCACCGGGTTCCGCCCACTGGGGAAGCCCGCTTCCGGCGCCGCACCAGCCAGCAGCACGCGCACCTCGTCCGGGCCCGCCCCGGCGGGCAGGCGCAGTCTGAGCAACGCGCTGTCGACCTCGGGACGTGGATCGGCGCCCCCGCGCCAGGACGCGCCGATCGCGGCGACGATGCGGCCGTGCGGCACCCCTCGGGCGGCGTTCCACCTGCGCGTGGTGTCCACCGCGGCAAAGGTGAGCGCGGCGCTGCCGAGCTTGGTCTTGGGCAGCGCACGGGACACGAGGTGGTCACCGAGAGAGTTGCCGCGCGACGAGGGCTGGATTCGCGTGGGCGGCGTCCACACCGCCTCGCGCACCCGGTCCAGCGCGTTCAGGAGGTAGGGCCGCTCGACGCCGCGGTGCGCCACACCGGTGGCGGAGCTCTGCACCGGTTCGCCGAGCGCGATCCCGAGCAACGCGACCAGGCCGAGGCCGTCGACGGCGCCGTGGTGCGCGGCGATCAGCAACGAGTCGCCGGAAACTGCTGCTCGGACGAGCGGATCGCCTGCGCGGTAACGGGAGTCGGCGAACTCCGCGCGTGCGGCGTCCCAATCGGACGGTCGCAGCACGACGGCTGCCGGACCGAGGTTCGGGAAGGCGTCGGACGCACGCGCCAGCCGCGCGGCCACGGTCGCCGGGTCCGGCGCCTCGCGCAGGGTCGCCTCCAGCAGGATGCTCCAGGAGGCGGCCGGATCCCCGGAGAAGACCACGGCCACCCGGTCAGCGGGAGCCGTAGTCGAGAACGTCGGGCTCGCTCGCCTGCTTCAGCGGCTGACCCTGCTCCTGCAACTGCTCCTGCTGCCGCTCCATCACCTTGTCCGGGTGGTTCTGGGCGACGACGACCGCGCCGACGCCTCCGGCGAGTGCGGCCCCGGCGACGACCGCGACCAGGAACGAAACCAGGCCCACGACTACTCCTCACGGTTAGGTGCCGAGAATCTACCGACGGGTAACCGTCTCCACAACAGGCCGACGCCGATCAGTGACCCAGCCGCGACCCACGCCAGCACAACGGGTGCAGCAGGTGGGCCGTTCGGTGCAGCGGGCGCTGCTCCTGGAACGCGGTACAGCGTCAGGTCCGGCCCGTCGTGCACTTTCTCCAGTCGCCCCAGGAGGTTCTGGTCCACCCGGCCGGGCGTTCCGTGCTCCACCAGGACCCACCCGATGCCGCTCAGATCACCGGCGCGCAGCCTGGCCGCCCGCGGGTCCTCCCCCGCCACGATCCGGCCACCGACGGACAACGAGTCGTCCACGACGGTCGTGCCGGGCAGGTAGCGCGGCGCGGGGTCGAGCTGGGTGCGCCCGTCGTTCCAGTCGAACCTGCGGAACGCCGACAACGGGAACACGGCCACATCGCCGGGCCGGCCCACGAGCTTCTCCCGCACCGCGGCCCAGTCCGGCGGGTAGTCCACCGGTTCGAGCCGTCCGAACCCGCCCCACGCGAGATCCGGCAGCAGCCCCAGCAACAACACGACCACCAGCAACCGGGCGCGCAGCCGTTCCACCGCGACGGCGAGCCCGAGCGCGAACGGCAGCGCGAGCCACGCCACCCACTTCTGACTGTCCCGCAACAGCCCGGCGCCCGGCACGTGCTCGATCAACGCCTCCAGCACCGGCACACCGCCGGGCAGCACGGCGATCAGCGCCAGGAACGCCCCGAGCACCCCCAGGCCCGCCAGCGGCCACACGGGCAGGCGTTTCGACAGCTCCCGCAACCCGAGCACCGCCGCGCCGAGCAGCAGCACGGTGATCACCGGCAGCATCGGGTTGGCGCGGCTCGCCGGCACGACCTCGGCGTTCCAGATCCCGCCGAGCCCCAGCACGCTCAGCACCGGCCCGCCCCAGTTCTCGCCGCGCGCGCTGAACGCCTCGACGCCCGCCGGGTCGGAAAGCCCGTCGTGCAGCAGTGAGGGCACCCACCACGGCGCGTTCAGGACCACACCGACGGCGAGGACCTGCCACGCCTTGCGCCGTCCCGCCGTCGCCAGCGCCGTGCCGAGAGCGAGGATCCCGCCCGGCGCCGACAGCACCGCGGGCAGGCTCGCGAGCACGAGCCGGGTCCACGCGCGGGGTTCGCCCTCACGCATCTTCAAGCCCGCCATGGCGACCCACGGCAGTGCCGCGTAGCCCAGCAGCAACGTCCAGTGGCCGATGAAGAGCCGTTCGGCGACGTAGGCGTTCCACGAGTACGCCACGGCCGCGACGATCCGCACGCCGGTCTTCTCCGTCGGCACCAGCAACCCTGCACCCAGCGCGCCGACGAAGACGATCGCCAGCAGCACCAGTTTCTGCACCAGCTGACCGGGGACGACCTGCGTCAGCAGCGCCACCACGGCGTCCACCGGCACCGCCCGAGGCAACGCGTCACCAAGCCCGAACGCGGCCGCATTCAGGGGCTGTGTGGGCGTGAAGACCATGTCGTAGACGAGGACGTAGCCCGGCATGAGGGCAGGGGCGATCGCAGCGAGGGCCAACGCCGCGCACGTGGCGTAGAGCTTCACTCCGTTCGGCCGCACTTGCTCCCTCTCCGGTCGCGCTGGGGCTACAGTCGCCGAAACTACCGGCCGGTACTACCGACGGGTAGTGAGTACGCGGGGAGCTTTCGTACTCTCCTGGCGCACGAAAGGGCCCCGCGTGCGTCCTGCGGCACCCTGCCACCGGAAGGATCCGGCGTGTCCGCTCCGGCAACGACCACCTCTCGCCTGGACGCCCTGCTCATCACCGGCGCCCTGCTGGGCGCCAACGCGGCGAGCTACGTCCTGACGATCGCGGCAGCGCGTGCGCTGGCACCCGCGGTCTTCGGCGAGCTCAGCGCGTTGCTCGCGCTCGTGGTCATCGGCGTGGTGCCCGCGATGAGCCTGCAGACCGTCGCCGCGCTGCGCGTGACGAGCCTCGGCCCGCGCCCGCTGTTCGGGCTGGGACTGAGTGTGAGCGCGGGCATGACCGTGCTGACGCTGGCCCTCGTGCCCGTCCTGACCAGCCTGCTGCACCTGGACGGCCCGTGGCCGGTCGTGTGGCTGGCGCTGTCGCTGGCCCCGCTCACGGTTCTCGGTCTGCTGCACGGCCTCCTGCAGGGAACGCAGCGGTTCGGCGCGCTGGCGTTGCTGGTGTCGCTGGAAGGCCTCGGCAAGGTCGGTGGCGGCGTGACCGGGCTGTGGCTCTCGCCGTCGTCGACCTCGGTGCTGGCAGGCACGGCGATCGGCTCGTTCCTGGTCGTGCTGGCGGGGTGGACGCTGTGCGGCAGGCCTCGCCCGGCCCGGCCGCTCGGAGGGTCCGAGGTGCTGCACGCGTCTCAGGCGATGCTCGCGCTGGTGCTGCTGGTGAACCTCGACCTCGTGCTGGCCCGGCACCAGCTCGCGGACCTCGCGGGCGGTTACGCGGTGGGTGCGGTCGTCACGAAGATCGCGTACTGGCTGCCGCAGGCGGTGGGCGTGCTGGTCCTCCCCCGCATGGCGTGCCCCGACGAACGCCGCCGCACGCTGCCCAAGGCCCTCGCGGTGTGTGCGGGCCTGGACGCGTTCGTGATCGCGGGCTGCGCGTTGTTCGGGCCCCTGGGTGTGTCGCTGATCGGTGGCGCGAAGTACCACGGCGAGATGATCCCGTTGTGGCAGTTCGCCCTCGTCGGCTCGTGCCTCGCGTTGGTGCAGCTGCTGCTGTTCTCCCGGATCGCGAGCGGTGACCGCCGGTCGACGTTCGCCGTGTGGATCGCAGTCGGCGCCGAGATCGTGCTGATCACCCAGTGGCTCAACGGTTCGGTCGGTCAGGTCGTGACCGGTGCGCTGCTCGCCACCGCCGGTCTCGTGGTCACCGGTGCCGTGATCGAGGCACGATCACGGCACTAGTGCCGCACTAGGAAGCGACCGGCTCGACGGGCGCCGTCTGTTCGACGTCCTTCTCCGACTCCGCCCGGTGCTGCGGACCGAACGGCCGGAACGCGGCCGCCACCACCGCCGACACCGCCACCAGCAGCGAGGCCTGCACCAGCGGGATGTAGGCCCACTCCTGCCCGTGCCCCAGAACCCTGCCCAGCACGGCGACACCGGTGCCGAGCGCGACCCCGCTCAGCGCGATCACCTTCGGCGCCGCCGCCCAGAACTCCCGCGCCAGCAGGCACGCGATCAACGCCACGATCGGCAGCATTCCGCCGAGCACCGCGAGCAGCACGAGCATCGCGATCACCAGCCACCGGCCGCGCGACGGCTCCACGAACTCCACCCGCCGCCGTGACGGGAGCGCGGCGAGCACGAGCACCGCCAGCACGCCCAGCACCCCGATCAGCAGGCCCGTCCGGTACCGCGCGTCCGGCACGAAGTCCAGCGTGACGACACCGCCGTCGCCCTCGGGCAGGACCCACGCCTGCTGCCAGCCGTCGACCCTGGTCTTCGGCAGCACCTGGCCGTTCAGCGTGGCCGTCCAGCCGTCGTTGACGTTCTCCGGCACCACGAGCAACGCCTTCGCGCCCGCCGCCACGGTGATCTCGCGTTCGGTGGCGTCCCACGTGGAGATGGTGACTTCCCGGTGCGTGGCAGCGGGTTTCGGCAGTTCGAGGTGTGTCACGGACACGTCCTGCACCACGAACGAGTCCGACCTCGACGTGGACAACACGTGGTCACCGGCTGGCAGCTCCAGCGCGGTCGCGAGGTCGTCGTCGCACAGGGTCGCCTTGAGCGGACGGTTGCCCGCCACGTCCCCGAGCACGCCGGTGACCGAGCTGTTGATCTTCTTGCCGTCGATCTCGACGACCGGTCCACGTCCACACGGCACGGTGAACGGCGTCGTCGCCGGCACCGGCTTCAGCACGCCGTCCAGCGCGGGCACCCGGAGCTCACCGATCTCGGCCGGTCCCCTGCCACCCGACTCGCGCACCGCGATCTCGAGCTTCTCGGTGGGCGCCGGCTTGATCGTGACGAGGCCGTCCGCGCCGACGCGCACCACCTCGGTGCCCGCGTCGGTGCGCACTTCGAGCTCCACCGGGATCCTGGCGCCCTTCGCGCCCTCGATCCGGAATTCCGACACGGTCTTCTTGCCCTGCCAGGCCACAGTGAGCGTGGGCTTGAGGTCGGTCACGTCCGGCACCCACGACGTCCCCGCATCACCGTCCACGGCGAACAGCGGGCTCGCCGCGACGTCACCCGCGAGCGACGACGTGCCCGTGACGGTCACCCCCTCCGGCGCCACCGGGTTCTTCGCGCCGGCCGCGGGCACCACGGTGGCGTTCACCGCGAACTTCCCGTCGGCCGAGGTGCGGAACAGCCGGGTGAGACCGTTGACCTCCTCGCCGAACCTCGACAGCGCCGAGTCGCACCGCACCGCGTCGTCGATCCGGTAGCAGGCGGGCCGGGACTGGCTGCCGCGGGTGAAGGAGAAGCCGGGCTTGGGCGCGTCCTGGTCCCGCGGCACGCGCAGGGCACGCTGCGCCGTCATGCCCGGCACGCTCAGCTCCTTGATGCCGACGTTGCCGTCCTGCCGGTCCGCCGCGACACCGAGGATCGTGACGCGCACGGTGCTGGTCAGTCCCGGACGGACGCCGTAGGTGTGCGCGCCACCGCCGGACGGCACGTCGTGGTCGCTCTCGCCGGTGTCGGTGGTGATCCGGATGCGGTTCACGGCCCAGCCGACGCGCAGGTCGTCGACCAGGTCGAGCCTCACCTCGCCGACCGTCCGCGGGGTGTCGAGCGCGATCTCGAGCCACTGCCCGACGGGCCCGGTGTAGCTCGACGAGTGCCACGCCGACCCGCCGTCGCCGTCCACCGCGGCGAACGGCGAGTTGGCGGGGTCGATCGAGCCCGCCGCGTCGGCGTAGGCGGTCGAGGTGGACGCGCGGACGGCACGGATGCCGCGGTACTCCGCGACGGTCTGGTGTTTGACGTCCTGGAACGGCGACACGTCGAGCGCGACGCGGCCCTGCCGGGAGGCCTCGTCCGCGGACATCGTCTGGCTGAGGTTGTCCGACACCCTGCCGACGTTGCGTTCCTTGCGCCGCAGGCCGTCCGTGATGAGCAGCTCGCCGGACTTCTCCGTCGAGTCACCGGCCAGAACCGCCGGCTGATCGGCCTTGATCAGTCCCTGTGAGAGCAACGGCAGCAACGACTCCGGCCCGCCGCTCACGGTCGCGACGTCCGCGGCGTTGACCGCCGTCACGGCCGCGACCGGGCGCTTGACCTCGTAGACCTCGAGGGACTTGCCGGTCGCCGTCGCGTCGACCAGGCTGACGAGCTTCTGGTCGCTCATCTTCACGTCCGGCCCGAACTCGGCGACCCGTTCGATGCCTGGCGAGCCCTGAAGCCCTTGACGCAGCACGGTGAGCGGTGGTGATCCGGTGGCCTCGCGCGCGATGTCGTTGCGCAACAACAAGAACCGGTAGCCGCCACGAGCGAGGAAGTCCGCGAGTCCCGCCGAGCCGCGTCCGTCGGAGAGCGCGTCGTAGACGGCGTCCATGAACCGCGTGTTGCCCTCGGACCCGAGGGGCACCTGGTTGCGCACCGCCCACGGCGCCTCCGCGAGCGACTGCATCGGCTCGTCCACGGTCCTGCCCCACGTGTACTGGCCGAAACCGCTGGCGGGCAACAACAACGTCCGCGCCCGGCCGTCCTTCTCGGCGAGCCACGACGCCGCCTGGCGCCAGTGGTCCGGCACGTCCGACCAGCCGAGACCGGGCCGCAGGGTCAGCAGCCACGCGGGTGCCGCGACGACCGCGATCAGCAGCAGGGCGAACCCGATCCGGAGCCGCCGCCGCCAGTTCTCCGGCGCCGCCCGCATGCCGACGGGACGGGAGAGGTGCAGCCCGTGGATGAACCCGAGGATCAGGCACAGCCGCAGCACGGGCTCGAACTTGTGCACGTTCCGCAACGGCGCGAGCGGGCCGTCGAGCAGCCCGCGCACCACCTCGGCGAGCGGTGAGTCGAGCGACCCGACGTAGCCGACGGTCAGCAGCGTCAGCCCGGCGAGCGTGCCCAGCACCAGGAAACGGCGTTCCGGCAGGCCGAGCCGCGCCAGGCCGACGACACCGATCAACGCCACGAGCGCGGTGCCGGCCATCAGCACGGGGTTGTCGACGAGCACGAACCCGTTGGGCCACCACGGTTCGCCCTGGAGCACGTACGCGACCCACTGGTTCGTCCCGCGCAGCACCTGGAACAACGACATCGGCGCGGTCGTGTTCGCCGCGGACTCGATGTAGTCGAGGAACGGCAGGCTGTACCGGCCGAGCAGCAGCAGGGGAACGATCCACCACAACGCGACGCCGATGACGCACCCGGCCCACCACAGCACGAGCTTCACGTGCTCGCGGTTCCACTTGCGCGTCAGCAGCCAGATGCCGGGCAGGACGAGCGACATGACGACCATCGCGCCGTTGATGCCGCCCATCCCCAGCACGGCGAGCGCGGACAGCGCGGCGGCCTTGCGCGGTGACCCGATCCTGTCCGCCAGCACCAGCGGCAGCAGCACCCACGGCAGCATGACGGCGGGCAGCATCTCCGCCGACAACGGCCCGATCTCGGTCAGCACCCGAGGAGCCACCGCGTAGGCGATCGCGCCGACGTACCGCGTCGGCTCCTGGCCGATGTTCAAAGCGCGGGCCAGCCGCAGCACGCCGTAGAAGGCGAGGCACAGCAGAAGGGCACACCACAGCCGTTGGGTGATCCACGCGGGGACGCCGAGGATCTGGCCGATGGCGAAGAACGGTCCCATCGGGAAGAAGTAGCCGTACGCCTGGTTCTGCAGCTCGCCCGCCGTCGCAGCGGGATTCCACAGGTGAAGGGCCCTGGAGAGGAAGCCGAGCGGGTTGACGGCGAGGTCGAGTTTCGTGTCGAACGTCGCCGTCCCGAACCTCTGCGCGAACGACAGCACCGTGAGTGCGACGAGCACCCACGTCGTCGGATTCCGGTGTGCGATCTTCAAGCTTCTGATGGCGGAGGAAGTTACCACCGGGTAGTGCTCCAGGGCGACTATCGCTATCTTGGGCCCCCACGACGTTCTGGGGCGCACTCAGGCAGGTGGCGATGACTTCTTCGGTTGCGTTCGAACAAGCTTGGGAGCTCGGTGAGAAAGTCCCCGGCTGGTTGACAGTTGACCAGGCCACCATGCTGTGGAGAGCGGCGCTGCGGCTCGGTCCCGGCGCGCGGATCGTGGAGATCGGCAGCCACAAGGGCCGGTCCACCACCGTCCTGGGCATCGCGGCCCGGTCCGTCGGCGCCACCGTGGTCGCCGTCGACCCGTTCGTCGAAGGCAAGCTGTTCGGTGGCACGCCCACCCGCACGCTGTTCGAGAAGAACGTCGCCCGCGCGGGCCTGACGGACGTCGTGCAGCTCGAAGCCGAGTACAGCACCGAGTTGCGCAAGCGCTGGAACGAGCCCATCGACCTGCTGTACATCGACGGCAAGCACGACTACTGGACCTACACCGACGACATGCTCTGGTCGGAGAACCTCGCGCCAGGCGGCGAGATCCTGGTGCACGACGCGTTCTCGTCCATCGGGGTCACCAGCGGCATTCTGGTGAAGGTGTTGTGCGGCAAGCGGTACGTGTACCTCGACCGGGCGGGCTCCATGGCGCGCTTCCGTTTGGCGCAGCCGACGTGGGCCGACCGCAGGCGCGTGCTGGCCGAGATGCCGTGGTTCCTGCGGAACGTGGGGATCAAGGTGCTGCTACGTCTGCGGCTGCACGCCGTCGCGCGGTGGTTCGGCCACGACAGCCCGTACGACCCGTACTAGAGCACGCGCTCGTACCAGGTCCCCGGCTCGCCACCGAGGTGAGCCGGGTCGGCCGGACCGACCGCGACGAACCCGGCCTTGGTCAGCACCTTCGCAGACCCGGTGTTGCGGTGGACCGTGGCCGCCCGCAGCGTGCGCACCCCGTACTGCTCCGCCGCCAGCCGGCACAGTTGCAGGACGGTCGCGGTCGCCACGCCGCGGCCGGCGACGTGCTGCGCGACGCGGTAGCCGAGTTCCGCGGTGTGGTCCTCGATGTCCATCAGGTTGAACCTGCCGAGCACCGCGCCGTCCTCGGCGACGAGCACGTGGAAGACGCAGATGCCGGCTTCCTGCTCGGCCAGCAGGGCGCGGAACCGTTCGGTGAACCGGTCGAAGAAGTCGTCGCCGCGGTCGGGGACGGAGGCGGCGAAGTAGGCGCGGTTCGCCCGCTCGAAGGCGAGGACCGCGGGACCGTGGTCCTCGTGCAGCCGGGTCAGCTCAGGCATTGCGCGGACGCTACCCAAGTGGTGCGCCCGGCCCACCTGATTTTGTCTACTGAGGCCTGCACGCGGGCGGCTGGCACAGCATGGTGCTCAGTGCCTGCGCGAAGATGTCGCTGATGCCGGCGGGGTCGACGGTCGTGAACGCGCGTCCGCCGGTCGCCTCGGCGATCTTCGTCAGCTCGTCGACGTCGACGTCCGGGCCCATGCCGATCGCGATGACGGGCAACGGCCGGCGCTTGTCCTGGAGCTTGCCCAGTTCCTCCAGGAGCTTCTGCTGGCTGATGGAGTCGGGGTCCTCGTTGCGGCCGTCGGTCATGATCGCGACGATGTTGATGCGGCCGAGCTCCCAGTTCTTGCGCGCCTCCTGGTAGGCCGCGAGCGTGGTGTCGTAGAGGCCGGTCGAGCCGTTGGCCGTCGCACGGGTCGCCCGCACCGCCGCGACGGCCTTGCCGTTCGCGAGATGATCCTTGACCGACGCGAACGGGATGATCTCCTTGTAGTCCTTGTCGCCGTCGAGCTTGGTGGAGAACTTCCACAGCCCGATCTGCGTGCCGGGCTTGAACAGGCCCAGGCCGCGTTCGGCCGCGGCGACGGCGAGCGCCATCCGGGTGGTGCCGGTCCTGGGCACGATCTGGTTCATCGAGCCGGACACGTCCAGCACGCCCAGCACCCGTGCGGTGAGCGTCAGTCCCGCCCAGACGCGCAGGGTCTCGTCGACGAACGCCTGGTCGAGGCCGACCGCCTTGTCGTCGGGGACGCGCAGGCCGAACTTGTCCAGGTTCGTCCCGGATCGCAGTCGTGCCAGGAACTTCTCGGCTCCCGCACGCTGCTGCTCCCCCGCGTCCGGCAGCACTACGTACGGGAAGTCCAGCGGTGGCACGGGGTTCTCGGGGGCGACCGCCGCGAGCCTGGTCGCGCCGGGCGTGGAGTTGTGCCGGTTCAGGGCCTGCTGGGAGGTCGGGAAGACGTCCAGCGGCCGGTTGAACAGGTCGTCGGCCTGTTCGGCGTAGTCGGCGGACACCGGGCGGATCGCGGCGACCGTCGCGGCCGCCGGGTCCTTCTCCCCCGACGCGAACCCGCGCATCGCGAGCAGCGCCGACAGGCTGGCCGGGTCCTTGGCGGGGTCGGCGATGCCGGCGACCGCCTTGGCGCCGGGGCCGATCAGCTCGCGCCAGTTCTTGCCCTTCGCGGGATCCTTCACGGCGAGCAGGACCGGTGACTGCGCTACCGAGATGCCGGACTCCGGCACACGCCAGGCACCGGAATCGCGCGCCTGCCGCAGCCACATCGTCGACTCCGGCACCCACACCGACGGCGATTCCTGACCGTTGACCAGGCGGGTCATGGTCTCCCGCGCGGACTCGGCCCTGATCTCGACGCGGTAGCAGTCGCCGGTGACGTCGAGGCCGTCCGCGGCCTCGGTCAGCGCCGGGGCGACCGCGGGCGCGGCGGTGATCAGGACCGTCGCCGGGTTCGTGCAGCGCGCCGCGTTGAGCCGGTCGATGACCGCGTCACCACCGATCCAGGCGACGATCGACAACACGAGCAGCACCGAGAGCCCGACGACGGGCGCCGTCACCCGCCGTGGTCGCACCATGGCGGACACCTTAGACAACCGGAGGCGCAACCAGAACTCCCCGGTTCCGGGAAGACTGGAGCGGTGACGACCATCCGGAACGACGAGCCGCTCGCGGTGGCCGTGACGACCGCGATCCGCGGCGGTGATCTCACCGCGCTGCGGAAGTTGCTAGCGGACAACGAAGGCCTGGCGACCGCGCGGATCGCCGACGACAGCGGCTGCTCCCGCTCTCTCCTGCACGTGCTGACGGACTGGCCGGCCCGCTGCCCCAACGGTGCGCTGACCGTGGCGGCACTGGTCGACGCAGGAGCCGATGTCAACGCACGGTTCGAAGGAACGCACCGCGAGACGCCGTTGCATTGGGCGGCCAGCGCCGATGACGTCGACGTGCTCGACGCCCTGCTCGACGCGGGCGCGGACATCGACGCGGACGGGGCGGTGATCGGCGGCGGCACCCCGCTGGCGGACGCGCGGGCGTTCGCCCAGTGGCACGCGGCGTACCGGCTCGTCGAGCGCGGGGCGAAGGTCACCCTGGTCGACGCCGCCACGCTCGGCCTGCTCGACCACGTCGAACGCCTGCTCCCCTCCGTGCCGAAGCAGGAGGTCGACGCGGCGTTCTGGGGCGCGTGCCACGGCGGCCGGCGGGAGTGCGCCGAACGTCTGCTGGACAGCGGCGCGGAGCTGAACTGGATTCCGCCGTGGGAGCCGCTGACACCGCTGGACGCGGCAGTGCGCCACGGCTTCGACGATCTCGCCGCGTGGCTGCGGAGCCGGGGAGCCGAAAGCGCGAAGGAGCTGTGACCAAGCAGGCTGGCGGAAGTCGTGTGCGTCACTCGCCCACTGGACGTGCTTCCGGCCCCGATGGCGTCTGCAAGTACGACCAACTCAACATCAACAGACACTTTGCTACCACCAACAGGCCTGTCCTGGCCTGAGGCACGGTGGCGGTTCGGTGGTTACGAACAGGTTGGGTGTGGTTGACGGCGATTTGATCAAGAGTTGGTGGTACTTGCAGACGTCTGGCCAGGTGCTCAGTGGTCGACGTCGTACCCCTCCTTGCGCAGGCCCCACCGGTAGGAGAGGTTCATGAGCCTCCTCAACCACGTGACGGGCACGAGATTGACCACGCCTGCGGTGTTGGCGGCCAGGTGCGCCTTCCCCAGAGCCATCATGTCGGGTGCTTCATCGCGGTCGACGTGCGCTGCCGGCGTCCACAACCGGGCTTCTGCCACCGCGTCGCTCTCGGTCAGCTCCGCCGCCTCGACGTCCACGACGAGCGCGGCGTGCGGTGGCGTGCCGCGCAACGACAACGGTTCCAGCAGGGCGGGATCCACGGTGATCGTCGCTCTGCCCCGGACGTGCAGCACGTCGGTGCGTCCGGGCACGAGAGCGGCGAACGAGAGCCGGTCGTCCTCGACCAGGTTGCGCAGCGTGTCCGTGCGCTTGTTGCCCTTGCGGTCCGGGATCACGAGCGTGCGGCCGTCCAGGATCCGCGCCGCGGTCTGCTTGTCCCCACGAGGACTGGTGTCGCTTCCGCGTGATGAGTCCCATGTGGACAGAGCCAGGAATGGGGCGCCGGCGAGGAAGTTCGCGACACCGGGCTGGGCCAGCGGGCCGGTGCCCGTGACCTCGGCGGGTGTGGGATCGACCGGTGGTTTCCACAGCCCGGAACGCAGGACGGCCTGGGCGCAGTGCACGTAGACCTGCTCGACGTCCAGCACCACCCGGCCCCGGCGCGTACTGGCGGAACCGTTGACCCGCAACGTTTCCCCGACGCCCGGCAGCAGGAACACCAGCGACGCCGGTCCGTGGGCGGACTCGTTCGCGCTGAAGGAGATCCGGCGTGCTGAGTGCACGCGCACGAAACCCGGACCGCCACCGACGAACGTCGTCCTGCTCGTTCCTGCGGCGTCCCGGTGACCGAAGCCCGCGATCGGGCTGCGCGCGAGCACGGCGACGGATCCCTCGTCGAGCGCGCCGACCTCCTTCAACATGATCATCGACGCTGGCCGCCCCACGACCCCCTCGATCTCCTCCACGGTCGTGAGTCGTTTGTTTTCGCAGGTCATGCCACTATTATGAGCTTTTGCTCAGGTTTCGACCACTCGCTTTCGAAGGGACCGCGATGCCGTCCGCCAAGGGTCGTCTCGAAGCACGTCGCAAGCCCAGTCAGGTGCGCGCGGAGCTCACCCGCGACCGCATCCTGACCGCGGCTGCTCACGTTTTCACCGAGCACGGGTACGCGGCGGGCACCACCAACCGCATCGCCGAACGGGCTCGCGTGTCGATCGGCTCGCTGTACCAGTACTTCCCCAACAAGGACGCGATCCTGGCCGAGCTGCTGGTGCGGCACATCGACCGCGGCGCCTCGGCACCGGCCGGAGACCTCTCTCCGGGAACCCTGGAGGCGGTGGTGCGCACGATCGTCCGCGACGCGATCGACAACCACCGCGACGACCCCAAGTTGCTCCGGATCATGATCGAGGAGGCGCAGTTCTCCCAGGAGTTGCGCGACACGGTCGCCCGGCACGGCAAGCAACGCGTCGGCGAGATCCGCGACCTGCTCGCCCGGCACCCCGACGTCCGCGTGCAGGACGTGGACACCGCCGCCGACCTCATCGTGTTCACCGTGGAGATGAACGTCCACCGCTTCTCCGCGTTCCCGCAGACAGCGTCGATCGAGGCCGTCGAGAACGAGCTCGTGGACATGGTCACGCGGTACCTGCGCGGCTGAACTGTCGCCGCATCGTGCCGTCGGGCTCGGGTTCCACGCCGAGGAGGCGCAGGTAGCCGAGCAACGGCTGGGAGTGGCTGTGCAGGTTGGCGACGGGATACGCCTGCATCGCCACGCCGACCTCGGGCAGCGCCCAGGTCTCGCCGGGCCTGTCGTTCTCCGGCCCGAGGTAGCAGTCGGGGCCGGTCACCGTGCCCGTCCACGTGTTCGGGTAGGCGGTGGAGTGCGCGTGCAGGGTCATCCGCCGCCACTCGTCCCACGCCAGGTCCTGGTCGTAGCGGGAGGCCGCCCACACCAGCGTCATGTTGACGGAGAACCACACCTGGCTTGCCGGACCGGCCTGCCACCGGTGCCGCGCGCCGAGCGGTGACCCGGCCCGGCACCTCTCGTCGATCGTGGCGAGCAACGCGCGCGCCTGCTCTGATGTGGCCGCACCGCAGAGGATCGCCCACGGCTGCGCCTCCAGCCACAGGTCGTGATCACCGATGGGCGCACCACCGGGAGCGTGCGCGCGCCGGAACCACCGTCCGTTCCACTCGTTCGCAACCCTCTCGCGCAGGTCGGCGGCCCGTTCCCGCGCCTCGGACGCCGTCGCGCGATCACCGAGTCGTTCGGCGAGCCCCGCGTACACCGGGAGCACCCAGGCGGCCATCGCCGAGTTCAGCACCGACTCGCCGCGTTCGATCATCAGCTCGCGGTCCACCCCGGACTCGGTGATGGCGAGGTCGTTCCAGTCGGCGTTCAGGATCCGCACGTGCCCGTGCTCCCCGACACCCACCTCGTCGGCGAAGAACCGGAACTGGCGCCGCAGGTTCTCGCCGAGCGGCACCGGCTCCGCGCCGTGGCAAGGGTGGTACGGCACCGGCCGTTCGAACGCGGCGAGGTCACCGGTCGCGGCGGCGTATTCGGCGGCGAGCCAGAGCGCCCACAGGTTCTGGTCGGACGGGCGGAACAGCTGCGTCCACGGCTGCTTGCGGCCGTCGAGTGCGTAGGGCAGGTCGCCGTCCGGGCTTCCCCAGGCGCAGGTGTTGCGCAGGACGGACAGCGCGAGGTCGGGTTCGAGGTGGACGAGCGGGAGCGCGTGTTGCAGCGGATCCCTGGCCGCGCCGTTGAAACCGTGCCGGAACGAGTAGGCGGACCCCTGGTTGAGGGTGTGGCCGCCGAGCACGCCGTCGACGCAGGCTCCGCCGGTGAGCATCGCGGCGTGCCAGGCGATCTCGGACGAGCCGGTGTGGAGGGGGAGCCGTTCCCGCAGTGCGGCAAGGGTTCCGGCGTAGATGCGCTCCGGGCGCGGCAGTGGGCCGTCGAGCAGGCCGAACCGGAACCACACGGTCTTCCGACCGCCCGGCGGCAGGTCGACGTCGACCTCCACCGTCAACGCTCCAGCAGTCGCCTCCACCCGCTCGCCGCCAACCCCACGACAGTTGCTTGATGAACGGAACCTTCATCGACGTCAGGTGGATGAAGGTTCCGTTCATCCAGCACCGCCACGTCCCGCGCCGGCCCGAACACCTTGGTGCGCGCGGCATCCGTGGCCAGCGACCCGAACCGGCAGATGCCCGTGTTCTCGGCGAGCCACCGGCAGTCGACGTGCTCGTCCCACACGCTCGCGAGCCCGTCACTTCCCGCCACCAGCGTGATCCGGCGGTTGCCCACGTGCACCCGGTGCCGGGTCGAGGGCGGGTCGATGATCGGATCCCACGGCGTGGGGCCTGCCCGGTACTCGAACGCGGGCAGGCCCTCAGCCGTCGTCCACTCCCCGAACGCACTCACACGGTCAAGCGTTCCGTCGGCGGCCGGGGGCGGGCTAGGTCCGTTCAGCGCCAGAACGACCGGCGGCGGTCCTTCGCCACGACCTGACCGGCGAACTCCCGCAGCACCTGCACGGCCCGTGCCCACAGCTCGTCGACGTTCCCGCCGGCGGTCAGTTCCGCGACCAGGCGGCGCAACGGTTCGTACGCCGGGCCCTGCTTGCCGGCGACGAGAGTGCCCAGCCTGCTGACCAGGTCCGCGAGCAGCTCCTCGCGTTCCCAGGTGGGGCGGCCCGCGTCCTTCTCCAGGCGCTGCACCTCCAGCGCGGCGATCTCCCGGAGTTCCGCCGAGTCGTCCACAACGGCTCCACCCCCGGCCATCGGCTCAGGCGCCGACGACAGCGGGCGGCCGCGGAATCGGCCTGCGGCCTGCGGTGCGGGTGGCGGGGCGAACGCGGCGGGCGCGGACGGGGCGAAACCGGCCGGCGCGGACGGGAGGGCGAGCCCGTCGGGCGCGGCTCCGAACCTGCCGGGCGCCGGAGCGAACCCGACCATCGGCGGAGCCGGGAGTTCCCAGCCCGAGGGGTGTTCGACCGGCTGCACCACCCTGTGCACCGTGCCGTCGGACACCACCTGCTCGTCCACGGCGACGAACGCCGTGAAGCGGCACAACACCCCGAACCGCAGCGAGGTCCGCACGATCTCCGCTTCCAGGGTCCTGTCGCCGGTCGCGTACCGGTCCTCGAGATCACGCAGTGCCGCACGCGCCCACTGCGCGCGGACCGCGGGCTCATCCAGCTGCCGCACGGAGACGACCTCCTGCCAGTCCGCGCCGTCGCGCGTCCGGCCGCGCACGGTCATCGACTCCGGGGCGGACCCGCTGTACCGGCCGAAGACCACCAGCGGCACACCCGGATAGATGGCCGACACGGGCAACGAGGACGCGGGCGTCACCGCCACGTCGGTGATCACCGGCGCGCCGATCCGGCGCTGGATGTGCGTCATCGCCTCGTCCAGGCGGTCCTCGCTCTCGACGAGCTCGCACCGGCCCGCGCCCCTGGCCGCGAGCCTGCCGAGGAACCCCGCGTTGACGGCCCTGTCGATGCCGACGGCGTGCACCCGCGTCCGGTTGATCACCGGGGCGATGTCGCGCAGGATCTGGTCCTCGTTGCCGACCTGACCGTCGGTGACCAGCACCAGCACGGGGTCGCGGCCCTCGGCGGCGTCGGCCAGCAGGCTCAGTCCCTGCCGCAGCGGCTCGAACAGCTCGGTCCCGCCGCGCGCCTGGATCCCCGCCAGGTGCTCGACGGCACGGAAGCGGTGGCGGTCGGTCGCCGTGACGAGACCCGTCCCGAGCTCGACCGGCCGCTCGACGCGGTCGTCGAAGGTGAGCACGGCGAACGTGTCGTCCGCGGTCAGCGTGTCGACGATCCGCGCCGCCGCGCGCCTGGCCGCGACCATCTTCCAGCCGGACATGCTGCCGGAACGGTCGAGCAGCAGCACGACGTCACGCGGGCGGACCGTGCCCGCCGGTTCCGGTGGCAGAACGGTCAGCTGGTAGGTGCCTTCATCGCCGTCCAGGTCCGGCACGCACACCGCAGCGGTGCTGTTTCCCGCGTACGCCAGGCGAAGCACGAAGTCGCGGTCGACCCGCTCCCCCGGCACGACCGTCACGGTGGTGCCTTCCCGCACGACCGTGTGCAGGCTCGACCGCACCTCGCCGAGTTCGAGACCGGCCGGGTCGACGTCGACGCCGATGCTCAGCCGCACGGGGTTCGGGAAACCGGGCAGCAGCACCGGCGGCGTGATCCGCGAGGCGTCCGGCACCAGGTCCGTGTCGTCGGCGTACCCGTCACCGACGGACGGTCCCGGCAGCGGCGTGCCCGGCACGTACCGCGGCGCCACCACGAGCGGGAAGCGGAACGTGGCCGCGCCGTCCTCGAACACCAGCGGCCCGACCATGCTCAGCTCGACGGTCACCCGTTCACCGGCCGGGATGTTGCCCACCCGCATGGTGAAGACGTCGGGCCGTTCCTCTTCGACTATGGACGCTCTTCGGCCAGACGCGATCGCATCGTCGTAGGCCTGGCGTGCAGCGGCACGTTCCTGCAGTTCGGCTTCCACGACACGGTCACCTGCGGTCATCTTCATACCGGTGACGGCGGCACGGTCCGGCAACGGGAAGACGTAGGTGGCTTCGAGGGCGGTTTCGTGGGTGTTGACGAACCCGGTCGTGAGCACGACACGGCCGATCAGCCCGGTGATCGTCGCCCGCACGTCGAGGCGCTCCAGCGGCAGGTTGCCGCGGTCGGTGCGCAGCGCGCCGACACCCGCGTCCTCGATCGTCCGGCCGACGCGGTCGTGCTCGACGGACGTCATCGGGGCGACGGTGAAGGTCATCGGAATTCCTCCGTGGATACCCCGGCATTCAGGCCGGGAGGAAACGAACCCCTGCGGGGTAGGACAAGGACGGGGTTTCGCCTCCAGGGCGAAAGACCGTGACCCGACCCCCAGGTCGGGCGGTTGGCGGAGCGGCTTGTAGAGTTGTCACGCTCGGTCGGCGACAACCAAGTCGGCCGGGTCTACCGCCGGGCTGGTGGGATGTCAGGTCTGTGGAGCTCGTGTAAGACCGTGGGCGGTACACCGCCCCTGTGCTGGTAATCCCAGGCGGCAACGGGCTGCGAAGCAGAAAACTCGACCCGCGAGGGAAGAATCTCCCGTATTCAGCTGGGAGAGAGGTCAAGGCAGTTCCCTTTCGTTCGTGAGCAGACCACGGGCGGCGAGCAGGTCGAGCAGTGGCCGGGCGGCGGCCGCGATGTCCGCGGTGTCGGCGGCGGTCGGGGCACCCGGCACCAGGAGGACGGCACCCCCGCCGAGCGCCACTCCGTTGAGCGGCACGGCTTTCGCGGGTGGCGGCGCCGCTACCGGTGCCGCGGCGGGTTCGGCCCAGAACCGGGGACGAACGGACTCCTGTGGTGGTGGATCTCCGGACTCCAGCAGGCTGTCCGGAACGCGGGCGATCACCGCCAGCGTCTGGTCGGTCGCCCCCGCGAGCTCGGCCTGGATGTCGGCCAGCGCCCTCCCCTCCGACTGAAGTCTCTTCACGGCCACAAGCTGGAGCAGGTGGCGCTTCTCGTACAGCGCTGTGCGGCCGCGCATCGCCGACGGCCGGTCGACCAGCCCCGTCGTCGCGTACCAGCGGACGGCCCGCTTGTCGGGCACGTCCCGGACGCGGCCGTTGGGCGCGCCCGAGTACTCCGCCGTCAGCGCGGCGGAGACACGGTCCAGCAACTCGTCGAGCGTCCACACACCACGATAGTGACACTGCAATCGTGACAGTGTCAACGTCCAAAACCCGCTCCAGAGCGTGTCCAGTCACCCGGTAGGGTGCCGCGGGTGACCACGAACGAGGTCTCCCCCATCACCGATCACCAAGCGGCTTTGACCGGGATCAAGACCAAGAAAGCGCAGATCCTGTACGCGCTGGACCACCTCCCGCGCGGGTGCACGGTCGAGGAAGTCCGCCGCTGGTTGAACAGGCACGGTCAGCAGGTGCCTGGCCGCCCGTACGCCACGGCGGTCGTGAACGAGTGGCGAGCGCGCAACGGTGTGACCGACACGGGTGGCCAGGTGGTGCTGACGCCGGAACTGATCGCGCAGCTCGACGAGGCCGGCGACACCCCTGCTCCCGAGCCGTCGAAACCCGCTGGTGCCAAGGGTTTCTACGCCGTCGCGTTGATGAGCATCGGTGTCAGCGTGGACACGTCGTGGAGGTTCTTCGAGCAGCGCCTGGGAATCACCGACGTCGTGGAGCGGGTCGTCCTGTTCTCCGTCATGGAGTCGGCGCTGGTCGCGTGCGGCTGGGCGATGCGCGCGGGGGTGCGCCGCGACGGCCGCCCCGGCCCCGCCCGGCTGGTGGCGTGGGGACTGACGGCGTTCGCCGCTTTCGCCGCCCTCAGCCTGTCCGGGCCGGTCGCGGGTGTCGCCCGCGTCCTGCTGGGACCGGTGCTGGGCCTGGTGATGCTGCACCTCGCCCTGGGCATCGAGATCCGCGCGTCCCGTCAGCGCACCACCGCCTGGGCCCGCATTGGCCGTGAGCTCAGGGAACGCCTGCTGTCGTTGCTGGGCCTGGGCGACGACCACCGCGACGCGCTCGCACGCACCCGTGACAGGGCGGCGTTGCGGGCCGCGAAACTGGCGCTGGCCAGCCGGTGGACGCCGTTCCGGACTTCACGTCTGCGCAAGGCTTTGCACGCCTCGCACGTCGCACACGACCCCGTGCAGCGCGACCGGATGCTGCGCGAGCTCGGGGTGCTCCAGCACGCGAAGAAGCTCGCCGAGACCACCCAGCCGTCCCCGTGGTGACGTTCGTGTCGGACACCGGGCTCGCCGCCGAGATCGCCGGACTGGTGAACGAGGTGTACGCCGAGGCGGAGGCCGGAATCTGGAACGACGGTGCCGCACGGACCACCGAGACCGAGGTGGCGGGCCTGATCCGCGCCGGGCAGGTCGCGGTGAAGCGGTCAGGTGACCGCGTCGTCGGCGCCGTGCGCATCCAGCAGCTCGACGACGACCTCGGCGAGTTCGGGATGCTGGTCGCCGCACCGGAGGAACGCGGCACCGGCCTCGGCAGGGAGCTCGTGTCGTTCGCCGAGCAGTGGGGCCGCGAGCGCGGCCTGTCCCGCATGCAGCTCGAACTGCTGGTCCCGCAAACGTGGCCTCACCCGGTCAAGGAGTTCCTTCGCGGCTGGTACACCCGAATCGGCTACCGCGTCGTGCGCACGGCCGACCTGGCCGACGACTACCCGGCGCTGGTGCCCCACCTCGCCTGTCCGTGTGACTTCCTCGTCTTTCACAAGGACCTCGCCGCGGCACGGCAGAGCTGAACGGGGTCGCGCACGTCCGACGCGCTCGCCGCCGCCTTCGCCGCCGCAGTGCGGAAACCGGGATCGCCGAGCACGCGCACCACCGCGTCGCGCAGTCCGTCCACAGTGGATGGGCGAACGATCACCCCGCTTCCCTGCCTGGCCACGCGGTTGGCCATCTCCCACTGGTCACCGCCGCCCGGCACCACCACGACGGGAACCGCCGCCCGCAGCGCCTTGACCAGCATGCCGTGACCACCACCGCAGACCAGCACGGACGACTCGCGCAGCAGTTCGTCCTGCCTGCCGGGACCTGACCGCGCCCACGACGGCAGGTCGTCCGGCGCGGGCGCGAACGTCGACACGACCGCCCGCACTCCGAAGTCCCGCACCGCGTCCAGCGTCATCTCGGCCATGCCGGCGGCACCGGTCCACGCGGTCGACGGCGCGATCATCACCAGCGGAGCGTCACCAGGCGGCGGGCTCATCTGCTGCCGGCTCGCCTCCCACAGCAGCGGCCCGACGACGTGCGCGTTGTCGGGCCAGTCCGGACGCGGAACCTCCAGCGCGGGCAGGGTCGCGATCAGCCGCACCGCGGGCCCCGGCTCCCGCGCGCTCAGCCCGATCCGCTGCCGCACGACCGCCCGTTGCCGTTCGCCCTGGCGGAGCGACCTGGCCGTCATGGCCCGCAGCACGGCGTCCCGCAGCCTGCCCCGCACACCGGTTCCGGGAGCCAGCCCGCTGCCCATGGGTGGCAACGCCTTGGACGGTTCGTAGAGCGGATGCGGCGACAACTGGGCCCACGGCACCCCGATCAGTTCGGCGGCCATGCTCGCGCCCAGTGCCAGGACGTCGCACACCACCAGGTCGGGAGCGAGCTCGGTCAGCGCAGGGACGAGCGCCGACGCCAGCGCTTCGGCCTGGTCGTGCAACGCGCGCCCGAGATCGGCTTCACCGCGCAGGTCGCGCAACGACAGACCCGGCACGCGTGAGGCCGTGATGCCCTCGTTCCCGGCCGCGTCGATCCACCGGCCGCCCGTGAGCAGGACCGGGTCGTCACCGGCCCGCGCGAACCTCAGGCACAACGCGATCGCCGGAACGACATGGCCCGGATCCCCTCCGGAGACGACAGCTACGCGCACAGCCGATCAGCATGCCGAGGGTCACGCACCGTGTCGATGCCTACTTTCGGCCCTAGTGGATGGGCCTTGTGCCACGCGCGGGCCAGGTCTTTTGCGTGCTGTCCTCGACCTGCCAGAACATCCACCCCGAGGAGGCAGCCATGTCCGGACTGCTCGTGAAGCACTTCGACTCACCTGAGGAGACCCGTCCCTTCGAACAGGGCATGGGACAGCTGGACCTGGTCAACACCGACTCGGGCGCGGTCGGACGTGCCGTGTTCCAGCCCGGCTGGCACTGGGCGGACCACGTCAAGCCGCTGGCGCAGACCGACAGCTGCGAGGTCGCGCACAAGGGTTACGTCGTCTCGGGCCGGATGAAGATCGTCATGAACGACGGCGAGGAGGGCGAGATCGGGCCTGGCGACTTCATGATGGCGAAGCCGGGACACGACGCGTGGGTCGTCGGCGACGAACCGTGTGTGATCGTCGACTGGCAGGGCATGGACGACTACGCCAAGAAGCACTGACCGTCGCCTATCTCACGACGTCGTCCATCACCGCGTCCGTCAGATCCGCGTCGGTGAGGTCCGCGCCGCGCAGGTTCGCGTGCGACAGGTCGGCGCCGGTCAGCTTCGCGCCACGGAAGTCGGCATCGGTCAGCGTCGCACCGGACAGGTTCGCGCCGGTGAGGTCGGCTCCGGGGAACCGGGCGCGCAGGGCCTGTGCGTTGCTCAGGTCGGCCCCGACCAGGTCGGTGTCCCTGAACCTGGCGTGGGCGAGGATCGACGACGTCAGCCGCGCACCGGCCAGACCGGCGCCCGAGAAGTCGGCGTCGGTCAGGTCGGTCTGCCCGAGATCGGCTCCGCGCAGGTCCGCGTTGGTGAGGTCGATGTGGAGCCGTTCCCAGCGGGTGTCGTTCCTGCCGGTGACGTCGACCAGCGTGGACAGGTGACGGCTGAGGATGCGTTCTGCGGTCAGGCGCACCTGTTCCTCCTGCAGCCGTCGCTCGTAGAGGTCCTGGTCCTGGCCGTCCGGCGGCCGCGGGCCCGGCGGGGTGTGGGGCATCCGCAGGTACGCGCAGATCACGTTGATGATCGTGGCGCGCTGGTCGGGTGCCCCGATGCCGACGCGTTCGAGGGCGTACAGACCCGCGAGCCGCACGGGTGCCTTCTCGCTGCCGAGCTGGTCCGCGGCCTTCGTGTAGAGCTCGGTGATGCGCCGCTCGGCGGCGTCGAGCTGGCTGACGGCGTCGGCGCGCAGCTGGCGGTCGAGCTCCAGCTCGGTCGAGCGCTGCTTGCGCGCCGCGAGCCACAGCGCGACCAGACCTCCTGCCGCCACCACGATCGTGCCGGCGACCTTGATCGCCTCCAGCCGGGCGCGCGTGGCCGCACGGTCGTCGCCGAACTGCCACAGCAGCACGGTGGTGCAGAGCGTCGCGATCACGAGCAGCACGAGTCCGATCCCGACGATCGCCCTGTTGCTCAGCGCGGTGCCCCGTACAGCGGTCATAGATCATTAGTGACAGATCGAAGCCGAGATGTCACGGTAGGGCGATGGGGATCTTCGGGGGATGGGCGGTCCGCAGGCTCCGGCAGCGTGCGACGAACGAGCAAAAGCTGTTCCACGCCTGCGTCCGCGTGGGCGACGCGCTCGGCGCGCTCCGGCACAGCGACCTGCAGGAACAGGCGATCGAGAAGCTCGTCCAGCGCGAGCCCGGTGTGCCGATCCACCGGTTCTTCCTCGCCGGTGTCTTCTACAACCGCGCGACCGTGCTCGACGCCGTCGGCCTCGGCGAGGAGGCCGTCGCCGCGGCACGCCGCTCCGTCGAGATCTACGACGAGTCCGACCTGGTGCGCGGCGCGCCCGGCGGCGTCGAACGTCAGCTGCGCACGACGCGGCTGGACGCGGACGCCGCCGAACCTCTGATCGCCCAGGCCGCGGACGCACGTGCCCGCCTCGCGCGGCTGCTCGCCAAGTACCACGGCAAGGCGCAGGCCGCCGCGGTCCACCGGCACGGCAAGGCCGCGGTCGAGATCTACGAGCAGCTCCTGCGGTACGGCCGCGAGACAACGCAGGCCGATCTCGACCGCATCCGGGCGCAGTACGCGGCGGCGAAGGAGCACCTGCGCTGATGTCGTTGTTCGAGAAGAGTGTCAACGCCCTGGTCGCGAAAGCCTCCACCCACGCCGCCGCCGGACACCACCACAAGGCGCTGAAGCTCAACGTCCGCGCGTTGAAGCTGCTCGACGCCGCCGTCCGCACCGACCCCACCGGGATCGCCCGGATCGCCAACCAGCCCGCGGCCGCTCGTCTGCACTACGACCAGGCGGCGCTGCACCACAACCTCGGTGCCGGGGAGGAAGCCGTGCGCGCGGCACGAACAGCAGAGCACCTGTACACCGACATCGACCCCACCCACGGCAACCCGGCGGAGGTCGAAGCCGTCGTGCGGCAGTTCCGCAGTGCCCATCCCGGCGACACCGAGTCGTTCGAGGAGCTCATCGGCAACGCGGCGAACTCCCGTTCGCAGCTCGCCTGGATGCTCGCGTGCCACCACGGCTCCAAGGCCGCGGACGCCGTGGAACGCCTCGCCGCCAACGCCGTGCGCACGTACGAGGAGCTCATCCGCGTGAGCCGCACCTACGGGCCGGACGACCTCCGGCTGGTCGTGGCGCAGACCGCCCAGGCACACGAACTGCTCCGCCGATGAGCGCACGACGTCAGGCCAAAGCCGATGCGCTCGCCCAGGCCGCCGAGGTTCTCGCCGCCGCCGGCGACCACTCGCGCGCGTTGCGCAAGCTCATGGCCGCGGAACGGATCACCGATCGCATGCTCAGGGCCGACCGGTCCGACCGGCGTCACCCGGCCGCGCTGGGGGCGCTGAAACTCCGGCAGGCGCTGCTGTGGGGGAAGCTCGACAACTGGAAGCAGGCCATCCGCGCGACCCGGTCGTCCGTCTACTTCTTCCACCAGCTCGACATCATCGGCGCCCCGGAACCCGACCACGTCAAAGCCAGGCTGGCCACGGCTCGCGCGCATCTGGCGAGCCTTCTCGGGGCGTACGGCGTGGACGACGACAACCGGCGCCGCGAGCTGCGGACGTACTTCCAGGATCCCGGCATGTCGCTCTACAGCGAGATCAGCATGCTCGACGGGCTTGCCTGCCACGCCTACCGCGACCTGATCGGGCGCTCGGGCTACACCGAGGACGATTTCGAGCGGGTGTGCAAGCAGGGCGCAGAGGCGTTCCGCGCCTACGCCGCGAGATATCCGAACGGGTCTTGGTAGCTCAGCGCGAGACCTCGTGCAGGACGGCGAGCGCCCTCGCCAGCACCGGGGAGTCGTCGTCCGCGCGCACGGCCGCCACGAGCTCGATGTCGTGCTTGCCCGCCAACGGCCGGTAGGTCGTTCCGGGCACGCCGAGCTCCGCCACGGGCTCCGGCACCACGGCCACCCCGAGGCCTGAGGCCACGAAGGTGACCAGGGTCGAGGTCTCCGAGACCTCGTGCCGGATCCTGGCGGTGAACCCCGCCTCACGGCACAACGCCGTGACGATGCCGTGCATGACCGAACGGCCCCGTGAGGCGTGCACGATCAGGTCGACGTCCTCCAGGTCTTCGATCTTCAGCCGCTTGCGGCGGGTGAGCGGGTGGTCCTCCGGCAGCGCCACGATGAGCCGGTCGCGGCGCACCGTGCTCATCCGCACCGCGGGGTGCTCGACCGGCGGCCGCAGCAGCGCGAGGTCGATGTGGCGGGCGAGCAGGGCGTCGAGCTGGTCCGGTGCGAGCATCTCGCCGCGGAACGCGAAGTCGACGCCGGGCAGTTCGTCGCGCAACGCTCGGGCGAGCGCGGGCAGCAGGCTGTAGGTGGCGGATCCGACGCAGCCGACGACCAGGCGGCCCTGCAGGCCCGCCGCGACCCGTTGGGCCTCCTCGGCGGCGTCGTCCACGGCGGCCAGCACCGAGCGCGCGCGTTCCAGGTAGACGGCGCCGGCGCGGGTGAGCTCGACCTTGCGGGTCGTGCGGTGCAGCAACGTCACGCCCAGCTCGGCCTCCAACTGCTGGATCTGCTGCGACAACGGCGGCTGCGCCATGTGCAGGCGTTCGGCGGCGCGGCCGAAGTGCCGTTCCTCGGCGACCGCGACGAAGTAGCGCAGGTGACGGAGTTCCACGCATTGATATTCGCAGAGTCTCAGCTGCGGTTAAATGAGTATTTCTCGATATCGTTCGCTCGTCCTAGGGTCAAAGGCATGACCGACGTCGTGATCTGCGAACCCGTCAGGAGCCCGGTCGGGAGGTTCGGCGGCGCTCTCGCCTCCCTCAGCGCCACGGACCTCGCCGCCGCCGTGCTCTCCGAGCTGGTCCGCCGCACCGGGTTGCGGGAGGGCGACGTCGACGACGTCGTGCTCGGGCAGTGCTACCCGAACGGCGAGTCGCCCGCGATCGGCAGGATCGCCGCGCTCGACGCGGGCCTCGGCACCTCGGTGCCGGGTCTGCAGATCGACCGCCGCTGCGGGTCCGGTCTCCAGGCCGTGCTGTACGCGGCGGGGCAGGTCGCCACCGGCGCCGCCAGGGTCGTCGTCGCCGGCGGCGCGGAGTCGATGTCGCAGGTCGAGCACTACGCGCTGGGGCTGCGCACCGGTGTCCGCAGCGGCACGATCGGGCTGGTCGACCGGCTCGACCGGGCGCGCGAGACGGCGGGCGGCCGGTTCCACCCGGTGCAGGGCGGGATGCTGGAGACCGCTGAGAACGTGCGTCGCGAGTACGGCATCTCCCGCGAGGAACAGGACGAGCTCGCGTTCCGGTCGCAGCAGCGGTGGGCTGCGGCGCAGGAGACCGGCCGGTTCGCCGACGAGCTCGTGCCCCTGACGGTGCCCGGCCGCCGCGGCAAGCCCGGCGTCGTCGTCGACCGCGACGAGCACCCCAGGCCCGAGACGACCCTCGAGGACCTCGCGGCACTGCGGCCCGTGCGGCTGAAGATCGACCCGGAGTCCACGGTCACCGCGGGCAACGCGAGCGGGCAGAACGACGGCGCCGCGATGTGCGTGGTCACCACCCGTGACAACGCGGACCGGCTCGGGCTGCGTCCGTTGCTGAAGCTCCGGTCGTGGGCCGTCGCCGGGGTCGGCCCCGAAGTGATGGGCATCGGGCCAGTGCCCGCGACCGCGGCCGCGCTCGACCGCGGCGGGCTCACCCTCGACGACATCGACGTGATCGAGCTCAACGAGGCGTTCGCCGCGCAGGTGCTCGGGTGCCTGCGCGAGTGGAAGGTCGACGCCGGGGACGACCGGCTCAACCCCAACGGGTCCGGCATCTCGCTGGGCCACCCGGTCGGCGCGACGGGTGCGCGGATCCTCGCGACGCTCGCGCACGAGATGCGCCGCCGCGAGAGCAGGTACGGACTGGAGACGATGTGCATCGGCGGCGGCCAGGGCCTCGCCGCGATCTTCGAGAGGGTGGACGGATGAGCCTGGACAAGGTGGTCAGCGGCCCCGCCGAGGCCGTGGCGGGCATCGCCTCCGGATCGAGCGTCGCGGTCGGCGGCTTCGGACTCGCGGGCATCCCGTGGTTCCTCATCGAGGCGTTGCTGGAGCAAGGCGCCGACGACCTCACGATCGTCTCCAACAACTGCGGCGTGGACGGCGCCGGGCTCGGTCTCCTGCTGGAGCAGCGCCGCATCAGCCGCGTGATCGCGTCCTACGTCGGCGAGAACAAGGAGTTCGCCCGCCAGTACCTCGCCGGTGAGCTGACCGTGGAACTCACTCCACAAGGGACACTCGCGGAACGCCTGCGGGCGGGCGGATCCGGCGTCGGCGCGTTCTACACCCCCACCGGCGTCGGCACCCTGGTCTCCGAAGGCGGACTCCCCTGGCGCTACGCCCCCGACGGCACGGTCGCGCTGACCTCACCGCCCAAGGAGGTGCGCACGTTCCACGGCAAGGACATGGTGCTGGAGGAGTCCATCGTCACCGACGCGGCTCTCGTGCGGGCAGCAGTCGCCGACCGCGCGGGCAACTGCGTGTTCCACGCCGCCGCCCGCAACTTCAACCCGGTGGCGGCGATGGCGGGCCGTCACACCGTCGTCGAGGCGGAGCGGGTCGTCGAGGTCGGCGAGATCGACCCCGACCACGTGCACCTGCCGGGGGTGTTCGTGCAGAGCGTCGTCGCGCTGACGCCGGAACAGGCGTCCCGCAAGGACATCGAGAAGCGCACGACCCGCACCCGCCAGGAGGGGAACTGACATGGCCTGGACCCGTGACCAGATGGCCGCCCGCGCGGCGCTCGAACTGCGCGACGGCGAGTACGTCAACCTCGGCATCGGCCTGCCCACGCTGATCCCCGACTACCTGCCGGCGGGCTCGACCGTCACGTTGCACGCGGAGAACGGCATTCTCGGCGTGGGCCCGTTCCCCTACGAGGAAGAGGTCGACCCCGACCTGATCAACGCCGGCAAGCAGACCGTCACCGTCCTGCCGGGAGCGTCGTACTTCGACTCGGCCACGAGCTTCGCCATGATCCGCGGCGGCCACGTCGACGCCGCGATCCTCGGCGGCATGCAGGTGTCCGCGCACGGCGACCTCGCGAACTGGATGGTGCCCGGCGCGATGGTCAAGGGCATGGGCGGCGCCATGGACCTCGTCAGCGGCGCCGGACGCGTCATCGTCCTCATGGAACACACGGCCCGCAACGGCTCGTCGAAGCTCGTCGAGTCGTGCACGCTCCCGCTGACCGGCCGCGGGGTCGTACAGCGCGTGATCACCGACCTCGCCGTGCTCGACGTGGCGGAAGGCGTGTTCCGCCTCGTCGAGCTGGCACCGGAGACCACGGTCGAGGAGATCATCGCCAAGACCGCGGCCCCGGTTGAGGTTTCGCTGGCTACGGCCGGTCGTTGACCTTGATCTTGCCCTCGATGATCTGCGCCTTGTAGCCCTCCAGGATGCCCTGGAGCTTGGCGTCGACCTTGCCGCCCGACGCCGCGTAGCCGACGCCGTTGACCTTGAGGTCGAAGACCTTCGGCAGCGACGCGAGGTCGTTCTTGGCGGCAGCGCGGTAGAAGTCGTACACGGCGACGTCGACCCGCTTGAGGCTGGACGCGACGATGACGTCCCGGTTGTTCGCGAGCGCCGGCTGGTTGTACTGGTCGGCGTCGCACCCGATCGCGAGCACACCGGCCTCCTTCACCGCGGCGAACACCCCGATGCCGGACGCACCCGCGGCGGGGTAGACGACGTCGGCGCCCTTGTCGATCAGCCCCTTGGCCGCCTCCTGCCCCTTCGGCGGGTCCTGGAAGCCCGTGAAGTCACCGGCAGGCGTGATGTACTTCTTCTCGACCTGGACCTTCGGCGCGGCGGCCTTGGCCCCCTGGACGAACCCGGCCTCGAACTTCTGGATCAACGGGATGTCCACGCCGCCGACGAACCCGACGTGGCACTTCTTGCTCTGGTACGCGGCCACGACGCCGGCGAGGAACGACCCCTCCTGCTCGGCGAAGACCAGCGGCGTCACGTTGGCAGCGCCCTCGACCGCCGAGTCGACCAGCCCGAACTTGACGTTGGGGAACTCCGGCGCGACGACCTTCAACGACTCGGTGTAGGCGAACCCGACCCCGACGACGGGGTTGAAGCCCTCGGTGGCGAGCTGCCGCAACCGGGTCTGCTTGGCCGCCTCGTCCTCGTTGGGCGCGGCGGAGAGCTCGCGGGTGTTCTCCTTCTTGACGCCCATGTCCTTGATCGCCTGGTCGAACCCGGCAGCGGCAAGATCGTTGAACGACGCGTCACCCCGGCCCCCGATGTCGTAGGCCAGCCCGATCTTGAGCCCGCTCCCGTCCACCTTGTCGGTGTTGGCAGCGCTGGTGCTCGACGTGGCGGGCGCGCTGGGCGGCGTGGCGAACTCGCACCCGGCACCAGCGGCGTTGGACTGCGCGGTGGTGCCCGAGTCCTTGGCACAGGCGGCCATGGTCATCACGGTTGTCAGCGCGATCGCGGCAACAGCGGTGCCACGCATACGACGGCGCACGGCTCGTCTCCTCCCCTGGGGTTTGGGGCGGACCGTACCTCGCGGTGAGATCGATCAGGTTGAACGTTCATCTGATGGGAACGTCGGGCGACATGATCGTCATCAGGCCGGCGGGGAACGTGCCGAGCTCAGACGCTGATCGACTCGATCGCCGCCTCGGCGAGCGGCGTAGCCGTCTCCACGTACCGCGTGGCCAACGCCTGGAACAACTGCTCCGCCTCAATCGCCGGCCAGTCATCAGCCAGCAACTCGGCCGGCAGATGCGGATCCTGCCGCACGAGATCCAACCAGTCCGCGTGCAGCAACAACTGCCGAGCCAGGTCGTCCGGCAACGACGAGGCCGGCGACCGCCACCGGGCCAGGAAGTCCTGGTACCGCGCCCCGATCGCGGCCGTGTCGAACGCGCGGGTGGCGAGGTCCGCGGCCTCCGTCGGCTTGGCGTGCTGGGCGGTGAAGACCGTGACGTTCTCGGTGAGGCCCAGGTCGGCGACCATTTCCGTGACGTCGCGGGTGCCCGGGGCGATCCACAGGCCGTTCTGCACGGGGCCGAAGCCCGCCCACTGCAGGCGGGAGCGCAGGTCGTGGCGATCGCCTCGGCGGCCTTCTGGCAGGGAGAAGCCGACCAGGGTCCAGGTGCCGTCCCAGTCCCTGTTCACGGCGCCGCGCTGCCAGATGCGGCGGCCGCCGTCCTCCAGCACGTCCTCGGCTCGCGGGGTCAGTCCGAAGTAGACCTTGCGGCCGTTGCGGTGCTTGGTGAGCAGGCCGCGCGAGGTCATGCGGGTCAGCGTCGAGCGCACGGCCTCCTCGGAGACGTCCACGCGGCCGAAGACGTCGATCACGCTGCCCGAGTAGACCGCGATGTCGCGGCCCAGCACGTACAGGCCCAGGAAGTTCAGCATCAACGACTGCGGCGTCACGACTGCCACGATACATGTTGGGCAGCATCTAGACGAGCGTCACGAATCTGACGTACTTTGGGTCGCGATCCCAACGGAGAGGACTCGGTCGGATGGAGCTGTCGGGAAAGGTCGCGATCGTCACGGGCGCCGGCCGCGGGCTGGGGCGGGCGTACGCGGAAGCCTTGGCGCGCAACGGGGCTCAGGTCGTGGTCAACGACGTGGACGAGGTCGCCGAGGAGGTCGCCGCGAGCATCGGCGGCAAGGCGGTCGTCGCGCCGGTCGGGTCGACCGAGACCGCGGAACGGCTCGTCGCGGCTGCCGTCGAGGAGTTCGGGCGGCTCGACGTGCTGGTCACCAACGCCGGGATTCTGCGCGACAAAGTCCTGTGGAAGATGAGCGACGACGACTTCGACGCCGTGATCAACGTGCACCTGCGCGGCACGTTCACCTGCGCCCGTGCGGCGGCCATCAGGATGCGCGAGCAAGGGACCGGCGGCAGCCTGGTGCTCATCTCGTCGCCTGCGGGGCAGCGCGGCAACTTCGGGCAGACCAACTACTCCGCCGCCAAGGCCGGGATCGCCGCCATGGCGCGGACGTGGGCGCTGGAGCTCGCGCGGTCCGACATCGCCGTCAACGCGGTCGTGCCGGTCGCCGCCACCGAGATGACGAGGACGATCCCGGCGTTCGCGCCGCTGATCGAGGAGTCGGAACGGAACGGCACCCCGCTGCCGGAGTGGGTGCGCAGGGACGAGGGGCTCGGCACCGTCGAGGACGTCGCCGAACTGATCGTCTACCTCGCCTCCGACGCGGCGAAGGGCGTGACGGGCCAGGCGATCGGCATCGGCGGCGACCGGCTCGCGCTGTGGTCGCACCCCGCCGAGAAGCAGGTCCAGTTCTCCGACGGCGGCTGGAACGCGGCGAAGATCGCCCAGCACTGGGGCGAGTTCGAGCCCGAGACCTACGGCATCCCGGCTCCGGTGGCACCGTGAACGCAGACGACCTCGTCGCCATCGACGTGCACACGCACGCCGAGATCTCCGGCGACGGCCACAGCTCGCTCAGCCCCACCCTGCTCGAGGCGTCCGCGAAGTACTTCAAGGCAGGGCACCGGCAGCCGACGATCGCCCAGACCGCCGAGATCTACCGCGAGCGGAACATGGCCGCGGTGATCTTCACGGTCGACGCCGAGCACGCCACGGGCCACCCGCGCATCAGCAACGAGGAGATCGCGGCGTCCTGCGCCGAGCACGCCGACGTGCTGATCCCGTTCGCGAGCGTCGACCCGTGGAAGGGTCGCACCGCGGTCAGGGAGGCGCGCCGGCTCGTCGAGGAGCACGGCGTCCGCGGGTTCAAGTTCCACCCGAGCCTGCAGGACTTCTCGCCGAACGACCGGATGGCGTACCCGCTGTACGAGGCGATCGAGGAGCTCGGGGTCCCCGCGCTGTTCCACAGTGGACAGACTGGAATCGGTGCCGGCGTGCCCGGCGGCGGTGGCATCAGGCTCAAGCACTCCAACCCGATGCTCGTCGACGACGTCGCGGTCGACTTCCCGCACCTCAAGATCGTGCTGGCGCACCCGTCGTTCCCGTGGCAGGACGAGGCGCTCGCGGTGGCCACGCACAAACCGTTCGTGTACATCGACCTGTCCGGCTGGTCGCCGAAGTACTTCCCGCCGCAGCTCGTCCGGTACGCCAACACGTTGTTGCAGGACAAGGTGCTCTTCGGCTCGGACTTCCCGGTGATCACGCCGGACCGCTGGCTCGCCGACTTCGCCAAGCTCGACATCTCGGACGACGTCCGCCCCAAGATCCTCAAGCACAACGCCGCACGTCTGCTGGGACTGACCAAGGAGGAAGCATGACCACCGCCGTGCACGGCATCGAAGAGCTCAAGGCCCTGACAGGAAAGAACCTCGGCCACACCGACTGGCTCCAGATCGACCAGGGCCGCGTCAACACGTTCGCCGACGCCACCGACGACCACCAGTGGATCCACGTCGACCAGGATCGTGCCGCCGAAGGACCGTTCGGCGGCACGATCGCCCACGGCTACCTCACGCTGGCGCTGCTCATCCCGCTGATGACCCAGCTGCTCGACATCTCCGGCGTGCGGATGAGCATCAACTACGGGCTGGACAAGGTCCGGTTCCCCGCGCCGGTGCCGGTCGGCGCGAAGATCCGGCTCACGGGACAGGTCGCGTCCGTCGACGAGGTCAAGGGCGACGGCGTGCAGATCACCATCGACTTCACGGTCGAGATCGAGGGCTCCGACAAGCCCGCGTGCGTCGCGCGCGGGGTTTACCGCCACTACGCCTGAGATGAGAGTGCCATGGCGACAACAACGCAGTTACGCCGTGCCGTCGCGTCCAGCTTCCTCGGCAGCGTGATCGAGTACTACGACTTCCTCCTCTACGCCACCGCTTCCGCGGTCGTGTTCAACAAGGTCTTCTTCTCCTCACTGGACCCGCTGGTCGGCACCATCGCGAGCTTCGGCACGTTCGCCACCGGCTACCTCGCCCGCCCGCTCGGTGGTGTCATCTTCGGACACTACGGCGACCTGTTGGGGCGCAAGAAGATGCTCGTGCTCACCATGGGTCTCATGGGTGTGGCGAGCTTCCTGATCGGTCTGCTGCCCACCTACGGCCAGATCGGCTGGCTCGCCCCGGCCGGACTCGTGCTGCTGCGGATCGTGCAGGGCATCTCCGTCGGCGGCGAGTGGGGCGGCGCGGTCCTCATGTCCGCCGAGCACGCCACGTCACGGCGCGGACTGTGGGCGAGCTTCACCAACGCGGGCGCACCGTGCGGCATGGTGCTGTCGACCCTCGCGCTCTCCGGCACCGCCGCGCTGGTGGGAGACAAGGCGTTCCTCGACTGGGGCTGGCGGGTGCCGTTCCTGCTCAGCCTGGTGCTGCTCGGCATCGGCCTGTTCGTCCGCATGAAGGTCGAGGAGACGCCGGTGTTCCGGGCCGAGCGCAAGCGCACCTCCCTGCCGCTGGCCGACGTGCTGCGCAACCACCCGCGCACGCTGCTGCTCGGGATCGGAGTCGGCCTCTCGACGTTCGTCGCGCAGTCCACGCTGACGACCTTCATCCTCGCGTACGGCGTCCAGGCGGGCATCCCCCGGCCGTCGATCCTCAACGCCCTGACCCTGTCCTCCGCGCTCGCGGTGATCTCGATCATCGGCTGGTCGGCCGCGTCGGACCGGTTCGGCCGCAGGCCCGTCGTCCTCGCGGGCGCAGTCCTCATGGCCGCGTTCGCGTTCGCGCTGTTCCCGTTGGTGGACAACGGTTTCATCGTCATCGCACTGGTACTCGGCCAGGCCGTCATCCACCCGATGATGTACGGCCCGCTCGCCGCGCTCTACAGCGAGCTGTTCAGCACGGGAAGCCGTTACACCGGTGCCTCGCTCGGCTACCAGCTCGCCGGTCTGGGCGCGGGGCTCGCGCCGTTGCTCTTCGCGCAGGTGCAGAAGAGCGCGGGAACGGGGGCCATCCCGGTGATCCTCGCCGCGTTCTGCGTGCTCACCGTCGTCTGCACGGTCGTGCTGCGCGAGACCAGCCACACCAGCCTGACAGGAGACACGAATGCGGAACGCGGGACTGGGCAGCTGGCCACACCGCCGCGCGCGCATGGCGCCGAAGCGTGAGGCGTTCACCTACAACGGGGTCTCCACCACCTACGGGGAGCTCGCGGTCCGCACCACGAAGCTGGCTCACCGGCTGGCAGAGCTCGGCGTGCGCCACGGTGACCGGGTCGCGTACCTCGGCCCCAACCACCCCTCGTTCGCCGAGACGATGTTCGCCGCCCACCAGCTCGGCGCGGTCTTCGTCCCGCTCAACTTCCGCCTGACCCCCGCGGAGATCAACTACCAGCTCGCGGACTGCGGCGCGCACGTGCTGATCCACTCGCCGTCGCACCAGGCGGAACACCAACGCGCCATCTCGCTCGACTCGTACGAGGACTGGCTCGCGGGCGGCTCCCAGGAGCCGCTCGACGAGCTGGTCGCCATCGACGAGCCCGCGCTGATCCTCTACACCTCCGGAACCACCGGCAGGCCCAAGGGCGCCGTGCTCAGCCATGCCAACCTGCTCTGGAACACGTTCAACCTCATGATCGGGGTCGACGTGTCCACGGAGGACATCGCCCTGGTCGCGGCACCGCTCTTCCACGTCGCGGCGCTCACCCAGACGTTGCTGCCCACGTTCATCAAGGGCGGGCACAGCGTGATCACCTCGCGCTGGAACGTCGAGGACTGCCTGGACCTGATCCAGGGTTACGGCGTGACCTGGATGTTCGGCGTGTCCACGATGTACGCCGACCTGGCCGCGTCACCGCGCTGGCCCACAGCGGACCTGTCGTCGCTGCGGGTGCTGATCTGCGGCGGCGCGTCGGTGCCGGACGCGGTGATCCACACCTACCAGGACCGCGGGCTGGTGTTCTGCCAGGGCTACGGACTCACCGAGACCGCTCCCGGCGCGTCGTTCCTCGAGGCCGCGGACAGCGTGCGCAAGGCGGGCTCGGCCGGGACGCCGGTGTTCTTCGGCGATCTGAGGCTCGCGGACACCGGGGAGATCGAGGTCCAGGGCCCCAACGTCACCCCCGGCTACTGGAACGACCCGGTCGCCACCGCCGCCGCGTTCACCGAGGACGGCTGGTTCCGGACCGGCGACCTCGGCCGGCTCGACGACGGTCACCTGTACGTCCTCGACCGGCTCAAGGACATGTTCATCTCGGGCGGGGAGAACGTGTACCCGGCCGAGGTGGAGAACGCGATCACCGACCACCCCGACGTGGCCGAGGTCGCGGTCGTGGGTGTCCCGGACGCGCGCTGGGGCGAGGTCGGGCGCGCGTTCGTGCGGCCGACGCCCGGTGCCGACCTGGACGCGGCGGCACTGCGGGAGTTCCTGGTGCCGCGGCTGGCGAAGTACAAGATCCCCGTGCACGTCGAGGTGGTGGCCGAGCTGCCGCGCACGGGGTCCGGGAAGGTGCTCAAACCGGCGTTGCGCCGGCTGCCGTTGTGACCTCGGCCGGGCAGGTGCGGTGTGATGCCGCGCCTGCCCGGCCGGGCGGGGTTTCAACCCGTTGCCGAACAGGTGACGCAGACCAAGTGGTAGAACGACCCCACGACTCCCGAGGTGCTGTTCGTCTGCGTGCACAACGCCGGCCGCTCGCAGATGGCCGCCGCCCTGCTGCAGCACCACGGGATGGGCCGCATCGCCGTGCGATCCGCCGGTTCGGCCCCCGCGGAGCGGGTCAGGGTGTCGACGCGGTGCGGCCGATCCGCGACGAGATCGACCGTCGTGTCCGCACCCTCGTCGCCGAGCTGCTCGACTAGGTCTTCAGGGACAGCAGCGCTGCCACCACGCTGACGGCGGCCAGCAGCACGAACACCGCCGCGTACCCGCCGAACCACGCGGCCAGCACGCTCCCCGCCCACGGCGCCACGGCGGCGGACAGCATCACCGGGCCGCCGAGCAGGCCGCTCAACCGTCCGTAGTGGACACTGCCCCACCTGTCGGTCACGGCGGTGGCCTGCACCAGCGTGAAGATCCCGCGGGCACATCCCGCCAGGACCGATCCGAGGACGAGGACCAGCGCGGGTCCCGGGACGAGTCCCAGCAGCAACGTCGTCACCGCGGCGGCCAGCAGCACCAGGGCTGTGCGGCTGCGCACCGACGTGGCCCGTTCCAGCCGCGCGTACCCGAGCCGGCCCGCCACCTGTCCGGCGCCGCCCAGGCCCAGCGCGATCGCCGCCGTCGTCGTGGACAGGCCGCGCTCGGTGAGCAGCGGCACCAGGTTGATCACGACCGCGTAGACCGCGAACGCGGACAGCGTCATCGCCACCGCGAGCAGCACGAACCGGCCGCTGCGCGCGATCGTGGACGGCGTTTCCGACTCGTGCGCCTCGGCGGGCTGCCACGGCCTGCGCAGGCCCAGGACGTGCAACGGCACGGTGATCACGGCGAGCACGACCGCGAGCACCAGGTAGGTCTGCCGCCAGTCCAGCACGGTGTTCAGAAGTGCCGTGAGCGGCGCGAACACCGTGCTCGCCAGGCCTGCGACCAGGGTGACGGCGGTGAGTGCGCGCACGCGTTGCGGGCCGTACCAGCGGGTCAGCGCGGCGAACGCGGGCTGGTAGAGCACGCCGGCCATCGCCGCGCCCGCGAGCAGCCAGCCCGCGAAGTACGCGGTGAGCGACTGCGCCGTGGCGACCACGACGACGGCCACGACCGCGAGCACCGATCCCGCGCTCATCACCGCACGCGGCCCCCACCGGTCGAGCACCCTGCCCACCACGACGCTGACCAGGCCGCCGGTGATCTGGGCGAGCGTGAAGCCGAGGGTGAGCTCGGGGAGCGTCCACCCGGTCGACGCGCTGATCGTCGGCGCCAACACCGGAAACGCGTAGTAGAGCACGCCCCAGCTGGTGATCTCGGTGACGCAGAGGACGATCAGCACCGTGCGCAGAGCGGTGCCTTGCGCGACAACGGGTTCAGCGGTCACTCGGCGAACGACCCTGCTCCGCCGCACACCCCGGTCTCCGGCAGCACGAGCTCCACCCGGTCCCGCCCGCGCCGCGCCACCCCGGTCACCCGTGCGCCGAAACGCACCCGCTCCCCGAGCGCGGCGGCGAGCGGCCGCAGGTACAGCTCAGCCCACTCAGCGCCGGTCGGGTAGCCCTCCGGCCGCCGCCAGCCCGCCGGCTCCAGCACCAGCGGTTCCAGGCCACGTTCCAGCAGGTGTGCGGCCGCGGCCAGACCTGTCGGCCCCGCGCCCACCACGACCATCGGCAAGCCGTCCACGATTCGCTCCCACACTCGATGTCCGGCAGACTTTATCGACCGGAATCGATGGAAGCAACCATCGACCTACATCGATGCTTCCGGCTGTCGCACGATCGCCAGCGGACACGGCGAGTGGTAGACGAGAGCCTGACTCGTCGAGCCCAGCAACATCCCCGTGAACCCGCCACGGCCGTGACTGCCCACCACCAGGAGCTGCGCCTCCGCGCCGTACCGCATAAGCGCGCGCACCGGCCGATCACGCAGCACCACGCGATGCACCCGCACGTCCGGATATTTGTCCTGCCATCCAGCGAGCCGTTCGGCCAGCAGCCTCTGCTCGCCCTCCTCGACCTGCTTCCAGTCCACGGTGAAGCGCGACGCGGTGTAGGCGCTCTCGACCATGAAGTCGTGCCAGCACATCACCACGGTGAGCCCGGCCCCGCGGACCGAGGCCTCCTCGAAGGCGAACGCCAGCGCCGCCTCGCTCGTCGGTGACCCGTCGACGCCGACCACGACCGGTCCGTCCGGGACCTCGGTGCCGCGCACGACGACCACCGGGCTCCTGCCGTGCGAGGCGAGGGCGACCGCGGTCGAACCGACGAGCAGACCGGTGACGTTGCCGAGCCCTTGTGAGCCCACCACGAGCAACCGCGCCTCGCGCGACCGGTCGATCAGCAGTCTGGTCCCGTTGTCGCACACCAGCTCGGTGGACACGTCCACGCCGGCCGCCGCGGCGGCCGCTTCGGTCAGCCACGCCCTGCCCTGCTCCTCGATGGCGCGGCGGATCTCGCCGCCGGTCACCACCATCTCGGGATATCCCCTGGTGGGCAACGTGTAGGCGTGCACGAGCAGCAGTGGTACGTGGTGCCGGCCGCATTCGGCGGCGGCCCACTTCACCGCCGCGAGAGCCGAGGACGAGCCGTCGACTCCCACCACGACCGGTGCGTCGGGTGCCTTCATCGCTGTCCTCCAGCCTGAATCCGCACGCTCAGGACGCCGGGCACGGGGCCCGCCAGCGCGAGAAGTGCTCGCTCCGTCTCGTCGTCCACGTCGTCCGCGCTGATCACGGCCTCGCCGTCGCGCACCTCGACCGTCCACTTGCGACTCCCGTCGGCGTAGAGGTCGAGCACGCGCTGGACCTCCGCCGCGACGGACGTGTCGGTGCGGCCGAGCGCGCGGACGAGGTCGCGGCGGGTCACGACGCCGACGACCTGGGAGCCGTCGACGATCGGCAGGCAGCGGATGCGGTCGTCGACGAGCACGCGGGCGATGACGCTCGCCTCCGTGGCGCCGCCCATCGCCGTCGCGGGTGAGGTCATCACGTCGCCGACGGCGACGCCGCGGGTCTCTTCGACGTAGCCGTTGCGCAGGAGGTCCGCCTCCGTGACGATGCCGATCAGCCGCCTGTCGTCGTCCACGACGGGCAGCGCGGTGAAGCCGTGCGAGACGAGCAGGGCCGCGGCGCCGCGCACGGGCACCTGCGGGATCACCGTGATGGCCGGACTGGTCATGATGTCGCGAGCGCGCATTCCGCTTCTCCCTTTCACGACGTAGAAGCTAGGAACGCGCCGCTGCCGGGGATGCGGTCGTTGGTCCCGAACCGTCCGGGACCTTCGCACCGACGGTCAGCAGCGCCTGGGGAAAGCCCGCCAGGCCGTGACGTTCGATCAGACCGGCTCGCCACTCCTGGCGGTGCAGCAGGTGCACGACCGGGCGCACCCGCAGTCCCGCGGAGCGAGCCGCCAGGACCGCCGACTGCAACGCCGCGCCGCCGCGCACGTGGTCGCGGCGTGCGTCACCCACGGTGAGCACGACGAGGGTGTGCTCGTCGAGCGCGTGCAGCTCCGTGCCCGCCCAGTGGTTCGCGGACGCGAGGGCACGCACGTCGCCGTCCGCGGTGCCGTCGGCCAGGCGGATCGCGCGGTGCCGGGCGACCTCGTCCTCGGTGGGCGACTGCACCCGGTCGGACCGCACGATCGCGACCAGGTCCGGGTTGCGGTGGTCCGTGGGAAACATGGCCTGCGCGTGCCACCCCGTGACGCGGACGGCCAGCACCACGTGCTCGAGCGCGGCGCCGCAGCTCAGCAGCCCGTCCACGCCGAGCGGGTCACGCGACGAGGGGCGCGCGACCTCGTACAGGTACGCGGACCTGCCGTTCAGTTCGAGCACCCACGGCCTGCCCGCGCTGCACGGAGTGGCCATCGTGGCAGCCTCGACGATCTCCGCTTTCGCGGCGGCGCTCCATCGCATGCCCAGACCCTCCGCCGCGACGGCGGACGGCGACAGTGCGAACGGTCTCCCCGCACCGGGGCCCAAGGACCCTGCGCGTCAGGACAGCGTCGGCAGGACGTCCGCCGCCACGGTGTCGAGGACGGCCTCGTCACCCGCGAACGGACCCTCGTGCCCCGGCCACGGAGCCAGGACGTCGGTGAAGCCCAGTTCCGCGGCACGCGACGGCGGCACAGTGGCCGATCCGGCCAAGTCCCTGCACCTGTCCGAGGGCACGATCCGCAAGCAGAAGCGGTCAAGGTGGCCGAGGACAACGCCTGGCTCTGGCACATCCACTACTTTGATCCCCGTGCGAGGCTTCAGCCAGGTAGACGTGTTCACCGACGAACTAACCTACGGCAACGCGGTAGCCGTGGTGCACGACGCCGAAGACCTGACCACCGACCAAATGGCCAAGTTCGCCCGCTGGACCAACCTGGCCGAAACCACCTTCCTCCTCCCACCAACAACCCCAGCAGCCGACTACCGCCTGCGCATCTTCACGATCAGCCGAGAACTCCCCTTCGCAGGCCATCCAACCCTCGGCTCAGCCCGAGCATGGCTCGAAGCAGGCGGCCAGCCACACACGCCGGGCCACCTGATCCAGGAGTGCGGCGCAGGCCTGGTAACCCTCCGCCAAGACAACGCCCGCCTCTCGTTCGCCGCCCCACCACGCCTCCGCAGCGGCCCAGTCACCCCAGACGAACTCCAGGCTCTGGCAAAAGCGTTGCGCCTCAACCCAACCGACATAGTCGACGCCCAGTGGGCAGACAACGGCCCAGGCTGGATAGCAGCACTCCTACCGTCCGCAGAGGCCGTCCTCGCTCTCACCCCCGACTACACCCGGTTCGGCACCTTCACAGGTGTCGGCGTAGTAGGCCCACACCCCGAGGGCAGCGACGCGGACTTCGAGGTGCGAGCCTTCGTGGACGAGGGCACCAGGTTCGACGAGGACCCGGTAACCGGCAGCCTGAACGCGGCCATCGCCCAATGGCTGATCCCAGCAGAACTGGCCCCGACCTCCTACATCGCCGCGCAGGGCACGAGGCTGGGCCGACGGGGCCGAGTCCACCTGACGCAGGCGGACGGCGAAATCTGGGTAGGCGGCAACACAGTCCTAGGCGTATCAGGAACAGTGACGCTCTAAACCCCACAACGCCAAGGCCGAAGGCACTCAAGCCCGACTGGCCCGCCGCTCCTCCCGAGCAGCCTCAATCCGCTCCTCCAACGCCAAATACCACCGCTCCCCCCGCTCCCCACAACTGTCCCGAATCTCCACCTTCAACTCAGAAGTGTTGGCGTTCAAAGTCCGAACCATCCCCAACCCTTCATCAACCTGCCCCCGAAGCTTCGAATGCGAGTCGGCCAAGTGCACAGCAGCCGCCCGCATCTCAGCCCGAGCCATCCGAGCGGCCTTCCCAGGCATCCCCACCCACTGCGGCACAATCCGAGTCCGCCGCACTAAATACGACATGGTCCGCAACGAGGTCTGAGCAGACTGATAGGCCATGTGCGCGGTATCAGCACACTGATACGACTCCCGGTGGAACACCCGCAAGGAGTGAAAGTCAACGCCAACGGAAGCCCCGTCCCACCCACTCTGCGCAGCTCGATCATCCCGACGAGCCCCGCCCTGCTTGCCTCCACCAGCCCCCGCCGGCTGTCCCCCACCGGCCCCTGGCTGCTGTCTCCCACCAGCCCCCGACGGCTTACTCCCACCTCGCTGCGGCTGCCCTGCCCCACTCGCCCCCGAATGCTTCGCCCCGCCGGCCTGCTTGGCCCCACCAGCGCCCGACCCACCCGGCCCGGCTTGCTTCGCCCCACCAGCCCGCCCCCGCGGATGCCCATCCGACCGCCCACCAGGCCGTGCCCCAGCCCTCCCACTCCGAGCCCGCAACGCCACCAACCGAGCCTGCACCTGCTCAGCCTGCCGCCGAACCCGCTCGTTCTCAGCCCGAACCCGCCGCAGCGCCCGATCAGCCTCCGCAGCAGCAGCCCGAACCTCCTGAACAGTGACCCGCCGAGGCCGCCGATCCCACAACCGGACACCGACCAGCACCCCGACACCAACCGCCGACGCCGCGAAAAACGCAGGCATGCCGTCGTCGATCACGTGCTCCGCAGACGGCTTCAGCTTCACGAACGCCATCACGTTCATCGCCCCGAGCAGCACAACACTTCGCAGCAGCAACCCCAGCCAGCGCTTCAGCCAACCGGAGCCGCGCACCCGGCCGTCCCGGCTCAGCGCCATCCGGACCAGCACCAGGGCCAGCGGCAACGCCACCAGGCAGCCCCACCGCCACTCCTCGAGGTACACCTGCTGGGCCGGCGTGCCACTGACCAGGATGTGCGCCGCGATCGCCGGTGACACGAGCAGCATGTCCAGCGGCAGCGCGAAGAACAGCACGAACAGGCCGATCAGCGGCACAGCACAACCACCGCACCCGTTGCGGGACAAGTCTCAGCACCCCACCGTCATCCGCGCCGCCGCCGGCCGCCTGATCTGCGCGGTGCCAGCGCCGCGGCACCCGACCCGTTGAGCACCTTGTCGATGACGTCCGCCACGCCGCCGGTGAGGTCGGAGTGGTGCTGGACCAGCATCGTCGTGAAGTGCTGGGTCAGCTCGACGTACGCGCGGCGTTCGGCCAGTGGCAGGCCCGGTTTCACGGTCTCGCGCTGCATGTTGACCATGCACTCGCGCAGAGCGCCCGCGCTGACGTCGGCGCGGCCCAGCTCCTTCTGCATCTGCCGCAGCGTCGCCGACGACTCCTTCCGGCGCTGGGCCAGCACTTTCAACTTCAGCTGCTGGTCATCCGCGGTCCGGCGGATTTCGGCGTCCAGGGCGTACGACTCGGCCACGTGGCGGCCGGCGTCGCCGAGCGGCTTCAGCTGTTCCGCGATGCGCGACACCGACTGTTCGAAGTTCACCTGGTCTCCGGTAAAACGGATCAGACCACTCGGCTCGCCCATGGCGGGTTAATCCGACGGGCCAGGCGCGGCGTTACACCTGTAGCGCTCGACGACCGCGGCGGCGCGGTCGTGCAGGCGGTCCCGCAACCACTGCGGTGCCAGGGCTTCCGCATCGGTTCCCAGGTGCCACAACGCCCACTCCGCGTGCCGCGCGTCCTGGAAGGCCGCCTCCACACACAGCCAGCCGTCCGCATCGGCACCGGAATCGTGGACGGTCAGCGCGGTGTTCACGAGATCACCGCGCCGCGACGGGTGCGCCCGCAGCCGCACGACGACCTGGTCGCCGCCGGTCCGGAACCGCGTGCTGCGCTCCTGCCACGCCCGGCCGAGGTCGACGCGGTCCGGGCGTTGCGCGGGCTCGTCGAGCGCCGAAGCCGCCAGGACGCGCGACAAGCGGTAGGTGCGGTCGGCGCCGCCGCGCACCGCCAGCAGATAACCCTGTTCTCGCACGGTGACCAGGCCGATCGGGTCGACCGTGCGCCACTTCGGCTTCTCCCCCGCGGCCGCGTAGTGAATGCGCAGGCGGTGCCCGGCGAACACCGCGCGCCGCACCTCGGCCACGACGGTGTCGGGCACCTCCTCCGCGACCGTGCGGCGCGCGAGCAGGTCGATCTCCGGGTCGACGAGCAGTCGTTGCACCGCGCCGGCCGCGGTCGCCCGTTGGTTTTCCGGGAGCGCGTCCACGACTTTGCGCATGGCCGAGGCCAGAGCCGTGCCGAGACCGAACGCCTGCGCGCCTCGCCGCGACCCGGCGACCAGCAGGGCGAGGGCCTCGTCGTGGTTCAGGCCGGTGAGCTCGGTCTGGAAACCCGGCAAGAGCGCGAAACCGCCGTGCCGGCCGCGTTCGGCGTAGACCGGCACGCCCGCCGCGGACAGCGCCTCGATGTCGCGCAGCACCGTGCGGGTGGACACCTCCAGCTCGCGGGCGAGTGCGGTGGCGGACAGACGGCCGCGTTGGCGCAGCAGCAACACCAGCGAGACCAACCGGTCGGCGCGCATGCCGAAAACCTACCGGAATACACGACACAGGATGTCGTGATTAGTTGGAAGGCTCTTCCCCATGACAAGCAACGCAGTGGCCACCGAACCGAACGACCTGGCCAGGTTCTTCATCGAGCGCGGCAACGCGGGAGACGTCGACGGACTGGTGGCGTTGTACGAGGCGGACGCCGTGCTGGCGTTCCCGCCGGGCAGCACCGCGACCGGGCACGCCGAGATCCGCAAGGTGTACGAGCAGTTCGTCGCGGCCGCACCGGTCCTCACGCCGGGCAAGCAGCATCCCGCACTGGTGAGCGGTGATCTGGCGCTGACGGTGTCGACGCTGACCACCGGGGAGATGACCGTCGAGATCGCCCGCCGCCAGCCGGACGGGTCGTGGTTGTGGGTGCTGGACCAGCCGATGCTCCTGCCGCAGCAGGACTAGGTTCTAGGGAGAGGCACCTGGAGACATGAGGCGAGGATGTCGATGTACGGGTTGTGACGACCGACATCGACACCCTCGCGGTCATGCGGTCATGCGGTCATCACACCGTCTACGAGGTCACGTCGTCGATCCACCCGGAGCAGTCGATCCATCCGGGAAGCTCGCCGCTGAAGTCCCTCGCACAGGCCTTGAACTTGAACGCTGTCCTGTGAGGAATGTTGGAGATCCTGCAGAACTCCTCACCGTTGTTCGCGCCGTTCCGGTCGTCGCACGACGTCATCTCATCGCGGCCGGGGAACTTGATGCGAAGCACCATGCTGTAGCCGTCGGCCTTCTTGTCCGCGACCTTGAACAGATTGTTGTCAACGCTGTTGAACGCCCCGTATCCCCGTCCGTTCGACGCATTCGCGTAGTGGAAGGACCCGATGGCGTTCGCCGGGGTCTGCACCAGGGCGACACAGGCGACAGTACCGAGCGCTACAGGCAGAACACGCCTCATGCTGAACATGCGCATCCCTCACTCTCTTGACTCACATGCTCTTTCAGCGGAGATCCCCACCCCCGCCACGACGAAGCGATCATGCCTGGGTGATCCGGGTTTGCCAAGAAGGTTGTGACCTGACCAAATTTCAGTTCTGGCGCGAAGTGTGGTCGCGAGAGCGTGAACGTCCTTCGTCACAACCCGCACATCGACAACTTCTAGCGGTCCAGCTCGTCGAGAAACCTCGCGACAGGACCGAAGGTGAACAGGCCGGTGCCCGCGCCGGCCAGTTCGTCCTTGGCAGGCAACAACATCGCACGAGCCCGTGAACGCAGTTCGCGATCGTCCAGCCGCACGGCCGCCATCGCCAGCAGGCACGCCCGCGTCTCACCCAGCAGGTCCGCCGGCCCTGGCGGCAACGCCCGTGCGGCGGCCAACGCCTCGTCGTGCGGCAGCACCAGCGGACGCACCCAGTCCAGATGAGGGCCCCAGTCGTCGGAAAGGTCCACTGTGGACGGGCCGTGCAGACTCAGCAGCGCCAACGGCAGGAGTCCGCGTTCCATGCCCCACATGCCGGTTCCGCGCACGCGGGCGGCGGCGGCGCGGTAGGCGCGGTCGGCGTCGGCAACACGTCCGGCGGCGGCGAGTTTCAGCGCCGCGTACCAGTCGGTGAACACGCCGACCAGCGGCAGGTCGTGACGTCGCGCGAGCTCGTCAGCGGCGGCCGCGTGCCGGTCAGCGACCTCGAAGGCGCCGAGTGCGGCGTTGGCCTGGACCAGGATCAGGTGACCGAGGACCTCGTGTGTGACCAGGCCCTCCGCCAGCTCGACCAGCTCACAGCCGATCGCGGCACGTTCCGGCGCGAGGCCGAGGCGGTGGAACGTGTGCATGAAGCGGGCGTTGAGCGCGAACGCGAGCAGCGCCGGGTCGCCGAGATCGCGGGCGATGGTCTCGGCTTCCACGGCCTCCGCGAGGTGATCACCCGTGCCGCGCCGCTCCATCGCGATCGTCGCCAGCAGGCGGGCGCGGGTGGCGGTCGGGCCGGGGAACGCGACGAGCGTGCGTTGCGCGGCGGCGGCCAGCTCCTCCGAGTGCGACGGGTCGTCGTTCGTGGTCCAGATCCCTGGTACGTCAAAGGAACCGATCACGCGAGCGGTCGTCTCGGCGTCACCAGCGGCCCGCAACGCGACCGAACGGTACTGGCGCGCCGCCTCCAGATCACCGCTCAGGGCCAACGCCCGCATGAGCCCGATCAACAGGTCGAGCCGCGTGCCGTCCGCGGCCTCGATCGCAGCCCGCCACCACCCGACCGCCGCACGGGGCGACCGGCTCGACCCAGCGGCCGCGGCGAACGCCCGCACAGCCTTCTCCCCACGCGCACGAGCCAGCAGATGGTGGTGTGCCAGCAACTCAACGTCTCCAGAACGCGATGATTCCAGCGCCTCCGCAACGACCGCGTGCCAGCGCGCCCGCCGCGTCAGCGACACCTCCTCGTACACCGTGTCCCGCACCAGAACGTGGGTGAACCGCGCACGCCCAGGCGCTTCCTCCACGACGAAACCGGCGTCGAGCGCGACCTCCAGCGCGTCGAGCACGTCACCGCCCGCCAGCGCGGTCAGCAGGTCCACCGAGACGTCCCGCCCGAGCACGGACGCCTGGTGCAGCACCGTCCGCACCTCAGCGGGCAAGGCGGCGAGCCGGTGCCGGATCACGTCCCGCACTCCCGCCGGCACCGCACCGAGGTCGCCACCCGATGCGAACAACCGCGCCAGTTCCTTGACGTAGAAAGGGTTTCCGCCGCTGCGCTCGTGGATCACCCGCACGTCCGGCACGGAAGCACCGGTGATCGACCGCACGAGTGCGGCGACCGACTCCTCACCCAGACCGCCGAGATCCACGCGTGCCGGTTCGGCGCGGGCCAGCGCTTCCGACGGCACGGCGGCACGTGTGGTGGCCACGATCATCACCCGGCCGGAGAGGGCGGCAGCGGTGAACGCGGCCAGCACCGCGAGCGTCTCGTCGTCGGCCTGGTGCAGGTCGTCCAGCACGACCAGCACCGGCGCTGAAGACTCCACAGTGGACACGATCGAGCGCCTGGCCAAAAAACGATCACCCGGGACGAGCTTCTCCCCCAACGCTTCCACGACCTGCTGCCACGGCCAGGCCACCGGCGCGTCCTCAGGGCACCGCGCCCAGACCGTCGTCCAGCCGCGACCGGCGAGCACACCGCTGAACGCCTCGGCCAGCGCCGTCTTGCCCACGCCCGCCTCACCGGTGACCAGCGCGATCGACAGCCCGGCCGACGGCACGGCGGCCTCCAGCGCCGCGAGCTCCCCGGTCCGTCCCACCAAGGTCGAGCGGAACGGGGAGTCCAGCCGCGGCGACTGGGCCAGGATGTCCGACTCCAGCGCCCGCAGCTGCGCGCCCGGATCGACACCCAAGTTCTCGGCCAGCGCGTGTCGTGCCGCGCGCACCGCCTCCAGCGCGTCGCCCTGACGTCCCTCGCGGTAGAGCGCCAGCGCCAGCAGGCTCCACGCCTTCTCCCGCCACGGGTGCCCGGCGAGGTGAGCGCGCAGGTCCGCGACGACCTCGGCGGCACGGCCCACCGCGAGCGCGGCCTCGGCGCGGCGCTCGACCGCCACCAGCCGCAGCTCCTCCAGCCGGTCGATCTCCGCCCGCGCCCAGTGCTCGTCGGCGAACTCGGCGTAGGCCGGGCCGCGCCACAACGCCAGGGCACTGTCCAACACGGACAGATCGCCGCCGAGCATCTCCTCGAACCGCCACGCGTCGACGTCCTCGGCCAGCAACGCGTACCCCGCGCCCGACGTGACCAGCAGCGTCGGCGGAGTCCGGGCTGGACGATCGGGTTCGAGCGCCTTGCGCAACGCCCCGACGAACGTCTGGACGGCGCCGACCGCACCGTCCGGCGGATCCTCCCAGAGGTCGGCGACGAGCGTGCGAACGGGAACGACCCGGCGCCGCGCGACCAGCAGCCTGGCCAGCACGGCACGGTGCCGGGGGCCGCCGAGGCGGGCGGATCCCGCGGTCAGCGGGCCGAGCACCCCGAACGTCACCACCCGCTGACCCTAACGCTGACCAGTTGCTGATCGGGCGCGCGCACAGTGCCGACGTGAACTTCCACCACCAACGCGTACAGGTCTCCGGCGGCGTCGAACTCAACGTCGCCACCACCGGCGAGGGCAGCCCGGTCGTGCTCCTGCACGGCTTCCCGCAGACCCACCTCATGTGGCGGCACGTCGCCGCCGACCTGGCCGCCGACCACACCGTGATCATGCCTGACCTGCGCGGATACGGCGACAGCGACAAACCGGCCGACACCGGCTCCACCTACGCCAAGCGCACCATGGCCGACGACGTCGTGACCCTCGCACGAGCACTTGGCCACGATCGATTCGCCCTGGCCGGCCACGACAGGGGCGCACTCGTCGCCTTCCGCACCGGCCTCGACCACCCCGAGCACGTCACGCACCTCGCGTCGCTCGACGTGCTGCCCACCCTCGACATGTGGGACGTCATGCGCGGAACCACCGCCGCCGTCGGGTTCCACCTCTTCCTGATGGCGCAGCCCCCCGGCCTGGCGGAAGAGCTGATCGGCGCCCGGCCGGACGCGTTCTTCGGCCACTTCCTCGACGTCTGGGCCACCGAGCCCTTCCCCGCCGACGTGCGCGAGGAGTACCTGCGGGCGAGCCGTGAGGCCGTCACGTCGATCGTCGCGGACTACCGCGCGTCGGCGACGATCGACGTCGAGCACGACACCGCGGACCGCGAGGCGGGCAACCGGTTGAAGATGCCGGTGACGGTCCTGCAGCAGGACTGGGGCGCGGCGCTCGGGTTCGATGCCGAGGCGCTGTGGCGGGCGTGGGCACCCGACCTGGACCACCGCACCGTCTCGTGTGGACACTTCATGGCCGAGGAGGCACCGGATGTGGTGACCGCAGCCCTGCGCGACCTGCTCAGGCGCTGAGCCCGTCCAGCAGCAACCCGAGGGCGAACTCGAACCGCTCGTGGCCGACGCCCGAGTTCAGCTCGTCCACGTGCGCGACCGTGTGCGGGAAGCGGCTCACCGGGAGCATCCGCAGCCGGGTGAGCATCTCGGCCCGGTCCGCGGCGGGCTCCGGGTGGCCGCGCAACGCCGCCTCGTAGGTGTAGGCGCTGACGTACAGCAGCGCGGCGTCGATCGCCCACGCCGCTGATCGCGGTGGCACGCCGCCGGCCAGCAGGATCGCGAGCATCCCCTCGGTGATCCGCAGCGTGTCGAGGTTGGCAGGTGGTGCGGACAGCGCCGCGCGGGCGATCCCGGGATACCGGAGGAACTCATCGCACAGCTGTCCGCACACGCCGATCATCTGCGCGCGCCACCGCGCGGGGTCGGGCGCGGGCAGTGACACGTTCCTGCTCAACGTGCCGATGAGCAGGTCGTCGAGCTCCGCCTTGTTGCGGACGTGCGCGTAGAGCGAGGCCGGGCCGGTCTCCAGCGCGGCGGCGACCCGCCTCATCGTCAGCGCGTCGAACCCCTCGGTCTCGACCAGCCGCAACGCCGTGGTGACGATGCGGCCGACCGTGATCGGTTCCTTGCGCGCTGGTGGCTCGTCCTGCTGCTCCAGCGCCGCGATCTGGGTCGCCCACTCCGCACGGGACGACGGTTTCCGCTTCATGCCCCGCACCCTACAGTTGCACGAACAGTGTTCGTGCATAGAACACTGTTCGTGTCAACCGTTCTCACCGTGATGTTCTCCGGAGGCATCGCTCAGCAGGGCTGGAGCGGCCTGCAGACCGCGCAGTTCGAGAACGCGATCACCGTCGGAGGCCTGCTGCTGACGGCGATGTCGGCCGCTCTCGTCGGATGGGCCCTCCTCCACGTCAGGAAAGCGAGCCTGCTCGACGGGAGACTGAGATCGGCTGTATCGGGGTAAAGAACCACTACCGTGCACGCGCGCGCGTTTGTGCGGGAGGCCACCTCGGTGGCCGGCCAGAACCGGCGCGGGCCCGTTGAGCACTCCAGCACCCGCGCCGGTTCGGTTGTTCTCCCCTTTGTGGCAGTACCATTCGCCGTGCGAGCGTTGAAACACCAGCGCCGAACTTCGTGCTTCGGCGAAAGGGTGACGCGACATGGACGACGGCCGGACGGATGCGGTCGAGCGCCTCGACGAGGCGACCACGGCCCTGGCTCAGCTGCGTGACGGCTTCTCCTCCGAGGAGCCTCTCGACCAGGTCTTGCAACGCCTCGCGGAGACCGCGGTGATGGCGACCGCGGACGCCGACGCGGTCACGATCACCGTGAACCCGCAGGAGCCCCGCACCGCCGCCGCCAGCGACCGCTCGCTCGTCGAGATCGACGAGAAGCAGTACGGCGCCAACCGGGGACCGTGCCTCGAGGCAGCCCGCACGCTCGCGGCCGTGCGCGCGGTGGTGGGTGAGAACAGGGACAACTGGCCGGAGTTCGAGGCCAGCGCGGAAGAACACGGCGTGCGCGCCTACCTGTCGGTGCCGGTGGTGCTCCCCGCGTCGGACAGAACCGACGCCAGACACGTGGGATCGCTCAACATCTACAGCTACACGGCGACCGCCTTCGACCCGTTCGACGAGGGCCTGATGCGGTTGTTCACCACCGCCGCCAGCGCGGCGATCGCCAACGCCCACCAGTGGCAGAGGTCCCGCGAACACAGCAAGCAACTCGAGACCGCACTGGTCTCCCGCGCCGTGATCGAGCAGGCCAAGGGCGCTCTCATGGCCGTGCACGGCTGCACCGCCGAAGAAGCGTTCACGATGCTCGTGCAACGGTCCCAGCGCGACAACGTCAAGCTTCGCGACGTCGCCAAGGACCTGCTCGACAGCATCGCCCAGCGGTGACGCTCAGGAACGTTCGAGGCACTGCCGGAGACGTTCGAGGTCGGCGTTGATGCTCTTGCGCACCTGACGGGCCATCAACGGCGTCGCCCACCCGAAGAACCGGCCGGGCGACCCGCTCGCCCTGATCGCCACGCTCGTGCCGTCCGTCGTGTCGCCGAGTTCGTAGCGGACGGTCATCGGGAACGGCCGGTCGACCTTCATCTCCACCAGGCGGTCCGGCTCGTGCTCGGTGACGACGTAGCCGTAGACGAACTCCCTGCCGAGGAACCGCGCGGTGCGCTCGACGGTAGCGCCCGTGGTGAGCGTGCCGGGCTGGGCGGGACGGCTGGACGTGATGCCGCCGGTCCACTCGAGATCGTGGGCCGGGTCGAACATGAACGCGGCGACTTCGGCGCGCGGCCGGTGCACGAGCACCTCGGGGCGGACGTCGACGGCCATCTCGCACCTCCGTACGGCGGGAATCTCACGCTACGCCTGGGCCGACCAGGTGAACAACGGCCCGAAAGAGGTGCGTGGAGCTACCCACAGTGGACTGTCGTGAGTCAGGGTGTGCGCCATGGAGAGGCGACAGGCTGCGCTGGGTTCCGCTGCGTTCTTCGTGCTGGCTCCCGGCTGCGTCGCCGGCCTGTTCCCGTGGCTGCTGACCCGGTGGAGGTCGCTGCCCTTCTGGCTGCCGCTGCGCTGGGTCGGTGTCGTGCTCCTGGTGGCGGCGCTGGCGGTGCTGGTCGCCTCGTTCGCCCGGTTCGTGGCGGAGGGGTTCGGCACGCCCGCACCGGTCGCGCCACCGGACCGCCTCGTCGTCGGCGGGTTCTACCGCTACGTGCGCAACCCGATGTACGTCGCCGTGCTGTCGCTGATCATCGGGCAGGCGCTGGTGCTCGGGCAGCTGATCCTCTTCGCCTACGCGGCCGTGGTGTGCGCGGCGTTCGCGGCGATGGTGCACTGGCACGAGGAACCCGCGCTGCGCCGTCAGTTCGGGGAGCAGTACGACACGTACCGGGCCGCGGTGCCCGGCTGGGTGCCGAGGTTGCGGCCTAGGCCACCAGCACCGTGAGCGCCGCCGTGTGCACCTCGCCCCCGAGCGCGAACTCCAGGAACAGCCGGTACTCGCCACGTTCGGGGATCACGGCCTGGAAGGTCAGCTCACCGTTGATCAACGGCATGCCGGCGGGCTCCACCGGGTGCATGTGGGTGGCCGACAGCAGCATCGTGTGGAAGCCGGTCAGGTGCCCGTTGGCGCCCAGGTGGGGCTCCACCGAGGACACCTGCTCGCCGCCGGGGTGCCGGAGGCGGAACCGCAGAGTTTGTTGCCGCAGAGGAGAAAGCGGGGCGTCGTCGGCGCGTTCCACGACGAAGCCGCTCTCGGTGATCCCGGACGCCGACGCTTCCGGCACCGGCACGAGGTCCGTGTCGCCGGGCAGGCTGAACGGCACGCCCAGCACGACCGGGTGCCGCGCGTCCTTGGAGTCCAGCGGGACGAACTCCGCGAACATCCGGTAGGCGCCGCCGTCGGGCAGGTCCAGCGTCACGTGCCAGGTGTCGCCTTCGAGCACCGGGTGCTCGTGCCGGAAGATGTGCATGTCGTCCCGCACGGCGAAGAAGTGCATCTGCTTGGTCTGGTCGTCCAGGAACCGCGTGACCGGTTTGCCGTCACCGCCGAGGATCCGGAACGCGACGGGCACGCCGGTGCCGCGGCGCTCCGGCATCACCACCCGCTCGAACCGGTAGCCGGACTCGGCCTCCGACAGGCCGTCGCTGTGCGCGGCGGGCGTCACCGGGCCCGTGTTCTGGTGCTGCATCGGCGGAGCGCTGCGGCCGAACACCACCACGGCGCCCGACACCACGACGACGACCGCGACCAGGGCGAAGATCCAGTCGACCAAGCTCAGTCTGCGCATGACCACTCCCAGGCGGTGCGCGGGCTCCGGAGAACCCGCGCACGGCCTCATCTCAGAACTGAAGGCTCCACGCGTCGACGTAGCCGACGTCGGCCCTGGCGACGTCCTGCACCTTGAGCTGCCAGGTGCCCGCGGCGTCCTCCGCGGAGGCGTTGACCTCGTAGGTCGTGATCACGTTGTCGCCCGAGTCGTTGCTGGAACCCTTGAGCCGGAACGACGTGCCGTCCGGGGCGACCAGGTCGACCACCACGTCCCCGCGGTACGGGTGCTTGATGTCGACGTTGACCTGCAGCGCACCCGGCGCCTTGCCGGGCACACCGGAGACGGTCACCGACGACGTCACCGCGGCACCCGCGTCGGGGATCTGCACGTCGGTCGTGTTCTCGAACTTCCCGCCGGGGGGCGGCGGTTCGACGGTGCCGAGGTTCGGCTTGACGACGACGAGGCCCTGCTCGATGCCGTTGACCAGCACGATGCCGCTGGCGAAGTACGGGTAGTTGCTCCACGCCCCGTTGAACTTCGCCTCGTTGGCCGCCGGGTAGATGTCGAAGTACCCGGCCTCGGTCAGCTGCGCCGACGCGACCCCGCTGACGTCGAGGATCCGCAGGCCCGCCTGGTAGTTGGCCTGGTAGGAGTACTTGCCCTTGATGTACTGGTTGTGGTCGATCGCCGTCGCGGGCGAGTTGTAGACGCCGGTGTGCACCGGGTTCGCGAGGCTCGCCAGGTCCCAGATGTAGGTCTTGGTGCGCTTGTCGGTGCCGCGCGACTCGTCCAGCTCGTCGTCGAGCAGGAAGTACCGCTGGTCCTCGGTCAGCCAGCCCTGGTGCGAGTACTGCGCGCCCGAGTAGGCCTTGCGCGAGAGCTGGACCGGCTTCGTCTTGTCGGTGACGTCGACGATCGTCAGCGTGTCCTCGTTGGAGTTGAAGCAGATCTCCCGGCCGCGGTAAGTCGCGTCCGGCCCGCGGTAGATCACGCACTGGTTGTCGTGGGTGTACCCGTCCTGCGACACGCAGCCCGCGTTCTTGGGCGACTTCGGCGTGCGGATGTCGACCATGTGCGGGCCGCCGCTGCACGTGTTGGAGCCGATCGCGTACGCGTACCCGGTCTCCTCGTTGATGGCGATGTTGTGCGCCGGGCCGAAGTCCTTGTAGACGGTGTCGGCGGTGAACGTCTGCGGCGAGGTGATCGTCCGCAGGCGGGTCAGGTCGAACACCTGCATCCCGTGGCCGCTGATGAAGTCCGCGACGATGAACGCGTGGTCCTTGTACACCTTCATGTCGCGCCACGAGCTGCTGCCTCCGTTGGACGGCAGGTTGCCCAGGAACTTCGGCGCGGTCGGCGTGCTGACGTCGACGAACGCGGTGCCGTTGGTGCGGCCGACGATCGCGTACTCCTTGCCGGAGGACGGGTCGGTCCAGCCCCAGATGTCGTTGCCGTTGCCGCCGCCCATCTGGTTCAGCGGCAGGACGCTGAGCAGGTCCACGTTCTTGCAGGGGTAGATGTCGGCCTTGCCGTCGACGCACGGCACACCGGCCGCGGTGTTCGTGACGGCGTGCCGCTCGGCGGGCTGGAAATCGGCCATGAACGTTCTGGCCGCCGCCTGTCCTTCGGGGGTGTCGGGGTCGTGCGCGGACGCACCCGACATCGTGAGGGCGATCGCCGATGCCGTCAGCACCGCGAGCGCCCCCAGGCGCAAGGTCTTCATGAAGTTGGGCTCCTCACGGAAATCCCGGCCGCTCAGGACGCGGACGGGTGCAGGGTTTCCGATCAGCCCCGAAGGTAGAAGCTCACTGCGGCGGGCATGAACCCCCGATCGTCTGATCTTCGGGGAGAACTTCCACAGCTCAGACCGGATACGTGTGCGTCTCGGTCGCCTTCACCGCCGCCCACAGCCGGTCGCCCGGCCTCAGGCGCAGGTCGGCGACCGTCGCCGTGGTGACGTCCGCGAGCACAGCCGGAGCACCGTCGAGCCGCACGCGGGTGGTGTGCGCGTGCTGCTCGATGCCCGCGACCGTCACCGGCCAGACGTTGCGCGGGCTTCCCGACGGCTGGGCCGAGTAGAGGCTGACGGCGTTGGGAGGGAACGCGATGTGCACCGCGCCCCTGGCCGGCTCGGCGATGGTGAGACGTCCGCCGCCGTCGAGTTCAACCGTCGTGCCGGTCGCGGTGCCGCGGTAGAAGTTCAGTCCCACGAGCTGCGCCACGTAGTCGGTGCGCGGCCGGCGGGCGACCTCGGCGGGTGGACCTTCCTGCACGGCGCGGCCGTTCTCCAGGATGACCAGGCGGTCGGCCAGCACCATCGCGTCCAGCGGATCGTGGGTGACGAGGAGCGTGTGACCGGCGTAGTCGGCGAGGTGGCGGCCGAGCTCGGCGCGCACCTGCAGGCGGGTGGCGGCGTCCAGCGCGGCCAGCGGTTCGTCGAGCAGCAGGAGGCTCGGCCCGGTGGCGAGGGCCCGGGCGAGCGCGACCCGTTGCGCCTGCCCGCCGGACAACGAGCGCGGCTTCACGTGGGCGTGACCGTCGAGACCGACGCGGCCGAGCCACTCCCGCGCGATCGTGCGGGCCTCGGCCTTGTGGGTGCCGCGGGCGCGCAGCCCGAACGCGACGTTCTCCAGCGCGCTCATGTGCGCGAACAGCAGGTAGTCCTGGAAGACCACGCCGATCGGGCGTTCTTCTGCCGGCACGAACGCGTCCGGTCCGTCCCAAGTGGACTCCGCGAGCGCGATCCTGCCGTTCGTCAACGGCAGCAGGCCCGCGAGCGCGCGCAACGCCGTGGACTTGCCCGCACCGTTGGGACCGAGCAGCGCGACCACCTCGCCGGGCCCGATGGTGAGCCCGAGGTCGAGGTCGAACGTTCCGCGCGTCACGCGCAGTTGGGCGGTGAGCGTCATGAGGGCCCGCTGATCCACCGGTCGCGCAGACCGGCCAGCACACCGACGGACACCAGCAGCAGCACGACGCTCAGCACGATCGCCGCGTCCGGGTCGGACTCCAGCGCGAGGTAGACCGCGAGCGGCATGGTCGTGGTCTCGCCGGGGAAGTTGCCGGCGAACGTGATCGTCGCGCCGAACTCCCCCAGCGCCCGAGCCCAGCACAGCACCGCGCCCGCCACCACGCCGGGCAGCACCGACGGCAGCGTCACGCGCCGGAACGTCAGCCACCGCGACGCGCCGAGCGTCGCCGCCGCCTCCTCGTACCGCGGATCGGCCGCCCGCAGCGCGCCTTCCACGGAGATCACCAGGAACGGCATCGCCACGAACGCCTCGGCCACCACCACACCAGCCGTGGTGAACGGCAGCGAGATCCCGAACCACGCGTCCAGGTACTGCCCGACCAGACCCTTGCGGCCGAGCACCAACAACAACGCCACACCACCGACGACCGGTGGCAGCACGAGCGGAACCGTCACCAACGCGCGCCAGAACCCGCGTCCGGGCAAACCACTGCGCGCGAGCAGCCACGCCAACGGGATGCCGAGCGCGAGGCAGCAGATCGTGGCGAGGGAGGCGCAGACGAGCGAAAGCCGCAGCGCCTCACCGACTTCCGCGCTCAGCAACGTCGGCAGCGACGTCCACGGCGTCCTGACGAGCAGTCCTGCCAGCGGGACGAGCAGGAACGCCAGCCCGAGCACCGCGGGCAGGACGAGGACGAGGGGCAGCCGCCCTCGCACCTGACGCCGTGTCACGGGCTGCCGAAACCGGCCGCGCCGAGCACCGCGCGTCCCTTGTCCGACAACACGAACTCGACGAACGCCTTGGCCGCGGCCGCGTTGGGAGCCTTGGCGAGCGGCGCGATCGGGTAGTCGTTCACCGCCTGGCTCGCCTCGGTGAACGTGATGCCCTCGACCTTGTCACCTGCGGACTTGACGTCCGTGCGATAGACCAGCGCGCCGTCGACCTCGCCGAGCGAGACCTTGGTGAGCACCGCCTTGACGTCCTGCTCCAGCGTGTCCGGCGCGGGCGTGACCTTCGCGATCTCGAAGACCTTCCTCGCCGCCGCCCCGCACGGCACCTGCTCCGCACAGAGGGCGATCTTCTTGCCGGCGTCCGCGAAGTCCGCCAACGTCGTGATCTTGCCAGGGTTGCCCTTCGGCACGACGATCGCGAGCTCGTTCCTGGCGAACGTCCTGGGTGCGTCCGTGATCGTCTTGGTGTCGGTGACCTGCTTCATGTTCGCCGGCGCCGCACTGGCGAACACGTCGGCGGGCGCGCCCTGGTTGAGCTGCTGCGCGAGCGCCGAGCTGCCGCCGAAGTTGAACTTGACCTTCGTGCCGGCGTTCGCGGCCCCGAAGTCCTTGCCCAGCTGGGTGAACGTCTCCGTCAGCGACGCGGCGGCGAACACCGTGACGTCACCGGTGACCTTTCCCGACTCCGGAGCCGCCGGTGAGCCGCATCCGGCGAGCAGGAGGGCCAGCACGAGAACCCGGCGCACGATCAGGCCTCCGGGATCTCGACGACGACGTGCGTGGACTTGATGGACGCGACCGCGACGCTGCCGACCTCGAGCCCCAGCTCGTCCGCCGCCTCCCTGCTCATCAGCGACACGACGCGGAACGGACCGGCCTGCATCTCGACCTGCGCCATCACCCCGTCCTTGAGCACGCGCGTGACGATGCCCCGCATCCGGTTGCGCGCCGACGCGGCGACGGTCACCCCGGGTTCGTTGCTCTCGGAGAGGTGCTGGACGAACGCCGCGAGCTCCTTGCCGTCGACGGCCTTGCGCCCGTTCTCCGACACGGTGGCGTGCAGGCGCCCCTGGTCGATCCACCGCCGCACGGTGTCATCGCTGACCCCCAGAAGGGCAGCGGCCTCACTGATCCGCAGATTCGGCACGCGCACATCATATGTTCCGATTCTGCGGATGCAAGGGCGACTTGGAACCGCTTCTTAGGCCTTCACGCGCGCCTTCGTCGTCCACATCCGGTAGCCGGCCGCGATCGCCTCCGCCTCGGACGCGAACATCAGGTCGCCCTTCGTCCGCTTGTAGTAAGGCGAATCGGGCGTGTGGTACACGAGCGTCTTGGAATTCCCCTTGATGGACGAGGACTTCACCGGCTCGACCACCACCGGGTCCTCGGCCGCACGCCGGGGCGCGGGCAGGGCCAGCCGCGGCTTCGGCGGCTCCGTCTGCGCACGGCCTCGCACCGACAGCCACGTCACCAGCGAGCCTGCGCCGAACGCCACCGCGCACAGCACGAACATCTGCCAGAACAACCAGAACACAAGAACTCCTAACGGACCACGACGTCGACCTGGCGGGTGGCCGGGTCGAACTCGCCGTCGGGGGCGGGACGGGTCTCGGTGGCGATCAGCGCGGGCGACACGCCCTGGCCCACGAGCACGTCGCGGACCATCTGCGCGCGCGTGGACGCCATCGCGGGGTCGGTGCCGTGTGCCACCAACGTGATCGAGGCGCGCGGTGCGACCAGAAGCATGCGGGCAACGCGTTCGACGAGCACGGTGCCATGGCCTTCCCACGCCGTGGTGCCCTGCACGAACCGGATGGCGCCGTTGCCGTTCACCAGCCGGTTGATCGAGTCGTGCAGCGCCTCGACGTTCAGGTCGCCGGCAGTTGCGGAAGGACCGACCTCGATGCGGTCGGTGACCCGCAGGCCGCTCGCCGCGTCCGCGAGAGCCTCGCGCACGGCCTTCGCCCGCGTCTCGTCCGGCACGCGCGCGCCGACCGCGATCTGTCCGTTGTGGATGGTCGTGGTCACGTCGGACACCTTGGCGGACAATGCGGCCGCGACGACACGTTTCACCACGGCGGGCGGGATCGGCAGCGGGCCACCGAGCCGGAGCGCGGCCGTGACGCGGTGGTCCTCCGACGCCACCGCGTCCAGCAGCGCCCGGCGTTCCGCGTCGTCGGACACCGCGCCGGACACCAGGATCTCGGCCCCGCGCACCGCGACGAGCAGCTGCGCGGGACCGGCGGGCCGCACTTCCGCGCCGCCGACCCCGGACACGCTGGAGACGACCGCGCGCACCGCCTCCACCGACCGCGGCGAGACCTCGCTGACGACGACCGAACGGCCGTTGACCTCGACGACTCCGTCGAATCCCGCCTGCGCGAGCGCTGACCGCACCTCGGCGTGCAGTGTCCGTTCAATGCCACCGCCGTGGACGACCACACCGGTGGCGGCGAGCAGCGCGGACACCAACAGCCCGCCGATCCAAACCGCGTGAGGCAAGCGCACGGCCGAGGGCTTACCGGATCTTGGAACCGGAAATCCAATCGCCCCAGTCTTTCGGACCGAACTTCACCCGGTCAGGTGTCCACACGGCGCTCTTCGGGGTGGCCGCGGCCGCCGTTCCCGGTAACAGGGCGACGACCAGCGCCACCGCTGCGAGAGTTCTCACCATGAAATGATCATGTCCGAAGATCAGGTACCGCAGCCCTCCGGTGACCACGCCTGGTCGCTCGCGTTGCTGCCGTCCGAGCGCACGACCCGAACCTGGACGCACAACGCGCCCGGTGCGTAGAGGTCGAGCGAGGGAGTCTGGACCGTGCCGGTCTTCAGGTCGTCATTGGTGCGCCAGGTGAAGGTGTCGGTGGCCTGCTGGGACGGGTAGGTCCAGGAGAACCGGAGGGTCTTGGGGTCGATGCGCGTCGCGGTGACGGTCACCTTGCTCGTCAGGCTGGTCTCACCGCCGGAGGCGCTCTGCGGCTGCACCTGCTCCGGCTGTCCCGTCAGGCGGTCGTTGTTCTGCAGCATCAGCGCGCTGGTGACGATCACACCGGCGACGACGACGGCGGTGCCGGCGTAGATCGGCCACCGCGACCGCCGGCGCGGCGACGGGTCCGCCTGCACGACCACGGCATTCCCGGTGGCGGACGTCGGCGCCGACTCGTGCTGGATCTGCCGCAGCCGTCGCGCGAACTCCTCTGCCGACGACGGACGTGCCGCCGGGTCCGCCGCCATCGCCTGGCGCAGCAGGACTTCCAGCGACTCGGGTGCTCTGCCGGTCGGGCGCGGGCTGCCCTGCAGGATGCGTTGCTCCAGCGCGGCGTGCGTGTTGTTGCCGCGCGGCACGACGAACGGCGAGTGCCCGGCGATCAGGTGCCACAGCGTCGCCCCGAGCGAGAAGACGTCCGCGCGGACGCCGTGGCTGCCGCTGGTGAGCACCTCAGGGGCCGTCCAGGGCAACCGGTCCCTGCCGAGCACGCCGAAGTCGGTGAGACACGCGTTGCCGTGCTCGTCGAGCAGGACGTTGGCAGGCTTGACGTCGCGGTGCACCACGCCGGCCCGGTGCGCGGCGTGCAGCGCGTCCGCGACCTGCACGCCGATGTCCACCGCGCGCTCGAAGCGCATCGGTGCCGCGGTGAGGAGATCGCCGTTCGGGTAGTGCTTCATCACGAGGTACAGCACGCCGGCGCCGGTCCGCCCGGCCCGGTGCACGGTGACGATGCCGGGGTGCCCGAGTTCGAGCACAGTCCTCAGCTCGGCCGCGCGCGCCGGACCGGCGAGCAGCTTCACCGCGACCTCGCCGTGCGCGTCGCGGTACAGATGGACGTTCTTGCCGAGCGGTCGGGCGTACCGGAAGCCGGGGATCTCCGGTAACTCCTCTGTCATTCGCCACCTCGTTGCCAACGGCATCGGTCAGGGTGGCCCCGCCCACCCGATGTGACTGAGTAATCCACCCCGAGTCGACTGTCAACCGTCAACCACCTGTTGAGACGGCCGATCCGGCTGTCCACCGCCAAGTGGCGGACAGCCGGATCAGGTGATTACGCCGTGTGCAGCGTCAGCCCGTAGACGCTCAGGATCTCGTTGATCGGCTGGAACCAGGTGCGGCCGCCGCTCGAGCAGTTGCCGTAGCCGCCGGACGTCACGCCCTGCGCCTGGTCGCCGGTGATGAACGAGCCGCCGGAGTCGCCACCCTCGGCGCACACGCTCGTGCCCGCCATCTGGTGCACGTCACCCTGGGCGTACCGGATGGTCTCGTTGCGGCTCTGGATCACACCGCAGTGCCAGTGCGTGGTCGAACCGGAGCGGCACACCGAGGTACCGATCGGCGCCTCCCAGGAACCTCGCACCAGCGCGTCGCTGACCGTGCCCCAGCCCAGCACGACGGGCACGGTCCACCAGCCGCCGCCGATGCGCACCCACGCGTAGTCGTTTCCGGGGAACGACGATCCGGCGAACTGTCCCTGCCAGGAGCGGTCCCAGCCGTAGACCTGCGCTCCCGCGCCGCCGCAGTGCCCTGCCGTCACGTAGCCGCCGTGCACCGAGAAACCGATCGAGCAACGGACGTTCCCGGTGTAGTACGGGTCGCCTCCGACCGTTCCGGCCGCGAACGGCTGCGGCTGCTGAACTCCCTCGGTGCGCACGGTGATGGCGCCGAACTCGCGCGCCTTGTCCAGGAACGCGGCGACCTCGGCCGTCTGCTTGCCCTCCTGCACGTTCACGACCACCGTTCCGGTGCGCGGATCGGGGTGCCAGCTCGCGACCGCGGACGGCACGGCACCGGTCGCGGACAACGCGTCGAGGCGGTTCTTGTGAGCCGCCATCGACCCCGCCGAGCGGCCGACGACCCGCGTGTCCGCGCCGACGGCCTCGACCCGGCGGGCGGCAGCATGGTCGGTGACGGCGACGACCAGCCGGTTCGTGGCCTCGTCGAACCAGCTGCCCGCGTAGGCGGTGCCGGCCTCGGCCTCCGCGCGCGGCGCGAGCACCGACGCGCGCTCTTCCTTCTCCAGACGCAGCCGCGCCTGGTTCTCGGTCAGCCCGAACGCCGAGGTCATCGCCGGGAGCAGGCCGGGTGACATCGCCTCGGCCGACGCCTGGGCGGGAACGGTGAACGTCGCCCCGACCAGCGCGAGGGCCAGCGCGGGCACGATTCTGGGCATGGTGAAGCGCATCTGTTCTCCTTGTCCGTACAGGGATCGCTGCCCGCCCGGTGGCGAGCAGCGGCGAACATGAGAGCGCTCCCACCGTGCCGCAGCCAGGCACGCGTGGTCAACGAATGACACAGCTCCTGTCCTGCCCGATTCCTGCCCGAATGGAGGAAAACGGGCGTCAGGCCATCATCACGACCTGGCGCACGGCCTCTCCCGACGCGAGCTTCGCGAACCCGTCGTTGATCTCCGGCAGTTCCAGCCGTCCGGACAGGAGCCCGTCGACCGGCAGCCGACCGGCCCGGTACAGCTCGACGAACCGCGGCACGTCCCGGCGCGGCACGCACGAGCCGAGGTAGCTGCCCTTGAGCGTGCGTTCCTCGGCGACCAGGTTCAACGCGGGCAACGTGACGGTCCGGTCCGGGTGCGGCAGCCCGACCGTGACCGTGGTGCCGCCGACAGCCGTTGCGGCGTAAGCCTGTTCGAGTACCGCCGCGACCCCGGTGGTGTCGATGACCTTGTCCGCGCCGCCGCCGGTCAGGTCCCGCACGTGCGTCACCACGTCCGGCCCGCCGGCCGCCTCGTGCGTCGCGCCGAGGGTGAGCGCCAGCTTCCGCTTGTGCTCGACCACGTCCACCGCGACGACCTGCGTGGCGCCGGCCGTGATCGCCGCGAGCACCGCCGCCAGCCCGACACCGCCGAGCCCGAACACCGCGACCCTGTCCCCCGGCACGACGTTCGCGCTGTAGAACGCCGCTCCCGCACCGGTCAGCACGGCGCACCCGAACAGCGCGGCGACGTCGAGCGGCAGGTCCGGCGGCACGAGCGTGGCGGACCTGCCGGAGATCACGGTGTACTCGGCGAAACCGGACACCCCCAGGTGGTGGTGCGGCCGCGTGCCGTCCGGCAGCGTCCAGCGCCGGTGCCCGCCCAGCAACGTGCCGTCGCGGTTCGCGACAGCGCCCGGTTCGCACAACGCCTGCCGGCCTGACGCACAACGACGACAGGCCCCGCACGCGGGCACGAACGACATCACGACGTGGTCGCCGGGCGCGAACTCGGCGTTGGGCCCCACCTCGACGACCTCGCCCGCCGCCTCGTGGCCGAGCACCATGGGCAGCGGCCGGATGCGCGAACCGTCGATCACGGACAGGTCGGAGTGGCACAGCCCGGTGGCGTGCACGCGCACCAGCAGCTCGCCGGGGCCCGGCGGGTCCAGTTCGAGGTCGACGATCTCCAGCGGACCACCGACTCCGGTCAGCACGGCACCTCGTGTCCTCATGCGACCAGCCCTTCCATCCGCGCGCGCAGGTCTGCGGGAATCTCCACCGGTTTGCGGGTCGTCCTGTCCACGAACACGTGCACGAAGTGACCTTCCGCGACGACGTCGTCCCGTCCCTCCAGGAAGAAGCCGACCTCGTAACGCACGCTCGACCGGCCGAGGTGCCCGATCCGCAGGCCCGCGTCCACCGCGTCCGGGAACGACACGGAGGCGCGGTAGTTGCAGTGGGACTCCACGCACAGGCCGATCGCGCCGCCGTCGTGGATGTCGAGCCCGGCTTCGGTGATCAGCCACGTGTTGATCACGGTGTCCATCCACGCGTAGTGGACGACGTTGTTGACGTGCCCGTACACGTCGTTGTCGGCCCACCGCGTCGGAATCCGCTGCCAGTGCCGGTAGCTGTCGCGCACACACTCTCCTCTCACCCGAGCATCCTGCTGAGCTCGACCCTCGACCGCACGCCGAGCCGCGCGAAGATGTTGCGCAGGTGGTGCTCGACGGTGCGGTGGCTCAGGAACAACCGCGCGGCGATCTCGCGGTTCGTCGCACCCTCCGCGACCAGCCCGGCGATCTGCGCCTGCTGCGGCGTCAGCCGGGGGTGGTCCTTCTGTTCGCCGGTGGGGTCGCCCGCCGCGCGCAGTTCGGCGCGGGCGCGGGCGACCCAGTGATCGGCCTGGTAGGTCTGGAAGATGCGCACGGCGTCCCGCAGGTGTTCGCGCGCCGCCTTGGGTTTGCGCCCGCGCCGCAACCGGTTCCCGTACAGCAGCTCGGTCTTCGCGAGCTCCAGCGCGGTACCGCTCGCGCGGTGCAGCCGGATCGCTTCCTCGAAGTGCTCGTCGGCGGTTCCGCTCTGCAGCAGCGCGTGGCAGCGGTGCGAGAGCGCCAGCCGGGCCGCGCTGCCCGTGGCACAGGCCCACTTCTCGAACCGTTGGAGCGCTCTGTCCCCTGTGGACGGTTCACCGCACGCGACGGCGGCCTCGACCACGTGCGGTGCCGCCATGACCTTGATGCCGACGTGTCCGGAGTGCAGCCGCAGCCGCCCCAGCGCGTCGGCGGGCCGGTCGCGCGTCAGGTCGACGCACGCGAACGCCCACGCGCCCAACGTGCCCGGCCGGATGAGCCCGCGCTGGTTGATGTGCTCGGTGGCGATGCCCATGCGGTCGAGCGCGCTGTCCGCGTCCCCGCGCAACGCCGAAAGCAGCGCGAGGATCGTGAGGTGGTCGACCACCGCGTTGTGCTGCCCGATCGCCGTCGCCGCGTGCACACCCTCGGTGGCCGCGGCGAGCGCGGCGGCGTGCTGGTCCAGCAGCAACGCCGACAACGCCCGGTAAACCAGCGCCCACGGCACCAACGCGTTGAGCCCGCTCTCCCGCGCCGACGTGACCGCACTGGTCGCGAGCTCGTGCGACCGCCGGGCGTCCCCCAGCACGTACGCCGCCTGACTCGCCCAGATCCGAGCCTGCGGCCCAGGCACCTCACCGGCGAGCTCGACCACCTCGCGCAACACGGGCAGCGCCTCGTCGTGCCGCCCGCCGAACGTCGCCGCCATGCCGATCAGGTGGTCGAGCGTGAGCCGGGTGGCGAGCGGCTCGTCCGCGCGCCGGATCTGCTTCGCGAACTCCGCGGCTTTGGCGTGCCTGCCGTGATCCCCCGCGATGTTCGCCGCCTCACCCGCGAACCCGAGCGCCGCGACGGCGAGCGTGCGCCGTGTGCCGGCCAGGCTCCTGGCGGCACGGATCAACCGGTCGGCCGCGACGTCCGGGAGGCTCTCCCCCAGGTCGATGCCACCCATGACGAGGTCCACGAGCGCCCTGAGCTCAGGCGTGTCGGTGAGTGTGAGCGCGGTGCGCAGGACGTTTCGAGCTCGGTGCGGCGCCCCGTGGGTCCAGTGGTCCCCGGCGGCGTGGAGCAGACTCTCGGCCTTCTTGTCGGGATCGCTGGTCAGCCGTGCAGCACGGTCGTGGTCGCGAGCCGCGGAGGCGTAGTCACCACGTCTCCGCGCGTCCTCCGCGTGGCCCGTGAGGACTGCGGCGAGCCTTTCGTCTTTGTTGACAACCGCCTGGTGCCACGTGCGTTGTGGACCCGGCGGCAACCACTCGGCGAGCTCGGCGTGTGCCTTGCGGCGCAGTTTGAGCGGAACGTCCGCGCTGAGCGCGGACCGGACCAGCCGGCGCGGGTCGAGCAACTCGCCCGCCTCGACCACGGCTTCCCAGTCCCGGTGGGCCAGCGCTTCGGCGTCGAGGTCCTCGTCGACCGCGGCCAGCGCCGTGATGTGCTGCGCGCGGGGCGACAGGGCGTTGAACCTGGCGCGGAGGCGGGCACGCAGGCTGCTGTTTCGGGGTAGCACCTGTGGTGCCGGTTCGGTGGCGCCGAGCTGGCCGTGCGTCAGCGCTTTGGCCAGCTCGACGAGCGCCAGCGGGTTGCCGCAGGCCAGGTCGGTGAGGTCGACGGCGAGGGTCGCCGGGATGCCGGGCACCAGGTCGTGCAGGACGCGCATGCTGGTGGCGCGGTCCAGGGGGTCGAGGGTGATGCAGGGCAGGCCGCGGGGGTCGCCTTCGGTGGCGATGAGGAGAGCAGCGTTCGTGTCGGTGACGTCGTGGGCCAGCTGTCGCAGGTCGCCGTCGATGGTGGGGACGTCCGCGCACAGCAACGCGGTGCAGGTGTGGCGTGCGGCGTTGAGCAGGGAGGTCTTGCCGGAGCCTGGCTCGCCTTGCAGGACCAGGGCTCCGCCTCTTCCTGCTTGGGCGCGTTCGATCAGGGTGTGGATGGCTTGGAGCTGGTCGGCGCGGCCACGCAGGATGGGGGGCTCGCCGCTGGCCGCATTTGTGCCTACGTGCTGGCCGTCACCGCCCACGCGCGCACGACCGCCCAACGCGTCGCCGGCGACGCGCTGCCGGTCCCGCCCACGCAGCATCTGGCCAGTCTTACGGCCCCACGACAACAGACGGAAGAGCTCAAGCCGAAATTCACCTACCACCGTTAGTTTTGCCACCGAAGCAGTCCGCGACAGACCGGTGGTTCCACCGATGCGGACGCCGACGAGGGGGTTGCAGGGTCGAAGCCTCACCGTCCCCTGCCGAATGAGGTGTACAACGCCGTGCAACTCCGAACCCTGATACCCATCGCGCTCGCGATCTTGCTCACCAGCACCAGCACCGCCCAGGCCGCGGCCAACCCGTACGAACGCGGGCCCGCCCCCACCGTCGCCAGCATCGAGGCGGCTCGCGGGCCGTTCGCGACGGCGGAGACCACCGTGCCGGCGACTGTCGGTGGTTTTGGTGGCGGCACGATCTACTACCCGACCAGCACCGCGGAAGGGACGTTCGGCGCGGTCGCGATCTCGCCCGGCTTCATCAGCACGCAGGCCAACATCTCCTGGCTCGGGCCGCGCCTCGCGTCCCAGGGCTTCGTGGTGATCACCATCGACACGATCACGATCTGGGACCAGCCCGACCAGCGGGCCGCCCAGCTGCTCGCGGCGTTGGACTACCTGACGCAGCAGAGCACCGTGCGGTCGCGGATCGACGCCACGCGGCTCGGGGTCATGGGGCACTCGATGGGCGGTGGCGGGTCCCTGCGCGCCGCCACCCAGCGGCCGGCGCTCCAGGCCGCCATTCCGCTGACGCCCTGGCACACCACGAAGAGCTGGCCGGCGGTCACCGTCCCCACCATGGTGATCGGCGCGGAGAACGACTCCATCGCGCCGGTCGCGCAGCACTCCGAGCCGTTCTACACGAGTCTGCCGTCCACACTGGACAAGGCGTACCTCGAACTCAACAACGCCTCGCACCTCGCGCCGAATTCGGCCAACGTCACGATCGCCAAGTACAGCATCTCGTGGCTCAAGCGGTTCATCGACAACGACACCCGCTACGAGCAGTTCCTCTGCCCGCCGCCGAAGCCCAGCACGCTGATCGAGGAGTACCGGGACACCTGCCCGCACTCCTGAGCGATCACGAGAACGCGCCGGCCTGCGGGGGAGACGCAGGCCGGCGCGGGGTCACACCGCGGTCCGGGTCCGGCGCCACGCGATCACGATGAGCGCGATCAGGCCGAACAACGGGATGGTGCTGATGGCCCAGGACAGTCCCATCGGCGGACCGGGTTGGTCCATCACCTGGAGGTCCTTGAGCTCACCTGTCGCCGGGCCCGCGGGACCGTCGATGTCGAACTTGAACGTCCACGTCCCCGGCTCGGGCAGCGCGAAGACGTCGAGGCCCCACACCTCGCGCTTGCGGGGGTGACGCGCCAGCGGGCTGTCGTCCACCAGCTCCGTGCCGCGGACGAGGGTCAGCGTGCCGGTCTTGCTCGTGATCCCGTCCGCCGGCGCGAACGTGAAGTCCAGTGACTGCATGGCTCTGACGGGCCACGTGCTGAAGCCGACGGTCAGGTCGTACGGCCCGGCCTGCACCTTCTCGGTGTGGACCACGTTCACCGGCTCGAACGCGAGCGACGGCGACGCGAGGCCCAGCAGGAGGCCGGCCGCGCCCAGCAGTCCCAGAATCGTCTTACGCATGGCGGCCTTCCTTTGCCGGTGCGAGGTGGCGCAGCATCTGGCCGAACCGCCGGCCGAGCATCCCGGCGGCGGCACCGAAGATCGCGCCGGCCACGATGGTGGCCACGTACCTGTCGAGGTGTGGGAACGGTGCGCCGTACGTGAGCATGCGCTGAAGCGGCGAGCACGCCGTGATGATCACGCCGCCGACCGCGCCGGGGATCCACGCGGGGAGCCTGTGCAGCAGTTCCGCGGCGATCGCGACGACGATCAGGCACATCGGGATCATGTTGGGCAGCGCGGGAACGCCGTCGGTGTAGTCGCGCAACGGCAGACCGGTCGCGTCGGCGTAGACCTCGGTCGCCCACGGCGAGAACCACCAGAAGACGACCTGCAGCACCGCGACCACCACCGCCACGGTCAGAGCAGCGCCGCGGCGCTTCAGCAGGTGCGCGCCCATGAACAGGATCATCACCGAGAAGAACGCGCTGCCCACCGAGACCGTGTTGACGATCCCGCCGGGCAGGGCCCGCAGGCCGATGACGGTGACCATGCTGAACACCAGCAACACCGCCGCGGCTCCCGCCACGCCGTACGTTCCCCAGCTCTGCTCACGTGCCACCGCGAAGACCATGACGGCACCGACCATCGTGATCGAGACCGACAGCAGCAGCCCGATGTGCGGCGGCGAGTCGATCACCGCGTCGAAGCCGTACAGGCCGTGCCACCACTGGTCCCACAGGCCGTAGACCAGGAACAGGGCCGCGCCGATGCCGGAGATCAGGTAGCCGACGGGCGCGGCGAACGTGCGTCCGAAGACACCAACCGCGCGGCCGCCGACGATCGGGTCGACGGCCTTGTCGCGCTTCTCGTTCGCCGTCGTCATCAGCACGACGGCGAGGCTCGCGAGGCCGGAGACCGCACTGCCCGCGTACAGGAACAGGTGCGGCATCGTGAAGAACGTGTCGGGCCCGACGTCGGAATGCCACTGGATGTCCCAGGTCAGGCCGATCAACGAGAGCAGCGTGCCGCCGAGCACGACGCTCGCCGGGACCAGCCCCCTCGGTGCACCGACCCTGACCGGCGCCGCAGCCGCCGTGATGTCCACTGGTGATCCTCCCCCTTCAGGTGAGCAGCAGCGGGATGACGACCCGCTCCGCGCTGAGTGACACGGTGATTTCCCATTGCCCGGCCATGAACAGGCCGACGTCGGCGGCCTGGTAGTGACCGGGTTCGAGCTGTCGCGCGGTGATCGGGGCGATCGCGTGCCCCATCCGCGGCATCGCCGGTTCGACCGTCACGTCACCGCCGGGCGCGGGATTGCCCGCCCGGTCGGTGATCCGCAGGTCGAACGTGTTGCTGCCGGACTTCGTGCTCGCGGGCGTCAGCACGAACCTGAGTTGCGCGCTCTCCGCGAGCTGCGGCTGGGCCTCGACGGCACGCGGCCACAGCACGACCAGCGCGCCCGCGGCCGCGACGACCACGGCCAACGCGATCAGCACCGCACGCTTCACTTCTCCGCCACCCCCTTCGCCGCCGGAACCTCGACGACCGCGGGCACCGTCACGACCGAGTAGTCCCGCTCGACCTGGATCCACACGAGGTACTTGCCGGGCAACGGGAACGAGTACGTGAACGGCACGTCCGGCCCGTAGGCGGCGACGCTCTCGTCGGGCTGGTCCGGCACGCCGGGCGTCGGCGGGATCATCGAGTGCACGTGGGCCCAGATCGGCGCGTCGGCGGCGGCGCCGGTGACCGGGCCGACGACGATCATGTGTCCGAGCATGCCCAGCCACGGCTGCAGATCACGCTCGCCGAACCGGGCGGTGATCGTGCTCGGCCTGCCCGCCTCGCGGATCTCCTTGCCCAGGTCGGCTTTTCCGTCGTGCGGGGTGGCGGTGGCCGTTCCGGAGACGTCGACGCGGGAGCGCAGCAGCTGCACTCCCCCGCCGCGCCGGGCGATCTCGGCGGCGATCGCGTGCGTGCCCTGTTCCGGGTCGCGCAGCCGGGCGCGGTACTCACCGGGGGCGGTGCGGATCGGGTGCAGGTGCCGGAGGTTCCCCGACGGGGACACCACGACGAGGTGGATGAACGCGCTGTCGTGCACGAGCAGGTCGTCCACCGGCCTGCCGGACGATCCGTCGGTCAGGCTGAGCACCAGGTCCTGGCCCTTCACGCTCGGCACGAGGTTCACCGGCGGGCGCGAGAAGTCCACTGTGGACGTTCGTCCGTAGGGGTTCATGACGTTGTCGTAGGTCGGATCCAGCTGCGTGCCCGGAGCGGCGACCGGCGGAATGCTCGGTGACAGCAACGCCGCCGTCACTCCCACGGCGATCGCGGCGACCATGCCCGCCGTGGGCACGAGCGCGAGGCCTGGCCTGCCGAACACCGCGAAACCCAGTGCCGCGAACAACAACAGTCCGGCCGCGATGAACCCGCCGTAGGTCGCCTTCTCCCACGGCGACGCCACGACCGCCGGGACGACGAACGGAATGGTCGCCTCGTCGACCGCGAGCTCCCACGGGCCGGGCCTGTCCACCTGCACGACGCCCGAGTAGAAACCGGGCGTGGCACCGAGAACCACCTTCGCCGTGCTGGTCCGCGCACCCGCCGCACGCGCGGTCAGCGTGATCTCGCCCGGTGGTGAACCGGCGTGCGTCACCACGTCGACGTGCACCGGTCCCGGCACCTCCGCGACCCTGCGGATGATCACCGTGAGGTCGCGGTCGCCCAGGCTCTGCGCGACGTGGACGTCGCCGCCGGCCATCGCGCCGTCGGCCAGCGCCGGTGCCGCGATCCCCAGGATCGGCCCCAGCGCGAGCAGCAAGATCGCAACACTTCGTTTCATCGTGGCAGAAAGTAGCGATCACGACGGCCCGGACGCGTCACTTTCCCGGCTGAAACCGGGTCCCCCGCGCGGGGGACTTCCGACCCCTGCGAAGCGGGAGGATCTCAGGGCCGCGATCCGGCAAGATTCACGGTGATGGATCCGATCAAACTGCCGTTGAAACACCAGTCGTGGCTGGTCGCGGCCGTGTGCATGGCCGCGGACGGCGGCTCCGTGCTGTTCGAGGGCGGGCCGCCCTGGCGGACCGGGGTGGTGCTCGCGCTGACCCTGGCGGTGGACGCGATGCTCGGCGGGCCGGCCAAGTTGTCCGGGTGGGTCGCGGCCGCCCAGGCAGCGCTTCCGCTGGTCGTCGTCCTGTCCTTCGGTTCCTGGTACGACGCCAACGACGCCGGCCTGCTCATCGCCGGGTATCGGGCCGGCGCGTGGCTGCGCGGCGCACCGGCGTGGGCCTCGCTCGGGGTGCTCTCGGCCAGCCTCGTCACGTGCGCGTTCGGCGCGGGCTTCGGCCCGGCACCGGCGGTGCTCGGGACGATCAAGAGCGCGGTGCTGCCGTGGCTCGTCGGCCGGTACACGACCGCACGCCGCGCCTACCTCGCCGAGCTGGAGAAGCGTTCGGAGATGGAGAAACGGGACGCGACGGCGGCGGTCACGAAGGCGATCACCGAGGAGCGCAGCGCGATCGCCCGCGACCTGCACGACGTGATCGTGCACCACGTGAGCGCGATCGGCCTGCACGCCGGCGCCGCCCGGCTGAGCCTGCCGGACGGCGACGCGAAGCCCGCGCTCTCGTTGCGGTCGGTCGAGATCGCGAGCCGCGCGGCCATGGTGGACCTGCGGCACCTGCTCGACCTGCTGCACGGCGACAAGCCGGAGGGCGTGCGACAACCGGGACTCGACAACCTCGACGAGCTGCTGGACAACGTGCGCGCGGCCGGCACTCCGGCCCGTCTCGAGGTCCGCGGGCAGCACCGCGCCGTGCCGGACTCGTTGGACGTCACCGTCTACCGGATCATCCAGGAGATGCTGACGAACGCGCTGCGGCACGGCGACTCGTCCGGCGTGACGGTGACCCTGGAGTACGGGCCGGACTCGCTCACCGTCGCCGCGCAGAACACGGCGCGTGCGGACAACGGCCACTCGGGCTCCATCCGCCGCGGCCTGGTGGGCATCCGCAACCGCGCGGGCATGTTCGCGGGCACCACCCGGTCCGGACTCGAACCGGACGGCCGGACCTGGCGCACCGTCGTCACGTTCCCCCTGGAGGCGTCATGACGCTGACGGTGCTGCTCGCCGACGACCACGCGATGCTGCGCTCGGGCATGCGCGCGATCTTCGACACGCAGCCCGACCTGGAGTGCGTCGCCGAGGTCGCCGACGGCAGGGCGGCCGTGTCCGAGGTCGCGCGGCTGCGTCCGGACGTGGCCGTGCTCGACATCAGGATGCCCAAGCTCGACGGGCTGGGCGCGACGGAGATGATCCTCTCCGACCCCGCGAACCGCACCAAGGTCCTGCTGCTCACGACCTACGACACCGACGAGTACGTCTACCGCGCGTTGAAGGCCGGCGCGAGCGGGTTCCTGCTGAAGTCGTTGCCGCCCGAGGAACTCATCTCCGCGGTCCGGGTGGCGGCACGCGGCGACGCGCTGATCGACCCGTCCGTGACCCAGCGCCTGATCGCACGGTTCGCCGTGAGTCTCGCTCCTCCTCCGACGCCGCCGGAGTTGGAGCTGCTGACCGCGCGTGAACGCGAGGTGCTGCACCTGGTGGCGGAGGCGTACAGCAACGCGGAGATCGCGGCGCGGCTGCACGTCGGGGACGAGACGGTGAAGACGCACGTTTCGCGGGTGCTGGCGAAGCTGGGGCTGCGGGACCGCGTGCACGCCGTCGCGTACGCGCACATCAACGGGCTGGTGCAGAGGCGCTAGCGGGTCAGCTCTGCCAGAGCACGGGCGACTTGTCGTAGCCGTCACCGCGGTTGTACTCGGCGGCCGCCACTGCCAGTCCGTCCGGCGCGCCGCTGAGCACGCAGGTCTCGTACGTCGCACCCGCTGTGGAGAACGTCTTGGGCGCGCTGCTGGAGTCGCACTTCGCCGTGTCACCGCTGATGATCACGCCGGTGCCCTTGCCGTCGGCGCCGAGGCCGCGCACGGAGACCGACGTGTAGCTCAGGTCGGTGCCGCTCAGGTTCTCGACCTTCACCCGCAGGTAGAACGGCGTGATGTTCTTGGCCCTGTCGCCGAACTTCGCGAGGTCCTCCTTGGCGCCCGCCTCGATGGCGGTGACCGTGACGGCGATCGTGCCGTTCTTGCCGCTCGACGCGTACGGCAGCACCGCGCGGGCGCCGACTTTCAGCTTGGTGCCGGGGGCGGTGACGTCACCGCCGGCGGCGACCGGTGCGGCGGACGTCGTGGTGGCGGTTTCCTTCGTCGTCGTCTCGGTCGACGCGGGAGCCGCCGTGCCAGTGGTCTCAGAGCCGCACGCCGACAGCAGCAGTCCCGCCGTCGCGGCGACGACGATGAACAAGGGGCCACGGGCGTGCGTCACTGCGGAACTCCTCGGTGCGGAAGCGGGGATGCCGAGGAGGCTAGGCCGGTAGTCCGAGTGGCGGTATCGGTCGTTCACACCACACGGCTCAGAGGTCGTCGAGGCCGATCAGTCCGTCCTGGATGGCCCGCGCGACCAGGGCGGCCTTCGTCGGCGCCTGCCTGCCGATCGCGGCGTACTTCACCCTGATGCGCTCCAGGTGCGAGTTCACCGTGCTGAGCGTGATGTTGAGCCTTTGGGCCACGAACTCCTTCGACTCCGACTGGAACCACTCGACGAGGACCTCGGTCTCCCGCGGTGACAACGCGGGACGGGTCTCGGACCTGTCGCCCGCCAGCGCGCCCGCGAGCGCCGGTGGTGTGTAGGAGTGACCCGCTGCCGCCGCGCGCACCGCCTGCACGAGGTGGTCGGCGCCCTCGGCCTTGGTCAGGTAGCTCAACGCCCCGATCTCCAGGCACTGCAAGGCGATCTCGTCGTCGGCGCGCATCGAGTACACGACGACGTTGCGCCCGTCCTCGACGAGCCTGCGCAACGCGGACGTCGCGGGCGTGCCGCCGGACAGGTGCAGGTCGAGCACGACGACCGAGGCACCGGCACCGGGGCCGGTCCACGCCACCTCGGCGGTCTCACCGCTCGCAACGAGCGTGATGCCCGCGGAGGACAGCCAGTGCGCCACTCCCGCGCGCACCACGGGATGGTCGTCGACCACGACCGCCGTCACGTCGTCCGCCATCTCGCCTCGCTCCTCACCAGTCCGCTGTGGACACTCGTCTCGACCGTGACCGCCGTTCCGCGTTGCGGCAGCACGCCCCCGGCGTCCGCCACGACGGCCACCCGCACCTCGGTGGGGGTCCGCAGCAGGCTCACCTTCGCACGTCCGGTCGCGGCGGCGAGTGCCTGGGCCATCGGCGCCACCAGTTCGCGCCGCACCTCCGTCGGCACGGGCGTGGCCGTGCCACTGACCGCGAGCGACACGGCGACACCCCGCCGTTCGGCGACGTCCACGCACGCGGTCAGCTCGTGCAGCAACGGGTCGGGCACGTCGTCGTTCTCCGCGAACAACCTGCGCAGCTGCACCGCCGCCACCGAGCAACGCAGCCGGGTCGCCTCGTCGGCCACGCTCACCCGTTCGTCGGCGAGGTCCGCGAGCAACGGCAGCAGCGCGCCGAGCTGCCCTTCGAACCCGGCCTTGAGGTCCTGTTCCCGTTGGCGGGCAAGCTCTTCACGGGTGCGGGCGTCGTCGTGTTCCGCCGCCGCCGCGGCAGCGAGACGAGCGTCGCGCACCAGCACCCGCGTGATCACCAGCACGCCGACCTGGAAGCTCGTGCCGCTGAGGATCACCACCCCGGCCGTGCCGACGTCGCCGTTGCCCGCGTGCGCGAACCACGCGACGGAGAAACACACGTGTGCTGCGAGCGCGCCAACCAGCAGCGCGGGCCGTTCGACGAGGACGAGCAGCAGATACCAGCCGATGAGCCCGAACGCCCAGTCAGCGGGTCCGAAGGACGTTTGGTCGGGCAACGCCGTCGTCGCGAGCACCGAGGAGACGAGCACGACCGCGCCTTCGACAGCCGGGAACCGCTCCGACCGGCCGGCCGCAACATGCCCGGCGACGATCGCGAGGACACAGCACAGCAAGGCGTACGCGATCCACGGTGCCGGGCTCTGGTGATGCTCCACGAGCGCGGGCAGCGTGAGAACGAGCTGCACCGCGACCACGACGACGAGCAGAACCCGCCGGGTGGTGGTGAAAACCGCGTGGTCAGTCATGCGGCCACACCAGACTGGCGGTGGTGCCGCGGCCGGGTTCGGAGTCGATTGACGCGGCACCACCGACGGCCCGCAGCCGGTCCGCGACGGATCCGCGCAGCCCACGCCGGTGCTCGGGCACGTCGCCGGGGACGAACCCCTGCCCGGCGTCCCTCACGATCACCACCGCACCCCGCGACACCGTCAGCTCCGCCTCACGAGTGCCCGCGTGCCGCTCGACGTTCACGAGCAACTCCCGCACCGCCCGCACGAACGCCAGCGCCACCCCCGCAGGCACCGGCACGACCTCGGCGGACACCCGCACCGCCAGCCCGCTGTCCCGCGCCACCGCCGCGAGGGCCGCCCCGAGGTCCACGGTCCCCTCCGCCTCGCCCCGTTCGGCCAGCACCACGAGATCACGCCGTGCCTGCGCGGCCACCGCCACGGGATCACCACCGTGCGCGGCCATCAGGAACGTCGCCGCCGCCGTGTCGTGCAGCAACGCCAGGTACTCGCGCTCCCGCCGCCCACGATCAAGCGCGACCGCCGCCGCCCGGCTCTGCTCCGCGGCACGTTCGCGCACCACGTCGACCCGCCGGCTCGACCGCCGCAACAGCTCGTACGCGACCCGCGCCAGCACCGACTCCAGCACCGCCCGCACCAGCACCCCGGGCCCGGCCACCGCCACCTGCACGGCCAGCAGCGCCGCCGTCGCCGGCACCGTGACCCGCAACGGCCACTGCCACTGCCACGTGATCAGCGTCGTGGTGAGGACGGTGAGGACCCACTGCCCCTCGCCGCCGAGCACCACCGACAGCGACACCACGCGCACGAACGCCACCGGCAGCGCCACCCGCGGCAGCCGGAAGTCGGCGACGGCCGTCACCGCGACGAACGCGAACAGGGCCCACCCGAGCGCCGAGCCCGTCGAGAACGCGCCGAAGAGGCTGATCAGGACGACACCGGCGCCGCGGACAGGGCCCGCGAGACGGGACACCGTCGCGAGGAGCCTCGCCTCCAGCAGCACGCCCGGCATTCTGCGTGAGACGTTCGCCGCGCACCCTGCCGGGGCGCGCCGTACCGTTTCCCAGGTGGCGGACGAGGCCGCACTGGCGCGGGGACGGGCCGCGCACGCACGGCGGGACTGGCCGGTCGCGCACCGGTCCCTGGCCGGCGCCGACAGCGCCGACGACCTCGTGCTGCTCGCCGAGGCCGCGTTCCTCGCCGGCGAGGACGCCGAGAGCGTCGGCGCGTGGGCCCGTGCCTTCCAGCTGACCTCAGGTGACGCGCCCCGCGCGGTGCGGTGCGCGTTCTGGCTCGCGTTCGGCCTCATCAACAAGGGCGACTTCGCGCGAGGCGGCGGGTGGGCCGACCGCGCCCGGCGGCTGCTGCACGAACGCGAGTGCGTCGAGCAGGGCTACCTCAGGTACCTGACCGGGTTGCGGTCCGTGCTGCAGGGTGAGGTGGTGCCCGCGCACGCCGCCTTCACGCAGGCGGTGAAGATCGGGGAACGGTTCGGTTCCGCCGAGCTGACCACGCTGGCCCGCGCCGGTGAGGGACGCTGCCTGATCTACCTCGGCGACGTCGCCGAGGGGCTGGCGCTGCTCGACGAGGCGATCGCGGCGCTCGCGTTGCACGAGATCTCGCCGCTGGCCGTCGGCGACCTGTACTGCACCGTGATCGAGGGCTGCGGCGAGCTGTTCGACGTGCGCCGGGCGCGGGAGTGGACCGAGGAGCTCACCAGGTGGTGCGAGGGGCAGCAGGGGCTGGTCCTCTACCGCGGTCAGTGTCTCGTGCACCGCGCCGAACTCATGCGGCTGCACGGCGACTGGACGGCCGCGGCAGGTGAGCTCGACCGCGTTCAGGAGCTGTTCGCACCGACGGCAGGGCCGGCGACCCTCGCCTCCTCCAGCTACGAACGCGCCGAGTTGCACCGGTCGGCCGGGCGGTTCGCCGCTGCCGAGGAGGCCTACCAGGAGGCCTCGCTGTGGGGTCGTGATCCCCAGCCGGGGCTGGCGTTGCTGCGGCTCGCCCAGGGCAGGACCGACGCCGCTCAACGCGGTGTGCGCCGGGCGCTCGACGAGGCCGGCGAACCACTCCGCCGCTGCGCGCTGCTGCCGGCGTTCGTCGAGATCTCCTCGGCGTGCCACGACATCACGGCCGCGCGGGCCGCGGCGGACGAGCTGGCGGGACACGCCGCACGGCTCGGCACGCCGTTGCTGAAGGCACGGGCGGGCATCGCCACCGGCACGGTGCTGCTCGCCGCGAACGAACCGGCCGCCGCGCTCGCGGCACTGCGACCGGCGGCAGGCGTCCTGCGTTCGCTGGGCGCGATCCACGAGAACGCCCGCGCACGCGTCCACATCGGACTCGCCTGCCAGGCGCTGGGTGACAGGGACGGCGCCGCGGCCGAGTGGGACGTGGCGCGCTCGGTGTTCCGCGCGCTGGGAGCCGCTCCCGACCTGGGCCGGCTCGACAGCGCGAACACCGGGGTCCTGACGAGCCGCGAACGCGAGGTGCTCGCCCTGGTCGCGGCGGGACGCACCAACCGCGCGATCGCCGCGCACCTGGTGATCAGCGAGAAGACCGTCGCGAGCCACGTCAGCCACATCCTCACCAAGCTCGGTCTGCCGAGCAGGGCGGCCGCCACCGCGTACGCCTACGAGCAGGGCCTCCTCTGAAGTACTGACGACCCGCCGGTCACCACGTCCACAGTTCTCCCGATGTGGCGACCGCTCTCCGGCTCCTAACGTCGGTGGACCCGGCTCGTCAGGAGGACGTCATGCACTACCAACTGGCTTACTCGATCGGTTTCCACCCGTGGGAGGACGCGACCGACCGACCGGCCGTTCGTCGACAAGCTCTCGGAGCTCTTCGACCGCGAGGAGGCGGGGCGCGAACGCCCGTTCGGCCCCGCGCTCGACCTCGGCACCGGCAGCGGCATCTGGGCCGTCGAGATGGCGAAACGCGGATGGCAGGTCACCGGGATCGACCTCGTCGAGAAGGCGCTGCGCCGGGCGCGGGACCGCGTGGCCGAGGCGGGCGTCGACGTGCGGCTCGTGCACGGCGACGTGACCGACCTGCGCTCCGCCGGCGTCGGCTCCGGCTACCGGCTGATCGTGGACTCCGGCACGTTCCACGACTTCGACACCGACCAGCAACGCGCGATGGGCAGGGAGGTGACCGCGGTGGCCGCCGCCGACGCGACGCTGCTGCTCATCGCCTGGCCGCGCCGCAGACGCCCGTTGATCCGCGGTGCCGACCGCGAGGAGATCGAGCAGGCGTTCCCGCAGTGGTCCATCACCGACGTCGCACCGTCGCAGGTCACGCTGCCGAAACTGATGGAAGCCGTGCTGCGGCCCGACGAGCAGTGGTACCGCCTGCGTCGCTCGGGAACGTGAACACCACCGGGACAGCGCACCGGCGAATCCGACCGGCGCAGTGCCCTCCCGCACGCCATTGACCAACGGTGGTTTCCGCATTGCGCCATCGGTGCTGCTCACACCGGCACACGGATGAATTCCCGGCAATTTTCCTGATTACATGTCAAATGGCATCACACAACACGGGTAACGCATTCCGGAATTCAGCGACTCCATTCGGTCCGGGCGGAATGCCCGGAAACGACCTCGTCCCCGGATTGGAGCCGCCATGAACCACCAACGGCACCGGATCAGACCAGCGCTCGCGATGTCGCTGATCCTGCTGGCCGGTCTCGCCGCACCGGCGCTCGCCGCGCCGACACCCGGCACCGACGTCCTGTACACGCTCGACGCCGACTTCGACCGCGGCACCCTCCAGGACGTCAACCACGACGCTCCGGACAACGACCAGCTCCAACTCGACCGGTCGACCGTCTTCTTCCCCTACGTCAACGTCGCGGCCTCGGCTCGCGGCACGATGGTGCGCATCGACGTCAACACGGGTCAGATCGTCGGTGAATGGGCGTCGGCACCGAACGGGCGTGGCCGAAACCCCTCCCGCACGACAGTGGACAAGTTCGGCAGCACCTGGCTGTCCAATCGCGACGAGAACGCCGGTGGACGTGGTTCGGTCACCCGGATCGGCGTGATCCAGGGCGGCACCCGCGTCAACGCCGACGGCACCGCGAATCCGACCGGCGATTACCTGAAAGGCCCGTTCTCGTACAACAAGTGCGTCGACCGGAACCAGGACGGGCTGATCGCCACCAGCCGCGGTCTCGGCGACATCCGGCCGTGGACCAACACGGGCGGAGCCGACGACAACGGCGGTGTCACGACCGCGGCGGACGAGTGCGTCATCAACTACGCCAGGGTCACCGGCAGCAACACCCGCACGGTCGCCGTCGACGCCCAGAACCGGTTGTGGACCGGCGGTCAGGACCTCGACCACGAGCTGCTCGACGCCGACGGCCAGGCCACCGGAACGCAGTTCAACGTCGGCTGCGGCGGGTACGGCGGCCTGATCGACAAGGCGGGGACGCTGTGGTCGGCCCGCAACTTCGGTCTGCTGCGCTACGACCCGGCCACCGCCACGCACGCGTGCCTGGACGCGACGCACGGCGACTACGGGCTCGGCATGGACCCCGTGACCGGCGAGATCTGGCACACCAACTTCTCCGGCAACAGGGTCGCGAAGCTCGCCCCGGACGGCACGGTGCTCGGCGCGTTCGCCCACGGCAGCCAGAACGCGCAGGGCGTCGCGGTCGACAACAGCGGCAACGTGTGGGTCGCGCACTCGCTGAGCGGCGCCACCACGGTCGGCCACCTGCGCACCGACGGCACGTACGTCGGCAACGTGGCGCTGCCGGGAGGCGTCGGCCCGACGGGTGTCGCGATCGACAGCAACGGCAAGGTCTGGGTCACCAACATCAGCACCAACAACGCCCAGCGCATCGACCCGGCGGCCGGTCCGGTCGGTGGCGGCGGGCACCGGGTCGGCCAGGTCGACCTCACCGTCGACCTCGGCGCGGGCGCCGGGCCGTACAACTACAGCGACATGACCGGGTCGGTGCTGGGCGAGATCACCGCGCCGCAGGGCACGTGGTCGGTCGTCCAGGACAGCGGCCACGCCGGCCAGACCTGGGGCACCGTCACCTGGAACACCGAGGCCCAGGGCAGCGTGCCGGCCGGGACGTCGATCACGGTCGAAGCGCGGACCTCCGACACGGAGGCGGGCCTCGCGGGCGAGTCCTTCACCGCCGTGGCCAACGGGGTGACCTTCGCGAAGACCGGTCGCTACATCGAGGTGCGGGCCACCCTCACCGCCAACGCGAGCGGTGCCAGTCCCGTGCTGTCCGACCTGCGGATCAAGACGTCCGAACGCACCGGCGTCTTCTCCTGCCAGGCCACCGCGCTCAACCTCGCCGGGATCATCTCCACGCGCGCCAACCCGCAGGACGTGCCGTGCGTGGACGACCACGAGAACCTCGCGAACGTCCAGCTGAACGCGGGCATCCTGACCGTGCGGGCCAACGCCCTCGACGCGCGGACCGACCAGACACCGGACGACCTGACCGGCACGCCGCCGTCGGTGAACGACCTCGCCACGGCACGGGCGCGGATCGAGCAGACGCGCGTCACCAGCGGCCTGCTGACCATCGAGCTCGGCGTGATCGAGTCGAACGCCTCGGTCGCCTGCGCACCGGGACCGAACGGCCTGGTGCCGCAGTTCGCGGGCTCGTCGTCGATCGCCAGCCTGAAGATCAACGGTGTGACCGTCAACGTCGGCAGCGCCCCGCTGACGATCCCGTTGCTGATCGGGTCGCTGCGGCTCAACAGCACCACGACGACGACCACGAGCGTGGTGCAGCAGGCGGTCGTGGTGGACACACCGCTGACCGACCTGGTGATCGGTGAGGCGAAGGCCAACGTGGAGGCCAAGCCCGGCCACCCCGGTGGCACTCCCTGCCGGGTCTGACCCCGGCCGAGGGCGCGCGACCCTGCCGCGCGCCCCACTCGACTCGCTGAAGTTCGACGGCGGCCGGGAGGTCTTCGACCGCCTCGAGGCGTGGAACCCCGCTCTCGCGGCCACTACCAGCAAAGTTGGCAGTAGTTAGCGTGATCAGTAAACGATTACATTCGCCGCCAAGTACAACCAACTGACGGACACGACACCGTGAGAGCGCGACTACCGGCGCTTTTGCTGCCCAGACTCCTGGTCGACCTGACAAAGCACTACTAGGAGCTGACGCGCACCTCCTTGATCGCACCGTGCCAGAAGTCGGCGTTCTGACCGCCGAACTTCGCCCGTCCCACCGACAACGCACCGGTGCTCACGAGCGCCGGTCCCGCCGGAGCGGTCGCGACCAGCGTTCCGTCCACGTACAGCCGGATCTCGTCACCCCTGCGTTCGCCCTTGAGCTCGTACCAGCGGCCGATCTCCGGCGTGATCTCGTACCGTGCCCGGTTGCCGCCCGGCGTGCTGAACGCGAACGCGCCCTGCCCGTACTGCAGGTAGAAGGGGTTCTCCCGTTCCCTGCCGTCCTGGCTCACGGCCGTGGCGAAGTTGCCGGGGACCTCGTCGAGCCGCACCTTCGCGGACACCGTGTAGTCGCCGGTCGTGTCGATCACCGGGCCGTAGGTGTCCGCGGAGCCGTTGGTGAACTCCAGGGCACCGTCCTTCCATGTGGCACCGGTCGGGCTCAGCGTCAGCGGGTTGCCGCCTCCGCTCGAGTCCTCCGCCGTCGTTCCCCCGTCCTCGTCGAGCTTCCACTCGCCGCGTCCCGCGTACGGGTACGGTTTGCCCGCGTTCTCGCCGGCCTCGATCACCCGCCTGTTGATCTCGCGGACGGGACCCGGATCGACCTTGATCCTCTTGCGGTCGTAGGTCCACATCCCGTTCAGCTCGTTCTCGAGGTCGGTGACCTGCGTGTAGACCGACGCAGACAGCTCGGCACGCGCCTGCCCGAGGTAGAACGTGCGGGTGTTGTCGACGTACTTCGCGGTCAGCGCCGCCTTGTCCGGCACGCCGCTGTAGATCACCGTCGGCGCGCCCGGCCACTGGTGTCCCGGCGTGCGCAGGGTGAACCCGCCGTGCTCGCCGTCCATCACGACCCGCTTGCCGTCCGGGCGTGCCGGGTCGGTGTTGTTGTAGTCGTGGTGGTCGATCACGTCGCCCTTGCCAGAATCGCCCTTGGAGGCACAGCAGTTCACGCCGCTGTGCGCGTTGACGATCCGGCTCGGGTCGGCGGCCTTCACGCTGTCGGTGATCTCGCCGGTGACGGTGCGGTCCCACTCGCCCCAGCCCTCGTTGAACACGATCCACGCGTAGATCGACGGATAGTTGTGGAGCTGCTTCATCAGCTCGCGGTTCTCGTCGAGGAACGCCTGCTGCCCCTCGACGGCACTTCCGTCCTCAACGGACACGAAGTCCTGCCACACCAACAACCCCAGCCGGTCGGCGTGGTAGTACCAGCGGGCGGGCTCGGCCTTGATGTGCTTGCGCACCGAGTTGAAGCCGAGGTCCTTCTGCGCCTTCAGGTCGAACACCAGCGCCTCGTCGCTCGGCGCCGTGTTGAGGCCGTCCGGGTAGAAACCCTGGTCCAGCATCATCAACGAGAAGATCGGCTTCCCGTTGAGCGTCAGCTTGGGCTGCCCGCCGACGTTCGCGATGCCGGTGGACCGCATGCCGAAGTAGCTCTTGACCCGGTCGCCGTTGAGCTTGATCTCCAGCTGGTACAGGTACGGGTCGTCCGGCGTCCACAGGTGCGGGTTGGCGACCGGCAGGGACAGCTCGGCGTTGGCCCGCCCGGTGACCGTGCCGACCTGCTTTCCCCTGGCGTCCTTGGCAATCGCCGTGACGGTCGCGTTCCCGGCCGACCTGACCTCCAGCGCGAGCGAGCTCGTGGCGAGGTCGGGCGTCATCTTGATCTCGTCGATCGCCTTGTCCGGCACCGGTTCCATCCACACGGTCTGCCAGATGCCCGACGACGGCGTGTAGAAGATCCCGCCGGGGTCGCGGGACTGCTTGCCCTTCGGCTGGTGCGGACCGGTCGTGTCGGTGACCGCGACGACGATCTCCTGCTCGCCGTTCTTGATCGCGCCGGTGATGTCCGCGCTGAACGCCGTGTAGCCGCCGGAGTGTTCAGCCACCAGCTTGCCGTTGACCCACACCCTGGCCTCGTGGTCGACCGCTCCGAAGTGGAGCTTCACCCGCTGCCCCGACCAGTCCCGCGGCACGGTGACCGTGCGGCGGTAGAACATGTGGTCCTCGTGCCGTTCCAGTCCGGAGAGCTGCGACTCGATCGGGAACGGCACGATCACGCGCTCGGGCAGCCGCTGCCCGAACACCGGCTGCTGCCCGGCCTTCGCGCCCGCGAACTCCCACGGACCGTTCAGGTTGAGCCACTTCTCGCGTTCCAGCTGCGGCCTCGGGTACTCCGGCAACGGGTTGCGGGTGTCCACTTTCTCGCCCCAGGGCGTCCTGAGCCTCTCCATCGAAGAATTCTCAACGGTGCGCGCGGTCTTCTGCACCTTGGCGCCGTCCACGGCGAGCGTCCCCGCACCGTCGTAGAAGAGCCGGACCCGTTGTCCCTTCAGCACTTCCTCCGCCAGCCGGACGGTGACACGCGTGCGGTTGGGCACGATCGCCGCGATCGGCATCGGCGTCGAGTCCGCCTCGATCCGCAGGTGGTCCTGGAGGTCCGCGGTACCCGTGACGCGCCCGCCGAAGTCCGCCGTGAGCACCCGCCCGTCCGCCGACACGCTCGCGTCGCGCGGTACGACCTGGAAGTCCGCGGGAGGCGTGAACGCGGACTCCGGCACGATCTGCTTGGCGATCGAGGCACTCGACCAGCGCAGGAACATGTTGGCGCCACCGGTGTCCTGGAACATCTCCAGCCGGAAGTCGTACTTGCGGCCCGCGGTGAGCGTCACGGGCGCGCTGGTCTGCTCGCGGTCCCAGTCGCCGACCCAGTGGTCGATCACCGGCTTGCCGTCCACGAACAGCCGGAAACCGTTGTCACCAATGGCGTGGAACGTGTAGTCGCCGGTCCGCGGCACGGTGATGCTGCCGGTCCAGCGCGCGGTCGTGTGTTCGGTGCGGCCGGCCAGGAACCCGAAGACCGACGTCAGGTCCGGGTGGTTCACCTCGGCGTCGAGCACGGTTCCCGCGAGAGTGGCGAAGTCGCGCGCACCCGGCGCCGACGTGCTGAAGTACTCGCCCTTCAGGCCGTGCACGGGCTCGGTGGCATCGGCCGGTGACGTGCCGGGCGCGACACCCAGCGCCATCAGCAGAGCGACGAGTGCGGGGGCGGCTTTTCTCATCGGCGAGATCCCCTTCGTTTTACAACGTTGTAAGAGCGCTCCCATCTATCCAGGCACAGGCTTCTGGGACCGGCTACGGCCGATCGGGGGTAACGGGCACGACAAACCGGACAGGTTTCTCACCGGCCGTGACGGGCTCACCCGAGCACCACGCCGACCAGTCCCACGACCAGCGCCCCCGGCAGCAACGCCAGCGCACCGATCATCTCGTCCCGGCCGGCCAGCTCACCCTTCACCGCACGACCGTCCACACCGCCGCGAAAGCACTCGCGGCCGCCAGCGCGAGCACCACCACGAACGGTGGTGGCGCCGGAGTCCGCGTCAACCACCCATCGGTTCGGCGGCGTGCACGTACGACCGCCGAAAGCACCAGTCCCCGCCCTACGACGGCAGCGGGATCTCCAGGCTCACCGTGCCCCGCAGGTCCAGCCACGCGCGGTCCCGGCCGCGCACCAGCCGCAGCACGACCTCCTCGCAGTGCGGACAGCGCGCCACCAGCCCCGGCGCGTTGCGGTAGACGCGCAACGTCGCCACGGACCCCTGGTACCCGCAGCCAGCGCACCGTCCCGTCGCCGCGGTGAGGTCCACGGCGAAGATCTCCCGCAGGTCGCCCGCGAGCGCGTTGCCGTCGACGTGGTCGTCGCTCATCGGTGGTCTCCTGTCAGCCGAAGCGTTCGGTGCGGATGCGCCGCGGGTCGTGGCCGAGCGCCACGAGGACGTCGGACACCGTCTCGACGAATCCGGTGGGCCCGCACACGAAGCAGTTGGGGGTGAACTCCGCGGGCCAGGCGTACGTGTTGATGGTGGCCACACCCAGCCGGCCCGGCGGCTCCGGAGAACCTTCCGGAGTCCGCCGGGTGTACACCAGCTTCACGTCGAGGCCCGCGTCCTCGCGCGCTCGTCGACGCAGCTCGTCGGCGAAGTACACGTCGTCCGGCGTGCGCACCGAGTACACCAGGCGGAACGGCACGCGGCTGCCCTCGGCTGCCCGTGCGCGGATCATCGCCATCAGCGGCGCGATGCCGGAGCCACCGGCGACCAGCGTCACCGGTGCCTGGTCGGCGGGTCGCCACACGAACCAGCCGCCCACCGGGCCGCGCAGCTCGATCTGGTCGCCCGCGGCCAGCACGTCGCACAGGTACGGCGAGACCTCGCCGTCGGCCACCCGCTGCACGGCCAGTTCGATCCGGTCGCCGTCGGGCGCGGACGAAATCGAGTAGCTGCGCTGCACGGAGTAGCCGTCCTCGGCGGTGAGCCGGAGGTCGACGTGCTGGCCCGGCAGATGTCCCGGCCAGCCCGGCACGTCGAACACGAGCCTGCGCGCGCTTGCGGTGAGATCGGCGGTCTCGGCCAGTTCGGCCACCCGCCAGGTCAGTCGCCCTGATACCGCTGTTCGCGCCATGGATCTCCGTAGTCGTGGTAGCCCGCGCTCTCCCAGAAGCCGGGTTCGTCCTCGAGAAGCAGCTGGATCCCGCGGACCCACTTGGCCGACTTCCAGAAGTACAGGTGCGGCACCAGCAACCTGGCCGGTCCGCCGTGCTCGGGCGTGAGGTCATCGTCGTCGTAGCGGTAAGCCACCCACGCCTGCCCGTCGAGCAGATCCTCCAACGGCAGGTTGGTCGTGTAACCGCCGTAGGACTGCACGAGCGCGTAGTCCGCCGCCGTCTCCACGTCCTCCAGCAGCACGTCCAGCGAGACGCCCTTCCAGCGGGTGCCGAGCTTCGACCACTTGGTGACGCAGTGGATGTCCGTCGTGATCTTCTCCGCGGGCAGCTCCATCAGCTGCTGCCACGACCAGTTGTACCGCTGGCCCACCTCGGTGCTGACGGTGAACTCCCACCGGTCGGTCGTCACGCGCGGGGTCGGCCCGGCGGTGAGCACCGGGAAGTCCTCCGCGAGGTACTGCCCCGGCGGCAGCTGCGCGTCGGGTGACCGGCGCCGCCCGGTGAAGCCGGGAGAGACGATTGCCATGCGTGACAGTAGACGACAGCCGGAGCGCGAACGCCACAGCGGATCATTGCGCGGTGGCGCCCCCGTCGATCGGCAGCGCGGCGCCGGGACCGGAAGGGTCACCGTGCCCGCGTTGTTCACCGCACTGTCCGAACTCGGCCACGGCGGCGGCGACCAGGGCCTGCGCGTCGGCCTCGACCCGGACGTCGGTGGGCACGAACAAGGCTCGGCCGCCGTTGGCGCGCAGCTCGTCGGCGAGGGCGCGCCCGACTTCGGCTCGGCGTGCGATCGCCTCCCCGATGCCGGAGGTTCCGCCGGTCACCAGGACGACCTTGCCCGCCAAGCGTTCGGTCACGCCGACCTTCCTGGCAGCCCTCTACGCTCGGCGCATGGACGTGCGGATCGAGAAGACCGGCACCACCACGGTGATCTGGATGGACCGCCCCGACCGGCGCAACGCCGTCGACGGCCCCATGGCCGCCGAGCTGCGGGAAGCCTTCCTGGCGTTCGAGGCCGACGACTCCCAGCGCGTGGCGGTGCTCGCGGGGGCGGGCGGAACGTTCTGCGCCGGTGCGGACCTGACCTCCGTCGCGGACCCGGCGCGCCGCAACGAGCTCGATCCCGACGGCGGCAGCGCGGCGCCGATGGGGCCGAGCAGGTTGCAGTTGAGCAAGCCGGTGATCGCGGCGGTCAGCGGGTACGCGGTGGCGGGTGGGCTGGAGCTGGCGCTGCTCGCCGACCTGCGGGTCGTGGAGAGCGACGCGGTGTTCGGGGTGTTCTGCCGGCGGTGGGGTGTGCCGTTGATCGACGGTGGCACGGCTCGCCTGCCCAGGATCGTGGGGCTGGGGCGCGCGCTCGACCTGATCCTCACCGGACGGCCGGTGGACGCCGCGGAGGCGCTCGCGATGGGGCTGGCCAACCGGGTCGTCGAGCCCGGCCGGGCGGTGGCCGTCGCGCTGGAGCTGGCGGAGCAGATCGCCGCGTTTCCGTTCGAGTGCGTGCTCACGGATCGGGCGTCGACCTACGCGGGGCTCGACCTGCCGCTGGCGGAGGCGCTGCGGGCCGAAGGGGTGGCGGGAGTGCCGATCGTGCAACGGGAAGGTGCCGCCGGGGCCGCCCGGTTCGCGGGCGGCGCCGGCAGGCACGGGACGTTCGACCAGGTCAGAACCCGGACGGTGAGATGAGGGTCGCGGGCGATCTCCCGTTCGGTGAAGGCGCCGATGAGCCACTGCTTGCGCTCGTAGAGCCGCGCCTGGTCGGTGTGGTGCGGTGACGCGGGATCCGCGGACTGGCCGTAGATCAGCAGCGAGTGCATGCGCGGACCGTTCGCGGTGAGCTCGACGGCCATCACGAAGCTCGACCCGTGCGGGATCTCGGCTGCCCGCCGGGGCGGACTCGGCACGGAGATCACGTTGAAGCAGCCTTCCGGGCCGCGGCATCCGTGGATCGGGATGCCCTCGTACTGCTGCACGGCGTCGAGCGGCACGTCCACCGCGACACCGGCGGCCGCGAAAGCAGTGACGGCGTCAGCGAAGGAGCGCTGGACTCCGGGATCGGCCGCGTTGATGCCGCGCGGGGTGTGCACGGGGTCGGCCGGGTCGTAGGGCACCACCCACTGGCTCACGCCGGGCCGCCCGCTCAGCATGATGAACGTGCGCCAGAAGAACGCACCTCGGCTGTTCGGGCCCGTGTCACCGGTTCCCGACCACCCGGCGAGTGCCGCGCAGGCAGCGCGGACGTCGACCGGACGGCCGTCGCTGCCGGTCAGCGTCGGGTTGGCCTGGCACATCCCCAGAACGTCGGCAAGGCCCTGCTCGGCGGTCAGGTTGCGGTTGCCGAACATCGCTGCCTCCACAGTGGACAACGTGAACCGGTTGGCGCCGATCATGTCCAGGCCCAGGCGGGTGCGCGCGGATCGTTCCGTGCCGACGTCACCGACGATGGACGGATAGCCGGTCAGCGGCGCGGCCGGGTTCGCGAGCCACGGGCTGTCGTTCATGTTGCTCACGTGGTCCTGCCGGACCAGGCTCGGCAACCGGTTCGGGCCCAGCGTTCCGGGCACCACCGCGTCGGCGTCGCGGCCCCAGTCGCAGGACGAACGGCTGCCGTCGAGGATCACCAGACCGACGTCCGGACCGGTGCCGCAGCGGGCCCGCAGGTCGTCGGTGACGTGCGGGACGACCTGGACATCGCTGTAATACGCAGTGCCGGTGGCGTCGGAGGCGAGCGTGTTCATCCACGGCAGGGCCTGGTGGCGGACGAGTGCCGCGTGCAGGTCCGGCACGCTGCGAGCGCGGGCCACGGCGAGCCACTGGTCGACCAGGCGCAGGTTGCCGTGGTTGACGTCGCGCAGCACGTACGCGGTCGTGTCGGTCCACTGCAGCACACCGTCGTCCTCGACCAGCGGCCCGTCGGGAGTGCGGTACAGCGTCCGCGTCCCACCGGGCACCGCGACCTGCTCGGCGATCATGCGACGCACCTGGCCGTCCACGACGTAGCCGGTGGGGTCGCCGGGAACGAGGGTCAGCTTCGACACGGTGAACGTCTTCGCCTCGGACGCGGTGTGGGTCCAGCCCAGCCTGTCGTTGTGCCCGATGCCGACGACCGGCACGCCGTACAGTCCCGCGCCGCTCACGTTCAGCTCGCCGGGGATCGTGAGGTGCTGCTGGTAGAAGCGCCAGTCGTCGTCCCAGTAGAAGTGCGGGTTGCCCAGCACCATCCCGGTTCCGGCCGCGGTCGCCGACCTGCCGAGCGCGATCCCGTTGCTGCCAGGGCGTTCCCTGGACTCACGCGCCGCCGCGGCGACCGGAGCGCCTGGCGGTTGTGCGGACACGATCTGGTCCTGAAGACCTTCACCGCCGGTGAGGCCCGCGACCTGGTGGACGCGCCGCCACACGTCGAGCTCGGTGATCGGCCGCACCCACTTCGCGCCACCGCAGGCATCCGGTGTCCGAGCGAGGTAGCGGTTGAACCCGGCCACGTAGCCGCGCACGAGATCACGTGCCTGCCTCGACTGGTGCACCATCTGCCGTTCGACCACTTTGGACTGGTTGAGCTGCTGGTGGTACAGGTCGCTCGCGAGGTTCTCCTGACCGAACCACCGCGTGCGCTCGGCCGACAGCGTCACGACCAGGTCGGCCATGGTGCACGCGTTGTCCTCGGCGAACGCGTAACCGAGCCCCAGCCCCAGGTTCCGGTAGTCCCCCGCCTTGACGTGCGGGATGCCGTACGACGTCCGCCGGATCACCGTGCCGCTGTCGGCGACGGCGGGCGGGCACGCGGTCAGCACCCCCGCGAACACCAGTGACAACGCCACAAATCGACGCATTCGTTGATCCCCCTGATTTCATTCGTTGTGCAGAACGGTCGCGATCGAGAGGCGCGCCGCTCCCCTGGCCGGCAGAAGTGCGCCGAGCACCGCGATCACGACTCCGGTGAGCGCCAGCAGAGCGAGCGCCGGAGCGCGGTAGACCTCCATGAGGATGTCGACGGCGTCGGCCTGGCCCGCGTGCGCCATGGCCGGCACGACGAGCTGGTGCACCGCGATGCCAAGAGGCACACCGATCAACCCGCCGACCACGCCCAGCGCGCCCATGGACGTCACCAGCAGCACGGTGACCTGGCGCGGTGTCATGCCGATCGACTTGAGCATGCCGAGATCGCGGCGGCGTTCGCGGGCGTTCAGCACCACGGTGTTGAACACGCCGAGCGCCGCCACCGCACCGAGCACCAGCGTCAGCACCACCGCCGCGCTGATGATGATCACGGCCGTCGACGACGTGCCGTCACGCGGCGGCAGGACGCGCAGTCCCGGATCACCGGAGCGCACCGCGGCCGTGTAGGTGTCCCGGTCCGTGCCGGGTGCCATCCGCACCTGGTACGAGCTGGCGCGCGCACCGGGTGCCAGCACGTTCAAAGTGGTCCAGTCGGCGAAGATCTGGTCGGCGTTGTTGGTCAGCACGACCCCGACGATCTTCACCTGCGTCCGGTTCCCCCGCGCCTGCACGGTGATCGTGTCGCCGACGGAAAGCCCGCGCTGGTTCAGGAACCTCGACGGCACCACGACCTGGCCGGGCCCGTCCGGCCAGTGCCCGGTCAGCACACGCGGCCCGAGCGCGGCGGTGTCCCCGCGGTAGAAGAGGATCGTGGCCTCCTGGGTGCCACCGGCGACCTCGGTGTCGAGCTGGGACATCGCCAGCACGGCCGACGTTCCCGGCAACGACCGCAGCATCGACTCGTCCTCGGCGTCGCTCAGCTTCGCCGCCGGCGGCTCGGCACCCGGTTCCGCGAAGACGGGAGCGCCCGGCGGTGGTCCGGCGAGCAGCTCGACGCGGTCGGTGTGGTTGGGCCTGACGGCGTTGTTGTAGGCCGTCATCGACATGGTCACGCCCGCTGCGAGCGTCACTGTCATGACGCCGAGCACGACCGAGGCCAGCGTCAGCGCGCTGCGGCCGGGGCGGGCGAAGGGCAGGCCGAGGCCGAGGCTCACCGAACGCGGCAACCTCGTGCCGCTGAGCCGGCGCTGGATCCGCAGCGCCCGCCCGGTGTGCGGGGTGACGCCGGCGCTGATCGCCCGCGCCGCCGGCAGCCGGCGCGCCCGCAGTGCCGGGACGAGCGCGGCGGATGCCACCAGGACGGGCATGCCGACCGCCGCTGCGATGTTCACCCACGGCGCGAAGCTCAGCTGGTCCACGCCGAAACCCTCGACCGCGTCCTGCACGACCGGTTTCGCGAAGATGTTGCCCACGACCGTGCCGACCGCGCAGCCCGCGACCGCCGGGATCGAGACCATCACCAGGTAGACGGCCATGACCTGGTTCGGCGTGAAGCCGATCGCCTTGAGCATCCCGATGTGCCGCAGGCCCGCGACCACCGCGCCGCTCACCACGTTGGCGACGATGAGGATCGCCACGGCCAGGCCGAGCACACCGAAGATCATCAGGAACGGGATGAAGACGCCGAGTTCGGACGTCGCCTTGTCCTTGACGGTGAGGTGCGAGAGCGTGCCGAGCAACGCGGCCGCCGGAAGCCCTGCCGTGACGGCGGCCCGACCGGCGTCGACCTCGGCCGCCGTGTCCGCATTGCCGAAGCGGTACAACATTTGCAGGGCCGTCGGTTGCAGTGCCGTCACCTGCTCGGGAGTGACCCACGCGTCGGCGGATCCCGTGACGGAGCGGGCGAACCCGACGACGGTCAGCACCGGCCGTCCCGGCAACGAGAGGCGGAAGCCCAGCTCCATCCGGCCGTCGGAGCCGGGTGCGCGGTTCAGGACGATCTCACCGGGGCCGGTCGCCCACCGTCCCTGCCAGACCGACACCCGGTCGACCGGGCCGCCGGGATCCGCGCGCCCCACGACGGTGAGCGTGCCGAGGAACACCTCACCCTCCGAAGTGTCCACAGTGGCCTGACGGAACGGGCCCGCCGACGCCTCGGCCTTCCCGGCGGCGCGGGCGAGGTCGGCCTCGGACACCTTCGCCGGGTCGAACGCGGCGGACAGGTGCGCACCCTGCTGCGTGGCGAACGCCCGGTCGAACGGCGCGGCCGCCGCCTCCAGCAGCCCGAGGGCCATCACCAGCGTCGCGCTCGCTGCGCACACCACGACACCGATCACGATCGTCTGCAGCTTCCGCCGCCGCACCGCGGCCCACGCCGCGTGCCACACCGCGTTCACGCGCGCTCCAGACTGTGCTCACGCGCGATCCGGCCGTCCGCGACCTCGATCAACCGCGTCGCGCACCGGGTGGCGAGCCGTTCGTCGTGCGTGACCAGCAGCAACGTCTGGCCGATCTGGTTGAGGTCGAGCAGCAGGTCCATCACCTGCTCGCCGGACCTGCTGTCCAGCGCGCCGGTCGGTTCGTCGGCGAGCAGCAGCGCCGGGCGGTTCATCAACGCCCTGGCCACGGCGACGCGCTGCCGTTCGCCGCCGCTGAGCTGGGCGGGGTAGACGTTCTTGCGGTTGGGGATGCCGAGCTCTCCGAACAGCTCCAGCGCGCGGGCGCGAGCCTGACTCGCGGGAGTTCCGGTCAGCTGCGCGGCGAGGGCGACGTTGTCCAGCGCCGACAGGTCGTCGAGCAGATTGAAGAACTGGAAGATCATGCCGATGCCCCGCCGGCGGAACAACGCGAGGCCGGTCTCGTCGAGCTTCCCCAGGTCGTTGCCGTGCACCACGACCGAGCCGGACGTCGGCCGGTCGAGGCCCGCGATCATGTTGAGCAGGGTCGACTTCCCGCTGCCCGACGGCCCCATCACCGCGACCGCCTCCCCCGCGCGGATCGTCAGCGACAACCCGTCGAGTGCGATCGAGTCGCTGTACTCCTTGCGCACGTTCGTCATCTCGACGACGGCGTCTGCGTTCTGCATGGCGGCAATCCTGCTCAACGAACGCGGCAGGGGGCGTCAGTCCGGGGAGGTAACCTGCCGGAGGGGGTCATCCCAGGGATGTACGGGCTGCATCCGGGGTGTGATGCGCGCGCCGCCGCACCTCTGGGACAGTGACGGGGTGTGGGAGTTGGTGGTGGCCGTCGTCGCCTGCCTGGCCGCCGCGTTCTTCGCGGTGCGGCTGGCAGCGGCGCGACGCGCGTACACCCGTGCGGTGGAGGAGCGGGGCTGGCTGCTGGAGCGCGAACGGGAAACCGCCGTCCGCACCGCCGTCGACGCCGAACGCGCCAGGATCGCGCGGGAGCTGCACGACATCGTCAGCCACAACGTGAGCGTCATGGTCGTGCAGGCCGGTGCCGCGCGCCGGGTGCTCGACACGCGGGCCGGTGAGGCGACCGACGCGTTGCTGGCCGTGGAAAGCGCGGGCCGCGACACGATGACGGAACTGCGGCACATGCTGGGTCTGCTCGCGCCCTCCGCGGACGGCGACGATCTGCTGTCCCCGCAACCGGGTCTGAGCCGGCTCAGCTCGCTGGTCGACCGCATGTCCTTCGCCGGGCTGCCGGTGGAGGTGCGCATCTCCGGCGAGCCGCGGCCGCTGCCGTCCGGTGTCGACCTGGCGGCGTACCGGATCGTCCAGGAGGCGCTGACGAACGCGCTGAAGCACGGCGACGGGAGGAAGGCTGAGGTGACGGTGCGGTACGCGGACCACCACCTGCGGGTCGAGGTGCTCAACACCGGCCCCAGCACGCTGTCCGGCGACCGCGTGTCCACAGAGGACGGACCAGGCCGCGGCCTGCTGGGTCTGCGCGAGCGAGTGGCCGTGCTCGGCGGCGACCTCGACGCGCGCAGGCGGCTCGGCGGAGGGTTCCGCGTCCGCGCCAAGATCCCGATCGAGCGACCGTGACCGCGCCCCGCGTCGTGATCGCCGACGACCAGGCGTTCGTGCGCATCGGTTTCCGCATGATCCTCTCGTCCGGCGGCATCGAGGTCGTCGGCGAGGCGGCCGACGGCGCCGAGGCGGTGTCGGCGGTGCGCGATCTCCGGCCGGACGTGGTGCTCATGGACATCCGCATGCCCGGCATGGACGGCCTGGAGGCCACCCGCCGCATCGTGCGCGAGCCGGGCGACTCCCGCGTGCTGATGCTGACGACGTTCGACCTCGACCGCTACGTCTACGAGGCGCTCGCCGCGGGCGCCAGCGGCTTCCTGCTCAAGGACGTCACGCCGGAGCACCTCGTCGCCGCAGTGCGCCTGATCGAGACCGGTGACGCCCTGCTCGCACCGTCGATCACCCGCCGTCTCGTCGAACGGTTCGCCTCGGGCGCGCCGGCGGCGCCCGTGGTGCACCGCGACCTCGCCGCGCTGACGCCGCGCGAACGGGAGGTGCTGACGCTGGTCGGGCACGGCCGGTCGAACTCGGAGATCGCCGACGACCTCACGCTCAGCGAGGCGACGGTGAAGACGCACGTGGCCCGCATCTTCGCGAAGCTGGAGCTGCGGGACCGGGCCCAGGCCGTGGTGCTGGCCTACGAGACGGGCCTGGTCACGCCCGGCGCGTGAGTCAGGCGGCCTCGAGCACGAAGAACAGGAAGCTCGGCGCCGTCGACAGCAGGAAGAAGTCGTCCGGGAACATCTCCCGCGCTTCCGGCGCGGGCTGAGGCTCGCTCAGCACCGAGATCCGGAACCCGGCCGCCGTGAACGCGTCGGTCATCGCGTGCAGCGGCCGGTTCCAGAACGTCACGTTGATCGTGTGGTCCCCCACCTGCCACTCCGCGGGCGAGGCGTACGTCTCGAAGTAGTCGGGCCGGTGCCCCGACAGGCGCGCGATCGAGTACTCGGCGGTCGGGTGGTTCACCGAGACGATGAGCCGGCCACCGGGCTTCAGCACGCGCCGGAACTCGGTGAGCGTCGGTCCCCAGTCCTTCAGGTAGTGCAGCACCAGCGACGCGATGACGTCGTCGAAGGTGTCGTCGGCGAACTGCAGCGGGTCGGCCAGGTCGGCGACCCGCAGGTCCGCGCCGGCGCCGAGTCGCCGGCGCGCCAGCTCCAGCATTCCCGGACTCACGTCGATGCCGCTGACGACGGCACCGCGCTCCCGCAACGCCGCGAAGAGCGGGCCGGCTCCGCAGCCCGCGTCGAGAACGCGGCGGCCCGCGACCTCACCGGCCAGGGCGAGGGTCGCGGGCCGTTCGTAGTAGGCGTTCTGCAGGTTCGACTCGTTCTCGGCGTTGTACGCCTCGGCCGCGCGGTCGTATTCGGATTGGACCTGGGTCATGCAATCAATCTGTACACGAATCAGGTGTTGACTGCTCCGCCCACGATCGGCAGCACGACGTTGCTGACGCCGAGCGACACGTTCAGCGAGATGCCGTTCGCGCCGGTGTCCGTGGCGACGTACTGGCCGTGGTTGGTGACGATCACGACGCCGATGCGGTGGCCGGCCGGGATCAGGGCGTCCCGCGCGTGCATCCGCCAGCTGACGTCCGCGGTCGTGGTGGTGGGCAACGGGGTTGAGGCCTCCAGCGAGGAGCGGTTCTTCGCGTCGATCGCGCCGCGGGTCAGCAGGGTCGCGGTGACCGCCTGCACGGAGACGTCCGGCGGGCGGGCGCAGCCGGTGCGGTCGCGCAGGTCGCTGCGGGTGCAGGTCTCGGTGGAGAGCTGGATCGGGCTGCGGTCGGTGAGCACCGCCTGCGTGCTCGGGCCGTAGTCGACGAGCAACGCGGTGAGCGGGGTCGACGGCCGGTTGGAGGCGACGCGGGCGGTGAGACGGACCTCGCCGGACAGCCGGGCGTCCTGCTTGAGCGGCGCCGTCACGTAGACGAGCCGGCGAGAGTCGCTCACCTCGGGGTTCGCCATCATGGCCGACTCGCTGAGGTTCGCGTTGTCTCCCAGGCGTTGCGTGCCACCGGTGCCCGGCGTCGCGGTCAACGAACCCGCGACGCCACCGGACGCGGGACCGAAGTACAGCGTGGTGTCCTGCGTGCCGGGCTGCGGCCAGGCGGCGTGCTGTTCCCAGCTGCCGTCGGGCTTCTGCACGTCCGCCATCGGCTCGCGCATGATGCCGTTGTCGACGCCCTTGAGCCAGTGGTCCATCCACAGGCCCATGACGCGTTGCCACTCGGCCTGGCGGAACGAGATCGGGTCGAGGTGACCGCCGCGGTGCAGCCAGATCTTGCGCGCCACTCCCCTGTCAGCCAGCTCCTTCCACCAGCGGCCGAACTGCGAGGGCTTGACGTTCCAGTCGCCCTGGCCGTGCACGACGAATACCGACGCGGACACGTTCTGCGCCGTCTGACGGTAGTCGCGGGTCTTCCAGAACGAGGTGTAGTCGAACGTCTCGTCGCCGTCCTCGCGTGCCAGCCGGTCGCGCACCGCCTGGCACTTGGTCTTCTGCGCCGCGCTCACGACGTAGTTCGCCAGGTAGGTCGGGTAGTTGTTCGCATGGGTCCCGCGGTAGGCGATGCCCTGGTCGCGGGAGTACTCGTACCAGCTGGAGATCGCCGCGATCGGCACGATCGTCTTGACGCCGGGGATGCCCGCCGCTGCGGCGGCGTTGGGCAGGGTTCCGTTGTAGGACACGCCGAGCATGCCGACGTTGCCGGTGCTCCAGCTCGCGACCGCGGGCCTGCCGTCGGCGTAGAACGCCTCGGCACGGCCGTTGAGCCAGTCGACGACTGCGCGCACGCTCGCGGTGTCCTCGGGACCGCCGGTGGTCGGGCAGCCGGTCGAACGGGAGGTGCCTTGCATCTCCATCTCGACGACGGCGTACCCGCGCGGCACGAAGTACTCGTCGTACCAGCGCTTGAACCCGCGCGGCACCGTCGAGGACGCCAGCTCCGCGCCCAGCCCGTAGTAGGGGCTGGCCTCCATGACGATCGGCACCCGCTCGGCGGTGTCCGGCCGCATGACGTCGGCGGCGATCCGGTCGAGCACGCCGTCCGCGTCACTGTCCGTTGTGGACTCCACGTAGACCGTCTCGGTGATCGCGGCAGGGACGGCGTTCGAGACGGGCGTGATGATCGTCGTGGCCGCCAGCACCGCGGCCACGACGAGGTTGACCCTTCGCATGAGTTCCTCCGTCGGAGGGCCCGATCAAGCAGCAGGGATACAACGGATCGGGCCCTGCGAAGGAATCTCACCGGATCTGGTGGCGAAACCAGTACGGCCGAAAGGTCTGGACAATTACCAGTTGTCAGGCGGCGACGAGCTCCCGCTCGCGGTCCGGCGTCTTGACCTTCTTGTTCGGCAGCGACAGGCGGAAGACCTTGCGCCACGCGGAGAAGACCTGCTTGGGCAGCGGCCCGGTCACGTACTCGAGCTCGTACTTCTCGAACAGCGCCCGCACCTTGACGGCGACCTCGGCGTAGCGGTTGCTCGGCAGGTCCGGGAAGAGGTGGTGCTCGATCTGGTGCGACAGGTTGCCGGTCATGAAGTGCATGGCCTTGCTGCCGCTGATGTTCGCCGAGCCCATCATCTGGCGCAGGTACCACTGGCCGCGCGTCTCGCCCTTGATGGACCGGCGCTCGAAGACCTGCACGCCCTCGGGGAAGTGCCCGCACATGATCACCGAGTGCGACCAGAGGTTGCGGACGATGTTCGCGGTGAACGTCGCCGCGAGCGTGGTGAGGAACGACGGGCCCGACAGCAGCGGGTGGATCACGTAGTCCTTGAGCACCTGCTTGCGGATCTTGCGGCCCACGGCCTTGGCCCGCGCGATGAACTCGGGGTTCTTGCGGCGGCGCTTGTGCAGGTTCTTGCCGAGCTCCAGGTCGTACGCGGCGATGCCGTACTCGAAGAAGCAGGCGTTGATGAAGTTCCACAGCGGCTGGCCGAGGTGGATCGGGTGCCACTTCTGGTCCTCGTCGACGCGCATGATGCCGTAGCCGAGGTCGTTGTCCTTGCCGATCACGTTGGTGTACTTGTGGTGCAGCTCGTTGTGCGAGTGCTTCCACTGCTCGGCGGGCGAGACGTGGTCCCAGTCCCACGTGGTGGAGTGGATCTTCGGGTCGCGCATCCAGTCCCACTGGCCGTGCAGGATGTTGTGGCCGATCTCCATGTTGTCCATGATCTTCGCCACGGACAGGCCGGCGGTGCCGACGATCCAGGCCGGCGGGAAGATCGAGAACAGCAGGATGCCGCGGCTGACCAGCTCGAGCTTGCGCTGCGCCGCGATCACCTTGCGGATGTAGGCGGCGTCCTTCTCACCTCGGCTGGCGATCACCTCGTCGCGGATCGCATCCAGCTCGCGGCCGAGCTCCTCGATCTGCTCGGCGGTGAGGTGGGCGGTGGGGTCGATGGCGGTCATGTAGCTCGCTTTCGGGGGACAAGTGGCTGGGGGTCGGGCCACTTCGCGGGAGGAAGAAGGTCTGTGGTGGTGGCTAGCGTTCGAGTTCGCACGGGCCGGCGGCGGCGGAGACGCAGGTCTGCACCAGCACGCCCGGCTCGGCCTCGGTGATCTCGCCGGTGCGCAGGTCGCGGACGGCACCCGCCTTGAGCGGCGTGCTGCAGCCGAAGCAGATGCCCATGCGGCACCCGGACGGCATGAGCACACCAGCGGCTTCGCCGACGTCCAGCAACGGCGTGGCGCCGTCCGCTTCGACGGTCTTGCCGGTGGTGCCGAACGTGACCTCGCCACCGTCTCCGGCGACGACGATGCTGGGGCGGAAGCGTTCGGTGTGCAGGCGGTCGGCGATGCCGTTGGCCGCCCAGTGCGCCTCGGCGGCGTCGAGCATGCCGGTCGGACCGCAGGCCCAGGTCTCGCGCTCGGCCCAGTCGGGCACCAGCTCGTGGAGCCGCGCGACGTCGAGCATGCCGTCGGTGTCGGTGTGCAGCTCGACCAGACGGAGGCTCTTGTCGGCGACCAGGTCGTGCAGGTCGTTGCGGAAGATGACGTCCTGTTTGCGCGGCGCGGAGTGGACCATCACGACGTCCTCGAGCTGAGCGTCGCGCAGCATGCCCATCGCGGGGGTGATGCCGCTGCCCGCCGTCAGGTAGAGCACCTTCGCGGGCTTGGCCGCGGGCAGCACGAACTCGCCGGTCGCCTGGTCGAGCTGGATCACGGTGCCCGGCTTCGCGTGCCGGACCAGGTGGTTGCTGACCTTGCCGTCCGGGATGGCCTTCACGGTGATCGTGATGCGGCCGTCCTGGCGGTTCGTCGGCGATGTCACCGAGTAGGCACGCCACAGGCGCACGCCGTCGACGTCGACGCCGATCCGGACGTACTGACCGGCCACGTGGCCTCGCCAGCCCTTGCCGGGCCGGATCACGATGGTGGCGGCATCCGGGGTCTCCTGATGCACGGCCTCGATGCGTCCTCGCAGGTCCGCGCCCGCACGAAGCGGGCTGAACAGGTCGAGGTAGTCCGACGGCAGCAGCGGCGTCGTGACCATCTCCAGCAGTTTCCACGCCCTGCTGCGAAGGGCGGTACTCGTCATGACTCCAGCTTGATGCGCCTCAGGGCGTAAAGTCCTGTCCGCAGGACGTGAATTTGGCCAGCCGAATTGTTCGCAGGGAACAAAACGTGAGTCACGCAATGCAGAGGGCCACCGAATTGGCCCTCGATGAGACGACGGTCACCGCGTTGAGGGCGGTGCTGAAGCAGACCGCCGACGAGGTGGTGCAGGCCATCATCGACGAGGTCCCGAGCTATGCCAACGCCCTTTCCGGGCGCATGGGTGGCACGATCCGCCGTGCCGTTCGCACGGCGCTCGGACACTACTTGGATCTCGCCGGAGGCACAGCCACGGGCGGCGACGCCAGTGACGCGGCGTACGAGCTGGGTCGCGGCGAGGTGCGGGACGGCCGGTCGATGGACGCGCTGCTCAGCGCCTACCGCGTCGGCGCGCGCGTGGCGTGGCGTGGGCTGGCCGCGGGTGCCGTTCCGGCGGGGCTGCCCGCGGCGGAGGTGGCGAAGTTCGCCGAGCTGACTTTCGCCTACATCGACGAGCTGTCCGCCGCGAGCGCCGCGGGCCACGCCGACGAGCTGGCCGCACGAGGCCTGGCCCACGAGCGCCACCTGGAGCAGCTGGCCCGTGACCTGCTCGCGGGCGCGGGCGCCGACGTGCTGCTCGCCGCCGCGCATCGAGCCGGGTGGCAGGCGCCGACCACGCTGACCGTGGTCCTGTTGCCCGCGTTCCAGGCGCGGCCCGCGTACCGGGCGCTCGACCCCTCCACGCTGGTGCTGGACGACCTGCCGGACGCGACCGGAGTGCTGCTGGTGCCGGACGCCGATCGCGCCCACCTCCTCAGGCAGCTCACCAACCGCAACGCCGTGGTCGGCCCGGCGCGCCCATGGATGCGTGCGTCTGCCTCGTACGCACGGGCCGTACGCGCGCGTTCGCTCTCTGCCGACATCCGCGACACCGAAGAGCACCTGGCCGAACTGGTGCTCACCGCCGACCCCGACGCCTACGCAGACCTGCGTGCGCGCGCGCTCGCACCGTTGCGCGCCCTGCCAGCCAGCTCCGCGCGACGGCTGGAGGAAACGCTTCGGGCGTGGCTGCTGCACCACGGCAGGCGTGAGGAGGTGGCGGCGGCGTTGTTCGTGCACCCGCAGACCGTCCGCTACCGGATGGGCCAGCTGCGGGACCTGTTCCCTGACCTCACCTCGGCGCACCGAGTGCTCGAACTCACCTTGGCGGTCGGGCTGCGCACGTGAGTACATCAAGACCATGACTCCGAAGATCACCGTCTGCCGCGGGTGTTGCTGCGGCACCGAGCGCAAGCACCCGGAGGTCGACCACGACGACCAGCTCCGGGTGCTGCGCGAGCGGCTCGCGACGGTGCGCGTGGCCGACTGCCTGGACGCGTGCGAGGTGTCGAACGTGGTCGTCGTGCAGCCCAGCCCCGCCGCGCGGGCCGCTGGTGCCAAGCCCGTGTGGGTGGGGTCCGTGCTGGACGACGACGCGGTGCACGGCGTGATCGACTGGATCGACGCGGGAGGTCCCGGGGTCGCCGCACCACCGCCTGCGGTCACCGCGCGGATCGTGGCGACGCCCGCGAAGGGGCAGACCGCGATCTGACCCGCGCGGATCAGGTGACCAGGCCGCGCCGGTAGGCGTAGACGACAGCCTGCACGCGGTCGCGCAGGTCGAGCTTCGTCAGGATCCGGGACACGTACGTCTTCACCGTCTCCTGGCTGATCACCAGCGCCGCGGCGATCTCGCTGTTGGACAGGCCTTCCGCGATGAGCCGCAGCACCTCCAGCTCGCGCGGTGCCAGCTGGGTCTCCGCGGCGTGCTCGGCCGGCCGGATGCGTGCCGCGTACCGGCCGACGAGCTGGCGCGTCACCTCGGGAGCGAGCAACGCGGCACCGCCCGCGACGGTCCGGATGCCGTGCAGCAGCTGCGCGGGCGGGGCGTCCTTGAGCAGGAACCCGCTCGCGCCCGCGCGCAACGCCTCGTAGACGTACTCGTCGAGGTTGAAGGTCGTCACCACGAGCACCTTCACGGGATCGGGAACCCCGGCGCCCGCGAGGAACCTGGTCGCCTCGATGCCGTCGAGCACCGGCATCCGCACGTCCATGACGACCACGTCCGGCTTCAACCGCCCGGCCAGCTCGATCGCCGCGCGCCCGTCCCCGCACTCCCCCACCACCTCGAGGTCGGGCTGCGCGTCGATGATCGTGGCGAAGCCGGTGCGGATGAGGGCCTGGTCGTCGCAGACCAGCACGCGGACCGGTGCGGTCACGACGGGTTCCCCGCGGGGATGCGCGCCCGGACCACGAAACCGCCTTCCCGTTGTCCCGCCGAGAACTCGCCGCCCAGCACGTCGACCCGCTCGCGCAGTCCCGCCAGACCGCGCCCGCTGCCGCCGGACGCCGCGGACGACCTGACGCCCTCCGTGCCGACCTCCACCGTGATCTCTCTTTCGCCGTACCGCACATGCACCTTCGTCTGATTGCCGTGCGCGTACTTGAGCGCGTTCGTCAACGCCTCCTGCACGACCCGGTACGCCACGGCCTCGGCGCTGCCCGCGTCACGCGAGGTCTCGCCCTCCTCCGCGAACTCCACCGGCTGACCGGCCTGCCGGGTCTGCTCGACCAGGCCGCGAAGGTCGCCGACGAACTCGGGGCTGTGGTCGGGGTTCAGCAGGTCCAGCAGGTGCCGCAGGTCGGTGAGGGACCGCCGGCCGGTGTCCGTGATCGCCTGGAGCGTCTGGTCGAGCCGGTCGGGCGCCGCGGTCAGGTACCGCGCCGCCTCCGCCTGCACCACCATCGCCGTCACGTGGTGGGTGACCACGTCGTGCAGCTCGCGGGCGATCGACGTCCGTTCGGCGACGCGGGTGGCCTCCGCGACGTGGCGGCGGCGTTCGGCCTCCGCGCTGCGCGACAACCAGAGCCACGCACCGATACCCCACGCGGCGGCCAGCGCCAGGTAGAACGTGACGAACCCCGCGACACCCTCGGTCGACCCGTCGCGGTCCAGCCCGATCGCCAGCGCCACGTACGCGACCGTCGCCACGATCACGGTGGCGCGGCGGTGGAACTCCAGGTGCAGTCCGGCGCTCACCAACGCGATGGGCAACGCGGTGCCGGCAACCGTGTGATAGCCGCGCAACTGGTCGACGGCAAAGGCAAGCGACACAACCACAAGACAGACCGCGGGCCACCGGCGGCGCACGATCAGCGGCAGGCATTCGAGCGCGATCACCACACCGGCGAGCGCGTCCATCGGCCGAGCCGGCAGGTCACCGAGCTGCGTGCCCTTGCTGTGCAACGCCGGGACGAACGAGGCGAGGACGAGCAGCAGCGCGATCGGAGCGTCCTGGACCGTGACGTCCAACCGGCGCCAGAGGTCCCGGATCGCGCGGTTCACGCGGCGAGCGTAGCGGCCGGCGCGGAACGTCCCCGGCGCGGCACGATCGTGCCCCGGCGCTTCGCGAGCCACAGGAAGACCACCGTCACCACCACACCGGCCAGCAGCGAGTACAGGCTCGCCTCCGGCCCGAACTCCCCGCCGCTGACGAGCGCGGGCCCCGACGTCATGCCGTCCAGCAACCCCTGCGGCGCGTCCTGCCCCGACACGCTGGTGCTGAAGATGCCGCCCTGCGCGAAGTTCCAGCCGAAGTGCACCCCGATCGGCACCCACAGGTTGCGCGTGGCGGCGTACACGGCGGCGAGCATGAAACCGGCCTCGACGGCGATGGCGAGCGCGCTCCACAGCGTCGCGTTCGGGTTGAACACGTGCGCGAGCCCGAACAGCAAACCCGTGAGCGTCAAGGAGATCCACGTGCCGAGGCGTTCCTCGACGATCCGGAACAGCACACCGCGGAACAGCACCTCCTCCGTCACCGCGGCGGCGGCCATGAAGCCGAAGATCGCGATCGCGCCTCCTGCCGAACCCCAGCCGCGCACCTCGTAACCGCCGAGGAAGGCGATGTTCACGACGACCGCCACGAACATCCCGAGTCCGATGAGAACCCCGCGCCCGAGGGCGGCCGGGGCGTTCTTCAGCGCCACCTCCACGGGCTCGCGGCGCTCGGTCCGACGCACGACCCAGGCGTACGCGGCCAGTGTCAGCGCCGCCGTGGCGAGGCCGAGGACGAACGTGAGCGGGGTGCTCCAGCCGGCCGCCTGAACGGCCGCGCTACCGGCCACGGAGACCACCACGACGAGGACCAGCTGCTTCAGGATTCGCATGGCGGAAACGCTAGGGATTTCAGGGTTCCGCAACGTCCCCGCGCGGTGGACATTCACGTGTAGCTCGCTCGGGGGACAGACTCGCTTTCAGCGCCGCGGACAGCCAGGCGTACGGCATGAAGGCCGCGGCCTCCTGCGCCGTCCCGTTGATCGTCGCCACCAGCGACTGGTACCTGGTGTGGGGATCGGGCCGCGTGGCCGCCTCCTCGACCGCCTGCAGGTGGAGCTCCTCGACGTGCAGGACGTCGGCGGCGAGCCTGAGCCGGAACTCGGGGCTGTCCGGCGTCCCGGCGAGCTCCCCCATGAACGTCACGTACCGGCCGGCGATCTCGCGCCCTCGCGGCGAGTCCGACGGCAAACCGGCCAGCTGCGCCGTCTGCGCGTCCTGCAGGATCTCCCCTCCCCTGCCGAACGCGCCCAGCATCTCGGGGCTCATCATCACCTCGGCACCGTCGAGCGAGCAGGTCTGGCGCAGCTGTTCGCGCACGGCGCGGCGGAAGTCGTTGTCCTGGAGCAGGTTCGCCAGCTCGATCCACGCCTCGAGCTGCTCGCCGGCGGGCTCGTCCGGCAGGTTCGGACGGTGGCTGCGCAACAGGTCTGCGAAGGCCGGGCTCGCTCGCAGGTCCTCGCTGATCTCGTTCCAGAAGTCGTCGATCAGCCGGTCGTGGTCGTCCATGCGGCCCACTATCGGGCCTCGAGCAGCTTGAGTGGCAACCCGTTAACCTTCCTTTAAGGTCGCTTTACTTTTCGCGACCCTCTGGGGATACTCCTCCGCGAGGGGAGTACTTCCCAAGAGCCTGCCCGGTCAGTACGGACACCCCGCTGGTGCCCTCGGGAGGCCGCCCCACCAGGGCGAAGGAGACCTCGAACGCACTCGTTCGAGGAGGTCCCGTGCCCGCACAATCCATCGCGTCACCGACGTTGTGGCTGGTCAGCATCGTGGTGCTGCTGGCGCTGCTGGTGGTCGACTTCGTGGTGACCCGCCGCCCGCACGAGGTGTCGGTGAAGGAGGCCACGGGCTGGTCGGTGTTCTACCTCGCCCTGCCGTTCGTGTTCGGGCTGTGGTTGTGGACGGCGTTCGGCGGTGGTCAGGCGCTGGAGTTCGTCACGGGTTTCGTGGTCGAGAAGTCCCTCTCGGTCGACAACCTGTTCGTCTTCATGCTGCTGCTGGCCGCGTTCGCCGTGCCATCGGCCGTGCAGCAACGGGTTCTGCTCTACGGCATCGTCGGCGCGCTGGTGCTGCGCGGTGTCTTCATCGCCGCCGGCGCCGCGATGCTGTCGGCGGGCACCTGGGCGTTCCTCGTCTTCGGCCTGGTCCTGCTCGCGTCGGCCGTGAAGATCCTGCACGCGGCGGTCACCGGCGCGGAGGCGGTCGGGGACACCTCGCAGATGCGGTCGGTGCGGCTGCTGCGGAAGTTGATGCCGGTCACCGACGACTACCGCGGTACCAAGATGTTCGTCCGTGAACACGGGCGGCGCGCGCTCACGCCGTTGGCGGTCGTGGTGGTGGCGATCTTCGCGACCGACGTCGTGTTCGCCATCGACTCGGTGCCCGCGGTGTACGGCATCACCGAGGACCCGTACCTCGTGTTCACCACCAACGCGTTCGCCCTGCTCGGCCTGCGCGCGCTGTACTTCGTGCTGCACTCGGCGCTGGCCAAGCTCGTGCACCTCAACCACGGGCTCGCGATCATCCTCGCGTTCATCGGGGTGAAGCTGGTGCTGCACTGGGCCCACGGGATCTGGCCGGCCGTGCCGGAGATCCCCACGCTGGTCTCGCTGGGCGTCATCGTCGTCGTGCTGGGCGTCGTCACGCTGACCAGCCTGCGTTCGCGCCGCACCGCGGACGCGCGATCGGACTGACCGTGGCCACCGCGCGCCTGATCGGCTTCCTCGTGGACGCGTCCGTGACACTCCTCGTGCTGACGGCGCTGGTCATCGCCTGCGCGGCGCTGGTGTCGAGGTCCTGAGCGAACGGACAACCGTCCGCTACCGTGGGGCGCATGCCTGCACGACCTGACACCGGCCCCGACTTCATCGAGGCGCTCGCCCGCGGTCTCGAGGTGATCCGGGCGTTCCAGCCGTTGCGTCCGGTGATGCCGCTCAGCGAGGTGGCGGCGGCGACGGGGCTGGCGCGGCCGACCGCGCGGCGCATCCTGCTCACGCTGGCCGAGCTCGGGTACGTGCGGCACAGCGAGACCGGGTTCGCGCTCACGCCGAAGGTGCTCGAGCTCGGCGTCGCGTACGTGCGGTCGATGGGGCTCTGGGACGTCGCCCGGCCGCACATGGAGCGGCTGGGCGCGCGGACCAACGAGTCGTGCTCGATCGCGCAGCTCGACGGCTCGGACATCGTCTACGTCGCGCGGGTCGCCGTGCCGAAGATCGTCACGCTGTCCGTGCAGATCGGGACGCGGTTCCCGGCCCTGCCGACGTCGCTGGGAAAAGTGCAGCTCGCGGCCCTGCCTCCGGCCGAGCTGGAGGCCGTGCTCGCCCAGCCGTCGCGGTCGGGGCTGACGCCGAGGTGGCAGCCGGACGCCGCCGAGCGCGACGCGGAGCTGCGGGACGTGCGGGCGCGCGGGTGGGCGTTGACCGACGAGCAGCTCGCGCCGGGGATCCGGTCGATCGCGGCGCCGTTGCGGGACGGGAACGGCACGGTCGTGGCCGCGCTCAACGTCAACTGCCACGCCGCCGAGACGACCGTCGAGCGCATGATCGAGCACCACCTGCCGCTCCTGCTGCAAGCCGCGGGCGACATCAGCGCGGACTTCGCCCGGCTCGACACGGTGCCGCACGTGGTCGTCGCCTGAGCCGGGGTTGACGCGCAGCCGGGGAAGGTTGACGATTCAACGGACACTTGTCCGCATGCCGGTCGAGGAGGCCCCCGATGGTCGGCGAAAGACGTCCAGTTGTCCTCAGGAACGGCACCGTCCTGACGATGGACGGCGCACATCAGGTGCTCAACGATCACGACGTGCTGGTCGTGGACGACCGCATCGCCGCGATCGGGCCGCGGCTGGAGGTGCCGGAAGGCACCGTCGAGATCGACGCTGCGAACGGCATCGTCATGCCGGGCATGATCGACACGCACCGGCACATGTGGCAGACCGCGATGCGCGGCTACGGCGCCGACTGGACGCTCACCCAGTACTTCGTCTGGTACTACCTGGAGTGGGGCAAGGTCTTCCGGCCGCAGGACATCCACGCCGGCAACCTGCTCGGCGCGGCCGAGGCCCTCGACGCCGGTGTCACCACGACCGTCGACTGGTCGCACGGCCTGCAGACCACCGACCACGCCGACGCCGCCGTCGACGCGTTGCAGGCGGTGCCGGGCCGGTTCGTGCTGGCCTACGGCAACATCCAGGACTCCCCCGCCTCCTGGACCGCGAAGCCCGAGTTCCGCGACTTCGTCACCCGCCGCATCACCGGCGACGACATGCTGGGTTTCCAGCTCGCGTTCGACGTCACCGGCGACCCCTCGTTCCCCGAGAAGCCCGCTTTCGAGGTCGCACGCGAGCTCGGGGTCCCCGTCACCACGCACGCGGGCGTGTGGGGCGCGACCAACGACGACGGCATCAGGCTGATGCACGACAACGGGTTCATGACCCCGCAGTCGATCTACGTCCACGCGGCGACGCTGTCCGCGGACTCGTACCACCGCATCGCGGCGACCGGCGGGTCGATCTCCGTGTCGACCGAGAGCGAGCAGAGCGCGGGCCAGGGTTACCCGCCCACGTGGGCGATCCGCGAGCACGGCATCCCGGTGTCGCTGTCGATGGACACCTCGGTGTGGTGGAGCGGCGACCTGTTCTCCGCGATGCGCACGACGCTGGGCGCCGACCGGGCGCGGGAACACATGGCCGCGCACGCTCGCAACGACACCGTCACGCACTCGTCGTTGCGGGCCGAGCACGTCGTCGACTGGGCGACGACGGGCGGCGCGCGTGCGTTGGGCCGTTCGTCCGACCTGGGCAGTCTGGAAGTCGGAAAGAAGGCCGACATCGTGTTGCTGCGCAACGAGAACTCCCCCGCGATGTTCCCCGTGCTGAACCCGTACGGGCACGTCGCCTTCCAGGCGCAACGGTCCGATGTGGACACGGTGATCGTCGACGGGCGGATCGTGAAGCGCGACCACAGACTGGTCGGCGTGGACCTGCAGGCGATCCGTTCCCAGGTCGAGCAGACCGTCGAACACCTGCGGGCACAACTCGGTGAGGAGGCGTGGCAGAAGGGCATGAACCCGGACATCCCCGAGTCGAAGGTGCTCGACAACCCGTACACGTACACGGAGTACCGCGGCGACACGAGGACCTCCGTCTGATGGGCCCACTGGAAGGCCTGCTCGTCGCCGACTTCTCCCGCGTGCTCGCGGGCCCGTACGCGACGATGCTGCTGGCCGACATGGGCGCCTCGGTCGTCAAGGTCGAAGGCCCGTCCGGAGACGAGACGCGCACGTGGATGCCGCCGGTGCGCGACGACGTCTCGACCTACTACCTCGGGATCAACCGCGGCAAGCGGTCCATCGCCCTGGACCTGCGCGACCCGGAAGACGCCGCACTGGGCCGTGAGCTCGCCCGCCGCGCGGACGTCGTGATCGAGAACTTCAAGCCGGGCGGCCTCGCCAAGTACGGGCTCGACCACGCGAGCGTCAGCGCGGAGAACTCGCGGGTGGTCTACGCGTCGATCACCGGGTTCGGTTCGGGCGACGGGAAGCACGTCCCCGGTTACGACCTGATGGTGCAGGCGATCTCCGGCCTGATGAGCCTCACCGGCGACCCGGACGGCCCGCCCTACCGCGCGGGCATCTCGGTGTTCGACGTCATGGCGGGCAACCACGCAGTGATCGGCATCCTCGCCGCGCTGCGCCACCGCGACGCGACGGGGGTGGGCCAGCTCGTGGAGGTGAACCTGCTGTCGTCGGCGTTGACGGGCCTGGTGAACCACAGCTCGGCGTTCGTCGCGGGCGGCGTCGTGCCGTTCCGGATGGGCAACGCGCACCCCAGCGTCTTCCCGTACGAACCGTTGCCCACCGCCGACAACGACCTCATCGTGGCGGCCGCGAACGACGGCCAGTTCCGCAGGCTGTGCGAGGTGCTCGGCCTGGACGGCGTCGCGGACGACCCGCGGTTCGCCCGCAACGCCGACCGCACCCGCAACCGCGAGGAGCTTCGCCCGGTCCTGGTCGAACGCCTGCGCACCCGTGGCGCCGTGGAGTGGTTCGACCTGCTCGTCGCGGCAGGGGTGCCGTGCGGGCCGATCAACACGATCGACGGCGGGTTCGCCATGGCGGAACGGTTCGGGCTCGACCCGGTCGTGGTGGTCGGCGACGTGCCGACGACCCGGCACCCGATCAGGTTCTCGGAGACGCCGGCGGTGTACGAGCTGCCACCGCCGGGGCTGGACGAGCACGGGGCGGAGCTGCGGGCGTGGCTGAAGGAGGAACAGCAGTGACCACGTACGAGACCGCGCTCGGCGCCTCCACCCCCGACACGATCACGTTGCTGGGCCACGACCTCGCCCGCGACGTCATGGGCACCGTCGGGTTCGGCGAGCTGGCGTTCTGGCTCGCCACCCAGCGCCGCCCGAGCCCCGGCGAGACGCGGCTGTTCGAGGCCGTTCTCGCCGCGCTCGCCGACCACGGCTTCACCCCCACCGCGATCGTCAGCCGCCTGACGCTCCTGTCGGCGCCGGATTCCGTGCAGGGCGCGCTCGCGGCCGGTCTGCTGGGCGGCGGTTCCCGGTTCCTCGGCGTCACCGAGGACGCCGGCCGGTTCCTCAACGCCGTCGTCACGGCCAACGCCACGCGCACCGACTGGGACGCCCTCGCGTTGGAAACCCTGACGGCCCAAGGCAAAGCACGCATTCCCGGTCTCGGCCACCACGTGCACAAGAACGGTGACCCGCGCACCGCCCGCCTCTACGAGATCGCCGAGGAGGAAGGCCTCACCGGGCCGCACCTCCAGCTGTTCGCCGCGATCGGGCGCGTTCACCCGCAGGTGCTCGGGAAGACGTTGCCGCTCAACGGCGCCGGCACGTGCGGCGCGGTGCTCGCCGACCTCGGCCTGCCGCTGGAACTCCTGAGGGGCTTCGCGTTGCTGGCCCGCACCGCCGGGCTGATCGGGCAGCTCGCCGAGGAGCTGCGCAACCCCGTCGCCAACGACATCTTCCTGTCCGTGGACTCGAACACCCGGTCCGTAGCTCCGCTGGAGGAGTGAGCAATGCAGCTCGTCACCGAGGACAACATCACGGCTCTGGCACAGCAGCGCTGGGGCACCGCGAAGGACCCGCGGACCGCGCAGCTCATGACAGCGCTCGTCCGTCACCTGCACGACTTCGCCCGCGAGGTGCGGCTCACCGAGGCCGAGTGGATGGCGGCGGTCCAGTGGCTCACCGCGACGGGGCAGATCAGCGATTCCAAGCGCGAGGAGTTCATCCTCGCCTCGGACGTGCTCGGGCTGAGCATGCTGGTCGTGCAGATGAACCACCGGTTCTCACCGGGCGCGACACCGGCCACCGTGCTCGGGCCGTTCCACATCGACGGCTCCCCCGAGCTCGGGTTCGGCGGCGACATGTCCGACGACGTGCCCGGAACTCCGCTGTACATCACCGGAACCGTCCGCTCGCTCGACGGCAGCCCGGTGCCCGGTGCGGTGCTCGACGTCTGGCAGGCCGACGCGGAGGGCGCCTACGAGGCCCAGCTCGACGTCGACGAGGCCCGGCTGCGCGCCAAGTACCGGGCCGAGCAGGACGGTTCCTACTGCGTGCGCACCATCGCGCCGAAGGGCTACTCGATCCCGATGGACGGCCCGGTCGGCGACCTGATCGGGCAGACCGAGATCAGCCACTTCCGCCCAGCACACGTCCACTTCCTGCTGACCGCGGACGGCCACGAGCCGTTGATCACGCACCTGTTCGAGGAGGGCGCCGAGTACCTCGACAGCGACGTCGTGTTCGGCACCAAGCAGGAGCTCGTGGTCCGGTACGACCACCGCGAACCCGGCCCCGCCCCGGACGGCACCACGTGCGCCGTGCCGTGGGTCGAGGCCAGGTACGACTTCGTGCTCCAGCCGTGCAAGCCGCACTGATCACGCGTCCCGGTCAGCCCCCGTCACTCGCTGACCGCGACGAACCCTCTGGCGAGGTCGTCATCGACGTGCTGGCCGCACCGATCACGCCGCTGGACCTGTTGTGCGCCAGCGGAACCTCGTACTTCGGCGTGCCCGCGACGCCCTACGTTCCCGGAGTGCAGGGCGTCGGCACGGTCGGCGGACGCGCGGTGTGGTTCCCGACGACCGCCGGAATGAAGCCGGGCGACGGGAGCATGGCCGCCAAGGCGGTGGCGCGCAACGAAGATCTGGTGTTCCTCCCGGACGGCGTCGACCCGGTGGCCCTCGCCGCGCTGGGCCTGTCCGCGGTCGCCGCGCACATGGCGCTGACGTGGCGCGGCGAACTCGCTGCCGGTGAGACGGTGATCGTGCTCGGGGCCGGCGCGGTGGGCCAGGCCGCGATCCAGCTCGCCCGGCTCGCCGGGGCGGGGCGGGTAGTGGCCGCCGCGCGCTCGGCAGAGGGACGCGAACGGGCGATGCGAGCGGGTGCCGACACGGTGCTGGCGCTGGACGCCGACTTCTCCGGCATCACCGCCGACCTCCTGCTCGACCCGCTCTTCGGCGCACCCGCCGCCGCGGCCGCCCAGGCACTGCGTCCCGGCGGCCGGTGGGTGAACCTCGGCGGCTCGGCGGGCGAAACCTGCCCGATCACCTCGTCCGTCCTGCGCAGTCGTTCCTTGCGGTTGTCCGGCTACACGAACAACGAACTGACCGCGCAGCAGCGGTCCGACGCCATCTCGACCATCGCGCGGTACGCCGTGCAGGGCGCGCTCACCGTCGACCACGAGGCGGTGCCGCTCACCGACGTCGCCGACGCGTGGCACCGTCACACCAACGGCAGGATCGTGCTGGTCCCGTGAGCAGAAACCTGACCGGGCTGGTGATTCGGTCACGCCGCCGTCGTGTCCGGCTGCAGGGCGGGGCCGAGCAGGAGCCCGCCGTCCGCGACGAACTCCGAGCCCGTGACGAATGAAGCGGCGGCCGAGGTGACGTACAGGAGCAGAGCCGTGATGTCGGCCGGGGTCCCCATCCGCGGGACTGCGTACGGCTCCGCCGAGTAGAAGTCCGCGATGGGCGGCTGGCCGGCGATCGACTCGGTGATCAACGCCGTGGAGATGACGCCGGGGTGGATGGAGTTGACCCGGATGCCGTCCCGTCCCAGCTCCAGCGCGGCGGTCCTGGTGAGCCCGCGCAGCGCCCATTTGCTGGCCACGTAGGGCGCGTAGAGCGAGGTGCCGACGTGGGCCATCGTGGACGCGATGTTGACGATCACTCCGCCGCCGTTGCGGCGCAGTGACGGGGTCACGGCCTTGATGCCGAGGAACGTGCCGGTGAGGTTGACGTCGAGAACGCGGTCCCAGACCCGCCGTTCGACGGCCTCGATCGGCACCGCGGGGTTCTGGACGCCGGCGTTGTTGACCAGCACCGCGATCGGCCCGAAACGGCGTTCGGTCTCGGTGACCGCCGCAGCCCAGGCGTCCTCATCGGTGACGTCCAGACGGACGAAGAAAGCCCGCTCGCCGAGTTCGGCGGCGAGTGCCGCGCCCGGCCCGTCGGAGAGCGCGGCGATGACGACGTTCGCCCCCTCCTGGTGGTAGGCCCGGACATGGCTCGCGCCCTGCCCACCGGTGCCGCCGGTGACGAGAACGGTCTGCTGGTCGAAGCGTCCCATGACGCGGTCCTCCCTGAGGGAAATTGGTGAGTCGAGTGACTCGCCTCACCAAGCTAGGCCCGCGACCGATAGTGAGTCAAGTGACTCGCCTCGCGTAGGATGACGTCCATGACGACGGAGCCCTCGACCTACCACCGGCGCGTCGCCGAGCAGAAGCGGGCAGCCATCATCGAGGCCGCCACCCGGCTGTTCCTCGACGCCGGTTACGCCGGCACGTCACTGGCCAAGGTCGCCGAGGCGTCCGGGGTGTCGAAGGCGACCCTGTTCAAGCAGTTCCCGACCAAGGCGGCGCTGTTCGACGCGATCGTGACGGAGTCCTGGAGGGTCAAGGACGAAGACGACCTCCGCCCACCGACGGGTGACCTGCGGGCAGGCCTGACGGCGATCGGCCGCCGGTACGTCGCCCTCCTCGCCCAGCCCGGCATGGCCGCCCTCTTCCGCATCGTCATCGCCGAACTGCCGCGCTTCCCCGAGTTGGGCGAGGCCCACTTCGAGCGCGGCAAGATGCCCTACTTCGACTCGGTGCGCCACTACCTCGACACCGAGAACGCCCTGGGGACAGCCGAGGTGGACGACACGGAGCTGGCAGCGACCCAGTTCCTCGGGATGATCTCCAACTACGTCTTCTGGCCCCGGATGCTGCTCATGAACTGGTCTCCCGACGACGCATCGATGGCACGCGTCGTGGACGAGGCCGTGCTGATGATGGAAGCCAGGTACGGCGGCAGCTCCTCCGCGCGTCCGTGATCAAGTCGTGCCACCACGTGCCGGCAACGCGACACAGGCCGCCCGCGCCACGGGTGAGGTTCGGGACGCGCTCGTCGGCGACACCGGGTACGTCAACTACATCGACCCGCAGCTGCCGAACTGGGCTGAGGCGTACTACGGCGGCAACCTCCCCCGGTTGTAGGAGATCGCCGCCGAGTACGACCCGGACCGCGTGTTCGCGTTCGCGCAGTCCGTTCCGTGCTAGCCGATGGTCGCGCCGACCGCCGCCAGCGCCTTGGTGACGGGCTGGAAGAACGTCACGCCACCGCTGCGGCAGTCACCGCTGCCGCCCGAGGTGAGCCCGATCGCGTCACCGTTGCGGGCGAACATCGGCCCGCCGCTGTCGCCGCCCTCCGCGCACACGGTCGTCTGGATCAGGCCGGTGACGCGGCCCTCCGGGTAGTTGACGGTGGCGTTGAGCCCGGTGACGCGGCCGGAGCGCAGTCCGGTCGTGCTGCCCATGCGCTGCACCTGAGCGCCGACCCTGGCCTCCGCCGCACGCCGGATCCGCACCTTGCCCCCGTTGCCGGTGTCGACCTCGCTGGGCGCGTTGGTGTTGCGGTTGTTGTAGGTGAGCAGCGCGAAGTCGCCGTTGCCGGGGAAGGTCGACTCGACGACCGTGGCCGCGGGCCTTCCGCCTGCGTTCAACGAGAACTGCCTGCCCGCGGCCGTGCAGTGGCCCGCGGTGAGGATGCCGGGACGGCCGTCGCCGGTGACGACGTTGAAGCCGAGCGAGCAGCGGCTGTTGCCGGCGAAGATCGCGTCACCGCCCTCGGCGAACAGGCGGAACGTGCCGTTGGTGCGCTGGAGCTTCACCCCGGCACCCATTGCGTCCACTGTGGACTTCAAGTTGTTCCACTTGTCCCCGGTCACGGTGCTGTCCGCGGTGACCAGGACCTCGTTGGTGTCCGGGTCGACCGCCCACGCCGTGCCGGTGACAGAAGCCTTCTGCCGCAACGTCTCCGTCGCCTGCTCGGGCGCGGTGCGCTGCTGCGGCGCTGCCTGGCTCGCGGTGAAGGTGGTCACGGTGATCGCCACGGCGACGAGACCGATGGCCGCGCCGATCGCCTTGGCCCTGCGGCCGTCGTTGTGGTGCTTGCCCATGTGGTGCCCTCTCGTGAAGTCCGCGAATGCTCAAACAGTGGAATTCGTGGTGCGGCAGCGACAAGTTGCCGATCGTCTCGATCTGACAGACGGTCGGCCCAGGTGTGTCCCCGATCGTTTCGAGGCCTCGAAACCGGTGAACGTCAGGCGATCAAGTCCCCGTACTTCCCCGTCGAGAGGCTCGGTGAGAGCCGGACAGGAAGGAAGCGGACATGCTTGAGAACAAAGTGAAGCGGGGCGTTCTGGTCGCGGCGATGGCGGCAGCGGTGAGCTTCGGAACCGTCGGGATCGCCACCGCCGGCCCGACCACGAGTTCCAGCGCCGGCCCCACCACGACCACGAGTTCCAGCGCCAGTCCGACCGCGAGCACGAGTGCCAGTGCCAGTGCCAATCCCACCGCGAGCTCCAGCCGTCAGGCGAACTGCAACGCCCAGCAGAGGCAGCAGGCGAACCAGGCCGCCGCCAACGCGAGGAACCAGGCGGGACGGACACAACGGGCCGCCAAGCGGGCCGTGAACAACGCCAAGCGGGCCCAGCAGCGGGCCAACAACGCCGCGAGGGCCGCCCAGGCTGCGGCGCAGAAGGCCCAGCAGACCGGCCAGCAGGCCGACAAGAACCAGGCGAACCAGGCCGCCGCGGCGGCGAACAGGGCCAAGCAACAGGCGACCGCGCAGGCCAACCGCGCCGCGCAGGCGAGGAAGGCCGTGGCCGCTCAGAACAAGCGCTCCAACGACGCGGCCGCGGCGGCGCGCAGGTGCGCCGCGTGACGACACTCGCCTGAGACCGCGCCGGGCCGGCAGGCGAGTGCACAGCGGGGAAGGAGCTCAGGCACGGCGGTCCTGAGCTCCTTCCCCGTGTTCGCAACAGCCTCATGCGGTCGGCAGGAGGCCGGCGTCGTGGGCGATGATCGCTGCCTGCACGCGGTTGGCGCAGCCCAGCTTCGCGAGGATGCGGCTCACGTAGGTCTTCACGGTGCCCTCGCCCATGAAGAGCAGGCGCGCGGCTTCCGCGTTCGAGGCGCCGACGCCGACCAGGACGAGCACGTCGCGTTCGCGGTCGTTCAACGTGTCCACGAGCCGCTGCGCCTTCACGTTGCGGCTGTCGGCCGCGGTCAGGTGCGTGGCGATCAGGTCCTTGGTGATGCGCGGCGAGAGGATCGCACCGCCGTGCGCGGCCGCCCGCACCGCGTGGATCAGCTCCTGCGGACCGCTGTCCTTCAACAGGAACCCGGCGGCTCCGGCCCTCAGCGCGCGGGTGATGTACTCCTGTTCCCCGAACGTCGTCAGCATCACGACCTTGACCGCGGGCGCCCGTTCCGCGAGCTGCTCGGCGGCGGTCAGGCCGTCGGTGCCCGGCATGCGGATGTCCACGAGCGCCACGTCGACGTCGTGCTCGCACGCCAGGCGCACGGCCTCGGCGCCGTCGCCCGCCTCTGCGGTCACCCGGATGTCCTCGGCGTGGCGCAGCACCAGCCGGACGCCTTCGCGCAGCAGCTGTTCGTCGTCCGCCAGCATCACGTTGATCACGGTCTCGCTCCCGGCAGCACGAAACGGGACTTCTGGACGAGCAGATCTCTGCGGAAGCAGTAGCGCTCGACCACGGCAGTCCCGTTCTCTTCGGTGTAGGTGTAGGTGCAGTCGACGTTCGGCGGCGGCACGGGCTCCACGCCGCGAGAGGCCATGCGGGCGATCTGGCTGTCCCACCCGACGTTCTCGGCGACCTGTTCACGGGTGCTGCCGAGCGGGAGCGTCTCGAAAACGGGGCGTTGGTCCGCGATGTCGGTGAACATCACCGTGTTGAAGGTGACGACGAGGATCGCGACCGCGCCGATGAGCCCCGTCGCGAGCACGGCCGACATGCCGGCACGGGCGAAGTCGACCTCCGGTGCCTCCGGAGTCTCCGCCGCCGGGGCGAGAGGGGTCGTCGCGGCCAGCGAGAGCTCGGCGGTGATGCGGAACCCCCTTCCCGGCAACGGTCCTGCCGCGAACGTGCCGCCCAGCAACCGGACGCGTTCCTGCACGCCGGCGAGGCCCAGTCCGGTGCCCGGTGCCGCCGCGCCGCCGCGTCCGTCGTCGGACACCGCGACGCGCACGCGGTCGTTCCCGTGCTCCACCACGACTTCCGCCCGCGCGCCCGGAGCGTGACGGCACACGTTGGTGAGCCCCTCGCGCACGATCCGGTGCACCGCCTGCCGCACCGGTCTGGCCACTTCGGACAGATCGGGACCGTTCCAGCTCAGGGTGACGTGCATCCCGCCGTCCTGGGTCTGCCGCACGAGCTGGAAGAGGTCGGCCTTGGTGCCGGTGTGGTCGGCGGGCCTGGTGGCGGCGGGCTCGGGCTGACGCAGGATGCCCAGCGTCGCCCTGAGCTCGTTCATCGCCGTGCGCACGGTGGTCCGGATGAGCCGCGCGGGTTCGCTGACGTGCTGGGTGGCGTCCATCTCCAGGCTGCCCGCGTACAGGGAGATGAGACTCAGCCGGTGACCGAGCAGGTCGTGCATCTCCTGCGCGATGCGGGAGCGTTCCTGCAGCCGTGCGGTCGATCCGGCGTAGCGCGACTGCTCCCGCAGCGCGCTGATCAGCTGTTCGCGTTGCGCGAAAAGGGTGTGCACGACGATCGGGCCGGCGACGGTCACCATCGCGGCGATGCCGAACTCGATGACCACGACCTGCCACTGGAACCCGGACCCGATCAGCCCGATCGTGAACGGCACCAGGCCGGCCGCCGTCAGGACGCCGTCCCGCCACCGGGTCCGCCGCACCCGTGCCGCCACGCTGTAGGACGTGATGGCCAGCGTGACGCCGGTCGCCGGGTACCAGCCGAACAACGCCGCCGCGGCGAGCACGGCCACCACGGGCAGCCGGCGCCGGAGCGCGACGGGCAGGACGGCGGCGCCCGCGACCAGCGCGCCGACGGACGGGACGTTGCACGAGGCGGGTCCCCAGGACACCGTCACGTACAGGGTCGCCGTGAAGGTCACGGCTCCCGCGAACGCGAGCAGAGCCAGCTCACGGCCGAGCGCCACCACCCGCGTGGCCGCCCCGGTCCGAGATCCGCTCATGTCCGGGGATACGTACCGCGCGACCACCTGGTTTAGGCCGGTGTCTTCTGCACCGGCGCGAGGCAGTAGGTCGTGGGCGGTTCGGGGTAGACGATCGACAGCTGGTCGTCGCCGTCGTCCGGGCATCCGGAGGCGTCCCCAGCGATGGGGATCACCTTGGTGACCTTGACGGTCTCCTCGCCCGAGCAGGTCGCTCTGCCCCAGCTGTCCTCGTCGTCGGAGGGTTTGTAACACGCGCCCTCGACGAGGTTGGGGAGCAGGCAGAGCTTGCCGCCGCCGCTCGGGGTGACCTGGACGTACTCGTCGTCCCCCGAGGGGCAGGTCGCGCCGGAGTCGGGCAGCACCCTGCCGACCTTGAACTTCGCGTTGTCGGCCGCGCAGCCCGTGCTCGCGACCTCGGTGCGGTTGGTGACGGTGACGCACTCACCGGCTTTCGCCTGCGGTCCGCCGGCGAACTGCACGAAGACGAATGCCGCGGCGACGGCGACGGCCAGCACCGCGAGGACCAGAACTGGTTTCTTCATACCCGTGACTACGGCCGCGGCCTGCGGTCCAGGCGACGGCGAACGTCTTCGCGATCGAGACGATGAGGGACTTGCGTTCCGCGTCAGCTCGTGAGCGGCAGCCGCAGCTGGAGCCGGAACCCGCCCTCGAACGTCGGCGCCGTCGTGATCGACCCGCCCAGCAGCGCGGCCCGTTCCTGGAGCCCGACGAGGCCGTGCCGCGCGCTCGGCAACGCGAGCGTCGGGCGGGTCGGCGCGGTGTTGGTGATGGTCACCGTGAGATCGCTCCCGTCCTGCGCGATGTCGACCGCCGCCGTGCTGCCGGGGGCGTGCTTGCGGACGTTGGTGAGCGCCTCCTGGATCGTGCGGTAGATCGTGCGCTGGTACGCCGAGTCGATGCCGTCGGGTGCGGCACCCGTCAGCGTGGTCTCGATGCCGCTGCCGGAGAGCAGTCTGTCCACATCGGACAACTTCGGCTGCGGCGTGAGCTCGTTGCCCGCCGTGCCGGACGCGCGCAGCAGGTTCACCATGTGCCGCAGCTCGTCGAGCGTGTCGACGGACAACTTGCGGACGTTCTCGGCCGCCGTCTTCGCGTTCGGGTCCGTGGTCGAGACGCTCAACGCGCCCGCCTGCACGGCGATGAGGCTGACCTGGTGGGACACGACGTCGTGCATCTCGCGGGCGAGCTGGTTGCGCTCCCTCGCCAGCACGGCCTGCGCGTCGAGCTCGCGTTCGTGCTCACGCGCCTCCCGCACCTCGGCGAGCGCGCGCACCAGCCGGGCGAAGAAGATCGGCGCGGTCGCCACCATCACCGCGTAGATCACGACGAGCACGACGTCCGTGCCGGGGACCTCGAGGAGGATGTCCGCGCCGGGGAAGAGGTACCCGCCGGTGGCGAGCAGCCCGCAGCCGGCGAGCAGGTACCGGTTCGAGTGGCGCAGGGCGACGGAGTAGAGCGCGACCACGGGCGGCAGGACGGCACCGATGGCCGCGAGCGCGGGCAGCGTGACCAGGAAGGCCGCCACGGGCCACCGCTCGCGCACGAACAGCGCCGCGACGGCCAGCACCGCCAGCGCGATCATCAGCGGATCGTCGGGCTGGTTGAGCGCCGTCTCGACGGCCGCTGTCGCGATCACCCCGGCGTTGACGAGCAGCGCCCGGTTCACAGCAGGCCCGCCCGCTGGGCCACGAGCGCCGCCTGCACCCGGCTGCCGACCCCGAGCTTGGTGAGGATGGCCGAGACGTGGTCCTTCACCGTGCCGACGCTGATGTGGATGCGACCGGCGATGTCCGAGTTGGACAGCCCCTCGGCGATCAGCACGAGCACCGCCCGCTCCCGCTCGGTGAGCCGATCGACCTGCGAAGCCGCCGGCGACCCCGCACCCGACCCGAGGTACCCGTCCACGACCGTCCGCGTGACCTTCGGCGACAACACAACCCCACCGGCCGCGAGCGTGCGGACGACCTGGGCGAGCTGGTCAGGCGCCGTGTCCTTGAGGATGAACCCGGCCGCCCCCGACCGCAGCGCCGTGGCGATGTACTCGTCCGAGTCGAACGTCGTGAGCATCGCCACGACCGGCGGCTTCTGGAACCCGCGCAGCTGCCGCAGGACCGTGAGGCCGTCGACGTCGGGCATCCGGATGTCGAGCAGCACGACGTCGGGCTGGTGCAGTCCCGCCTCCTTGACCGCCTGCCCGCCCGGCACCGTCGCCACGACCTCGATGTCGCCCGCGGCCTCGAGGATCAGGCGGAATCCCGAGCGCACCAGCTCCTCGTCGTCGACGACGATCACACGAACCATGGGCCCAGTGTCGGCGAGACCCGGGGTGGACGGCCATCCGGGGGTCGGCGGCTCGGTGTCCCCCGACTGGCTGGAGGGGGCCAGCCGGTCGGGGGGCGTCGGCGGGGTTGCGCAGGAGGGTGCGATTTCACGACCAGTTGGCCCGCACCACCCGGTCAAGCCAGCGGGGAAACCCGCCCCTCCGCCTGTCCTGATAGGACACGTGGGTGAAAATGGGCGGATGAACACGCTGCTGCTCGCCGCGGCCTTCGCGATGGTGGTCCGATCACTCGCGGCGAACCGCCTCGACCGGTGGTACCTCGGCGCGCCGATCGTGATGGTGCTGGCCGGTGTCGCGGTCGGGCTGTTCAACGTGAGCGCGATCGCCGAGGGCCTCAACACGGAGGCGTCTCAGCACGCGGCCGAGATCATCCTCGCCGTCCTGCTCTTCGTCGACGCCACCGAGGTGCGCGCGGGACGGTTGTGGGGTGCTTACCCCGGGCTCGTGGCGAGGGTGTTGCTGGTCGCCATGCCGGTGAGCCTCGCACTGGCGGCGCTCACGGGGTGGCTGTTGTTCCCCGATCTGCCGTGGGCCGTTCTCCTGCTGGTCGCCTGCGTGACGGTGCCGACCGACTTCGCTCCGGCGGAACGGGTGGTGCGCGACCCGGCGTTGTCGGTGCGGGTGCGCAGCACGTTGAACGTCGAGAGCGGCTACAACGACGGCATCGTCTCGCCGTTGTTCCTCTTCGCGCTGATTCTGGCCGGCAGCACGTCCGAGACGCGCACGCCGCTCGAGGCACTGGCGACGGTGCTGCCCTTCGCGATCAAGGCGCTCGTGGCCGGTGTCGTGATCGGCGCTCTGCTCGGCTGGCTGATGGACCGGGCGCACCAGGCCGGCTGGGTCAGCGACCAGTCGGCGCGGGTCGCGGTGCTTCTGGCGCCGCTGCTCACCTACACCGCGACCGTCGCCATCGACGGCAACGGGTTCGTCGCGTCCTTCGTCTGCGGCATCGCGTTCCGGTACGTGCACCGGATCCTCAAGGCCCGTCACGTCCACAAAGGACGCGCCGAGGCACGCACCGACTCCCTCAACACCGATCTGCACCTGCTGGAGGACGTCACCGGGCTGCTCACGATGACGATGTGGTTCGTCGTCGGCATCTCGGCGGTCCTCATCTTCTCCCTGGGCGTCTCGTGGCAGGAAGTGCTCTTCTGCGCCGCCGTGCTCACGGTGATCCGGTTCGTGCCGGTCCTGCTCTCGCTGACCGGGTCGAAGTTGTCCGGACGCGAACGCACGCTCATCGGCGCGCTGGGGCCGCGCGGGACGACCACGATCGTGTTCGGGCTGCTGGCGTTCAACAAGCTGCCGGAGGGCACGGCGGCCGACACGATCCTGACGATCACCGTCGTCTGCGTGCTCGGAAGCGTTGCGCTGCACGGCATCGGCGCCGGGCCGGTCGCACAGCTGATGGCAGCGCGGAGAAGGCCGGCTGAACCGCGGACGGTCCAGCCGGCTGATCCCGGTCAGGCCGGCAGCAGCACCGAGTCGATCAGGTAGACGGTCGCGTTCGCGGTGTGCACGCCACCGCAGATCACGTTGGCGTCGTTGACCTTCAGCGCGTTGCCGGACCCGGTCACCTTCACCACGCCGGTCTGCACGGTCTTCTGGTCACCGGCGATCTTGTCCGGTGAGATCTGACCGGGCACCACGTGGTAAGTGAGGATCTTGGTCAGCAACGCGTCGTCGGTCTTGAGCTTCTCGATCGTGGCGGCGTCGATCTTCGCGAACGCCGAGTCGACCGGCGCGAAGACCGTGAACTCCGAGCCGTTCAGCGTCGGCACGAGGTTCACCTTCGGGTTCAGCTTGCCGGACACCGCGCTGACCAGCGTCGTGAGCAGCGGGTTGTTGCTCGCGGCGACGGCGACCGGGTCGGCGGCCATGCCCGCCACCGAACCCGCGCCGGACGGGACCTGCTTGGCGTAGTCGGCGCAGCCGGGGCCCACGAGGTCGCGGGCCGGGTCCGCCATCGCCGACGACGAGGGCGCCGTCGAGGTCGGGGTGGAGCTCGTGCTGGAGCTGCTGCTCGCCATGTCGCCCGAGCCACAGGCAGCGGCGAACAGGGTGAGGGAGGCCGCGCCGATGGCCAGGGCGGTGCTGCGGACGGTCTTGTTCATGACAGGACATCTCCAAGGAGTGGTCGAGCGGTTGCTGCCGGGGATTCGCCACGCCCCGCGGAACGGATTGGCGTGGTTATGAATCCGTTACCAACCGCACTGTCCACAAACGACGATCAACCAGATCTCCCCAGCACAACGGCAATCCGCGCGCGGCCCGGCTCCGAAGCACGGGCATGCTGACCCTCGGTCTCATCGGCCTGATCGGCGGACTGGTCACCGGCATCTCGCCGTGCATCCTGCCCGTCCTGCCCGTCATCTTCTTCTCCGGTGGCGCACAAGGTGCCCGCACGGAACGGAAACGCACCGCCAGGCCGTACCTCGTGATCGCCGGGCTGGTGGTCAGCTTCAGCCTGGTCACGCTCTTCGGCTCGTTGCTGTTGTCCGTGCTGGGCCTGCCGCAGGACGTGTTGCGCTGGGCTGGAATCGTCGTCCTCGCGCTGATCGGCGCGGGCCTGGTCGTGCCGCGGTTCGAGCAGCTGCTGGAGAAGCCGTTCACGTGGATTCCGCAGCGCAGCCCGGATCCGAACAAGGGCGGGTTCGCGCTGGGCCTGGCCCTGGGCGCGGTGTACGTGCCGTGCGCGGGTCCGGTGCTCGCGGCGATCACCGTGGCGGGGTCCACCGGAAAAGTCGGCGCGGACACCGTGGTGCTGACGCTGACGTTCGCGGTGGGCGCGGCGATCCCGTTGCTGATCTTCGCGCTCGCCGGGCAGCGCGTCGCCGAACGGGTGCAGGCGTTCCGCAAGCGCCAGCGGGCTGTCCGCATCACCGCGGGCGTCGTGATGATCGCGTTGGCCGTGGGACTGGTGTTCAACCTGCCGCAGCTCCTGCAACGCGTGATCCCTGACTACACCAGCGACCTCCAGGCCAGGGTGAACAACTCCGAGCAGGTCCGCAAGGCGCTGAACCTCGGCGGACTGGTCAACGACCAGAACAAGGACCTCGACAAGTGCTCCGACGGCGCCGCCGAACTGGAGAGCTGCGGCACCGCGCCGGACATCACCGGAGTCACGCAATGGCTCAACTCCCCCGGCGTGGACCTGAAAGCCGTGCGCGGCAAGGTCGTGCTGATCGACTTCTGGGCCTACTCCTGCATCAACTGCCAGCGCTCCCTGCCGCACGTCACCGCGTGGGACAAGGCCTACCGCGACGCGGGCCTGCAGGTCGTCGGCATTCACTCACCGGAGTACGCGTTCGAGAAGGAACCGGCCAACGTCCAGGCCGCCGCGAAGAACTTCGGCATCACCTACCCGGTCGCACTCGACAACAACCTGGCCACCTGGACCAACTACCGCAACCGCTACTGGCCGGCGCACTACCTCGTCGACGCCCGGGGCACCGTGCGGCACATCAAGTTCGGCGAGGGCGACTACCGCACCACCGAGAAGCTGATCAGGCAGCTGCTCACCGACGCCGACCCCACCCGGAAACTCCCGGAAGCCACCGAACTGGCCGACGACACCCCCGTCGTCGCCGACATCACCAGGGAGACCTACCTCGGGTCCACCAAACGTGTGAACTTCGCCGGCACCGAGACCTACACCACCGGTGAGAAGTCCTTCCGGTTCCCGCAGAACCAGGCCGACGACAGTTTCGCGCTCGACGGCGCCTGGACGCTCACCAGCCAGCACATCTCCCCCACCGCCGAGAACGCGCGGATCCGGCTCGACTACCGCGCCAAGCAGGTGCGGATGGTGTTGTCCGGCAAGGGAACCGTCACCTACGAGCACAACGGGCAGTCGAAAACCCTCCAGGTCGACGGCACCCCGAACTCGTACCAGCTGCTGACGACCGAACGGATCGAGGCGGGCGTGCTCACGGCGACCGTCAGCCCCGGCGTCCAGGCCTACTCCTTCACCTTCGGCTGAACACCGATCCAAGCGGGCGGCCGCTCCGAACACCAGGTGACAACGCCCAGGAGAGGACTTCAGATGCCGAACCGCGAGCGGTCGCTGAGCAGTGCCGACGTCGGACGTCCGGCCGGACCGACGGCCGACGACCTGCTGCCCCTCGTCGCACGCGGCGACGAGAACGCGTTCGAGCGGCTGTACGACGTCGTGTCCGGCTCGGTGTTCGGCCTGATCAGACGGGTCCTGCGGGACCAGGCGCAGTCGGAGGAGGTGTTCCAGGAGGTGATGCTCGAAGTGTGGCGGACCGCGACCAGGTTCGATCCCGGCAGGGGCAGCGCGAACACCTGGATCATGACGCTGACGCACCGGCGGGCCGTCGACCGCGTCCGCTCCGCCCAGGCCGCGTCCCACCGCGAGGAGCACGCGGCACGTCTCGACCCCGCCAGACCGTTCGACGAGGTGAGCGAGCAGGTGTCCGGGCGGTTCGAACAACGTCAGGTGCGCCGGTGCCTGAGCTTCCTCACCGACCTGCAGCGCGAGTCCGTGCTGCTCGCCTACTACCAGGGTTATTCGTATCCCGAGGTCGCGAGCCTGCTGGGCCTTCCGCTCGGCACGGTGAAGACCAGAATGCGCGACGGCCTGATCAGGCTCCGCGACTGCATGGGGGTGACCGGATGAGGACCACTTCCGTCGACCTGCACACGCTCACCGGCGCCTACGCCGTGAACGCCTTGTCCGACACCGAGAGAACGGCGTTCGAGACCCACCTCGCGCGGTGCGAGAGCTGCGCCACGGAGGTCGCCGAGCTCGCGGCCACGGCCACCCGCCTCGGTGCGGCGGTGGACTTCCCGCCGCCGCCCCACCTCCGCGCGCGCGTGCTCGCCGCCGCGGCCGAGACCCGGCAGCTCTCCCCGCACACCCCGCGCCTGCCCCGTGCTCGCGGGTGGGGCCGTGCGGGCGGCTTGCTCGCCGCGGCCTGCCTGGTCGCCGTCGCGTTCGTCGCCGTGCAGGGCACGCAGTCGGACAGAGATCAGCTCGCCCAGCTCTCCAGCCAGTACAGCCGGTTCTCCGATCTTCTGTCCACTCCGGACGCACGGCTCGTGAACGCGAGCGGCCCGAACGGCTCGACCGCCACCGCCGTCGTGTCGGCCAGCCGCAACGAACTCCTGTTCGTGAGCAAGGACATGCCGGCGCCACCCGCCGACCACGTGTACCAGCTGTGGCTGATCGACAGCGACGGTCCCCACTCCGCCGGACTGCTCGCACCCCCGTCGGCACCCCTCGTGGCCACGGGACTGTCGAACGCCCGGAAAGTCGCGATCACCGTTGAGCCGCAAGGAGGTTCGCAGGTTCCCACCGGCGACGCGCTGATGGAGATCCCCCTCGCGTGATCAGAGGCGCTTGGCGAAGTGGTGCGCGGGGATGACGTACCCGGAGGTCAGGTAGAGCCGGTGCGCGTCGTGGCGCTGCACGCCGGAGTCGAGGTGCACCTCCGCGCACCCGAGCCGGCGTGCCTCCTCGTCGACCCACCGCAGCAACGCGCCCGCGTGGCCCTGCTTGCGCGCGGACGGGAGCGTGCTCAGGTCGTCGATGTAGAGGTGCGGCCCGGAGTACAGGTTCGTCATGTGCCGGAACCCGGCCACCGCCACGACCCGGCCGGACGCGTCGAAGGACCCGACGAGCCGGTAGCCCTCCCGCCGCTGCGTGCGGACGATCTCGACGAAGTCCTCCACCGACGTGAGGTGCGGGCGCAGTTCGCGGAGCGCCTCGTAGGCCAGTGCGGTGTCCTCGCCCTGCAGCTCAGCGACGTTGATCGTGTGTTGAGTGGTCACGCCGACGATGTTCGCGGACCAAGTGGCCTCCCAGAAGGCCCATTCCGCCCGTATCTCAAGAGGCCACTTCGGGCGACAGGTGAGCGAGCACGGCCAGCACCCGGCGGTGCCCGTCGACGTCCGAGGGCAGGTCGAGCTTGGTGAACAGGTGCCGCACGTGCGCCTCGACCGTGCGTTCGCTCAGGTGCAGCCGTTTCGCGATGCCGCTGTTCGTCAGGCCCTGGGCCATGAGCGCGAGCACGGCCCGTTCGCGGTCGCTCAACGCGTCGAGCGGCCCCTTGCGTCCGACGAGGCTGGCGACGACGTGCGGGTCGAGCGCCGACCCGCCGCGGGCCACGCGATCGGCGGCGGAGAGGAAGTCGGCCACGTCGAGCACGCGGTCCTTGAGCAGGTACCCGAAGCCGCCCAGGGTGATGAGGTCGGCGGTGTGCGTGGTCTCGACGTGTTGGGACAGCACGAGAACACCGAGCGCGGGGCGACTCTCCTTGAGGGCACGAGCCGCGCGGGCGCCCTCGTCGGTGAACGTCGGTGGCATGCGGACGTCGACGACGACGAGGTCCGCGGTGGCGGCGGCGTTCTCGAGCCCTTCCGCGTCACCCAGAGCGGCCACGACCTCGTGGCCGCCGTCGGTGAACAGGCGCACCAGACCCTCGCGCAGCAGCACCTGGTCCTCGGCGATCACGACCCGCATGGCACCTCCGCCGTCAGCGTCGTCCCCGCACCCGGAGCGCTGTCGATGCGCAGCGTGCCACCGAGTGCCTCCAACCGGTCCACGAGCCCGGACAGGCCGGAGCCGTCACCGAGCGACGCCCCGCCCACGCCGTCGTCCGACACGGTGACGACCAGCGTCCCGTTGCGGCGCGCGGCGGTGAGCTCCACCCGCGTGGCGCCCGCGTGTTTGACCGCGTTGGTCAGACCTTCGCAGCCCACGAAGTACGCGGCGGCCTCGGCGCCGGTACCGAACCGTTCCGGCGGCACGTCGACCGACACCGGCACGGGCGCGCGGCCGGCCAGGTCCTGGAACGCGGGCGCGAGACCGGCGTCGAGCTGGGCGGGCGGAAGTCCGTGGGCCAGGGCACGCAGCTCCGCGATGGCCTCGGCGACCTGGTCGACGGCGGCGTCCAACGTCTGCACGGCGCCCTGCCCGTCGGTGGTGAGCTGGTGCTGCGCGTGCCGCAACGCCAGTCCGATCGCCACCAGCCGTTGCTGGGCGCCGTCGTGCAGATCCCGTTCGATGCGGCGACGCTCGGCGTCGGCCGCGGCGACGATGCGCGCCCTCGACGCCTCCACCTCGGCGAGCTGACGGCGCAGTTCCGCCCGCAGCCGGACGATCTCCACTGCCAGCCCCGCGGTCTCGACGACCTGCCGCAGCACCACCGGGTTGACGTCGACGGTGTAGGTGACCACGCCGAGCCGTTGTCCGTCGCGCTCGACCACCACCCGGCCCTGTCCCTCCACTTCGGACGGAACGTCGTCGATGTGCAGCTCCAGCGCCGGATCGCCCAGCACTTCCCGCAGCACGTCACGCACGTCCTCAGGCGCCGCGCGGCCCGCACGCAGGTCCTCCAGGAACGCCTCGACCCGGTGCACCGCGTCGTAGCGAGCCCTGTTGAACTGCCGGTCGACCACGTCCTGAAGGCGCGCTCGCAACGGCCGGAACGCCAGTGCCGCAACGAGAGTGGCCGCCGCGGTCACCCACGCCGACCCCCTTCCCAGCACCGTGCCGAGCACGACCGCCGTCACCGCGTAGGCCGCCGCGAGCAGCACCGTCAGCGCGGTGTAGCTGACCGTGCGGCTGATCAGGACGTCGATGTCGTAGAGCCGGTACCGCAGGATCGCGACGGACGCGGCGACCGGCAGCGCCATCAACGGCACCGCCGCGAGCAGTCCCGCGAGCGGCGTGACGTACCAGAGCGCGAACGACAGCGGCAGCATCACCGCGGCGAGCACCGCCGCGAACACGAACCACTTCAACTGCTGCCGCAGCACACCGCGCGACCGCCGCAGCCGCACCAGCAACGACACCGCGGAGGCGACCAGCGCCCCGATGTAGAGCGGCATCCCGGCCGTGAACAAGGCCTCGGCCGGCAATCCCGGGACGAGCAACGGGTTGTGCCCGCCGGGCAGGCTCTGGGCGATCGACGGCCCGAACGACCACCCGGCGATCGTCAGCACCGTGCCGAGCCCGCCGAGCCACGCGACCGCGCGCCAGCCCCTGCCGAGCAGCCGACCGTCGGGGAACAGCAGGAACGTCAGCGTCCAGCCGAAGCCGCTGGGGATCCACTGGGTGTAGGTCGCCCAGAACCCGAGCACCCAGCCGTGGAACCCGAGCGCCTGGCACAGGTCCGCACCGACCGCGTTCAGCAGCGCGAACCAGAGGAAGAGCCAGCCGACCGGGCTGCGCCGCACGATCACCGCACCGGCACCGGCCATCACGGTCGTGGACACCGCGTACATCAGCGTGTCGTAGACGGGTTCGCGTCCCCACGAGAGCACCACGGCGGCCACCTCGGCAGCGACCGCGAGCCCGAACAGGACGACGCGCATCGCCCCATGGTCGCAGCCGTCCGCCGTGCCGACCATCCGTGCCAGCACTGCATCGCGATTCGGTGGTCACGCCGATGACCTGGGCCGGCTCCGGAAGCCACGCTGTGAGCCCTCAGACGAGAAAGGTGCAGGTCATGAACTCCTACGCCGTCGCCGGTGGTGCCGCCACCGCCATCGCCGGAACGATCGTCCAGACCGTCGTGCAGCCCGCGACCACCGTGCCGGAAACGATGTGGAGCTACCCGTTGACGCCTCAGGCGTTCATCCCGGTCACGCTCCTCTACGCCGTGTTCCACGTCCTCGTGCTGATCGGCGTGATCGCGTTCGCCCGCAGCGGCGCGGCCGGCACCTCACGCGCCGCGAGGGCGGGCACGTCGCTGGCGATCGCGGGCACCGCGGTGCTGCTGCTCGCCGAACTGGCCTCGATCCCGTTCCACGACGACCCCGTCGCCGACGCCGGACCGTCCCTCGTGGGCGGTGTGTTCGCCCTCTCCGTGCTGCTGACGTCGATCGGGTTCCTGATGTGCGGCGTCACGACGCTGCGTGCCGGGGTGTGGCAGGACTGGCGGAGGTTCGTGCCGCTCGCGACCGGCATCTGGAACGCACTGCTGGTGGTCGTCAGCCTGACCGGCGCACTGGCGGCCGGCGTCGCGGTCTACGGCCTGTGCATGCTGCTGCTCGGCGTGGCGCTGCGGGAACCGCAGAAGCCGCGCACGACCGCCGAGGTCGTGGCGTGAGACCGGGGTCGACCGGCGGGCTGGGCGGCTCGGCACAGGCCGGGCCGTTCAGCAGCGCCGAGCGGGGTCGTCCCCGCCGTGGCGCCGCACCAGCCCTGATCGGCGCCCTCTGCGGCCTGGCCTGGGCCGCGGGCCTCCGCGGCCTCATGGCCATCGTCGCCGGAAGCGAGTCCACCGCCACCTGGCTCGGCACGTTCGCCCAGCTCCTGCTCCCCGGCCTGGTCGTGGGCGCGCTGCTGGGCTGGGCCGCCCGCCCCTGGTTCGTCTTCGCCCCCTTCCTGTTCGCGGCCTCCGTCGTCTCCCCCGCGCTCTTCACGACGGGGATCGGCGGCGGCGCCATCGCACTGCCGGTGTTCGGCATCGCGGGCGGCTACGCGCTGGCCGGGCGAGGACCCCGGTGGACCAGGGCCCTCGCCGGGCTGGTGGCCGTCGCCCCGATCCCGGGCTGGATCTGGGCGACGACGCTGTTCGGTCCGGACTTCGCGGTCACCACACCGCGAGGCGCGTGGATCGCGGTCTACTTCACCGCGTTCGTGGCAGTCCTCGCGGTGGGGTGCGCGAACCCGCTCAAGGGGTCAGGTTGAGAGTCCAGGTGTCGATGTTCCCGACGTCGGCTGCCGCGAGGTCGCGCACGCGGAGCTTCCACGTGCCGTTGGGGGCCTCGCCCGACAGGTTCACGGTGTACGTCTGGTCGATGTTGTCCGCGGAACCGCCGGTCCGGTTGTGCAGCGTGTACGACGAACCGTCCGGTGCGATCAGGGCCACCGTGAGGTCGCCGATGTACGGGTGCACGATCTTCACCGCCACCGTCGCACTCCCGGACGGTGTCGCGGAGCAGCCGGAGATCACGACGTCGCTGTCGACCGCGGCGCCCGCGTCCGGGATCGCGACGTCGTTCGGGTTGGTGCCGTTGCAGCTGCCGCCACCGCCGCCCGTGACCGTCAGGGTGTAGGTGGTGGTGCGGGATCCCGTGCCGGTCGCGGTGACCGTGACCGGGTAGGTGCCGTTGGCGACGGACGCCGTGGTGCTGATCGTCAGCGTCGAGCCCGACCCGGTGGTCACCGACGCCGGGCTGAACGAAGCCGTTGCGCCGGACGGAAGTCCGGACGCCGACAGCTGCACGGTCTGCGGGTCACCGGTCACGGTCTGGGTGCCGACGGTGGCCGTGACGGACGAGCCCTCCGTCACCGAGCCGGACGACGGCGAGACCGACACCGAGAAGTCCGCGCCCGGCGTGCTGCTGACCGCCGACTTCCACAGGGTGTAGGCGATGCCGTCGACCGCGCGGTTGAGGTGGGTGTCGCTGATGTTGGCCGTGGTGTCGCAGGACTGGTGGTAGCACGGGTCGAACGCGCGGCCCGCGGTGCCGCCCCACTTCGTCGCCTGGGCCGAGGTCTTCGTGGCGCTGGCGCCCATCGCGTACCCGGAGGCCGGGATGCCCGCGTTGGTGAAGGACGCGTCGTCGGAACGGTTGCGGCCCTCGGTGTTCTCCTCCGGCTGCAGGCCCAGGGAGTCCCAGTACGCCTTCATGTGCGTGGACTGGGCAGAGCTGATGTTGTTGATGAAGTAGCCGCCGTTGACCGACCCGATCATGTCGAAGTTGTGGTAGGTCTTGATCTTCGTGCGCTCGGTGGACGGGAGCTGCGAGACGTAGAACTCCGAGCCGTTCAGGCCCTGCTCCTCGTCGGTCCACCAGGCGAACCGGACCTTGTTGAGCATCGACGGGTTCGTGCGGGAGAGCACGAGCGCGGTCTCCAGCAGCGCCGCCGAGCCCGAACCGTTGTCGTTGATGCCGGGGCCCGCCGTCACGGAGTCGAGGTGGGCGCCGAACATGTAGACGTTGTTCGCGTTGCCGCCCGGCCACTCCGCGATCACGTTCGGGCCCGCGCCGGTGGAGCAGCCCGAGGTGCACGGCTGCTCGGTCACCGTGAACCCGGCCGCGGTGAGCTTGTCCTTCACGTAGGTCACCGACGCGCGGTAGCCGGCCGTGGTGGACCGCCGGTTGCCGCCGTTCTGCGTGGCGATGGTGTTGAACTGCGTCAGGTGCTGCTTGACCGCCGCGATGTCGATGTCGGGGATCTGCGGGCCGGTGCCGCCGGTGACGGTGAGCGTGTAGGTCGCGGTCTTCGTCGTGGAACCCGCTGCCCTGACCGTGATCGGGTAGGTGCCGTTGGAGATCGACGCCGTGGTGCTGATCGTCAGCGTCGAGCTCGAGCCGGTGGTGACCGACGCCGGGTTGAAGGAAGCCGTTGCGCCGGAAGGAAGACCGGTCGCCGTCAGCTGCACGGTCTGCGCCTGGCCGGCGGTGGTCTGCGTCTGGACCGTCGCGGACGCCGAGGAACCCGCCGCCACCGAACCGGACGTCGGCGACACCGCCACGGAGAAGTCGTTGGCGGGCGTGGAACCGCCGAGGTTCAGCGACCACGTGTCGATCCGGCCGACGTCGTTGGCCGCGTTGTCGTTGACCCGCAGCTTCCACGTGCCGTTCGAGGTCTCGCCCGACAGGTCGACGGTGTAGGTCTGGTCGATGTTGTCCGTGGAGCCGCCGCTGCGGTTGTGCAGCACGTAGGCCGAGCCGTCCGGGGCCACCAGGCTCACCTGGAGGTCGCCGATGTAGGTGTGGACGATCTTCACCGGCACCGTGGCGGTGGCCGACGGCGCCGACGGGCAGTCGGTGATGGTGATCGACGACTCGACGGTGGTGTTGTCACCGATCGCGACGTCACCGTCGTTGGTGCCGGAGCAACCGGCGAGTGGCGCGGCGGCCGCAGGGAGGACCACCGTCGCCGCGACCACCACGGTCGCCAGAGCCGTTGAAAGCAGGGATCTTCCTCTTCGCACTGAGGGCTCCTTCGCAGGGTTTTGCAGGGTCAGGCGAAGGTAACCGCGCCGAACTTCCCGGACACCGGGCCGTTCGGATGGTTGTCGGCGGCGATTTCACTTTTGAGTCTCGGCTTGCGTCACGCCACCGAGCGGATGGCGTCGGACCGCTACGCCGGGAGGAGGCACCATGTCGATCTCACCCGACCCCGGTTTCGCGGAAACGCTGCGCGCCGCCGTCGCGGCGTGACACTCAGCCTCGCGACGCTGAGCTACTGGCAAACGGGCCGCAGCCGCCCGGAACGCCGTGCGTCGCTCGCGGCCGTCGGCCACCTCGAGGAAGTCCTGGACTCTCCCCCGGTGCGTTGTCCGGACTGCTCGGGCCTGCGTTGCGCGGCAGTCGCCGCGAGGACGGCACGATCAGCGCGTGCTGGCCGGTGCCGTCGGTCATCGACGACGTGGTCGGAGACGTCGGCACGCGCTGGGACTCGCATCAGCCGTCGCCGTACCCATGTCAAAGATCAAGAGCCCCCTGGTGGAAACACCAGTCTCAGGTCAGGGTGCGGAAACGGTGTTCCGATTTCCCTGCCGCGAGAGGGGATGCGGCGGCGTTGAGCTTTCAGTTCCGGATCGCGGCGAGTCGTTCCACCGTGCCGAGCTTGAGCCTTTCCTGACGCTGCAAGGTGAATCCCGCCTGCTCGACGAGCGGGAGCGGCCGGCGGGTCATGTAGTCGCCGCACATCCGGGCGGTCAGCTTCTCCAGCAACCACTGTCCGAACTGGACGATCCGGTGGTGGCTGCCGACGTGGTCGAGCAACAGCAGCTTCCCGCCCGGCCGGAGCACGCGGTGCATTTCCGCGATCGCGTCACGTTCGTCGGGAACACCGCACAGGCCCAGCGTGCACACCACCGTGTCGAACGAGGCGTCGGGGAACGGCAACGCCTGCGCGTCCCCCTCCCGCAGCTCGACCACGCGCCCGAGCTCGGCGGCACGCGTGCGGGCGACCGCGAGCATCCCGGGGCTGAGGTCCAGGCCGGTGATCGCGACGTTCGCCGGGTAGTGCGACAGGTTGCGACCGGTGCCGATGGCGACCTCCAGCACGTTCCCGGCGGCCTGCCCGCACACCCACTCCCTGCCGCCGTCGAACAGCCTGCGTTCGAGGAAGCCGATGTCGCGGTCGTAGCGCGGTGCGTAGCGGTCCCACACCTCGCGGAGACGTTCGGTGGTGAGCTTCTTGCCCATGACGTCGATGATGCTCCTCCAGCCCGCCGGATGTGCATCAAACTGATTTGATGTATTGTCTCCAGGCATGGTCGCCCCGGAGTTCGTTCGGATGGCCGCCCATCCGCTGCGGTGGCAGCTGCTGACCGAGCTGGCCGGCAGCGACTACCGGGTGCGCGAGCTGACCGAACGCGTGCGCGAGCCGCAGAACCTGGTCTCCTATCACCTGCGGCTGCTGCGCGACGGCGGGCTGGTGACGTCGCGGCGCAGCTCGTTCGACGGCCGCGACACCTACTACCACCTGGACCTCGACCGGTGCGGCACCTCGCTGACCGGCACCGGGACCGCCCTGCACCCCGCGTTGCGCTTCGAGCCGAGTCCGGCGCCGTCGTCACTGGGCGGAGTCAGCGTGCTGTTCGCCTGCACCGGCAACAGCTCGCGCTCACCGATCGCCGAGGCCCTGCTGCGACGGCACGGGGTCGAGGTCACGAGCGGGGGCAGCCACCCGAAACCCGAGATCCACCCGGACGCGGTCCGCGTGCTGCGCGAGGAGTTCGGGATCGACATCACCGGCCAACGTCCGCGCGAGCTCTCCCGCGCCGGCTTCGACTTCGTGATCACCTTGTGCGACAAGGTCCGCGAGGTCTGCCCCGAGTTCGACTGCCCGGTGATCCACTGGAGCATCCCCGAGCCCGTCACCCACCCGGAGTTCCGCAACACCGCCCACGAGATCGACACCCGTGTCCGCCACCTGCTGCCCGTGCTCGCGGCAGCACGCCAGAAGGGGTGAAACGATGACGGAAGAACTGGCCAGCGTGCGCTACCTCGTCGACGACGTCCAGGCGGCCGTCGACTTCTACACCGTCCACTTCGGATTCACCGTCCGCACCGACGCCGCACCCGCGTTCGCCGACGTGGTGCGCGGCCCGCTGCGCCTGCTGCTGTCCGGCCCCGCGAGCTCCGGCGCCCGCGCCACGCCCGCTGACTCGCACGCCGCGGGCCGCAACCGCATCCACCTCGTGGTGAGCGACCTCGACGCGGAGATCTCCCGGCTGCGCGACGCGGGGCTGTCGTTCGTGAGTGAGCTGGTCAGCGGTCCTGGTGGCCGGCAGATCCTGCTCACCGACCCGGCGGGCAACCTCGTGGAGCTGTTCCAGCCCGCTTAGGGCCACCTGAGGTGGTGGTCGTCGATGCGGAACTCGTGCGAGTGCCTCCACACACCGCCTGCCAGCACCGCGCCGTGCAGGTGCTCGTGGTGCGGCTCCAGGTCGTGGTGCTCGTGCTCGACGACCTCAGGGTCGTGCGTCGGCCACAGCCGCAGCGCGACGACCGCGCCCGCCGCGGTCAGCACGCCGAGGACGACGAACGCGGTGGTCATGCCCGCGACAGTCGCGACCCAGCCGGCGAGCGGGTAGCAGACCAGCCAGCAGGCGTGGGACAGCGCGAAGTCCGCGGCGAACAACGCGGGCCGGTCCACCGAGCAGGCCGACCGGCGCAGCAGGCGGGCGCCCGGCGTCAGTGCCAGCGAGCACGCCGCGCCGATCAACGCCCACAGCGCCAGCAGCAGCGGCCACTGCCAGGCGAACGCGGCACCGGCGGACAGCACCACGACCAGCGCGACGGCGGCGCGCGACACGATCACGCGGTCGGAGAAGCGGTCGAGCAGGCGAGGCAGCGCGAGTGCCGCCACCAGCGACCCGGCACCGTTGGCCGCCAGCGCCACCGGCACGTCGGACGCGCCCCGCCCGAGCACGTCCCGCACCAGCGCCACGGTGTTCACCAGCACCATCGACCCCGCTGCCGCCGCGACGAAGTGGACCGCGAGCAGCCCGCGCAGCCGTGGTGTGGCGAGGTAGATGCGGATGCCGCGCGTCGTCGCCTCGTACAGGTTCTTCCTGCGCTGCGGAGCTTTCGCCTGCGGCACCAGCGCCGAGACGACGAGCAGAGCCGACGCGGTGAATCCGACCGCCGTGCCGAGAAAGAGCTGGTGAAAACTCACCAGCAGGAGAGCCGCGGCGGCGAGTGCGGGACTGAGCAGGCTTTCCAGGTCGTAGGCCATGCGCGACAACGTGACCGCACGGGTGTACTCGCGTTCGTCCGGAAGCACTTCGGGAATGGTCGCTTGGAACAACGGCGTGAAAGCCGCCGAGGCCGCCTGGAGGACGAAGATCAGGACGTAGACCTGCCAGACCTCGCTCACCCACGGCAAGGTCGCCGCCACGGCCACCCGCACGAGGTCGAGCGAGACCAGCACGACCCGACGGGGCAACGCTCCGAGCAGGGCTGATGCGATCGGCGCCACCGCGACGTAGGCGACCATCTTGATCGCCAGCGCGGTGCCGAGGACCGCGCCCGCGTCCGCACCGGCGAGGTCGTAGGCCAGCAGGCCCAGCGCGACGGTCGCCAGTCCCGTTCCGGTCAGCGCGATGACCTGGGCGCCGAAAAGATTTCGGTACGCCGGATTGCGCAGGACGGAAATCACGGCCGAACTATATGCACACAAACAGGTTTGCGTCGACGGTGCAACAGCAGATGCATGGCAACAACCAAATGTGCTCAATTGTGTTCGCACATTTGTGAGGATGCCGGCATGACGATCGAATTCTGGGACGCGCAGGCTCGCGGCGTTCGACGACGAGCCCGACCGCGGGATCACGGGCCTGGCGTGCGCGACGAGTGGGCGCGGCTGCTCCTGCCGCTGGTGCCGAAGCACGCCCGGATCGCCGGCCTCGGCTGCGGCACAGGCAGCCCCTCCGAGGAGGGGTACGAGAGTGAGCGGCGTCGACCCAGGTGAGACCGCAGCAGCCGCACCCACTCGTGCACCACTGCGGCCGAGGCCGGCACGACGTCGACAGACGCCGCAGGGCAAGCCGGACGCGTCGCCTCCGTCTGGCCGCTGGGACTGGGATTCTGCGCCACCGGACCGAACCGGTCGTCACCCGAATCGACGACGAGCGCTACCTCCTCCTCAGCGGACGGTGAGGCTCAGCGGAACACGACGGTGCCGTTGCCGTTCGGAAGCACCCGGTGCTCGCAGTGCCAACGCACGGCACGAGACAGCGCCAAGGCCTCCGCGTCGCGGCCGACCGAGGTGAGGGCTCGGGGGTCGAAGGTGTGGTCGACCCGCAGGACCTCCTGCTCGATGATCGGGCCCTCGTCGAGGTCCGGCGTGACGTAGTGGGCCGTCGCGCCCACGTACTTCACCCCGCGGTCGTAGGCCTGGTGGTACGGCTTGGCGCCCTTGAAGCCCGGCAGGAACGAGTGGTGGATGTTGATCACCCGTCCGGCCAGCTTCGCGCACAGGTCGTTGGAGAGCACCTGCATGTAGCGCGCCAGCACCACCAGGTCGGCCTGGTACTCCTCGACTAGCTCCAGCAGGCGTCGTTCGGCGACCTGCTTGGTGTCCGCGGTGTTGGGGACGTGCACGAAGTCGAGCCCGGCCGCCTCCGCCATCGGGCGCAGGTCCTCGTGGTTGGACACGACCGCGGCGATCTCACCGCCCAGGCTGCCCGCCCGCCAGCGGAAGAGCAGGTCGTTCAGGCAGTGGCCGGCCTTCGACACCATCACGAGGATGCGCGTCGGGCGCTCGTCCCACAGGTCGAACTCCATCTCGAACTCGGTCGCCACGGCGGCGAACTCACGGGTGAGGTCGTCGACGTCGGCCGTGGCGCACGTGAACGCGGTGCGCAGGAACAGCCTGCTGCGGACGTCGTCGTCGAACTGCTGGTGCTCGACGATGTCGCAGCCGTGGTCGACGAGGAACGACGTCACCGCGTGGACGATGCCGGCCCGCTCCGGGCAGTCCAGGGTCAGGGTGAAGTGTCTGGTCACGACGCCACTCCGTACTCGACGCACGCGTCGCTCAGCCAGGCGGCCAGGTACTCGGCGAACGAGGACCGCACCAGCACCGTGAAGGTGTCGGCACCGGTCACCTGCAGGACGATCCCCGTCCTCGCGAGCAACGTCTGCACGCAAGTGCCGGTGGGAGCCGAAGACGGGTGCAGGTCCACGGAACATCCGTGAGCGAGCACGTCCCGGACGTGCGGCCCTTCCAGGACCACGGTCGTGCGCTGCGCCGAAGTGTCCACAACGGACCCTCGGTGGGATCCGAGCGCGCCACGCAACACCTCCTCGATCTCCGTCTGAAGCCCCGGCGGTGCCACGACGAGGAACTCGTCCGGCCCCAGCCACAACACCTCGACGTCCCCGAACGGTCCGGAGCCCGCCGAGAACGTGCACGGGACCGGCGGGAACGCCACTCCCAGCGCCGAGCCCATCGCCGCGACGGCGTCGGAGTCGGACACGCGAACGGTCAGCTGCGAGCGGAACGGCCGCTCCGCCACGATCAGCGCCGGTGCGAGCGCCGCCAGCCGGTCGGTCCACCCCGCCAGCGGGCTGGTCGGTTCAGCCGTCACGACGGGCTCCTTCCTTGTCGTAGAGCACGGAATCGGTGACGGTGACGGGCACCAGCGAGTCCTCGTACGGCACGTACAGGGTCTCGCCGATGCGCTCGTGCCCCGACCGCACGAGGGCGAGCGCGAACGTGCGGCCCAGCGCCGCGCTGGGGTAGCTGGACGTGACGTGGCCGAGCATCCGGACCGGCGGCTCGGGCAGCCGATCGGTCTCGACGATCTGCGAACCCTCCGGCAGCAGCACGGTCGGGTCGACGGGCAGGAGCCCCACCAGCTGCTTGCGGTCCGTGCGGTTGTTCTCCACGCGGGCGAACGAGCGCTTGCCGATGAAGTCCGGCTTCTTCTTCGACACCGCCCACGACATGCCCAGGTCCTGCGGGGTGACCGTGGCGTCGGTCTCCTGGCCGATGATCGGGTAACCCTTCTCGGCGCGCAGCACGTGCATGGTCTCGGTGCCGTACGGCGTGATCCCGTACTTCTCGCCCGCCGCCATCAACGCCTCCCACACTGCCAGGCCGTACCAGGCGGTCACGTTGATCTCGTACGCCAGCTCACCGGAGAAGCTGATCCGGCAGACCCGCGCGGGAACGCCGGCCACGTGGGTGTCGTGCCACGTCATGAACTCGAACGCCTCGTTGGACACGTCGAGATCCGGTGCGACGGCGGCGAGCACGTCACGGGATCGCGGGCCCACCAACGGGATCGTGGCCCAGTGCTCGGTGACCGAGGCGCAGTGCACGTCGAGGTGCGGCCACTCCGTCTGCAGCCACTCCTCCATCCAGTCGAGGATCTTCGCCGCGTTGCCCGTCGTCGTCGTGACCAGGTACCGCTCCTCGCCGACCCGGATCACCGTGCCGTCGTCGATCACCATGCCGTCGACGCCGCACATCACGCCGTAGCGGATCCTGCCGACCTTCAACGTGCTCATCATGTTCGTGTAGAGCATGTCGAGGAACTTGCCGGCGTCGCGGCCCTGCACGTCGATCTTGCCCAGCGTCGAGCCGTCCATCATGCCGACGCTTTCGCGCGTGGCACGGCATTCGCGCAGCACGGCCGTGTGCAGGTCCTCGCCGGGCTTCGGGTAGTACCACGGCCGCTTCCACTGCCCGACGTCCTCGAACAACGCGCCGTTGGCCACGTGCCACGGGTGGATCGCCGTGACGCGCACCGGGTCGTGCAGCTCGCCGCGGTCCCGTCCGGCCAGCGCCGCGAACGACACCGAGGTGTACGGCGGCCGGAACGTCGTGGGCCGCTGCTCCGCCAGTTCGACGCCGAGCGCCTCGGCGACGATGCCGGCGGCGATCATGCCGGACGTCTTGCCCTGGTCGTGTGCGGTGCCGATGGTCGTGTACCGCTTGATGTGCTCCAACGAACGCAGGCCCGCACCAGTCGCCCGCAGCACGTCGGCGACGGTCGAATCCCGTTGCAGGTCCACGAAACTCGCGTCGTCAGCACCGGGCACGCGCCACAACACCAGGCCGGACCGCGACGTGCACCGCGAGTCGGACACCGGCAGCGGAACCTGGCCGCCCGGCGTGAACCCGGCAGCCGCGGCGGCGGCCGAACCCGCCTCCCGGCCCTGCCGCGCGCACGCGTTCAGGTCCAGCTCACCTGTCGCGGAGCCTGCGGCCCGAACGGTGTCCAGCTCCTCGCCCGGCACGAAGGCGCCGAGCTCGGCGTCGTAGCGGAGCTTGCCGCGGGCCTGGCTGAACAGGCTGACGACGGGATTCCAGCCGCCCGACACGAGAAGGGTGTCGCACTCGATCCTCGTGTCACCGACGCTCACAGCGGTGACGCGCCCCGGCCCTTCCGTCCCGGTCACGACCTGGCCCGCGCGCACCTCGATCCCCCGCGCCGCGCACTCCGTCGCGAGCCGTGCCGGAGCGTCCGGCCGCGCGTCGGCGATCAGCGCGATGTCCACACCGGACTCCGCGAGATCGATCGCAGCGCAGTACGCGGAGTCGTTGGTGGTGAACACGACCGCCCGCGAGCCCGGCAGCACGCCGTAGCGGTGCAGGAACGTCCGCGCGGACGAGGCCAGCATGATCCCCGGACGGTCGTTGTCCGCGAACACCACCGGGCGTTCGTGCGCACCGGTCGCCAGCACGGTCTGCTTGGTCCGGATCCGCCACACCCGTTGCCGAGCAACCGATGCGGGCGCCGCGAACCCGAGGTGATCCGTACGCTTCTGCAGCGCGAGCACGAAACCGTCCTGGTACATGCCGAACGCCGTGGTGCGCTCCAGCACGAGCACGCCGGGCGTGGTCCGCAGCTCGGCGACGATGTCCGCGACCCACTCGGCGGACGGCCTGTCGTCGAGGTACTCGTCCACGCCGAGCAACGCGCCACCGGCCTGGTTCTGCTCGTCCACCAGAACCACCCGCGCACCGCTGCGAGCGGCGGTCAGCGCGGCCACCAGACCGGCCGGTCCGGCACCGACCACCAGCACGTCGCAGTGCTCGTGCTTGGCGTCGTACCGAGCCGGGTCCGGTTCCGGAGCCAAGCGCCCCTGCCCCGCCAGGCCGCGCGCCACCAGACCGTCGTAGAGCTCGACCGTCGTCGCGAGCAGCATCGGCTCGGGGAACGGCGCCTCGATCTGCACCAGCGACGTCGGGTCCTCCGACCCCGCCGCGACGATGCCGCGCGGCCTGCCGAGCTTCACGCTGCTGCCGATCTCGTGCACGCCGTTCGCGAGCAGTGCCGACGCGAGCGTGTCGCCGGGGTGGCCGGTGTACTCCACGCCGTTGAAGGTGAACCGCAGCAACGTGTTCCGGTCGATCTCGCCACCGGTGGGCTTGCGGAAGGTCACGAGGTCACCTCGGGCATCGGCTCTCCTGCGCGGTAGACGGCGAGCAGGTCGTGGGTGCGGGTGTCGCGCACGGCGTTGAACCACCGCCGGCAGCCGGCGCTGTGACTCCAGCGCTCGGCGAACGGGCCGCTCGGGTTCTCCCGGAAGAACACGTACTGCGCCCACTCCTCGTCCGTCAGCGCGGACGGGTCCTCGGGGTAGGCGACGTGGGCCTGGCCGCCGTAGTGGAACTCCGCTTCCTCGCGCGGCCCGCACCACGGACACGGGATGAGTTGCATCGTCAGCTCCTACTAGTGCGCCACGGCGGCGGCGCCGTGCTCGTCGACGAGGGCGCCCGTGGTGAAGCGCTCGAGGGTGAACGGCTCGTTGTACTGGTGCGGCTTGTCGTGGGCGATGGTGTGCGCGAAGCAGTCACCGACACCGGGCGTGGCCTTGAACCCGCCGGTGCCCCAGCCGCAGTTCAGATACAGCCCGCCGACCGGGGTGAGGCCGACGATCGGCGAGGCGTCCGGCGAGACGTCGACGATGCCCGCCCACGTCCGCAGCAGGTGGGCGCGCGCGAAGACCGGGAACAGCTCCAGCGCCGCCGACATCTGCTGCTCGATGATGTGGAACGAACCCCTTTGGCCGTAACCGTTGTAGCTGTCGATGCCGGCGCCCATCACCAGCTCTCCCTTGTGCGCCTGGGAGACGTAGACGTGCACGGCGTTCGACATCACCACCGTCGGGTGCACGGGCTCCAGCAGTTCGGAGACCAAGGCCTGCAACGGGTGCGAGGCCAGCGGCAACCTGATCCCGGCCATCTTCGCGAGCACCGAGCTGTGGCCGGCCGCGCACAACGCGACCTTGCCCGCGGCGATGCGACCGCGGGACGTCTGCACCGCGGTGATCCGGCCGCCGGAGGTCTCCAGCCCGGTGACCTCGCAGTTCTGGATCAGGTCGACGCCCATCCCGTGCGCGGCCCGCGCGTAGCCCCACGCCACGTAGTCGTGCTTCGCGATGCCAGCGCGCGGCTGGTAGGTCGCCCCCAGAACGGGGTAGCGCACGTCCGGCGAGATGTTGACGATCGGGCAGATCTCCTTGACCCCGGCGGGATCCACCCACTCCGCGTCGATGCCGTTGAGGCGGTTCGCGTTGACCCGCCGCACGCTGTCGCGGACGTCCTGGAGGCTGTGCGCGAGGTTCAGCACACCGCGCTGGTCGAACAGGATCGGGTAGCCGAGGTCCTCTTCAAGACCTTCCCACAGCTTGAGCGAGTGCTCGTAGATGCCGGAGCTCTCGTCCCACAGGTAGTTGGACCGGATGATCGTGGTGTTGCGGGCCATGTTGCCGCCCGCGAGCCAGCCCTTCTCCAGCACCGCGACGTTCGTGATGCCGTGGACCTTGGCGAGGTAGTAGGCCGTGGCGAGGCCGTGCCCTCCACCGCCGACGACCACGACGTCGTAGGAGGCCTTCGGTTCCGGGTTGTCCCAAAGGAAGTCCGGGTGCTCGGGCAGATGTGCTCCGGGCGGCTGAGCCGGGCTGGTCATGCGCGACGCCTCCAGCGAAATCATCTGGTCGACTACTGGTATATCAGTCTGTGCGGTACAGTAGACCACATGAACACTCGGGTCAACGACGAGCCGGCCGGTGGTTCCCTGACCGACCTGGCCTATCTCCTGCTGCGCGATCGCCTGGTGATGCTGGAGATCAAGCCGGGCGAGCCCATCAACGAGGACCGGCTGCGCACCGAGTTCAACCTCGGCCGCACCCCGATCCGCGAGGCGTTGAAACGGCTGGAGCAGGAGCGGCTCGTCGTCGCCTTCCCGCGCCGCGGCACGTTCGCCACCGACGTGAACATCTCCGACCTCTCGCACATCTCCGAGGTGAGGCGAACACTGGAACCCCTCGCCGCGGCAGCCGCAGCCGAGCGCGCCACGAGCGAGGACCGGGCCGGCCTCACCGAACTGCGCTCGCAGCTCGACACGGCGACGCCATCGGGCGACAACACGGAACTGCTCCGCACCGACGTCGGCGTGCACCGCGCCATCTACCGGTGCGTGCACAACCCGTTCCTCGAGGACACGCTGATCTCCTACGACAACCTGGCCACCCGCATCTGGTGCGTCTTCCTGCCGCGCCTGTCCGGAATGGCCGGTCACGTCGACGAGCACGGCCCCCTGCTGACCGCCATCGTCGAGGGGGACGCGGAGAAGGCCTCCGAGCTCGCCACGCAGCACGTCGTCGGGTTCGAACGCGCGATCCGCGCGCTGATCTGAGCTCATGGCCGTTCCAGCCTGATCACGACGGCCTCGGAGACCGATGACCCTGCGGATCCGGCCAAGCGCAGCCGGGGCAGTCGAACCCGCCGAGCTGGTCGACGAGGGGCAGGGTCCGCACGGAGCGGACCACACCCATCTGCTCCCAGCTGCGCTGCAACGAGACCAGGACTCCGGTCAGTCCCGCCGCAGCCCGCTCAGGTCTTCTCATCGACGGCTACCCGTTCGACCTTGCCGTTGCTCGCGGCCTTGGCGGGAATCGGCGCGACCTGGAGGCAGAAGTCGCCGTCGTACTCCGCGTTGCCCGTGTCCACGGCCTGCTCGACGATCACCGCGGCGTGCTTCTCCCGCACCACCATCGGGTCGCTGCGCAGGTCCTTGGTGAGCGCCACGCACAGCACGACCATGACGAGCGCGAACGGTGCCGCGGCGATGATCGTGAGGTTCTGCAGACCGGTCAGCGCGGTCGCACCGCCACCGCCGACCAGCAGCATCACCGCGGCCACGCCACCGGTCGCCACGCCCCAGAACACCACCAGCCTGCGGTGCGGTTCGATCGCGCCCCGCTGCGACAGCGTGCCCATCACCAGCGAGGCGGCGTCGGCGCCGGAGACGAAGAAGATCGCCACGAGCACCATCACGACCAGACCGGCGACGCCCGCCAGGGGGAACTGGTCGAGCACGCCGAACAGCTGCGACTCCGGGTTGGCGGCACCGGCCAGGTCGGTTCCGCCGCGCTGCAACGAGATCGCGGTGCCGCCCATGATCGTGAACCAGATCAGGCTCACCACCGACGGAACCAGGATCACGCCGCTGACGAACTGCTTGATCGTGCGGCCACGGCTGATGCGCGCGATGAACATGCCCACGAACGGCGTCCAGGAGATCCACCAGGCCCAGTAGAAGATCGTCCACGACGACAGCCAGCTCTCCATGGCCTCGCCACCGGACGCACCGGAGCGGGAGATCATCTCGCCCATCTCGCGGAAGTAGTCACCGACGGCCGCGGGGATCAGGTTCAGGATCAGGATCGTCGGCCCGACCACGAACACGAACACCGCCAGCACGGTCGCGAGCACCATGTTGATGTTCGACAGCCACTGGATGCCCTTGGCCACACCGGACACCGCCGACGCCACGAACGCGACGGTCAGCACGGCGATGATGCCGATCAGCACGCCGACACCGGGGTTCTCGGCGACGAACCCGCCGGCCTTCAGCCCGCTGCCGATCTGCAACGCGCCCAGGCCGAGCGACGCGGCCGACCCGAACAGCGTCGCGAAGATCGCCAGGATGTCGATCAACCGGCCGAGCGGGCCCTCCGACACGCGGTCGCCGAACAACGGCGCGAACGCGGCGCTGATCAGCTGCTTGCGGCCGCGCCGGAACGTGCCGTACGCGATCGCGAGACCCACGACGGCGTAGATCGACCACGGGTGGATCGCCCAGTGGAACAACGACGTCGCCATCGCGGTCTCGACGGCGGCGTCCGTGCCGCCCTGCACCGTGCCCGGTGGCGGCTTCACGAAGTGCGCCAACGGTTCCGCGACGCCGTAGAACATCAGCCCGATGCCCATGCCGGCGCTGAACATCATCGCGACCCAGGAGATCGTCCGGAACTCCGGCCGTTCCCCGTCGCGACCGAGCGGGATCCGCCCGTAGCGGCTGAAAGCCAGCCACAGCGCGAAGAGCACGAAGCCCGTCGCCGCGGTGAGGAACGCCCAGCCGGTGTTGCGGATCAGCCAGCCGAGCACCGCGGTCGACACGCTGCCGAGGCTCGTGGTGCCGAACACGCCCCAGGCGAGGAACGCCGCCGCCACGACCGCGGACAGCGCGAACACGACCCGGTCGGTGTGAGTTTTCGTGGTGGGAAGGAACTTCTGTTCGGGCATGGCATCTACCACCTCTCAGTGGATGTGGCTTCCTCGACCCAGCGGTGGAACTCCCCGATGTGGTGCTCGGAGGGAACCAACACACCCCCTTGCGCGTAGGCCCTCGACGACATCGCGGGCTGGCACCGTTCACATGCTTCGAAGTCCTGCTCGTTGACGCGGTGGAAGAGCTCCACGGACCGCGAGACGTCCTTGCCGGTCGCGACGACGTCCTTGGCGTAGAGCCAGTCGCACTCGACGATCGTGCGGTCGGCGGCCATCGGGAACATCCGGTGGATGATCACGTGGTCGGGCACGAGGTTGATGAACACCTGTGGCCGCACGGTGATCGCGTAGTACCGGCGCTCCTGGTCGGAACCGACCCCGTCGAGGGTGTCGAAGCCCTCGCTGCCGTCGATCGTGAAGCCCTTGATCTCCTCACCGAACACCGCGCCGTGACCCACGTAGTACTGCGCGGCGTACCCGTCCGCGAACTCCGGCAGGACCTCGGTGAGCTCGGGGTGGATGGTCGCGCAGTGGTAGCACTCCATGAAGTTCTCGATGATGAGCTTCCAGTTGGCCTTGACGTCGTAGGTGATCCGCCGGCCCAGGTCCAGCTCGCTGACCTGGTAGTTGCCGATCGCGTCGAGGTTGCCGAGCCGTTCGCGGACGTCCTGCTGCACGGTCTCCTCGAACGACGGCGGCTCCTGCGCCAGGCACAGCCACGCGTAACCGAGCCACTCACGGAGGTGGACGGCCTTCAGGCCGTACTCGACGCGGTCGATGTCCGGCATCGAGGTGAGGTTCGGCGCGGCGACCAGCTTGCCGTCGAGGCCGTAGGTCCAGGCGTGGTACGGGCACTGGAAGTTGCGCTTGACCGTGCCGGACTCCTCCGTGCACAGCTTCGCGCCGCGGTGCCGGCAGATGTTGAGGAACGCGCGCAGGGAACCGTCGCGGGACCGGCTCACCAGCACGCTCTCGCGTCCGATCTGGACGGTTCTGAAGTTGCCTGCGTCCGGCAGATCGGCGCTGCGGACCGCGCAGAACCACATCTGCTCGAAGATCTTCTCCTGCTCCAGTTCGAAGATCGCCGGGTCGGTGTAGGTGTGGCCGGGCAGGGTCGGGATGAGGCTCGACGGGAGCTCGGTCGCGGTCATGGTCACTCCGTGGTGGTGAAAGTCGTCAGAGAAGCAGGGTTCGCGCGTCCGAGCCGTCGCAGATGACCAGCAGCGGAGCGGTGTAGGTGCTCGACGGGGTCAGCACACGGGCACCCGTGCCGGACCGTTCGGTGAACCAGTCGATCACCCGTTCCTCGAAGTGGAGGTCGGCTCCCGCGGCCAGGGCCTCGTCCGCACCGGGCAGCTCGGCGCGCGACCGGCCGTCCAGGCCGAGCACCCGCATTCCCCGCGAGGCGAGCCGGTTCGCGGCCGCCCCGCCGAGTTCACCGAGCCCGATGACGATCACGTCGTGCGTCATGACCGAATCCGGTTCATCTCGGGGTCGAAGAGCGGCTCCGCAGCCACGACAGCCTGGACCCGGTCGCCGAAGTACTCGATCTCGACCGCCGTTCCCTCGACGGCCACCTCGGCGGGCAGCCAGGCGTAGGCGATGTTCTTGCCGATCGAGTAACCGCGCGCCGCGCTCGTGACGTAGCCGACCGCGTTGCCACCGAAGAACACCGGCTCGGAGCCCATGACGACCTGATGGTCGTCGTCGATGATCAGACAGGTGAGCTTGCGGGTGACCGTGTCCTCCGAACGGCCCTCCAACGCCTTGCGGCCGTGGAAGTAGCCCTTGTTCATGCGGACCGCGAAGCCCAGCCCCGCCTCGAACGGGTCGTGCTCGGTGGTCACGTCCGCGCCCCACGAGCGGTAGCCCTTCTCCAGCCGCATGCTGGTGAAGGCGCTGCGGCCGGCGGCGATGACGCCGTGCTCCTGACCCGCTTCCCACAACGTGTCCCACAACCGGCGGCCCATGTCCGCAGTCGTGTACAGCTCCCAGCCGAGCTCGCCGACGTACGACAGGCGCATCGCGGTCACCGGCACATCACCGATGAACGCCTGCTTCGCCTTGAAGTAGCCCATGGCCTCGTGGGAGAAGTCTTCCTTCGTCAACGGCTGCAGCAGGTTGCGCGCTTCGGGGCCCCACAGGCCGATGCAGCACGTGCCGGGCGTGATGTCGGCGATGTGCACGCCGCCGTTCGGTGGCAGGTGTCTGCGCAGCCAGTCGAGGTCGAGCGGGCCGTTCGCGCCCACCTGGAAGCGGTTCTCGCCGAGCCTGGCGATCGTGAGGTCGCTGCGCACTCCCCCGTCCTCGTTGAGCAGCAACGTGTAGACCACCGCGCCCGGCTTGCGGTCGAGCTGGTTGGTGGTCATGGTCTGCAGGAACGTCAACGCCTCCGGCCCGCTGACCTCCAGCCGCTTCAACGGGGTCATGTCGAACATGGCGACCCGCTTGCGCGCGACCAGTGCCTCGGCACCCGCGATCGGTGACCAGAAGCGGGACGCCCACTCGTTGCGCTCCGGGATCTCCGCGACCTCGGGCAGGTTCGCGTTGGCCTCGTACCAGTGCGGCCGCTCCCAGCCCGACGCCTCCAGGAACACCGCGCCGAGTTCCTGCTGGCGCTCGTAGAAAGGGCTGGTGCGCAACGGCCGCGGCCGTTCGGCGGGCTGCAACGGGTGGAGGATGTCGTAGACCTCGACGAACGCGCGGCAGCTGCGCTCGTGCACGTAACCGGGCGAACGCTGCACGTCCTCGAACCTGTTGAGGTCGCACCCGTGCAGGTCGATGTTCGGCTGGCCGTCCACCAGCCACTCGGCCATCGCCTTGGCCACACCGGCAGAATGCGTGATCCACACGGCCTCCGCCACCCAGAACCCGTCCAGGCCGGGATGTTCGCCGAGCAGCGGATTTCCGTCGGGGGTGAAGGAGAACAGGCCGTTGATGCCCTCCTCGACCTTGGCGTCACCGAGGACCGGCAGCAGGTCGACGGCGGCGTCCCAGGAGGTCTCGAAGTCCTCTCGCGTGAACGCGACCTCGGACGGCATGGTCGGCGCCACGTCGAAGTCGAGGATGTCGTCCGCGGAGATCGGCATGGGCCGGTGCCCGTACGCGCCGATGCCGATGCGGTCGACGTGCTCGCGGAAGTAGAGGTCGGCGTCCTGGTGCCGCAGCAACGGCTTGGACATCTCGGTGAGCTCGCTGTTGACGCCCTTGAGCACGGGCAACGGGGTGGTCTTCGCGTACTGGTGCGCCATCGGGACGAGCGGGATGTCGAGGTCGACCATCCGCCCGATCCGCGGCCCCCACATGCCGACGCACGACACCACGATGTCCGCGGCGAACGTGTCGTGCTCGGTGACGACGGCCTTCACCCGGCGGCCCTTGCGTTCGACACCGGTGACCTTGTGGTGCGCCAGGAACTTCGCCCCGCGCTCCATCGCGCGACGGGCCTGTGCCTCGGCCGCGCGCAACGGCTTGGCGAGGCCGTCGCTCGGGATGTGGAACCCGCCGAGGATCTTGTCGGGGTCGAGCAACGGGTGCAGCTCGGCGCACTCCCCCGGATCCCGCAGGTAGCTCTCCACGCCCCACGAGGTGGCCCAGCCGTGCCGGCGCTTGATGTCCGTCCAGCGTTGCGGGGTGGTGGCGACCTCCAGCCCACCGAGCTGCTGGAAGCACCACTTGTCGTCCATCGTGAGCGCCGTGTACTTCTCGACGGTGTACTTGGCGAACGAGGTCATCGTCTTGCAGCCGGTGGTCTGGAAGACCAGGCCCGGCGCGTGCGAGCTCGACCCGCCCGTCTCGAACAGCGGTCCCTGTTCGAGGACGGTGACGTCGGTCCACCCGCGGGCGGTCAGCTCGTCGGCCAGCGCGCACCCGACGATGCCTGCTCCGATGAGCACAACGCGTGGTTGCGTTGCCATGGAAGTTCTCCTGCCGTCTGTGGTGGGTGCTGGCGTCAGATCCGCGGTGCCTCGGCGCCGATCGTCGTGGTGGGACCGTGTCCGGTGTGGACGATCGTGTCCGGGGGCAGGGTCAGCAGGCGCTCGCGGATCGAGGTGACGATCGTCGGGAAGTCCGAGTACGAGCGTCCGGTCGCGCCCGGGCCACCCTCGAACAGGGTGTCCCCGCTGAAGACCGCGCCGAGCTCCGGCGCGTACAGGCAGATCGAGCCGTAGGTGTGGCCGGGCGTGCTGATCACTTCGAGGGTCGTGCCCGCGACGTTCAGCGTGTCGCCGTCGGCCAGCCAGCCGTCCGGCTCGCGGCCCGGGTACACGACCGTCCACAGTGCACGGTCCGCCGAGTGGATCTGGATCGGCGCCCCGGTCTTGTCCGCCACCTCGGCGACGGAGTTGATGTGGTCGTCGTGGCCGTGGGTGCAGACCAGCGCTGTCACCACGCGACCGCCGACGGCCTCCAGAACGGCGTCCGCGTTGTGCGCGGGGTCGATGACAAGTACCTCGTGGTCGTCGCCGACGAGCCAGACGTTGTTGTCGACGTCCCAGGTCCCGCCGTCGAGGCTGAACGTGCCGGACGTGACGACGTGCTCGATCCGCGCGCTCACAGGACGACCACCGAACGCAGCACGCGGCCGTGGTGCATGTCCTCGAACGCCTTCTCGACGTCCTCCAGGCCGATCGTCTCCGTGACGAACGCACCGAGGTCGAGCCTGCCCTGCAGGTAGAGGTCGATGAGCATCGGGAAGTCGCGGCTGGGCAGGCAGTCGCCGTACCAGGACGACTTCACCGCGCCACCGCGGGAGAACACGTCGATCAGCGGCAGTTCGAGCTGCATGTCCGGCGTCGGCACACCCACGAGCACGGCGAGACCGGCGTGGTCACGGGCGTAGAAGGCCTGCTTGAACGTCTCCGGCCGGCCGACCGCGTCGATCACGACGTCGGCACCGTTGCCCTCGGTGAGCTCGCGGATCGCCTCGACGACGTCCTGCTCGCGGGCGTTGACCGTGTGCGTGGCGCCGAACCGTTGCGCCCACTCGAGTTTCGTGGGGTCGAGGTCGACGGCGATGATCGTGCGTGCCCCCGCGAGCCGGGCACCCGCGATGGCCGCGTCACCGACACCGCCGCACCCGAGCACCGCCACGCTGTCGCCGCGGGTGACGCCGCCGGTGTTGATCGCGGCGCCGATGCCCGCCATGACACCGCAGCCGAGCAGGCCAGCGACCTCGGCCGGTGCCTTCGGGTTCACCTTCGTGCACTGTCCGCTGTGGACGAGCGTCTTCTCCGCGAACGCGCCGATGCCGAGCGCCGGCGACAGCGGGGTGCCGTCGGCCAGCGTCATGGGCTGGGACGCGTTGTGGGTGTTGAAGCAGTACTGCGGCCGTCCCCGCAGGCACGAGCGGCACGAACCGCACACCGCGCGCCAGTTCAGGATCACGAAGTCGCCGGGCTCCAGGTCGGTCACGCCCTCGCCGACCGCCTCGACGACACCCGCCGCCTCGTGCCCGAGCAGGAACGGGAACTCGTCGTTGATCCCGCCCTCCCGGTAGTGCAGGTCGGTGTGGCAGACCCCGCAGGCCTGCACCTTCACCAGCGCCTCACCGGGGCCGGGGTCCGGCACGAGGATGGTCTCGACCGAGACCTTGGCTCCGCGCCCCGCCGCCACGACACCGTTCACCGCATGTGCCACTTGAATCGCTCCTGTCAGAGGTGGGGGTAGAGGGGGTTGTTCTTGGCCAGCAACGCGACACGGGCGGACAGGTCCGCCTCGGCCGTCTCGTCGAACGACGGCTTCAAAGCCGCCGCGATGATCTCGGCGACCTCGGCGAAGTCCTCGGCGCCGAAGCCGCGGGCGGCCAGTGCGGGGGTGCCGATGCGCAGGCCGGACGTCACCATCGGCGGGCGAGGGTCGAACGGGACGGCGTTGCGGTTGACCGTGATCCCGATGCGGTGCAACCTGTCCTCGGCCTGCTTGCCGTCCAAAGTGGACTCGACGAGGTCGACCAGGACGAGGTGCACGTCGGTGCCGCCGGAGAGCACCTTCACCCCGGCCTCGGCGCAGTCGGGCCGGGTGAGGCGTTCGGCCAGGATCGCGGCGCCGTCGAGCACCCGCTGCTGACGTTCGCGGAACTCCTCGCTCGCCGCGACCTTGAACGCCACCGCCTTGGCCGCGATGACGTGCTGCAACGGCCCGCCCTGCTGGCCGGGGAACACCGTGGAGTCGACCTTCTTCGCGAGCTCCTGCCTGCAGAAGATCACTCCACCCCTGGGACCGCCGAGGGTCTTGTGGGTCGTGGTGGTGACGATGTCCGCGTGCGGGATCGGGCTGGGGTGCAGTCCCGCCGCGACCAGGCCCGCGAAGTGCGCCATGTCCACCATGAGCTTGGCGCCCACGGCGTCGGCGATCCGGCGGAACTCGGCGAAGTCGAGCTGCCGCGGGTAGGCGGACCAGCCCGCGATGATCAGTTTCGGCCGCGACTCCAGCGCCAACCGCTCGACCTCGGCCATGTCGACCCGGCCGGTCTCGCGGTCGACGTGGTAGGCCACGACGTTGTAGAGCCGGCCGGAGAAGTTGATCCGCATGCCGTGCGTCAGGTGACCGCCGTGCGCCAGGTCCAGGCCCATGATCGTATCGCCGGGCTGGAGCACCGCCGCCATCGCCGCGGCGTTGGCCTGCGCGCCCGAGTGCGGCTGCACGTTCGCGTGTTCGGCGCCGAACAGGGCCTTCACCCGCTCGATCGCCAGCGTCTCGATCACGTCGACGTGCTCGCACCCGCCGTAGTACCGGCGTCCCGGGTAGCCCTCGGCGTACTTGTTCGTGAGGACCGAACCCTGCGCCTGCAGCACGCCGACCGGCGCGAAGTTCTCCGACGCGATCATCTCGAGCGTCGACTGCTGGCGGTGGAGCTCGGCGCGGATCTCGGCGGCGACCTCGGGGTCGAGCTCGTCGAGGTGCACGTCCAGGACTGAGGTGGAAGCGGAGAGTGACAACGGCCGACCCTTCCGAGCGAGTTCCGTAATACGCAACGTTGTTCGCATTATGCAACTGCGGCGGGCATCACCGTGAGCCCCGCTCAGGCCGTTGTCAAGACCCTGTCGCACGGACGGAGGCATCCGGAACTACGACGTTCCGGGTGGTCACAGCCCTGAAACGCGAACGAGCCCCCGGCGTTCACCGGGGGCTCGTCGCGGGCGGAGATCGCCTAGACCGGGTGCCCCATGCGGACGGAGAGGTCGCGCGAGGCGACCCGCAGCTCCTCGACGATCTCGGGCATGCGCTTCTGCGAGAACCGGTACGCCGGCCCGGCGGCGCTGATCGCCGCCACGACGTGGCCGTGCGAGCCGAACACCGGGACCGCGACGGCGTGCAGCCCCGCCTCCAGCTCCTCCATGCAGGTCGCGAACCCGTCGAGTGCCGTGCGCCGCAGGACCGTCCTCAGCTGGACCGGGTCGGTGATCGTGCGCGGGGCGCAGGCCGCCAGGTCACCGGACAGCAGGCGTTCCTGCTCGTCACGCGGCGCCGCGGCCAGCAGGACCTTGCCGCTCGACGTGGCGTGCAGCGGGGTGCGCTGGCCGACCCAGTTCTGCGCCGCCACCGCGGAACCGCCGCGCGCCTGGCTCACGTTGAGCGCGACGTCGCCGTCGAGGACCGCGATGTTGACCGTCTCACCCAGCCGGTCCGCGAGCTCCGACACGACCGGACCGCCCACCCGCACGTAGTCGAGCTGACCGGTCACGGCACCGGCGAAGCGGAGCATGCCGAGGCCGATGCGGAAGGGGCCGCGTTCGCCGTCCTGTTCGACGAGTTCCCTGGCCTGAAGCGTGTGAACGAGTCTGGACGCGGACGACTTGTGCACCCCGAGCTCGGCGGCGATCTCGGTGATCCCCGCTTCCCCGTTGCGGGCCAGCAGCTCCAGAACGGCCACCGCCCGATCGACCGATTGCACCAGCGCCGGGTCGCGCGCCTCCTCGTTGTTGCTCATGACGCAACGGTAACCGATTGGCGCAACCACCTTGATCAGCCGAAACGGTGCTTGACGCGCCTGTCCGCCTGAGCCATTCTGCTGTTGCGTATCGCACACCCTGTTCCGTAATACGCAACGGAGGGTTCGAGATGATCACCGCTGGTGCCGTGGACGACCTGCCCGTGGGCGAGTCCGTGCGCATTTCCACCCCGGACGGAGCGATCGCCGTCTTCAACGCGGACGGCGAGTTCTACGCCATCGACGACACCTGCAGCCACCAGGACGCGTCGCTGTCCGAGGGCTGGCTGGAGGGGTGCTTCGTCGAGTGCCCGCTGCACGCGGCGAGCTTCGACCTGCGCACCGGCGTCCCGACGTGCCTGCCGGCCAAGAAGGCGGTGCGCACGTACCCGGTCGTGGTGGAGAACGGCGTGATCCACGTCGACACGCGAAGCCGCGAGGCCGTCGCGTGAGGACGATCGCCGTCGTCGGCGCGTCGCTGGCGGGCCTGCGTTCCGTGCAGGAGCTGCGCAACCAGGGCTTCGACGGACGCGTCGTGGTGATCGGCGAAGAGGTGCACGCGCCGTACGACCGGCCGCCGCTGTCGAAGGCGTTCCTCGCGGGCACCCTGCCCGCCGAGGAGCTGACACTGGCCGACGAGGACTTCGGCGCCGAGTGGAGACTCGGAGTCCGTGCCGACCGGGTCGACCCGAGCGCGGGCGAGATCCACCTCTCCACCGGTGAGGTCGTGCGCGCCGACGGCCTGGTGATCGCTACCGGCGGCCGGCCACGGACGTTGCCCGGCACCGCCGCGTTGTCCGGCGTCCACACCCTGCGCACGCTCGACGACGCCGTCGCGTTGCGAGCGGATCTGCGGCCAGGTTCCCGAGTTGTCGTCGTCGGTGCGGGCTGGATCGGCGCGGAGGTCGCGTCGACCTGCCGCTCGCTCGGCCTCAACGTGACCGTCGTGGAAGCCGCGCCGGTGCCCTTGGCACGCGCACTCGGGCCCGTACTCGGTTCGTTGTGCGCGGAACTGCATGCCGACCACGGGGTCGACCTGCGCCTCGGCGTCGGCGTCGAGTCCTATCTGGACAACGGCACGCGGGTGACCGGTGTCGTGCTGCGCGACGGCTCCCGCCTCCCTGCCGACGTGGTCGTCGCGGGCATCGGCATGGAACCCGCGACGGACTGGCTGCACGGCTCGGGCCTGGCGCTCGACAACGGAGTGCTGTGCGACCACGGCTGCGTCACCGGGATCCCGTCGGTGGTCGCTGTCGGGGACGTCGCCCGCTACCGCACCCCCGACGGCACCCACGTCCGGCACGAGCACTGGACGAACGCCTCGGAACAGCCCGTCGTGGCCGTCCGCAACCTCCTCGCCGGCACCACGCTCGAGGAGTTCAGGCCGTCCGGCTACGTCTGGTCCGACCAGTACGGCGTCCGGCTGCAGCTCGCGGGTGAGACGACGGGCGCGGACGAGGTCGCCGTGATCGACGGGTCGCCGGACGACCGCAAGTTCGTCGCGGAGTTCCGCCGGGCCGGGCAGTCCGTCGGTGTGCTCGCGATGAACAACCCGAAGCTGTTCAGCAGGATGCGTCGCCAGCTCGCGGCTGTCTGACTCACAAGGCCTCCAACAACGCGGCCGCCCGCTTCTCCAGGTGCGGCCGCACCTCGTCACCGGTGAAGATCCACGGCGATCGGCGCTCCACCCCGGCCACCACCATCTCCCCCACGGCGTCGATACCCGGTCCGCCGGCCAGAAACGCCGCCACAGCCGGCACGAGGTCGTCCCTCAACGCGACCCCTTCTTCCAACGACCGGGTGTGAGCGACGATGTCCGTGTCCACCGGCCCCGGACACAGCACGCTCACCCCGATCCCGTGCTTCGCCACGTTGAGCCGCAACGACTCCGACAGCCCGACCACCGCGAACTTCGCCGTCGCGTACAGCAGGTTCGGGTCGGACACGAGCCCGGCGGCCGACGCGGTGTTCACGACGTACCCCGACCCGCGCTCGATCAGGCGCGGCAGGAACGTCTGGATCCCGTTGATCACGCCGGTCAGGTTCACGGCGAGCGCCAGGTCCCACTTGGCGTAGGTGAGTTCCTCGACGGCGGAGTGCGGCACGATCCCCGCGTTGTTGAACAGCAGGTCGACCGGCCCCAGCGCCCGTTCGGCCTCGTCTGCGGCCACGGCGAACGCCTCGCGGTCCCGCACGTCCAGCCGGAACGTCCGCACCGCCCCCGGCAGCTCCTCGGCCGCGCGGGCCAGCGCGGGCTCGTCCACGTCGGCCAGCGCGAGCTTCACACCCCGCTTGCCCAGAGCGCGTGCGATGCCCAGGCCGATGCCTCTCGCGCCGCCGGTGATGAAGGCGACCGAGCCCTTCCACTCCCTCATGAGACCACCTCTGTGCTGAGCTGACATCTCTGTGTTGACTGACACAGTAGCCTGCTCAGCATGGAGATGACGCTCGGCGAGGTGCTGTCCACCGGTGGCCGCGCGACGCTCGGGGTGTTCGTGGGCCTGCAGGTCCTGGACAGCGTCGACAACGTGATGTTCGTGGTCTTCGCCCCGGAGATCCGCGAGTCGCTCGGCCTCAGCACGGCGGCCGTCGGTGTCGTCGGCGCCCTGGCCGGCGTGATGGTCGCGCTCGCCGCGCTGCCGCTCGGCCTGCTCGGAGACCGGCGCCGCCGCACGACGATCGCCGGCGTCGCCACGCTCGTGTGGGCGGCCGCGGCCGGGGTGCTCGGGCTGGTCCAGAACCTCTGGCAGGCGGCCGCGGTCAGGGTCGTCGCGGGCATCGGCAAGGCCAACGAAGGCCCGATCCAGGCGTCGCTGCTGGTCGACGCCTATCCCCCGGCCGGTCGCGGACGCGTGCTGGGTCTGCACCGCGGTGGTCAGCCGCTGGGCATCGTCACCGGACCGCTGCTGGCAGCGGCGTTCGCGGCGTTCATCCCCGAGGAGCACGAGCCGTGGCGCTGGGCGTTCGCCTTCCTGGCCGTGCCGGCGCTGCTGCTCGGGCTGGCGGCGTTCCGCCTTCCCGAACCGGTTCGCGCGCATTCCTCGCCACGAGGTGCGTTCGCCCGCCTGGCGAAGATTCCGTCTCTCGTGCGGGTGATGGTCGCGCTCGGCACGTTCGGCATGTGCGTGACGACGGTGCCGATCTACCTCAACGTCGTGCTGGAGGACGACCTCGGGCAGGGCGCGGCGGCCCGTGGGGTGATCACGTCCGTCTGCGCGGTCGGCGGGCTCGCCGGTGCGGCACTGGGCGGAGCGTTGAGCGATCGCCTGTTCCGGCGCAGCCCCAAGGCGTGCGTGCACCTGGCGGCGGTCGCGCTGACGTTGCTGGGCGTCGGGTTCGCGGTGCAGGCGCACGCGCCGGACGTCACCACGTACGTCGTGATCGGGATCGTGACCCAGGGCATGACCTTCGCGGGCGTCATCGCGCTGAGCCTGGTGGTGGCCTCGGTGACGCCCGAGGAGATCCGCGCGACCGCCTTCGCCCTCGTCGGCGTGTTCGTGGCGCTCGTCGGCGGACTCGGCGGCGCACTGCTGACCGGTGCGGCGGAACAGCTCTGGGGCGTGCGGACGGCGATCGCCGTGGTCGCGCCGTCCGCGTCGGCGATCGCCGGGCTCGTGCTGATCTTCGGTGCGCGCCACGTGCTCCGCGACATCGCACGGGTCGTACGATGACCGCCGTGAACTCACCGGGGCAGCGCCGGATCGACGAGATCGGTGACGAGAGCCGCCGCCGCATCCTGGACGCCGCCGAGGAGCTCTTCGCCCAACGCGGGTTCGACCGGACGTCCTTTGTGGACATCGCGAAGCGGTCGGGCATCAGCCGCGGCTCGATCCCGTGGCACTTCAAGAACAAGGACGGCCTCGTGATGGCCGTCGTCGAGCGCGCGGTCGAACGGATCTGGCCCGCCGAGCGCTACGAGTCCGTCCCGTCGCTGCGCGAGGTGTTCGCGGAGACCGCGGAGCTCCTGCGCACCGGCAACTCGGCGCTGGTGTTCATGATCCTGGTCGAGGCGCTCGGCGAACGGGGAGTCGTGCACACCCAGTACCGGGACTTCTTCGCCCGGCGGCGCGAGGGCATCGAGGTGCTGCTGCGCCTGAAACGCCCCGAAGGCGTCGACCCGGAGACCGCCGCCGAGCAGGAGCGCACCGCCGCCGTGGCGCTCAACGGCGCACTCCTCGGCATCCACCTCCAGGCCCTCGTGGATCCGGAGAACATCGACCTCGACGCCGCGCTCGTGTCGGTCGCGACGATGTTCGACCGCAACCTCACCGACGTCTGGCGGAGTTAACGGCGCAGTCGTTCGAGGATCAGGTCGATGTCGGCCGTGCTGGTGCGGTGGTTGGTGATGCACGCCCGGATGCCCCGCTTCCCCGCCACCACAACGGGTCCGAGCAACGCGACGTTCTCGGCGGCCAGCGTTTCGAGCACCTCAGCCGGTGAGGCTCCGTCGACCGCGAAGCACACCGCGGTCAACGTGACCGGCGCGAGCAGCGTGAGGCCCGGCGTGGCCTCGATCCCGCGACCGAGCCGTTGCGCCAGTTCGAGCGTGCGTTCGTTCGCGGCACGGAAAGCCTCCACACCGAACGCCTGCAGCGCGCTCCACACCTTGAACGCCTTGAAGTTGCGGGAAAGCTGCGGCCCGTAGTCCATGTAGTCGGTCATCAGTTCGTCGTCGGCGACCGTCAGGTACGAGGAGTCGAACGCGTGCGCGTCACGCAGCTTGGCACCGTCGCGCACGAGCACGCACCCAGCCTCCAGCGACACGAACAGCAGCTTGTGCGGGTCGAGAGTGATCGAGTCGGCGCGCGCACATCCGCCCATGAGCGAGCGCATGTCCTCCGACAGCAGGAAAAGCGCGCCGTAGGCACCGTCGACGTGCAACCACAGGTCTTCCGCCGCGCACAGGTCCGCGATCGCGTCGAGCGGGTCCACCGACCCGGTCGACACCGTGCCGCAGGTGGCGACGACGCACCACGGCCGCAGCCCGTCCCGCCGGTCCCGCTCGATCGCCGCGCGCAGCGCGTGCACGTCCATGCGGTGCCGCTCGTCGGTGCGCACGTGCCGCACGTTGTCCAGTCCGATGCCCAGGATCGCGGCGGCCTTGTCGACACTGCGGTGCGCCTCCACGGACGTGTAGACGACGAGCGGTGCCGCATCCCGTTGCAGCCCGGTGGCGTGGAAGTCGGGCACCCGGTCGTGCAGCGCGGTGGCGAGCGCCTGGAGCGTGGCGAGCGAGCCGCCGCCAGTCAGGATGCCCTTGGACGTCGCGGGGAACCCGACCACGGAAGCCAGCCACTCCAGCACCGCCCGCTCGACGACGCTCGCGGCCGGAGAGAGCTGTGAGAAGTTGCAGTTCTGGTTGAGCGCGGCGGCGACCGCCTCGGCGTAGGGCGCGATGCCGTTGGGCGGGCCGAGGACGTACGCGAGGAACCGCGGGTGCGCCACCGTCGTCGAGTTGGGCAGGATCGTGTCCTCCCAGCGGTCGAACAGCGCGTCCACGCCGATGCCCCGCTCCGGCATCGGCGTGGCCAGCAGCTCCGCCAGCCGCGTGCGGTCGAGCGCGGGCAGCACGTCGGCCTTGGGCAGGCCGCGCTCGTAGCCGTCCAGCAGCGCAACGAGCCGGCCCCCGGCCCTGTCGCGTTCGTCGTCGGTCAGCAGCAGTTCGTTCACGCCAAGCAGATTATGTTGCGCGAGCTGGCACGCGATTGCTACTTCCACCTTGTTCGGCGCTGGTCGTGGCATGATCTGCCAGTGGACCGCATCGACCGCGCAATCATCCGCCACCTCCAGCGGGACGGTCGGCTCAGCAACACCGAACTGGCCGACAAGGTGGGCCTGACGCCGTCGCCGTGCCTGCGCCGGGTGCGGGCGCTGGAAGACGCCGGGGTGATCACCGGCTACCACGCCGCCGTCGACCCGGTCGCCCTCGGCCGCGGCTTCCGCGTCCTCGTGCACATCGAGCTCGCCGCGCAGGACACCGCGACCATCGAGGCGTTCGAGGCGCAGATCGCGGAGATCGACGCCGTGGAGTCGTGCGTGCGGATGTTCGGGCAGCCCGACTACCACCTGTGGGTCGCCGTCGCGGACATCGCCGCGTACGAGCAGCTCTACATGTCGGCGCTCACCGGGCTGCCGGGCGTGGCGCGCACCAACTCCCAGTTCCCGATGAAGACCGTGAAGTGATTGGCGAACGAGGTCGCACCGGAGTCATGCTGGTTGGATGACGAAGGAAGAGGCACTCAGCAAGCAGGAGAACACCGAACGCGTGGTCACCGCCCGGTCCGGACTCGGCCTCCTGGCCGGACTCGTCGTGCTCTGGGTCGTGCTGCGGTGGATCAGGCACGGCTAGGGTTCGGCTCGGTTCCAGCGGGGTGGCCACCTTTTGCTGGTGTGGCCACCTTGTGTTGGTGGTCGCTTTGGGTCGTATGACGAGCTTTGGTTGCGTCATCGCCGCTTCGCGACGATTGCGATTGGGGCTTGACTTCGGGGCCCTTGCGAGGCGCTCATCGGCCTTGAAAAGCCGGGCAATAAGAGCCCGGCCGATCCAACCAGCGTAGCACCTCGCACCCAAAGTCAAGCCCCAATCGCAAACGTACGTGGTTGCGTTGGGTTGTTCGACTCACCTCATTACCGCTTGCCCGATGACGCATTGCCCTGTCCGGCTCGGCTTCGCCATCGCGGTTGGCGGGTCCTTGGCTTCGCCATTGCCTGCGTTGTGGTGGGAGATTCGGCTCGGTTACGCCATCGCCGCTTGGCTTCGGCTTCGGCTTCGCGAGATTGGCCGCACTAGACGTAGCCTTACCGAATTGACCTCACGGGATTATCCTCGCGAAATAGTCTCCACTCGGGAGAAGCATCACGCAGGAGGAAGGAACGGCCGCCCATGCCGCCGTAGGTTCGTCGGCGGTGGCGAGTGTGCCTCGCCATGGCCAGGCAGCGGCGGCAAGGGTGCCCCGGCGTGATCAGGCGCTGGTGGTGGGGGCCTCGGCATGATCCGGCAGCGGCGGCGAGGGTGCCGGTCTGCGGCACGGCGGCAGGCATCGATGCCGCCGTGCCGTGGGCAAGCGTCGTTGATCAACACCGCCTGGTCAGGCGGTGTTGATCAGGTTGCGCCTGGGACTTCGCTGCGGGTCGAGCCAGGCCGGTGCGTAGAACGTCGGCATCCCGTTGACCAGCCCGACTTCCCACTCGCTCTGGTGGATGAGCGTGTGGTGGTGGCGGCACAGCAGCACCGCGTTGTCGACCGATGTCTCGCCGCCGTTGGCCCAGTAGCGGATGTGATGGGCGTCGCACTGCCGTGGCGGCCTGCCGCAACCTGGGAACGCGCAGCCCCGATCCCGGGTGACCAGGGTTCGGCGGATTGCTGCCGGGAAGGTGCGGGTTTTGCGGCCGACGTTGAGTGGCTGGCTTGCTCCGCCCATGACCATCGGGATGATGCCCGCGTTGCAGGCCAGCTGACGCACCTGCTCGGCCGGGACCCGGTCGCCATTGTCAAGCGTGGCGTGGCCGACCTGGTTGGCGAGGTCCTCGTAGGGCATCGTCAAGGTGAGGGTGACCGGTTCGCCGCCGTGCTCGGGCAACTGCTCGGCGCGCAGCATCAAGTCGACCAGCTCGGCCAGGGCGTCACCCTCGCGTTCCTCGCGGGTGCGCAGGTCCGGTCCCTCGTCGGCCGTGATCGGGCGGGGCTTGGCCAGCGGATCGAGCAACGCCTCGTACTTCGCGCCAGTCACCTTCTCCAGCTTCGCCCAGATCTCCAGCCGACCGTTCTTCCAACGCATCCTGTGCTCGTTGCCGGGCGGCGGCGCAGTCTCGGGGTCTCGAGGCTCCGGATCGTCCTGGAAGAGGCTGTAGGCCAGTTTGTCGCCCAGGGTGCGGACCGTATGGGGCTCGAAGTCACGGGCGTAACCCACCACAGTGACCTCCTGGTCGGCGGGCACGGTCTTCATCACCGCCGCGACCGCTGCGACGTGGTCGATCGACAATGCACCCTCGGCCACCGCCTCCGCCGTCAGCGGAAGCACCGGAGCGAGTTCGCTGCCGGTCGGGGTGATCTCGTTGGTCAGCAGCGCGGCATTGTCGATCCATCGCTTGGCGATGTGGAGATCCCAGCGGACGACGTGTCGCAGCACCTGCGGCAGATTCCTGTAACCGAGTTCGCTCGCGGCTCCGCGCCGATCCAACTCGGCGACGATCTGCAACGCAGCATTCTCGCGCACCCGGATTTCCGTCACCTCATCGACGAGACTGCGCAGCAGCTCGTCGGTGGAGAGGAGTCGGGTCTCGATCACGTGTTCTAATCTACCGCAAGATCACAGTAAGATAACGGGAAAAGCGGAACACGATAGGGTGAACCAACCAGCCGGGCAACGTGATCCGCGAAGCCGAAGGCAAGCGGCGATGGCGAAGCCGAGCCGAATCGGGCAATGCGAACGAGGGCAAGCGGTAATGAGGTGAGCCGAACAACCCAACGCGACCACGCACGAGTGCGATTGGGGCTTGACTTTGGGAGCGAGGTGCTAGCCTTTTCGGATCGGGCGGGTGCGAAGCATCCGGCCTTTTCCGCCCGACACAGCGCCTCGCAAGGGCCCCGAAGTCAAGCCCCAATCGCAATCGTCGCGAAGCGGCGATGACGCAACCAAAGCTCGTCATCACGGCCTGCGCGACCACCAACGCAAGATGAGACGTCGCATGGCACGCGACCCACCCCGCTGGAACCCGCGCCGAACCACCCAGCACGCGCGGCGACGGGGTGACCGACGTGCAGTTCAAGGAGTTGGGAAGCAGGCTGCCCAGATCGCCGGCGTCCCGGGCCACGCCACTAGGTTCCGCGGACGGTCAACGACTTCTCGCGGTCGTGCTGCCACTCCACCAGCAGCGCGCTCGCGTCGTCCTGCAGGCGGCCGCTCTGGTGGTCGAGCACGGTGCGCATCAACCGCCGCAACGTCTCGGGCGCCGAGCAGCCGTCGGCCTCGCGGCGGATCACGAAGTCCGCGAACCGCTTCAGGCCGAACTGGCGGCCGCGGCGGTCCCGCGCCTCGACGATGCCGTCTGTGTAGAAGAGCAGTCGGTCGCCGGGTTCGAGTTGCTCGCGGCACAGCACCGGCGTCGCGGGCAGGCGGAAGCCCATCGGCGGTGACGGTGTGCACGAGAGCTGGCGGACCCACCTGCCCTGGCGGATCAGCAGCGGTGGCGGATGGCCCCGGTTGACCCAGCTGAGCACACCGGTGCGGTAGTTCAGGTCCGCCAGCACGCCGGTCGCGAACCTCAGGCCGCCGAACTGCTCGCCGATCACCTCGTCCACCGCGATGCTCGTGTCGACCAGGCCCACGCCGCGGCGGCGGTGGTTGCGGCACGCGCCGGTCGCGAGCGCGACGGTCAGGCCGGCCGACTGGTCGTGGCCCATGGCGTCGAACATCGACAGGTGCACGACGTCACCGGTGATCGCGTAGTCCACGGCGTCGCCGCCGATCTCGTACGCCGGTTCCAGGACGGCGGTGAGCACCAGGTTGTTCGTGGCGAACGTGAGCGGCGGCATCAGCGGCCACACGACTTCGGAGGCGACGGTCATCGGCCGGGTGCGCACGAGCCGCTGGTAGGTGTCGCTGTGCGGTCGTTTGCTCACCAGCATCAGGCCCACCAGCGAGGCCAACGCCTTCAGCCGGTCCACAGTGGACCGGGAGTCGTCGGGGGCGACGGCACCGAGCACGCCGAGGCGTTCCGTCCCGTCCAGCAACGGGATCCAGAAGTGGCGGCCGCCCTCGCACGCGGTCGTGATCAGGGCGACGTCCCGGAAGGCCCTCCCCGCGAGGCTCGCGTCCACGGGAAACCTGCGCACACCACCGGGATCGAGCGTGACGAGGGACTCCTCGCGCAGGTCGGTCAGCATGATCAGGATCTCGGAGAACCCCGCGGCGGCTGCGCGCTGGCCCACCAGCCCGGGCAGCTGCTCCAAGGTGATGAGGTGGCTGTCCTCGAGCAGGTCGGCGAGCATGACGAACGACGGGTCGTCCGTGGGCGCTCCTCCTCCCGGATCCTTTGTGGACTGACTAGGCAGGCACCTCCTGAAGCGCGTCCAGCACGCACGACTGCACACCCAGCACGTCGACGAGCTCCAGCACCTGCAACGGCCGCAGCACCGCGGCACTGGTCGCGACGACCACGAGTGCGCCGCCCCGCCGCAGGCACAGGTCCTGGTGGTTCAGCAGCAGACCGATGCCATCCGCGCCGAGGAACCTCAGGCCCGTCAGGTCCACCACGACCGGGGGGGAGGGACGACCGAGCGCACCGCGGCGCCCAGGCGGTCCGACAACTCGGCCGCCGTCGCGCAGTCGAGCTCGCCGGCGACCTGCACCACGACGGCGGCCCCCACGGTCTCGCTGGTGGCGTGGAAGGGGACTTCACCGTCGGTGAGCACGCGGCAACCTCCTGATGGACGGCACGACCGTCACACGGAGGGCTGGCTGCTCAACCCGGTCCGACCGTAGCGCAGTCCACGTGAGCGCGCCGACCGCCGGGCACGGGGAGAACTGCCCGGTCACCAGGTTCGCTCGGATGGCCCACCGCAAGCGCGCGTAGCATCGGTCGCCGTGACCGGTTTCTTCCACGAGACCGCCTTCTACGGCGCGGACGACGAGTTCCTCGCGCTCGTCGTGCCGTTCCTCGAAGGCGGCCTGCGCGCGGGCGAACCCACCGTGGTCGCGTGTGCCGAGGAGAACACCGCTCTGCTGCGAGGTGCGCTCGGCGACACCTCGATCATGTACCTGCCGGGCGCGGACCAGTACTCACGACCGTCCGAGGCCATCACCACCTACCGCGACCTCTTCCGCGACCACACCGCGGGTGGCGCCACTCAGATGCGCGTCGTCGGCGACGTGCCGCACCCCGGCGTCGGCGTGCGGTGGGACTGGTGGGCCCGCTACGAGGCCGCGGCCAACCAGGCGTACGCCGAGTTCCCGGTGTGGGGCCTGTGCCCGTACGACACGAGGACGACGCCGGCCGAAGTGCTCGCGGACGTGGTGCGCACGCACCCGAACATCGCCTCCCCGTCCGGCACACCCGTGGCGAACCCCGGCTTCGTGGAAGGGCTCCCCCACTCCGCGCAGGTCCCGGACGTGCTGGAACAGGCGTGTCCACTGGTCGAGCTCGTCGACCCGACCGCCGGTGCGGTCCGAGCCGCCGTCAGCGCGGCCATCGGCACGACGAGACTGAGCGAGGACGACACCCACGACCTGGTCTACGCGGCCAGCGAGATCGTCACGAACGGCCTGACGTACGGCGTCGCCCCGATCCGGTTCCGGCTGTGGGCGGACGAGCGGCGCGTGGTCGTGGCGGTGACCGACAGGGGTCCCGGCCCCTCGGACCCGCTGGCGGGCCTGGTGCCGACCACCGCGACCGAGTCGGCGGGGCTCGGGTTGTGGATCCTGCACCGCACGTGCGACTACGTGTCGATGGGCCGCGACGCGGAGGGGTTCACCGTGCGGGCCAGCGTCGGCGGCCAGACGTAGGGCAGGTCGGCCGGCACGTCAGGGAAGAACCGGCGGTAGTGCTCCGGGTCCTTGCGCACCAGCGCCGACTGGTGACTGCGGTGCAGCGCCTCGTCCCCCAGCCAGTCCGGCAGCTCCCCCGCGACGGCCAGCTCCTCCTGAGTCCGCACCACCACGACCTGCTTCGCACGCGCCAGGTCGGACCGCATGGTCGCCTCGCACGTGTCCTGGAACCCCAGCTCCCGCCACACCGCGCAGATCTCCGCGCCGTACCGCACGAGCGCTTCCTCGTGACCGGTCCACATCCGCACCGCCGGGTGGTGGCGCCAGCCGTGACCCGGCACCACCAGCGCCCGCTGGATCTGCAGCGTCTCGACCCGTTGCTTGCCGAGGCGCCGCCGGTCCAGCACTCGGGCGGTGGCGGCGAAGTCCGGGTACGGCAGGAACGTCTGCACGGATCAGAGCACGTACTTCGCGGCCTGCGCGGCCTGCGCCCTGTCGACGTGCACCTCGTACCGCCGCGCCTGCAGGGTCATCACGCTCGAGAAGTCCCGCCGCCCACGCGTGCTCCAGTGCGCGACGAACCCGAAGACCGCGCCCCAGAACGCACCGATCACGAGACTGATCAACAGCATCCACACCCAGGCGGCACCGGCGGTGAAGAGCCCGAACAGCAGTCCGATGAAGACACCGAACCAGGCTCCGCTCGCCGCACCGGCCGCGGCGGCCCTGCCCCTGGTCATGCGGCCGGTCACCTGCTCGACGGTGCGCACGCCCTCGCCGACGATCCGCACGCTCTCCACCGGGAAGCCGTCGTCGGACATCCGGTCGACGAGCCGCTGGGCGTCGGCGTAGTCGGGGAAGCTGGCCAGCACGCTCGACTCGGTGGCGGCCGGCGCGGTCACGTTCTGTTCGATTTCCACACCGGACGGCTACCCGCGCGCGCGACGCGCAAACAGCGTCCCGATCACCAGGAGCACCGCACCCGAGGCGAGAAACGCCAGGTCATAGGCCAGTTGACCAGGACCTGGACGGACGTGGTGGATGCCGAGGATCTGGTGATCGACCAGCCCCTCGACGAGGTTGAACACGCCCCACCCCGCGAGGATCCCGCCGAGCAGCACCCGCTCGGGCAACGGCGCCCGCCGGTTCAGCAGCGCCACCCCCACCAGCACGATGACCAGGCACAACAGGTGGAACAGCCCGTCGCCGATCATCATCAACTCCATGTCCTCACGCGGATACCAGCCGGAAAGCATGTGGTGCCAGCCGAGCAGCTGGTGCGCCACGATCCCGTCCAGGAACCCTCCGATCCCCACTCCGAGCACCACTGCCGCGAGCATCACCCGGTCACCGTCCTCACCAGCAGGAAAAGGTTCAACGCGGAGATCACCGATGCCGCCACCGCACCGGCCGTCGTGACCCCGCGCCGGTTCGCCGACGCGCCCATCACGTCCCGGCGCCTGGCCAGCAGCACCATCGGCACGAGCGCGAACGGGATCCCGAACGACAGCACGACCTGGCTCAGCACCAGCGCTTTCGTCGGGTCGACGCCGAGCCCGAGCACGACCAGCGCGGGCGCCATCGTGACCGCGCGCCGCAGCCACAACGGGATCCGGCGGCGCAGGAACCCCTCCATCACGACCTGGCCGGAGTAGGTGCCGACGCTGGACGCGGCGAGCCCCGACGCGAGCAGCGCCAGCGCGAACGCCAGCGCCGCACCCGGTCCCAGCAGCGAACCGAGCCCGGAGTGCATGTCCTCCAACGACTCCCGCGGCGCCCCCGCCTGGTGGAACGCACCGGCCGCGACCACGAGCATGCTCACGTTCACCATCCCGGCGACCCCGAGGGCGACCACGATGTCCGTGCGGCTCGCCCGCAGCACCCCGCGGACGTCACCCGGCCGGTGGTGGCGCTGGGTCAGCGCCGAGTGCAGGTAGATCACGTGCGGCATGACCGTGGCGCCGAGCATGCCGGTGGCGAGCAGCACGCTGTCGACCCCGGCGAACCCCGGCACCAGCCCCGCCGCCGCTCCGGTCAGCGGGCCGAGGTGCAGGGTCTGGTAGAGGAAACCGCCGAGCACGATCGCGAGCAGGCCGATGATCACCGACTCGAACCGGCGCCGCCGCAACGGCGCCAGCGCGAGGATGCCGAACGACACCACGGCGGTGATGCCGGCCGCCGGCAGCAGCGGCACGCCGAACAGCAGGTTCAGCGCCACCGCCGCGCCGACGAACTCCGCCAGGTCGGTGGCCATCGCCACCAGCTCCGCCTGCACCCACAGCAGGCCGGTGACCGGACGCGGGTAGTGCTCGCGGCAGAGCTCCGGCAGGTTGCGGCCGGTCACGATGCCCAGCTTCGCGGACTGGTACTGGACGAACATCGCCAGCAGGCTCGCGCTGACGATCACCCACAACAACAGGTATCCGTGCGTCGCGCCGCCCGCCATGTTCGTCGCGAAGTTGCCGGGGTCGACGTACGCGACCGCGACGACGAACGCGGGTCCCATGACGACGGCGGCCGACCGGACGCGAGCTGGCACCGTGATGCCGACCATCAGAGCCCCCTCCTCACGTGAGCTTGCGGATCGCCTTCTCGATGAGGCCGAGGTTCGCCGGGCTGGTGGCGTAGAGCAGCGGATCGGGCTTCGGCGCGGACGCCTTGTCCCCCAACGGTTCCGGGTTCATGTTGTAGGAGAACTCGTGCACGCCGTCCGGTGCGGTGCCCGACGCCCAGCCGCCCTCGGCGCCTGCCGGCCCGTCGGAGTTGTGCCAGATCGCGCTCGCGTGCTCGGCGTACTCCTCGTCGAACAGCGCGCTCGGTGAGATCGGGCCCTCGAGACCGTCCTCCTGCAACTCCTCGATCGCGGCGAGCCACATGTTCTGGTGCAGGGTGTCCCTGGCGAGGTTGAACTTCAGCATGTCGCGCACACCGCTGTCTTCGGTCATGTTGTAGAGCCGCGCGGTCTGCAGCCTGCCCTGCGCCTCCGCCGCCACGTTCGCGCGGAAGTCGGCCATGAGGTTGCCGCTGGCGACGATGTACCGGCCGTTCCAGGGCACGCCGTTCGAGTCCGACAGCGTGGGCCCGCCGCCGCTGACGATCGCCTGCTGCGGGTCCATGCCGCCGATCACCGCCGCCACCACGGGGTCGTCCGCCACCGCCTGCGCGGTCGTCTCGGCGGGCGCGTTCTCGAGCAACCGCGCCACCATCGTCGCGATCATCTCGACGTGGCCGATCTCCTCGGTCGCCACGTCCATGATCAGGTCCTTGTACTTGCCCTCCATCCGGCAGTTCCAGCCCTGCATGAGGTACTGCATGGTCACGGTCATCTCGCCGTACGCGCCGCCGATCAGCTCCTGGAGCTTGCGCGCGTAGTGCGCGTCCGGGCGATCGGGCCTCGCCTCGAACTGCAACCTGCTGGTGTGCAGGAACATCTCGCCTCCCTTGCTCGGGGTTCACGGCGAAGTTAGGGAGCCGCTGTGACGCGCTCGGCTCGGTGTCACCACCCGCACGACACGGCCGCGTCACCGCAGCTGGTCAGGACGGAGCAATTTCGTCGACGAGATGTGTGAGCGCGCAACCACCGGGCACTCGGCCGCCATGACGCGGGTGCACATCCAGCTGCTGGGCGGTTTCCGGTTGGACCTCGACCACTCTCCGGCCCACGTGGTGCCCGGCGCGCGCAGGCTTCTCGCCCTGCTGGCGTTGCGCGACTCCCCGGTGCCGCGCCAGGTGGCGGCCACGCTGCTGTGGCCGGACGCGACGGCGCGACGGGCGTCCGCGTGCCTGCGGTCGTCGTTGTGGCGGCTGGCGAAACCGTCCACACCGCTGGTCGTGGCGACCGAGGACGCCCTGGTGCTGGGCGAGGACGTCGAGGTCGACTTCCGGCGTGCGTGCGCGTTCGCCGCGGCACCGGGGGCACGACCGGAGGCCGTCGGGATGCTCAAGGCCGACCTGCTGCCGGGGTGGTGGCAGCCGTGGGTGCAGGCCGAGCGCGACTGGTGGTGGCAGGCCAGGTTGCGGGCACTGGAGACCCTCAGCGACCGGTTCCGGTCGTGCGGAGATCACCACCACGCGCACCAGGCCGCGCTCGCCGCCGTGCAGACGGACCCGTTGCGGGAGAGCGCCCACCGCACGCTCGTCGAGCTGCACCTGGCCGACGGCAATCCCGCACAGGCCGTGCGGCAGTACCAGAGCTACCGCAGGCAGCTGCGCGCGGAGCTCGGCCTCGAACCGTCGGCGCACATTCACGAGCTCGTGCGACCTTTGCTGCGTTGATGTTCGAAGTGCGGCCGTTCGGGCTACTCACCCGGCATGGACCACAGCAAGGCACCGGTGCTGGAAGCGTTGCAGCAGTTCCGCGAGCGCGGCTACGTGCCGTTCACCCCGCCGGGACACCGCCAGGGCAAGGGCGTCGACCCCAGGGTGCTGGACGTGCTCGGCAAGCAGGTGTTCGAGGCCGACGTGCTCGCGCTCAACGGCCTGGACGACCGGTTGATGCACGGTGGCGTGATCGAGCACGCCCAGGAGCTCATGGCGCACGCCGTCCACGCCGAGAAGGCGTTCTTCTCCACGTGCGGCAGCTCGTTGTCGGTCAAGAGCGCCATGCTGTCCGTGGCGGGACCGCACGAGAAGCTGATCGTGCCGCGGCACGCGCACAAGTCCGTGGTGTCCGGGCTGATCCTGAGCGGCGTCTGTCCTGTGTGGATCAGTCCGAACTGGGACGCGGAACGGCACCTCGCGCACCCGCCGGGCGCGGACCGGGTGCGTGAGCTGTTCGAGGCCGAGCCGGAGGCCAAGGGCATGCTGCTGGTCACGCCGACCGACTACGGCACGTGCGGTGACATCGCCGAGATCGCCGAGGTGTGCCACTCGTTCGGCAAACCGTTGATCGTGGACGAGGCGTGGGGCGCGCACCTGCCGTTCCACGACGACCTGCCGCCGTGGGGCATGGACGCGGGTGCCGACGTGGTCGTGACGAGCGTGCACAAGTCCGGTGCCGCGGTCGAGCAGAGCTCGGTGTTCCACCTGCAGGGCGACCTGGTCGACGCGAACGTGCTCAAGGCCAGGGAAGATCTGCTCGGCACGACCAGCCCGACCTCGCTCGTCTACGCCACCCTCGACGGCTGGCGCCGGCAGATGGTGCAGCACGGCGAACTGCTGCTGACCGCCGCGCTCGCACTCGCCGGGTCCACCCGTGCCGCCATCGACGAACTGCCGGGACTGCACGTCATGGAGTTCGGCGACCTCGTGCACTCGTACGACCCGTTGAAGATGGTCATCGACGTGTCGGGACTCGACATCAGCGGCTACCAGGCCACGGACTGGTTGCGCGAACACCAGCGCGTCACGCTCGGGCTGTCGGATCACCGGCGGGTCGTCGCCCACTTCACCCACGCCGACGACCACCGCACGGCGCAGATCCTCGTCGACGCGTTGCGCGCGCTCACCGAGGCCGATCTGCCCACCCCGAAGCCCGTCGACCTGCCCACGCCGGACGAGCTCCAGCTGGAGACGGCGATGCTGCCGCGCGACGCGTTCTTCGCGGAGGTCGAGCAGGTGCCGGCCGAGCGGGCGGCCGGGCGGATCGCGGCGGAGATGATCACGCCGTACCCGCCGGGCGCGCCCGCGATCCTGCCCGGCGAGGTGATCACCGACGAGGTGCTGGACTACGTGCGCAGCGGGCTCGCCGCCGGCATGCAGCTGCCGGACCCGGCCGACCCGGAGCTGAAGAGCGTGCGGGTCGTCAACTCCCGCGTCCGGTCTTCTCCTGGAGCCGATCGATGAGCTGCGAGGCCTGCACCTTGGTGAGCTCGTCCGGCACCTCCTCGCCCGCTTCCTGGGCGAGGGTGTGCAGGTACGACTCCTGCGGACCGGTCATCGGCTCGTCACCGGTCGTCCAGTCCTGCGGGTCCTTCTCCGGCGTGCGGTTCACGACCGCCCCCTTTCACTCGAACACGCGTTCGAGATACCCCGGACAGTGGCGGCTCAATCAGCCTTTCAGCACGACGTCACCCGGCGTGGACGGGCCCGGCACGGCCAGCGGCCGCCGCACGCGGGACATCAGGCGGTGCGCCACCGTCAGCAACGTCCGCGCCTCCATCCGCTCGTGGTAGGCCAGGTGCTCGTCCGCGGCCTCGACACAGGCCACGACCTGCGGCGACACCCCGGCGTCCGCGTTCGCGCAGGCGGCCAGCGCCTCGGTCAACCCCTTGCGGGCCTCGTCGGAATCGACGTTGGCCAGTGCGGTGCACACAGCGTTGTCCAGCTTCTCCAACGCGGTCACGCGCAGCTGCTGCAACGACATGTCGTCGAGTTCGGTCGTCACGGTCATCGCCTGCCTTCACAGCCGGAATCCTTGCGCCGACTGCTTGACGCACCGCGCCCGAGTACCCGGTTCGCGAGCCCTCAAACCAGGACTTCACCCCGCGCGGCTACCGTGGCGGGATGCGTGCGACCTGGCGCGAGAAGAACGCGCGGCAGTGGATCTCCGACCTGTCCGACCGGATCGGCGTGACGGGGTGGGCGGCGCTGGCCGTCACGCCCGCGCTCGCCGCCGAGGTGGACCAGCACGGCGCGGCGGTGCGCGACATCCTGCTGCTCGGCGTCGAGGGCGCCGGCACGGTGGGCGCCGTCGTGCTGCTGGCCGCGTACGGGCGTGGGCTGCTCGACCACGCGCTCGAGTCGGAGTGGACCCACACGTCATGGCTCGGCGTCAGGCTGATGGCGATCTGTCAGCTGGCGCACCTGCACGACGTGAAGCCGTTGACCGACGACGTGCACGCGCTTCCCGAGCTCACGTAGAAACGAGGCGCACCCAGGTGGATGCGCCTCGTCGTGAACGAACCGTCAGCGGTCTTCCGGCCTCCGCGCGCCGAGCACCGGGTCCTCGACCGGCACCTGCCGCTGCGTCGTCGCGACCGGGTCGGCCTGCGGGATGGACGCGGTCTCCGCACCGGTCCGCACGGCGTCCTCACGACCGCGCTGGTACGCCTCGGCCTGCGCCTGGGCCTGCGGCAGCTCCGCCTCCGCGCGCCCCAGCCAGCCCTCCCACCGCTGCTGCATCGGCCGGATCAGGCCACCGCCCACGCCAACGACCAGGATGCCGCCCGCGGTGGCGAGCACCGCGATCAGCACCGGCGTGGTCACCGTGGTGGCGACACCGATCTGGTTCAGCGCCGCGATGATGCCGAGCGCCCAGATGAAGATCGACGCGATGTTGGCGAGCACCCGCCCGTAGGACAGCCCGCCGAGCGCGCCGCCGATGAAGTCCTTGGCAGCGTTGGCGATCGCGCCAGCGACCACGACGATGATGATCGCGACCGCGGCCTTGGGCAGCCACGCCACGATGCCGGTCAGCAGCTCCGAGACGGGGTTGGGACCCCAGACGCCGAACGCGATCTGCAGCGTGATCAGCAGCAGCGCGTAGTAGACCAGCTTCGCGAGCAGGTCAGAGGCGTCGTACTTGCTGCGCGACAACATCTGCCGCATGCCGCCGCGCTCCACGAGCCGGTCGAACCCGACCCGTTCGAGCACCTTGTCCACCAGCTTGGAAACGGCCTTGGCGACGAACCAGCCGATCAGGAGGATCAGCAGGAAGGCCGCCAGCTTGGGCACGAACGTCGCCACCGCCCGCCAGGCGTCGGTGAGCCCCTGTTCGAAGTCCATGTCGAACTCCCTTCGCGCGGGCGCCCGACCGGGCCACCCGCACCAGGCAATACCCGGTGCGGGGACCGTTCACACGGGATCAGGACACCGGCCGCAGCTCGCGATCGCTCGCCACGAGGTGTTCCCAGGTCCTGCCGCGCTGACTCGGCGGCGCGGACCCGTCCGCGGTGCACACCGGGTACACCAGGCCGAAGGGAACCGGCTGATCGAACTCGTCACCGGTACGAACGTCGACCAGACGACGCAGGTGGGCCATCACAACCACTCCTCACGACCGAAGCGGTGCCGCACACGTCCGGACGGTCACCCGGACGCGGGACCTGGGGTTTGGGATCACCGAATACCCCGTGATCAGCGCGAACATGCGCTTGTCCGTTGCGACATAAGGGTGAACCGATCGTCCACAGTGGACTAACGCACCGAGGTCGAGCGGCTGCCGTGCGGTGAGGGTGATCATGCGCGGCCGTGGATAGCGCGCGGTGGCCGGAATCCCGGACCACAAAAGGATCCGCCCGAGCCACGCGCACGGCGCGGCTCGGGCGAACACGTCACTTGTAACGCGGATGCGTGGTGTGCCACTCGAAGCCGCCGCCCATCCAGGCCTTGGTGCCCTTCAGGAACCGGTGCAGCTCCACCGACGGCACGGAAAGCAACTCCCTGTGCCCCGCCTCGAAGTCGCGCACCATCTGGTTGTGCAGCTCCACTGTCCGTTCGGTGGCCTCGGCGATCGAGCACCCCCGGTCGGCCGCGATCTGCAACACCATGTTGCACACCGGCTTCTCGTCGGCGGCGTCCTTCTCCACCGACACCAGGTCGTTCACGATCACCGACGCCGTGCCCGCCGACGTCAGCAGCTGACGCACCCGCGGGTCGTAGTACAACGGCGCCGGCAGCTCGTAGCCGCCGACCGCGTCGATCAGCGTCATCGACGTGTAGAAGGTGTCGTGCTGCCGCGTCGCCAGGTACTGCCACGCCGGTGGGTAGTTGCCGGTGTGCCGCCAGGCCGCGTAGGCGCTCCACGACACGAACATCGCGAACGTCGAGTAGCAGACCCGTTGCACCACGGTCGGTGTGCTGCGTGCCGTCAGGTGCGCGATGCCCGACCGCAGGCCGACGAGCACCGGGTCGGCCGCGATCGTCTCCTCCAGCTCGTCGGTGAACTCGGCCGCGGGCGCGACCGGGTCCATCGCGGCCATCGCCAGCGCGAGCCGCGGTGGCAGCTCGGCAGGGACCGCGCCCATCTCGGTGCTGTCGGCGTACAGGTCGTCGGCGGCCCACCACGCCGCGTTCAGCCTCGCCGCGATCAGCAGCTGGTCCACGTCGTCGGTGTCGGTGTGGGTGAGCACCGCGAGCCGGCCGAACATCCCGCCCAGGAACCGTTCCGGCTCCTCGAAACCGCACTCCCCCGCCCACGCGATGAGCCGCTCGTCGACGGCGGCGGCCAGCAGGGCGTCCTCGCGTTCGACCACCGGCACGTACAACGGCGGTGCCGTGCCGTCACCCCACGGGCGTTCCGCGTAGCCGGCTTCCGGCGGCAGCTCGACGGCCTCGGGCCGCCCGAGCCGGGCAGCCGAAGTGCCCAGCCCGGACGGCCCGTTGAGGAGGTCCCTCATCAGACGCGGTCCGCCGCGATCAGCAGGTAGTGGAAGCTGCCCTCCTTGTACGCGGCGAGGAACGGGTCCTCGATGCCGGTCGCGACCGACGACTTCGCGCGCAGCTCCCAGTACGGGATCGTGTCCGGCGTGAGGTCGACGACGCTGATGGGCACGAAACCGTTGTCCGCCAACGCCTTGAAGTACTCGCTGCGCGGATGGATGTTGCAGATGTAGTGCTGGTCGATCTGGCTGACCGCACGGGAGCGGCCACCCGTCAGGTCGTTGTAGCAACCGGTGATGCAGACGTACCGGCCGCCGGGCGCGATGAGCCTCGCGAACTCGCCGTACAGCTGCTGGAGGTCCACGTACATCGTGGTCTCGTTGGTCCAGATGCCGTTGAACGCCCCGGTCTCGAAGCCGGTGTCGAGCATGTTCTTGAAGTGGAACCGGACCTGGTCCGAGACACCGCGCTCGGACGCCTGCGCGTTGGCGAACGCGACCTGCTGCTCGGAGATGCTGACGCCGTCGACCTGGCACCCGAAGCGGCCGTTGGCCATGAAGCTCGTGCCACCGCGGCCGGAGCCGCCGTCCATCAGCCTGCCGCCGAACGGGACGTCACCGAACGCGTCGAGCAGCACCTCGGCCTGCGCGGTCTCCAGCCGGTGCATCTCCGCGATGATCGCGTCGTCGCCCATTTCCAGCACGGCCGGGTCGTACGCACCGAGCCCGTAGTGGTGGTGGTAGAGCCCGTCCACCTCACCGAGCTTGATGTTGACCGGGTCCTTCTCCTTGTTCCAGTAGTCCGCGACGGAACGCTGGTAGTCGGTGCGCAGAACCGGCTTCACAGTGGGGCTCGCCATGATCCTGTGGTGCTCCTGTTCGTTGGAACGCTCACTGCCGAACAGCAATCGACCTTTGCAGCCTTTGGCCCAACCGGCGATCCGCCGTTCAGGGTTGGTTCGGTCACGAACGGGTGCGGCGGATCTTGCATCTGCGTGGCCCTCTTCACCCGCGCAACCCGTGCGATACCCCACTTTCGCGGGTTCTCCGCGTCCAACCGGATGACACGAAGGGCAGGATTCCACGCCACCGGGGAAGAAATCCGGCACGAGCGCCGAGGTCGCGCGCGGGCCCACTCAGCTCGCAACCGGCCCAATCGGCTCACACGATTCAGAGCCGTGAGCTGCCCCGAGAACTGTCCGAACAGGCAAAGAGTCGTCATTGAAAAGCATTTCAGGATTCCCTATTTCAAGAATGTGAATGTTTGACACATATGCAACCCTCGACTACAAAGAAACAGCCCCCGCCCTGCCGAAGAGGGTTGTCGAATGACACGACCATCCACACCCCTGCTCACCCTGCTCTTAATCGGTTCGCTGGCCGTACCGGTGACGACGGCGACCGCTGCACCTGCACTGACGGGCCTGGACGTCTCGTCAGGCAATCGACGTTCCCCTGTTTCCGGCCTCTACGACTGGTCGAAAGCGGGGTATCGCGGCAATGGCGTGCTGCCCGGAAACAATGAGCTGAACCCGGACGCGGACTGCCAGATCACGTCAACGGAACTCGCGTCGCAGTTCAACGTCCGCCCGAATGACACCGCCGACGACTCGGCCGGACTCCAGGCCGCGATCGACTCCATCAGGACGAACTGTTCGCCCACCGCGAGCTATTCGAAGCTCAGCCTCATCACGCTGCCCGCCGGTGAGCTGAAGGTGTCGAAAGAGCTCCACGTGGACGCCGACCACCTGATCATCAGGGGTGCCGGCGCGACCGCCACGAAGATCGTCTACACGCCCGACGCGAACACCCGCTACGACGCGCTCACGCCGGACGGATCGGACTGGGACGAGGACGGGATGACCTTCGGGCAGGGCAAGGGCGGCTGGCTGTGGCCGGGCCGCGGCCTGTTCCGGGTCCAGTCCCGCGGTGTGCACACGGCCTACGCGAGCGACTACGCGGCGGCGCCGGAGAACCGCAAGGACATCTTCGAGGGCACGGTGAACGTGCACTGGAAGGCGGGCGCGAAGGTCAAGACGGCCGCCAAGGCCGGCGACAGGGTCGTCCAGGTCCAGTCCACGACGAACATCAAGGCCGGCATGCTCGTCAACGTCCGTGCCGCGAACTCGGTCAAGTTCTACGAGCAGCAGTTCGCCACCGGCACGCCGCACCCGTTGCTGAACATGCACATGCGCCAGCAGATCTTCACCGTCGCCTCTGTCTCGGGCAGCGCGGTGACGCTCGACAAACCACTGGAGTTCGACGTCCCCGTCAACTCCACCTCGGACGGCTCACCGGCGATTGACGGGGCGACCTACGACTCCAAGGTGTCGCCGCTGGTGGACCCGGTCCTCGGCGTCGGGTTCGAGAACTTCGGCTTCACGCAGGCGATGCCGGACCTGAACCCCGCCGAGGCCGTCAACAACTACGGCAACATGGCGCCGGCCGACGAGATGCACGGCATCGTGTTCAAGTGGGCGGCGAACTCGTGGGTGCGCGGCATCCGCGCGGAGATGACGGGATCGCATCCGATCGTCACCGAGGAGGCCAAGAACCTCCAGATCGTGGACAACTACCTCGACGGTTCGTGGAACAAGGGCAAGGGCGGCAACGGTTACTTCCGCGGCTCGCGCGTGTGGGACTCGCTCTACGCGGGCAACACCTCCCGCAACCTGCGGCACTTCACGTTCCAGTGGTCCGCGTCGGGCAACGTCGTGATCGGCAACGACTTCGACTCCGACCTGAACCTGCACGGCGGGTGGGAGCGCAACAACCTGTTCGAGAACAACACTGTCCGCGTCTCCTACGCGCACCGCTCCGGCAACTGCCGTGCGAACTGCGGTGAGGAGGGCGGCGGCGGTCCCGACGACTCGAACTGGTTCCCGATCTGGTGGGGCGCGGGCAAGAAGGCCGTGAAGTGGTCGGGTGCCACCGGGCCGCGCAATGTCTTCTTCAACAACGAGATGGCCAAGCAGCTGGCCACCGACGGCGCCTACCAGCCGTACTACAACGACCGGCAGCGGATCTACCAGTTCGGTTGGAACGGCAGCGCGTACAGGCATCTTGACATCGGCGGCACTCCGATCGCGGACTGGGCGAAGAACGAGCAGCGCGACTACTCCGGCGGTCACGGCGTCGACGCCACGAAGACCGACGCGGCGAAGTCGTTGTTCCTCAAGAACCTGCCAGGCTCCGAGCCTCCGCCGGCCGAGGGAACCGTGACGACCGCGGAGGAGCTGAAAGCCGCGCTGGCCAACGCGAAACCCGGTGAGACGATCACGCTCGCGCCCGGCACCTACCGCGGTTCGTTCGTCACCACGAAGGCCGGCACCGCGAGCGCACCGATCACGCTCACCGGCCCGTCGACCGCGGTGCTGATCAACGACGGCCCGTCCGGCGAGGCACCGTCCTGCCCGGCACCGACCGCCGGGTGGGACTCGGGCTACGGCCTGTGGCTGTTCAACGCGCCGTACTGGAACCTCAAGGGGTTCAGCGTCACGGAGTCCAAGAAGGGCATCGTGCTGGACAACTCCCACCACGTCACGATCGACGGCGTGAAGGTCTCCAAGACCGAAGAGGAGGGTGTCCACTTCCGTCGCTCGTCCGCGGACGGCGTGATCAAGAACTCCACGATCACGGACGCGGGCCTGGTGCAGAAGGGGTACGGCGAGGGCGTCTACATCGGATCGGCGAACTCGAACTGGGCCTGCCACGGCAACTCCGGCGGCGTCGACAGGTCCGACCGCGTGCAGGTGCTGGGCAACAGGATCGGTCCCGGCATCGCCGCGGAACCGATCGACGTCAAGGAGGGCACGCACAACGGCCTGATCTCCGGCAACACCTTCGACGGCCGCGGCATCTCCGGTCAGAACTCCGCCGACTCGTGGATCGACGTCAAGGGCATCGGCTATCGCATCGAGAACAACACCGGCACCTTCGCCACGCCGGGTGTGTTCGCGAACGGTTACGAGACGCACAACCCGAGCACGACGCCGTCGTTCGCCAACGGTTGCGGAAACGTGTGGCGGGGCAACACCTCCGACCTCGGCGGCGTCGGCGAGTACGCCGTCAAGATCACGTCCACGTCGAAGTGCTCGGCCGACCCGAACGTCGTCCACGCCTCGAACACGGTCACCCGTGCCAGGAAAGGTCTGACGAACGTCCCGGTCACCCCGTGACAGCGGGGGTTGCAGGGTCCCGATCGGTGTACGGCGGCGTCGCCGATCGGGATCCCTGGCGCAGTGCGCGCACCTCGTCCCGCAGCGCCCGGACCTCCTGCAGCAGCAGGTCGTCGTGCGTCGCGGCACGGGGTGCGGGCACCTGCTGCACGTCCGACTCCATCGCGCTGCAGACCACCGCGATGAACAGGTTGAGCATGGTGAACGTGCCGACCAGCAGGTAGCAGAGGAAGAAGATCCACGCGAACGGCTGGTGCACCATCAGGTCGCGCATGACGTCCGACCAGCCGTCGCCCGTGGTGATCTGGAACAGGGTCAGCAGCGTCGAGCCCAGGTCGGCGAACCGCGGGTCCCCGGAGTCGCCGAAGAGGTTGCTCGCGATCACGCCGCCGACGTAGAGCAGGAGCACCAGCAGGCCGGTCAGCGAGATCAGGCCGGGCACCGACTTCACCAGCGCGGTGACCACCCGGCGCATGCTCGGCACCATCGCCACGAGCCGCAGCGCCCGCAGGATCCTCATGGACCGCAACACCGACAGCGGACCGGCGGCCGGCAGCAACGCCACCGCGACGATCACGAAGTCGAAGATGTTCCACGGGTCGCGGAAGAACCTCCAGCCGAACGCGTACAGCCGCGCGGCCAGCTCGCCGACGAAGATCGCGAGCGCCAGGTGGTCGATCGTGCTGAGCAGATCGCCGTTCTGCGCCACGATCGACGGCGACGTCTCGGCTCCGAGCGTGATCGCGTTGACGACGATCACACAGATGATCATCCACTGGAACCGCGTGCTCTCGACTACCTCACCGATGCGGGCGCGCAACGTCATGCCGGACAACTCCTTGCCGTGGGGACAAGGGCCTTATCGGCCGGACGTGAGCCCGAGCTGATCACCCGGTCGTGTTGATCAGTTCCAGTCGGCTCGCGGTGCGGGCCAGGTCGAGCGCCTCGCCCCCGACGATCTCGGCCAGCGGGTGGTCGCTCACCAGGGTCAGCCGGACGTCGGCGTCGACGAGGACGTCCACGACGTTCGCGAACCGTTGCTGCGCCTCGCGATCGCACGTCTCGAGCCGCGGCACGGCGGTGATCACCCAGTCGTCGAAGCGGTCCGCGAGCACGAGGTAGTCCTGGGTCGACGTCGGTTTCTCGCACAGGTCGCCGAAGTCGAACCAGATCCGTTTCCCGGCCGTGCCGAGCGCGGTGACGTCACGGCCGTTGACGTTCAGGACGACGGATGTCGCCGGAAGGTCCGCGTGCGTGCGGATCTCGCCGGTCTCGAACCGCGACCGCGGCCGTCCGCGCAGGTGCCGGTAGTCCGTGGCGCCTTGCAGCTCCACGACGTCCATGAGCTCCTTCACCAGCGCGATGCCGGGCAGGAAGTGGTCGTGGTAGAGCGGGTTCGGCAGCAGTCCGTCGGGCGGGTAGTTGGACGTGGCGATGATCATCACCTTGCGGTCTTGGAGCGCCTCCAAGAGCCGGGTCATGAGCATCGCGTCACCGACGTCGTGCAGGTGGAACTCGTCGAACGCGAGCACCTGGCTGCGTCCGATCAGCTCGTCCACGGCCTTCCTGACCGCGCCGCGCTCGTGCAGCCGTTCGGAGATCCGTGCGTGCAGCTCGCGGAAGAAGGAGTGGAAGTGCACGCGCCGTTTCTTGCGCACGGGCAACACGTCGAAGAACGCGTCCGCGAGGAAGCTCTTGCCCCGGCCGACCGGCCCGTGCAGGTAGACGCCCCTGCGCCGCTCCCCCAGCGCGGCCAGCCGGTCAACGGCCGCGAGCTGTGCGTCGTCCAGGTCATATCCGCTGCTCAACACTCGTGCGAGCAGGCTGGCGTGAAGATCCACAGTTACCCCCGGCGCCCAGCTTACAAAGATCGCCTGCCCGTGAACGGCCTACGATCAGGAGTGTGAGCAACGTCGAAGCCGAGCCCGCCGAACTGACGTGCACCTCCGCCCCCGGCGGCGTCGAGGTCCTGGGCCCGCGGGACGTGCCGCTGGGCGGTCCGCGTGCGATGTCGGTGCGCAGGACGTTGCCGCAAAAACAACGGTCGCTCATCGGCGCGTGGTGCTTCTGCGACCACTACGGCCCGGACGAGGTCCGCATGGACGTGGCGCCGCATCCCCACACGGGCCTGCAAACGGTCAGTTGGCTCTTCACCGGCGAGATCGAGCACCGCGACAGCCTCGGCGTGCACGCGTTCGTACGTCCCGGCGAGCTGAACCTGATGACCGGCGGCCGCGGCATCGCGCACTCCGAGGTCTCGACCGCGTCGTCCACCGTGCTCCACGGCGTGCAGCTCTGGCTCGCCCTGCCGGACGCCCACCGCGACGCCCCGCGCAACTTCCAGCACTACGCCCCGCCGACGGTGACTCTCGACGGCGCGGAGATCCGGGTCTTCCTCGGTTCGCTGGCCGGTTCGGCCTCCCCTGTCACGACCTTCAGTCCGTTGCTGGGCGCCGAGATCATCCTCTCCGCGGGCGCGACGATCGAGCTCGACGTGGCGACGGCGTTCGAACACGGCGTCCTGCTCGACACCGGTGACGTGACCGTCGAAGGCACCACACTGTCCCCCGGCGACCTCGGCTACACCGGCACCGGCCGCGCGACGCTGACGCTCTCAACCGTCGGCGGCGCAAGGGTTGTGCTGCTGGGCGGCGAGCCGTTCGGCGAGGAGATCGTGATGTGGTGGAACTTCGTGGGCCGCACGCACGACGAGATCGTCGCGTACCGGGACGAGTGGCAGGCGGAGACCGACAGGTTCGGCCGCGTGCAGGGCTACGGCGGCGCACGTCTGCCCGCGCCGCCGCTCCCCGGTGGCCGTCTCCGCCCGCGCGGCAACCCGGTCTGACTCGTCAGAGCATCGGCACCTGCGTCCGGTAGCGACCGAGGTACCGCTCGTTCGCGGCGTCCCCACCGGGCAGGTTGGCGCTCTGCCAGAGCGGGACGGTGACGTCGTTCGCCGCGGCCAGCGTCGTCAGGCGGACGAGCAGCAGGTTCCACAGGAACGCCGAGCAGAGCGTGGACAGCGCCCCGGTGGTGCCGCTCGGCGTGGAGACCACGGCGTCCCCGGCCGGGATCCCGGTGTCCAGCACCAGATCGGCCAGGTCGCCGAGCTTGGCGAACGACCGCGCAGGAGCTTTGTCCATGTGGGGCCGGGACGAGACGGCGACGACGAAGGCACCCCGTCGCTTGAGCTCGTCGGCGATCTCCACGGGGAAGGCGTTGACGCCGGAGTTGGAGAAGATGATTCCCACGTCACCGGGTTGCACCTGAGCCTGCGCCACCAGCGTCGCGGCCAGTCCGGGCACCCGTTCCAGCTGCGTGCTGGCCTCGGCCCCGTGCAGCGGCAGCAAACCGGGGTGGAACAACGGCCGCACGCACGCCAGCCCGCCGGCGCGGTAGAAGGTCTCGAGCACCGCGGCCAGGCTGTGCCCCGCGGCCGCCGCGTGCACCAGCCGGTCGGCACGCACGACGTCGAGGATCCGCCCGGCCACCACGTCGAGAGCGGCGGCGTTGCGGTCCTCGACCAGCCGCAGGTGCTCGCGCATCGCGGCACCGAAGTCGTGGAGAAAGTCCATGAGCAGCTCCTCACAGCAGACGGTCGACCTCCATGGTCTAGACCAAACTGTCGTGCTTGACCAGCCTCAATTCTGTGAACGATCCCGTTTTCCTGATCACCGGCGCCTCCCGCGGCATCGGAGCCGCCACCGCACCCTCACCGACCTCGCCGCGCAACCGGGCGGACCGGACCGCGCGTTGCCGACCTCCCGCGACGTCACCGACCGGGACCAACTCAACGGGCTCGTCACCCAGGTCCTGAACACGCAGGCCGCGGCGTCCGTCGGGCAACCTCTGCTCCGCGACGAAGTGGGCGGTCACGGGCCTGACCCAGTCGATCCCGCCGACATCGCCTGCGTGATCCTCGACGCGGTCAGCCAGCCGCCGACGGTGGACGTCAACGAGATCCTCATCCGTCCGGTGGTCCAGGGCGCCTATCGCTGACCGCCCAACGCATCACTTTCAGTGCCGAATTGACTACAGAAAGCCCATTTGCCCTCTACTCCGAATGGAGTGACGAGCAGTCCCGCCGATTGCCCTTCCAGGCCGTCCCCAGGCCGCTCAAGACCAACTTCGCCGAGGACGAACCCGCAGGTCAGACGCAATAGTGACGCACGTCTCACCCCGCCTGCCTCCTGGTTGTCAAAAGTCATACTTCGGGACCATTGAAAATCACGTTCCGATCGCTTTTCCTGAGCGAGGCATCCACGGAGGTTGCCGTGCGTCTTAGGGGGCATGACGAACGTGACACGAGTGGGCGCCGAGTCCGTCTTCGCCTTCATCGCTCCGTCCGGGCGCCCCATGCCCGTCGAGGTCGAGCTGGGCTACCGCGCCGACGACCCGCACGCCGTGACCATGACGTTCCGCATGGGACGCCAGGAGACGGTGTGGCTCGTGAGCCGCGACCTGCTCGCCGACGGCCTGATCACCACCAGCGGCGCCGGCGACGTGCGACTGCGCCCCCACAACTCCACGACCGCCGTCCTCGAGCTGCGGTCGGACGTCTCGCAGGCGGTCTTCCACGTGCGCTCCTCGGAGCTGCAGGAGTTCCTCAACTCCACCTACGACGTGGTCGCCCCGGGACACGAGAACGACCACTTCGACTTCGAAGCCGAGATGCGCAAGCTCCTCGACTAGGCACCACATCTTCACCCGAACGAGCCCGTACCATGGAGTAATTCCAAGCCATAGCTTGAATTGCGTGACGACGACGAACTCCACCGCCTACAGCCGCGACCTCGGTGACGAGCTGCGCCGCCTGAGGCAACGCTTCACCGGCCTGCGCGGCCGAGCCATGGCCATCCAGCTCGGCTGGGACCCCAGCAAGGTCAGCAACATCGAGCACGGCAAGATCAGGGCCAGCGCCGTCGACCTGGCCCAGTACCTCACGGTGTGCGGCAAGGACGTCGACTTCTTCGAGGACTTCCTCAACCGCTACCGCAACGCCTTCGACGCGTACCTGGTCCAGGACCCGGACAACCAGCGCACGCTCGCCATGACCGAGGCGGCGGCCACCAAGATCACGGCCTACGACGTGATCTCGATCCACCCCCTCCTGCACACCCCGGCCTACGCCCGCGCCCTCCAAGCGGCCACGTCCCACACCCTCCAGGACCCGGTGGAAACCCTCGACCGCCAAACGGTCATGCGCCGCCCCACCCACCCCGAGTGCACGTTCTACGTCCACGAACTGGCCCTGCGAATCCGCCTGGGCGACACCCGAGTGATGCAGGACCAGTACGAACGCCTCCTGGCCGAGTCGAACATCGTCCGCATCATCCCGGCAGAAGCCACCTCGTCGGCCCTGCACCCGAAGTGCACGCTCTACGAGTTCGAGAACGCCGCCCCACTCGTCTACGCGGAATCCGACGTGGCCAAGGTGTTCGCCCAGGACGACACGGCCGTGACGAGGTGCCGAACCCTCTTCGACCACCTCGAAACCGTGGCCCTGAACGAACACCAGACCCGCCGCACCCTCACCCAGCACGTGCAGGCCCTGGGCGCCCCGGTCCGCGCCCTGACCAGGACTCAGTAGCCGTAGATCAGATCAAAGGCCAACTGCGGGTCGAACTTCCCGGCATCCACTCCAGGCGCCTTCCCACACCGCCCGTCGGAGTCCCCAGGAACCTTGACCCACAACAACATCTCCGCACCCCCACCGGTACGAGCAGGCGTGCCCAACTTCCGCCCACCGGGATTGCACCACTCCCCGTTGTGCCCGTTGCCATTACGACTCGTATCAATCACGTACGGCTTGGTGAAGCCGGAGAAGCTACCGTTCACCGCGTTGCCGTACGCCGTAGAGACGGCCGTGGTGTGGTAGTTCGACACGTTGATCGAAAAGCCGCGAACGTTGCGCACGCCCGCCGCGTCGAGCCTGCCGGCCATGGTGTCAGCCGGTACCCACTGAGCATTTCCAGCGTCGAGGTAGGCCCACGTGTTGGGCGCCTTGGCCTTGAACTGCTCGGTGGCGTACTTGATCATCGCCGTGCGCTCGGCGATCTTGGCACTGTCCATGCAGTTGAAGTCCGCGAGCGAGTCCGGCTCAATGACGACAACCGCCGGACGGCTACCGATGCCAGCCGCGAACGCAGAGATCCAGGCGCGGTAGGCCGCCGGGGTACCTGCGCCACCACCGGAGTGGCCGCCACACGCGTCCCGGCCGGGGATGTTGTAGGCCACCAGGACGGGCAGCTTCGTGCCGGTCTTGTTCACGTAGCCCGACACCGAGGTCTTGATGTCACCACTCCAGTTGCCGAACCAGCGTGCGATCGGCTTGGTGGAGATGTTCGCCTTGATGGCAGCCTGACGCCCATCCCCAGCATGCTCACGCACCCACACAGCAGGGTTGGAGTCAGGATCAACATAGAACCCGTCAGTCATACCAACGGGACTGGCAGCCTGAGCAGCCGGTGCAGCAACCACAACGGCGAGCAGGGCCAACGCAAGTACTCGAATCATGCAGACACACAAGCAGACCCCGCCTAAGAGCCGGTAAGTCACGCCGAGCCCGTCCTCAGCGTGGAGTTCCGGTGGGTTGGTCCCGTCACGAGTCGTGCCACAGCGCTTGTCGCGCCCCTAACGAACCCCAGACTGAAGCGGCAACAACGGAGCCACCACCCGCGAAAACGCCCCACTGCGAACAGTCCCGTCCCCCGGTCCAAGAAACGGCGCCGCAGGGTCAAGCGTATTGGGCAGCCGAGCATAGGCCGCCCAACGCTCGTCCCACGCCTGGATCACGTCGAGGTGTCCGCCAGGCAGAAACCGACTCAGATGCACCCCGGCAACCTGCCCGGTACCACCCAACAGCGGCAACAGCCGAAACCCACCCTCACGCCGCAACCGCTCGATCAGCTCCGCGCTGTCCATCTCATTTCGCCGCCATCTCCGTCGCGTAGTCCCGGTAAACCCGCACCGCAGCCTCGCGCTCGGCGTCCGACCACCCCAACGGCCCGGCGATCAGGTCCGCAACAACACCGGCCACAGACGCACCCTGGTCAAGATGCTCAATCGCGATCCGAGTACGCCGAGCCAACACGTCCTCAAGATCCAAGGCACCCTCGTGCGTGACGGCGTACACGATCTCCGCCGCCAGATACCCGGCCACATCGGCCGAAAGCGAAGAATCCTGAGCCACCAACGCCAGCACGTCCGACACCGCCGACCCGTACCGCTGCAGCAGCCGCTCCACAGTGGACGTGGACAGACCGGACTCGGAGGCAACTCGAGCCCGGTCCGCCCACAGCTCGTGGTACCCGACCGCGCCGCACAACGGCAGCTTGGCGGTCAGCGAAGGAGCAACAACCTTTCCGAGGCCCTTGACCGCGGAGTTGACGACGTCGGCGGCCATCACGCGGTAGGTCGTGTACTTGCCGCCTGCGATCACGAAGAACCCGGGTTCCCGCTCCGCGACAGCGTGTTCACGGGACAGCTTGGCGGTGTCGCCGGAAGCGCCGTCGAGCAACGGCCGCAGTCCTGCGTACGTGCCGAGGACGTCGTCAACGCTCAACGGGGAACGCAGCACGGCGTTGACGTGGTCGAGGATGTAGGAGACGTCCTCGGAAGTAGCAACGACGGAGTCAGGATCCCCGGAGTACGGCGTGTCCGTGGTCCCGATGATCCAGTACCGCCCCCACGGGATGACGAACAACACCGACTTCTCGGTCCGCGTGATCAGCCCGCCGTCGAGCTGGATCTTCGACCGGTCCACCAGAACGTGCACACCCTTGGACATCCGCACGTGGAACGGCGACGCCCCAGGAGACATCGAGTTCAGCGAGTCGGTCCACACACCGGTCGCACTGATCACCCGCCGCGCACGGACGTCGACCACCGACCCGTCCACCGACACCTGAGCACCGGTAACGCGACCACCGGACCGCAGCAGCGACGTCACCCGCGCCCGCGACAACACCGTGGCCCCGTGCTGAGCAGCCGTGCGGACCAGCGTCAGCACCAGCCGCGCATCGTCCATCTGCGCGTCGTAGTAACGAATGGCGCCAGCGAAGGCCGAGGAATCAACAGAGGGCCCGACCGCGGCCATCTTCGAACGGGACAGGTGCCGGTGCATCGGCACGGCCCCCGCGCCGCCGATCAGGTCGTACAGCATCACGCCCGCGCCGACGTAAGCGCGTTCCCACTGCTTCTCCAGAGGGAAGAGGAACGGCACCGGCCGCACCAGGTGCGGTGCGAGCCGGCGCAGCAACAGGCCGCGTTCCTTCAGAGCTTCCCGGACCAGCTTGAACTCCAGCTGCTCCAGGTACCGCAGCCCGCCGTGGACGAGCTTGCTGGACCGGCTCGACGTGCCCGCTGCCCAGTCGTGTGCTTCGACCAGCGCGACGGAGAGGCCGCGGGACGCCGCGTCCAGGGCAGCGCCCGCGCCGACCACACCACCTCCGACCACGAGCACGTCGAACTCCGTCGAGCCCAACGACCGCACCGCGTCAGCACGCCGAACCGGATCCAGCCTCGCGAACAACTTCAGCTCCTCAGAAAGAGAACCAACTCAGCGAACGTCAGCGTCGACCCAGTCGAACGACTTGGTGACGGCCTTCTTCCAGTTGCGGTACTCGCGCTCGCGCTCGTCGGCCGCCAGCTCGGGCGTCCAGCGCTTGTCCTCGGCCCAGTTGGCACGCAGCTCGTCGAGACCGGACCAGTAACCGACGGCCAGACCTGCGGCGTACGCGGCACCGAGAGCGGTGGTCTCGGCGACGACGGGACGCACCACGGGAACGTCGAGGACGTCGGCCTGGAACTGCATCAGCAGCTCGTTCTGGACCATGCCGCCGTCGACCTTGAGCTCGGTCAGCGGCACGCCGGAGTCTGCGTTCATCGCGTCCAGGACCTCGCGGGTCTGGAACGCCGTCGCCTCCAGCACGGCACGCGCCAGGTGGCCCTTGTTCACAAAGCGAGTCAAACCCACGACCGCACCACGGGCGTCAGCACGCCAGTACGGCGCGAACAGGCCCGAGAACGCCGGCACGAAGTACGCGCCGCCGTTGTCCTCGACCGAGCGTGCGAGCGTCTCGATCTCCGGGGCCGAGCCGATGATGCCGAGGTTGTCGCGCAGCCACTGCACCAGCGAGCCGGTGACCGCGATCGAGCCTTCCAGCGCGTAGACCGGGGCCTCGTCGCCGATCTTGTAGCAGACCGTGGTCAGCAGGCCGTTCTTCGACGCGACCTTCTCCGTGCCCGTGTTGAGGAGCATGAAGTTACCGGTGCCGTAGGTGTTCTTGGCCGTGCCGGGCTCGTAGCAGGCCTGGCCGAACGTGGCGGCCTGCTGGTCGCCGAGGATGCCCGCGATCGGCACGCCCTTCAGCACCCCGCCGGGACCGCCGTTGCCGTAGACCTCCGAGGAGGAACGGATCTCCGGCAGCATGGACAGCGGAATGCCCATCTCGCCCGCGATCTCGGCGTCCCACTGCAGCGTGTCGAGGTCCATCAGCATGGTCCGCGACGCGTTGGTCACGTCCGTGGCGTGCACACCGCCGTTGGGGCCGCCGGTGAGGTTCCACAGCGTCCACGTGTCGGTGTTGCCGAACAGCAGGTCGCCGGCCTCGGCGCGCTCACGGGCTCCTTCGACGTTGTCGAGGATCCAGCGGATCTTGGGGCCGGAGAAGTACGTCGCGAGCGGCAGGCCGACCTTCGCCTTGTAGCGCTCGGCACCACCACCCAGCGCACCGAGCTCCTCGACGATCGCCTGCGTGCGGGTGTCCTGCCAGACGATCGCGTTGTAGACGGGCTCGCCGGTGTTCTTGTCCCACACCACCGCGGTCTCGCGCTGGTTGGTGATGCCGACGGCGGCGAGGTCACCGGTGTTGAGGTCGGCGGAGGCGAGCGCCTGGCCGATCACGAACCGGGTGTTCTCGGAGATCTCGACCGGGTTGTGCTCGACCCAGCCGGCCCGCGGGAAGATCTGCTCGTGCTCCTTCTGGCCCACGGCGACGATGGAGCCGCTGTGGTCGAAGATGATCGCCCTGGTGCTGGTCGTGCCCTGGTCGACGGCGAGAACGTACTGCGTCATCGAAACTGTCCTTTCGGGATGGTCAGATCAGAACACGAGCGAGGCGACGACACCGGCGATGGCACCGCCGAGGAGCGGTCCGACGACCGGCACCCACGAGTAGCTCCAGTCGGAGTCCTTCTTGCCGATGGCCTCACCGTCGGTGCCCTTGTAGGACAGCGGCAGCAGGGCGTGCGCGATGCGCGGGCCGAGGTCGCGGGCCGGGTTGATGGCGTAGCCGGTGGGGCCACCGAGGGAGGCGCCGATGCCGACGACCAGCAGCGCCGCGGCCAGCGGGCCGATCTGGGTCGGGGTCTTGCCGAACGCGAGGATCACGAAGACCAGCACGAACGTGCCGATGATCTCGCAGACCAGGTTCCACGCGTAGCTGCGGATCGCCGGGCCGGTGGAGAACACGGCGAGCTTGAGGCCCTCGTCGGGCGTCTCGTCGAAGTGCGGCTTGTAGGCGAGCCACGCGAGGACCGCACCGAGGAACGCACCGAGCATCTCGCCCGCGAAGTAGACGATCGTCGAGCCCGCGCTGACCGGGACACCAGGGGCGTACTCAGCCGCACCACTGGTCAGAATGCCGACGGTCACGGCCGGGTTGAGGTGCGCGCCCGACTTGTAGGCGACGTACACACCGGCGAACACGGCGAGGCCCCAGCCGAAGTTGATCAACAGCCAACCGCCGTCGATGCCCTTCGACTTGGCGAGCAGCACGTTGGCCACCACACCCGCACCCAGCAACAGCAGGACGCCCGTACCGAGCACCTCGCTGAGGAACACTGACCCGAGACCCACGCTGGCCTCCCATTCGTTCTAAGCGGCTGATCACCCCGTGGTGACTGCCGCGGAACGTAATGACCTGCGTCACTCCTGCTCAACGGGCGCGTTTCGACAATGTCGACACCCGGTGAACCCCATCGCGTGACCAATCGGTCACTCTGTGCTCGAACGCCGCGTCTCCAGCGGTTTTCCGGTGGTTTTCCAGGTCAGCGGGCGTGCGAGCGAGTTCGACATTGCCGACACGGGTCGTCTGAATTACGTTTGCCGCCGTGCCGGGACCCATCCAGTCGATCGAACGCGCCGCAGCCGTGCTGCGGCTCCTCGCGCGTGGCTCCGGCCATCACGGTCTCACGGAGATCGCCGACTCGCTCGGTCTCGCGCGAGGAACCGCGCACGGGATTCTCCGCACCCTGCAACGGGTCGAGTTCGTCGAACAGGACCAGGCGACGGGCCGTTACCGCCTCGGCGCGGCGCTGCTGCACCTGGGCACGTCCTACCTGGACGCGAACGAGCTGCGTTCTCGATCGATCAACTGGGCCGACACCCTCGCCGCGAGGTCGGGCCAGGAGGTAAGGATCGGCATGCACCACGACGGCGCCGTGCTCGTCGTGCACCACGTGTTCCGGCCGGATGACTCGGTGCAGACCCTGGGCATCGGTGCGATGCTGCCGTTGCACGCGACGGCGCTCGGCAAGGTGCTGCTCGCGTACGACCCGGATCTGTCGGCGGCCGCACGCCGGAGGGAGCTGACGTCGTTGACCCGCAGGACGATCGTCCGTGCGCAGGCGTTGGAACGGGTGCTGACGGAGGTGCGCGCGCAGGGCTGGGCGGGTGAGGCCGAGGAGTACATGCCGGGTGAGGCCAGCATCGCCGCGCCGATCCGGATCCCCGGCGGGCTCGTCGTGGGCGCGATCGGCATCTCGGGCTCCGCGGACCGGCTGTGCGACTCCACGGGCCGGCCGCGGGCGACGCTGGTGCGCCAGGTGATCCAGGCCGCCGAGGCGGTCACCGCTTCTCTCGTCGACGAGAACTGAGGGGCTCGGCGTGCAACGGTTTGTGATGGCGATCGACCAGGGGACGACGTCGACCCGCTGCATCGTGTTCGACCAGAACGCCCGTCTGGTCGCGGTCGCCCAGCGCGAGCACCGGCAGTACCACCCGCGGCCCGGCTGGGTCGAGCAGGACGCCGTGGAGATCTGGCGCAACGTCGACCGGATCATGCCGCAGGCGTTGCGGCAGGCGGGAATCACCTCCGACCAGGTCGTGGCGCTGGGCATCACGAACCAGCGCGAGACGTTCGTGCTGTGGGACCGCCACACCGGTGTCCCCGTCGGGCGCGCGATCGTCTGGGAGGACATCCGCACCGAGGAACTCGTCGCGGAGCTGGGGAAGCAGCCGGGCATCGAGGAGGTCCGCGACCGCTGCGGCCTGCCGCTCGCGACGTACTTCTCCGCGCCGTCGCTGCGGTGGATGCTCGACAACGTGGCGGGCCTGCGGGCCAAGGCCGAACGCGGCGACGTCCTGTTCGGCACCATGGACACCTGGCTGATCTGGAACCTCACCGGCGGGGTGAACGGCGGCCTGCACGTCACGGACGTGACCAACGCGTCGCGCACCATGCTGATGAACCTCAGCACCCGTCAGTGGGATCCGATGCTGCTGGAGTTCTTCGGCGTGCCCGCGTCGATGCTGCCCGAGATCCGGCCGTCGACGGAGATCTCCGGCACGACCACGCGGGTCGTGCCGGGCATCTCGATCACCGCGGCGCTCGGCGACCAGCACGCGGCGTTGTTCGGGCAGACGTGCTTCGAGAAGGGCTCGATCAAGGGCACGTACGGCACCGGCGGGTTCCTGTTGATGAACACGGGCAACGAGCTGGTGCGGTCGAAGCACGGGTTGCTGACGACGATCGGCTACCAGATCGGCGGTGAGCCTGCGTACGCGCTGGAGGGTTCGATCGCCGTCGCCGGGTCGCTCGTGCAGTGGTTCCGCGACAACCTCGGGCTGATCCACAGCGCGCCGGAGATCGAGACGTTGGCGCGCACGGTGAAGGACAACGGCGGCTGCTACATCGTGCCGGCGTTCTCGGGGCTGTTCGCGCCGCACTGGCTCGCGCAGGCGCGCGGGCTGGTCGTCGGGCTGACGTCGTACATCAACAAGGGCCACCTGGCGCGAGCCGTGCTGGAGGCGACCGGGTGGCAGACGCGTGAGGTGGTCGACGCGATGAACGCCGACCTCGGCGCGCCGACGCCCGTTTTGAAGGTGGACGGCGGGATGACCGCCGACCACCTGTTGATGCAGTTCATCGCGGACGTGCTGGACATCCCGGTGCAGCGGCCGCTCGTGGCGGAGACCGTGTCACTGGGTGCCGCGTATGCCGCAGGACTCGCCGCCGGATATTGGCCGGACCTCGAGGGACTGCGGCGGAACTGGCATCTGGCCGCGCGGTGGAACCCGGTGATGGATGCCCGGCACCGCGAGGACGAGTACGCGAACTGGAAGCGGGCCGTGGAACTCACGTTCGCGTGGGCCCGCTCCAGTCCGTCCTGATTCTCGATGAACGGCGCATTTGTCCACCTGAGGTGGACAAATGCGCCGTTCATCGAGATTAGGAGCGCTGTTTGCGGACCCAGGCTGCGATGTCGTCGGGATCGATGGGGAGGGCGTCGGACAGGACGTCCGCGCCGGTCGAGGTGACGACGAGGTCGTCCTCGATGCGCACGCCGATGCCGCGCAGCTCCGGCGGCAGCGTCTCGTCGTTGGGGTGGAAGTACAGGCCGGGCTCGACGGTCAGCGCCATGCCGCGCTCCAGGATGCCCTGCTGGTAGGTCTCCTGACGGGCGTCGGCGCAGTCGTGCACGTCCAGGCCGAGGAAGTGGCCCGTGCCGCAGACGATGTAGCGCCGGTGGTGCTGGCCGCTCGGGTCGAGCGCCTTGTCGACGCTGACCGGCAGCAGGCCCCAGTCGTGCAGACCCTCGGCGAGCACGCGCATGGCGGTGTGGTGGAAGGCGCTGTAGTCGTTGCCGGGCCTGACTTCCGCGAGCGCGGCGACGTGTGACTTCAGCACCAGGTCGTACACCTGGCGCTGGGGGCCGCTGAACTCGCCGCTGACCGGGAACGTGCGGGTGACGTCCGCCGTGTACAGCGAGTTCATCTCGACGCCCGCGTCGAGCAGCAGCAGGTCGTTCTCGTTGACGCGGCCGTCGCAGCGCGTCCAGTGCAGGACCGGGGCGTGCGGGCCGGCGGCGACGATCGAGGTGTAGCCGGGGCCCTTGCCCTCGGTGCGGGCGCGGCGGTCGAACGTGCCCTGCAGCCACCGCTCTCCCCCGCCGCGCACGGCCTGGCCGAGCTCCATGGCGACGTCCGCGAAGCCCATGACGCTCGCGTCGACGGCCTGGCGCAGCTGGTCGATCTCCCAGTCGTCCTTGATGCGGCGCAGCTCGGAGAGGACCGTGCGCAGCTCGTCGCTGTGCGAGCCGGTGAGCGCGTCGAGCAACGGGTCGACGCCCTTGGCCGTGAGCGTCTCGGGGTGGCGTCCGCGCAGGGCGTGCGCGAGGTCCTCCAGCGGGCGTGCCGTGATGCCGAGCGCCTCGCCCCACTCCTTCGGCCCGGCGGCGGCGCCGATCCAGAACGGGCTGCGGTCGGCGTCGCCGAAGAAGTCGACGCTGTGGGTCTCGCTCGGGACCGGCACGAACAGCGTCGCGTCCTGGTCGGACAGGACCAGCACCGCGCCCTCGACCTGGCACCCGGTCAGCCACACGAAGTCGCTGTCGGCGCGGAACTCGTGGAACGTGTCGTTGGACCGGACGTGCGCGCGGCCCGCAGCCAGGGCGATCCGCTTGCCGGGCAGTGCCTCGACGAGCCTGCTGCGATGGGCCCTGGCTGCCTCGGCGGCGCCTTCCGGCAGGTCGATCGAGCTGTCCCACTCGCCCCAGCTGTCGCGGATGTACGTGCGGAAACCGTCCGCGTCCACCAATTTCGCCATGTCACGGCGTGTGCGGGCCACTCTTCGTCCTCTCGCTGGGCTGTGCCCAGCGTGCGTGGGTCCGGGTGATCGCACCAATCCCAGTTGGCCATAGGTTCGAGCTATGGAACTCGCCGGGTGTATCCACTGGCCGGCGGCAGGCCTCTACGTACGAGAGGAGGCATCCGCCATGAACCACCGACTCCCCGTCTGTCTCCTGACCGCCGCGACACTGGCCGCCTGCGGTCAGCCGCCCTCGCCCGGTACGCCTCGGGCGATGCCGCGGGCCGAGGTCACGACCACGGCGACGACCAGCGCGCCGACCACCACCAGCGCGGATCCGGTGCCGACGACCACGACGAGCCGGTCGCACCAGCCGCCGCCCGGACCGCCCCGCACGACGACAACGACAACGACCAAGCCGCCACCGCCACCACCGAAACCGCCGGACCGCTGGGTGTTCCCGGCCAGCCTGCGCGGGTCGATCGAGTCACGCGACGGCCAGGCGTTCCCCGACGCCTGGGCGGGGATGGTGGACGAGCTGGCCGACGTCTGCCCCGGCAAGAAGCTGTGCGTCGGGTACGCGCTGGTGGTCGATCCGTCCATCGTGAACGAGCAGGACTGCTTCATCGACGAGGACGGCGGCATCAAGGTGCCCGATCCCCTGTACGAGAAGGGCACCATCACGTTCAGGGTCAACAACAAGACGAACTGCACCCCGGGTTGAGCCGTGCGCGCCGCACCTGCCAGACCGAAGGACGACGCGCCCTCCAAGGCGTTGCGGGTCTTCGGTTCCCTGCTCGCGCCGACCACCGTGCTGACCGCGTTGCTGTTCTACTTCGGCACCCGGCACGCGACGTACTTCTGCGAATGGTTCGGCGTGCACTACTCGGTGCTCGGCCTGTCCGCGTCGGACTACCTGATCCGCAGTGCGGACGGCATGTTCGTCCCGCTGACGGTGCTGGCGGCCGCGGGGCTCGCGGCGTTGTGGGGCTACCGCTTCCTGCACGCGACCCTCGCGCCCCGGACGTGGCGCACCCTGACCAAGCGCGCCGTGCCGGTGCTGGTGGTGCTCGGGTTCCTGCTCCTGCTGCTCGGGCTCACCGGCATCGCGTGGCCTTCCCTGCTCTACGAAATGGCCGGGTTGCCAGGCCTGTGCGTGGCGCTGGGCGTGGTCATGTTCCCCGTGGCGGAACGGCTGCACGCGGCCAGCTCCGGCAAGCTCGCCTCGGGCGCCGTCCCGGTGATGCAGTGGACGTTCACCTTCGTGCTGGCGACCATCGGCCTGTTCTGGGCGGTCACCGACTACTCGACCGCGGTCGGGGCGGCCAGGGGCTACGAGTACGAGACGAAGCTCGGCGGCATGCAGGGCACGACCGTGTTCAGCACCAAGGACATCGGGGTCCGCGGGCCGGGCGTCACCGTCACCACGTGCACCGCGCCGGAGTCGGCCTACCGGTTCCGCTACGACGGCCTGGTGCTGGTGCTGCAGTCGGGCGGCCAGAGCTTCCTGCTGCCGAAGGGGTGGAACGAGCGGGACGGTGTCGCCCTCGTGCTGCCGCGGTCGAACGACGTGCGCCTGGAGTTCGCCCGATCCGAGGCCGAGCTCGAGCGCACCTGCTGAACCTCCGTATAGCCTCGCGCTATGGAACTGGAGATCCGGCACCTGAGGGCGATCTGCGCCATCGGCGACGCGGGCAGCCTCTCGCGGGCGGCGACGCAGCTCGGCATCTCCCAGCCGTCGCTCACGACGCTGCTGCAACGGGTCGAGCGGATGGTCGGCGGCAAGCTCTTCGACCGCGGCCGCTCCGGCGCCGTGCCCACGCCGCTCGGCGCCCAGATGCTCCAGCGGGCACGGTTGCTGCTGGTGGAGCTGGAGGCGTTCGGCGCGACGGTGCCGGTCGGCGGCCCGGTGCGGTTCGGGTCCGTGCACATGGAGTGCGTGGCCGTGCTGTTCTCGCGCCTGGAGGAGGTGCTGTCCGACGTCACGCTGCACGTCGACCCGTCGTCGACGGCCCTGGCTCTCGCTTTGGGCAAGGGACACCTGGACGCGGCGGTGATCGCGGTCGACGAGGAGGGCGACCTCGGACTGCCGCGCGGTGTGGCGCAGCGGATCGTCGTCCCGTGGGTGCCGATCTACATCGCACTGCCCGCCGATCACCCGTTGACGGCACGCTCCGAGGTGGAACTGTCCGACCTGGCCGGTGAGGCCTGGGTGGGACCGCCGGGTGCCGAGGACGGTTCGCTGACGGCGTTGCGCGCGGCCTGCCGGGCGGTGGGGTTCGTGCCGCGGATCCGGTTCGAGGTGCCGAGCGGCGCCGGCCGGCAGCTGATCGCGGCGGGCAAGGCCGTGCAGCTGGTCGAGCCGACCTCGCAGGGCGGGCCCGGCGTGGTGGTGCGGCCGCTGGCGGGCTCCCCGCTGCGGATGCGCCTGGTGTTCTGCTGGCGGCGGGAGCGGCTGACCTGGAGCCAGGCCAGCCGCGTGTTCACCGAGGTGCTGGGCGCCTACGCCGACCAGGCGCTGGCAAGTCCGGTGTTCCGCCCGTGGTGGGAGGAACGCGGCGCGGTGCTCGCCTCGACGAGGTGAGCCGTCACGCCACCGTGCCGAGCCACGCAGACCAGTCCGCGTCGTACCGCGTCCCGATCACCCGCGTCACGTGGTCCCGCGCACCGGCCCAGTCCCCCACCCGGTACCGCGCCAGCACCGCCGCCACGTCCTCCGGGTGCTTCTCCAGCAGGTACCGCACCGCGAGATAACCCCAGTTGTAGACGCGCTTGGTGTCGTGGTCGTAGGTCGTGTCGAACAGCGCGCTCAACGTGTAGGTGCGCAGCTTCGCCTCGGCGAGCGCCCGGTCGTAGGTCACGCCGCGGTAGTGGTACGAGACGTACTCCGCGAAGCCCTCGACCCACCACACGGTCGGCGTCCTCATGTTCTCCGTGAAGTCGCCGTACATGTCGAACCGGCCGTCGAGGTAGTGGGTGTACTCGTGGTTGAGGTTCCAGATCTGGAACTCGGGCTTGAGCCACTCGGCCTCGTACGCGATGAACCTGGGCTGGTTGCCCGCTTTCGCCGGGTCGCCCTCGAGGTACATGCCGCCGTTGTTGGTGTCGATGTCGAACAGCACCCCGGCGTACGTGCGGTAGTCGTTGCTGGAGTCGAACACCACGACCTCCAGCGTCGTGTTGAGGTCGCCGGCGACCGGGCCGGGGTCCTGCGCGATCCGGTGGAACACCGCGTCCTGACCGGCGAGGCTCGTGCACGTCCGGCGGAGCTCGTCGGTGGTCAGCTGCTGCGCGCGGATCTTCAGCGTGGCGCTGCAGGTGTACCGGATGCCGAGCACCCTGCGGTTGATGCGTTCGCGGAAGTCGCACGTGCGGTACGTGCGGCAGTTGGCCTTGTCGTACCAGTCGACCATTTCGGCGACGCCCACCCACATCGGCGCGAGCCTGCCGACGACGTCGCCGCGTGACGCGAGGTCCGCCAGCAGCGGGCGGACGCGCGGGACGAGGTCGCGGTGTTGCAGGAACCGGCCGAGCTCGCGGGTGGCGTTGTGCACCAGGTACGCGCGGGCGGTGCCGAAGAAGTCGAGGTGCCGCACGACGAACCGGCGCAGCGCCCGGAAGATCGCGGGATCGGCCTTCACCGCGGCGAGGAACTCGGGGCTCGCGTGGCCGTAGTAGAGCATGATCATGCCGGCGTGCACGGTGGCGTCGTCGGCTTCGGTGTAGTTGTCGAGCACGTGGGTCAACGCGCGCAGCTCGGCCGGGTAGTCGGTGACGGCCGCGTAGATCGTCGACTCGGGTGCGCTGTGCGGGTGCAGGTTCCGCGCCACCTCGGGCGGCAGCAGCGGACTGGTCGGCGAGCCCTGAGCGGCGTGCGCTGCCGTCGGGACCAGGAGTCCGGCCAGGAGAGCCAGGACGAGTGCCAACAATCGCATCGGTGTCCTCCGCAGGGGATGTGAGGTGCTCGGAGCGTCACACCCGCGAAGGGCCCGCGATCATCCCTTCCGCTCATAGCCCGCCGCTATGGCGGTCAGGCGGGCTTCTCGGGTTCGGCGAACAGCAGGTGCCGCACGTGCGGGGATTCCTTGGCCAGCGCACGCGCGGTCTCCTGGTTCTGCTGGTCCACGACCGTGCCGCGCTCGACGTGCTGGCGCAGGTGCTCCTGCCAGGTCGCCACGGTGAAGGTCTCGAGGAACGTCTCCGGAGTCTCGGTGTCGCGGAACAGCCCCCACATGGTGGCGCCCGTCCGCCGCCGGGCGCGCCCGACCCGTTGCATGGCCTCGATGAACGCGTCCTCGTTCTCCTTGGCCACCGGCCACTCCACCGTGACGAGCACCGGCCCGGCGTCGGTGTCGTCGATCTCCGGCGGTTCCTCCCAGTAGGTGGCGGGGCTGACGTCGAGCGGGCGGTCGTTGAGCGGCAACCACTTCGTCGCCGCGAGCACGCCCACGGCCATCGCCGCCGCGGGCACGATCATGGCCGTCCGCAGGCCGTACCCGTCGGCGATCGCGCCCCACACGACCGCGCCGAGCGCCTGGCCGCCCATGAGGATCAGCTGGTAGTACGCGAGCGCCCTGGCCCTGGTCCAGGCGGGCAGCAGCACCTGCGCGGTGGCGTTGAACGTCGACAGCGTCGCGATCCAGCAGGCGCCGGTGAGCAACATCGCCACGATCACGAGCGCCACGCTCTCCGTCAGCACCGCCGTGCTGGTCGCCCCGGCGTAGACGAAGGTCGCGAACAGCACCATGCGGTTCTTCGTCATGCGCTGCAACAGCTTCGGCACGACGAACGCGCCGCCGATCGCGCCCGCGCCGACACTGCCGAGCAGCACGCCGTAACCGCTGGCGTCGAGCTTGAGCGGGCCGCGCGCGATGGCCGGCAGCAACGCCCACAACCCGCTGCCGAACACGATGAACAGCGACAACCGAGCCAGCACCCTTCGGAACAACGGTGAACTGGCCACGTACCGCGCACCCGTCCGCATGGCGGTGGTGATGTGCTCCGTCCCGAGTGGACGGTTGTCCGACGGCCGCCGCCACCTCCCGAGCACGATCAGCACGCCGAGGAACGACACCGTGTTGAACGCGAACGTCGCCTCGGGCCCGGCCAGCGCGATCAGCAGACCACCGAGCGCGGGCCCGATCGCGCGGCCGACGTTCATGTTGACGCCGTTGAGCAACGCGGCCTGCGGAATTTCCTCACGCGACACGAGCTCGGGCTGGATCGCCTGGAACGACGGCATCGACAGCGCCTGCCCGATCGCCATCAGCGCCAGCAACCCGAGCAGGCTGACCGGCGTCGCCTTGCCCGCGCCCGCGAGCAGCATCAGCCCACCCGCGCCCGCGAGCATCAGTGCCTGCCCGGACATCAGGACGCGGCGGCGGTCGAGGATGTCGCCGAGCGCCCCGGACGGCACGACCAGCAAGAACACCGGCAGCGTCGTGGCCGTCTGGACCAGCGCGACCTGCAGTGCGGTGCCGCCGAGGTCACCCATGAGCCACTGGGCGCCGACGGTCTGCGCCCACGTGCCGATGTTGGAGGCGAACTGGGCGAGCCAGAGCGCGCGGAAGGCGCTGCGGCGCAGGGGTGCCCAAGCGGAGACGGTCACGCCCCGATCTTCACACCTCGATCCGTTGTGCGCCGAACTGTCGGTCCCGCTCCCTAGAATTGATTTTGGGGGAACCCGGCGGGCGCGTGTGTGTGGTGAGCGCACACGCTCCACCAGTGCGGAGTTCGGCCGCCTGTGGGACGAGGGCGCGGTCGGCCCGCGCGTCTCGGCTCGCAAGACCGTCGTGCCTCCCCAGGTCGGCGAACTGACGTGCGACTGCGACGTGCTCACCGTCCCGGGCTGCGACATCCGTCTCGTCGTCTACACGGTGGCCGCGGGTTCCGTCGATGCGGAGGAGCTGGAGTTCCTGCGGGTCACGAGCGCACCGTGACCGGGTGCCTCACCACCGCCCCGAACAGATACCCCCTGCGTGTTGTACGGCGACTCATCCGGCTGACCGTCCGCCCGCACCCGCAGCACGTGCGCCCCCGGTGTCGCCAGCCAAGGCACCTGCCACCGCGTCCAGGCACCACGAGACACCGGCGTGGCCCGCCGCCAGGTCCGCCCGTCCGTCGACACCTCGACCCGCCGCACCCCGTCCGGCGACCACGACCGCCCCGTCAGCACTCGACGTCCAGCCGGCACCGAAGCGTCCCACTCCAGTTCGAAGGCGCTCTTCGCCACCTGAGTCGTCACCAACGTCCCGGAAGCCGGGTACGACGGCCCGAGCAGCCGGTAGTAGTCCGTGTCCCACGGCGAATGCAGCACCGAGGACGACACCTCCAGCGACCCCAGCCACTTGATGCTCGCGATCCCGCCCCACCCCGGCACCACCAGCCGCGCAGGAAACCCGTGGTCCACCGGCAACTCGGCACCGTTCATCTCGTACGCCACCAGCACGTCGTCCAGCGCCTTCCCCACCGGTAGCGGCCGACGCACGTGCCCCAGGTTCACCCCGCCCGTCACGTACTCCGCGTCCAGCCCGGAAGGCAGCACGTCGACCGCGGACGACCGGAGTCCCGCCCGTCGCAGCAGCAGGCCGAGCGACACCCCGCGCCACCGCGCGTTGCCCACCGCACCGAGCTTCCACGGCGTGCCCGAGACCGACTGGCCCTGCTGCGAGGTGAAGAAGCTCCGGCCGTTGCCCGCGCACTCGATCACCGCCTCCACCGAGGTCGACGGCAACGCCCGCAGGTCGCGCAACGACAGCGACAACGGCCGGGAGACGCCGGAACCAGAGACACGCAGGCGCCACGACGAGGCGTCCAGCAGCGGGGTCGAGGTGTGGTTGCGGACGAAGAACTTCGAGACCGGTGTCAGCGAGCCGGTGTCGCGCAGAGCTTCCCAGCGCGTCTCGGCGTTGGTGCCGTGCAGGATGAAGTCCGTGGCGGGCAACGGCTTCACGATCGAAGGGGCCGCCACAGCACGAGAAGGTAGCAGTGTCAGTCCTGCGGCGAGCAGCACGCCGCGCCGGGAGATCATGCTTTCGACGCTAGCCAGCCGCTCAAGGGGCCATCCCACCTGACGAGACGAACGAAGGTCGTGCGCGGAATCGGACCGCGCACGACCTTCCCCCTCCAGGCGAACGGGCTGGGGGACCCGTCCACCCCACCCGGTTCCGCTGACTCCCCCTCAGCAGAAACCGGTCGTTCTCACGGGCACGGCGTCGGCGGCTTCACCCCGATCGACAGGTCGACCGCCGTGCCCACCGCGACCTCGGTGCCCGCCGCCGGGTTGCTGCTCAGCACGTTGTCGATGTCGTTGCACGTGCGGTCGACGACGCCGCGGATCGAGCCGACGCGCAGGCCCTCCGCCGAGAGCTGGGCGCGTGCCGCGTCGTACGAGAGCCCCCGCAGCGACGGAACGGTCGCGACCTCCGGGCCGCCGGTGAAGCCGCCGGAACCGTTCGCCAGGCCGACGAACACGCCCGCGTTGCCGAACCCGACGACGTCCGCCCAGCCCTCGCCGGTGACGTCGGCGAGCAGGCGCGGGTGCTGGGCGACGGTCCAGCCGCGGCCAGAACCGAAGTCGGCGTTGACGCGACGGGCGGCGTTGAACGTGCCATCGCCGCGCGACACAGCGGAGACGACGCCGGTCGAGCTGAAGCCCACGATGTCGGCGCGGTTGTCGTTGCTGATGTTGCCCAGCGACGGCGACGGCTGGGTCGCGGTGCCGTAGCCGGTGCCGTTGTTGTAGCCGAAGTGCCCGACGCCCACGGCGAACGTGGTGAACGTGCCGGCACCGATCGCGCGGCCCGTGTAGGTGTTGGCGTCGTTGCCGAAGCGGACCGCGTCGGCGTAGCCGTCACCGGTGACGTCGGCGAGGCGGAAGATCGCGTTGCCGGACTGGTCGGGGTTGTTCGTCGACGTCTGCGACGTGCCGTAGGTGCCGTCCGCGCGGCCGATCGTCGACATCGGAGCGATGCCGGGGACGTGCCGGATCGACAGGATGTCCGGTCGCGCGTCGCCACCCACGTTGGCGAGCTTGAAGTGGTTGAAGTCGAAGCGGTCCACGGTGAACTCGGTCGACGCGAGGTACGGCGCCGAGAAGTTCCCGTTGCCCGACGCCAGTGCCACGTCCACCCGGCCGTTGGTGAAGGCGAAGATGTCGGTGCGGCCGTCCAGGTTGGCGTCGGCCACCTGCAGGCTCGTCGGGCTCGGCCGTCCGGTGGAACCGAAGGACGCCAGCACGAAGCGGAACGCGCCGAACGTGCCGTCGCCGTTGCCGACCGCGGTCCACACGCCGTCCAGCCCGACGCCGACGAGGTCCGCGAGGCCGTCGTTCGTGATGTCGGTGACCCAGCGCGGGTGTGTGCCGATGCGCCATCCGGAGTTGTAGCCGTAGTCCGACAGGACGCGTCGCGGCTGGCTGAAGTTGCCGTCCCCCAACGCGATCGACGTCCACACGCCGTCCTCGCCGAACCCGACGATGTCCGCCTTGCCGTCGCGGGTGACGTCGACGAGCGTGCGGATGTGCCGCTCGGTGCGCCACCCCTGGTCGTGACCGAACGCGGCGAGCGCGTACTTCGCGGTCGGGATCGGCGCCGCCGCCGCGGGCACCGCGGGCAGCAGGGCCGTCAGTGCGACGACGCCCGCCACGAGTCTCTTTCCATTGATTCCCAAAGCATTGCCCCCTGAAGCAATTCCTGTTCGACGGTCGTGACCTGAGGCGTTCCACCCCGTTCCACCCCCGTTCCAGTGGTCTGCTTGGGTGTGCGGCGTGACGCCCGAGTCGTTGTTGGAAGCAGGCACGCGAGCGTTGGCGCGCAACGGGGACCTGCGCACCAGCAGGCAACGGTTCGCCGAGGCCTACGAGGCCGCTGAACGTGACGGTGACGTGGACACGCTCGTCGCGGCGGCGCTCGGAGCGGGCGGCGTGTGGGTGCACGAGCACCGCACCGCGGCGGAGGCAGAACTGGTGCGTTCACGGATCGAGCACGCGCTGACGCTCGTGGAACCCAAGTCCGACATCGCGTTGCGGCTGCGGCTGCGGCTCACCGCGGAGAGCGACTACCAGGCCAACACGAACGCCGACGTCCTCAAGCTCCTCGACGAGGCGCGGCAGGCCGACGACCCGGTCGTGCGGGTGGAGGCGCTGAGTCTCGCGCACCACTGCGTGCTCGGGCCGGACCACGTCGAGCTGCGCAAGGAGCTCGCGACGGAGATGATCAGCGAATCGCTCCGCAGTGGACGGCCGGGCGACCTGCTGATGGCGTTGCTGTGGCAGGTCGTCGACCACTTCCTCGACGGCGACCCGCACGCCGTGCGCCGCCTGACGGATCTGCGGGAGCGGCTGGAGCACACCGACCACCTCGCCGTGCGGTTCGTGGTGAGCGCGATCGAGGTGATGCTCGCGATCCGGGACGGACGGTTCGAGGAGGCCGAACAGCTGGCGGGTGCGAGTGCCCAGCTCGGCGCCGAAGCGGGTGACGTCGACGCCACCGCCTGGTACGGCGCGCAGCTCTGCGCGATCCGCTGGTACCAGGGACGCACGGCCGAGCTGTTCCCGTTGCTCGACCACCTGGTGCACTCGCCGACGCTGAGCACCGTCGACAACTCGTTCTTCAGCGCGCTCGCCGTCGCCGCCGCGCTGTCCGGTGACCGGCTCAAGGCCCAGGGCGCGCTCGCGATGCTGACCAGACGTGGCCTCGACGCCCTCCCCCGCTCCAGCACGTGGCTCGTCACGATGAGCGGGGTCGCGGACGCCGCGCACCTGCTCGGCGACGCCGACGCCGCCCGCGAGGTCCACGCGATCCTGCTGCCGTTCGCCCGGCTGCCGCTCATGGCGAGCCTCGCCGTCACGTGCTTCGGCTCGGCGCGGCACCCGCTCGGGCTGGCCGCGCTGACGTTCGGCGACGCCGAGCTCGCGGTGACCCACCTGCGTGCGGCGGTGCGCGACAACCTCGCGCTCGGGCACTGGCCGGCAGCGCTGTCGTCGCGGCGGAAGTACGCCGAGGCGCTGGAACGGGCCGGTGACGTCGAGGAGGCACGTCGCCAGCTCGCGACGTGCGCGCAGGAGGCCGCCGCGCTGGGGCTCGGCACCGCCGGCGCGGAGCTGTCCGTGCGGCGCGAGGGCACCAGGTGGCGCGTGAGCCTCGGCTCCCGCAGCGCACTCGTCGACGGCGGGATCGGCATGGCGCACCTCGCGGTGCTCGTGGCCAACCCCGGCCGGGAGATCGACGCCGCCGAGCTCGTGGCGGGCACGAACGCGGTGACCGAGGAGGTCGCAGCGTACGACCAGCTGGACCCGGAAGCGTTGCGGCAGTACCGGAACAGGCTCACGGCGTTGCGCGGTCGCGAGCTCTCCGACGCCGAACGGCGCGAGCACGACTGGCTCGCGGGCCAGATCGCGGCGGCCACCGGGCTCGGCGGGCGGACCCGGACGTTCTCCGACTCCGGCGAACGCGCCCGGATCGCGGTCGGGAAGGCCGTGCGGCGCGCCGTGAGAACTCTGTCGTCAGCTGATCCGGTGATCGGGAACCACGTCCGTGATCACGTGCGCACAGGCCGTCGGTGCAGCTACTCGCCCTCGTGAGTTGGGTCACAAACGTCCTGGGCGCACACGTGGTTCAGACCTGTGAACGGACCTCGGCTGCCCGTTCGGGCAGTCGGTTGAGAGCGATCCCACAACCTGCGTAAACCTTCTTTCCCATCAGGGCGCGTTCATCCGGAAGGGGCCCGGTTCGACCCATCGCGACCGATTGTGAACATCTGTCTCAACCGGTAGCGCCTCCGCGTGTTCGTGAACTTCCGCCCGGTTTCTGCTCGATACTGCGCGCACATCAGGCAGCGCAGAAAGGTTCCGCCGTGATCACGCCCGAGTTCCTCCTGTCGACGCGCGAGTTCGAGGTCCTGTGGCAGACGCTGCGGCTGGGACGGATCCCGTACCCGCTCGACGTGCCCAGCGAGGGCGACACCGAGCGGGAGCGCAAGGCGTTGCAGGACAGCACTCTCGCCGGGCTGCGCGACCGCGGGCTCGCCGGTGACGCGCGGCTCGAGGACCTGCTGCGAGTGCTCGACGACCACCAGGTGTCCGTGGACGCCGTCGCCGGGCTGGACCGGACGGTGCGGGCGCTCGCGGCGTCCAACGGCGACGAAGCCGTGCTGGCGGTCATCGACGGTGACCACGTCGGGCTCGCGGAGATCAGGCCGACCGGGCTGGCCCGCGAGATCGTCCGGGTCCTGCCCGACGGCGAGGCGGGACCCGGCAGCGCGCTGTCCGTGCGGCTGGAGACGTTGCAGCAGGCCGTCGCGCTCCAGGAGGCCGAGCAGGACGAGGAGTCCGAGGACCCGTGGGGCGCGGCCGACGACGAGCTCGACGACCGGCAGGCGCTGCTGCGGGCCGGGTTGTCCGCGCAGGACGCGCGCCAGATGGACGAACTCGCGTCGAACCGCGTCGCGGGCGGCCAGTTCGGCGTCACGCACGGCAGGCACCGGGCCGACGTCGTCATCAACTGGTTCGACACGCACCAGGGCCGCTACCTGATGGTCCGAACGGATGGCTGGCTCAGCCTGTCGCCCACCGACAACGACCGAATCGCAACACGAATCGACGCCGTTCTGGCGTGAGGGGGAATCCGTGGATCCGTTGGCACCAATAGACGGAAGCCAAATGGCCGGGGTCGATCCGGACCGCTGGTTGCAGGACATGCAGGCGAAGGCCGACGACCTCGCGGCCAAGTCGGCCCAGCTGCGCGAGGACCTGGCGCACTCGTCGGCCACCGTGGTCTCGAAGGACCACGCGGTGCAGGTGACGATCGCACCGACCGGTGCGCTGCAGAACATCCAGCTCACCGACCACGCCGCCGGCCTGAGCCCGCAGCGGCTCCAGGCGTCGATCATGGAGGCCGTCGCGAAGGGGCAGCGCGCGGCGTCGGAGAAGATGCTCGAGGCCTTCGCGCCGATCGGGGCGGGCACCGAGTCGATGGACCTGGTGATGTCGTACCTCCCGCCCGCCGTGGAGGACGAGGAGAACGCCGAGCAGTACGGCTACGACGAGGACGGGTACGCCGTGGAGCAGCAGGCCGCCGCTCCGCCGGCCGCACCCGCTGCCCGCCAGCCGCGTGCCGCGCACGACGACGATGACGAGGACGGGCAGCCCTGGTGACCGCCTTCGAGGTAGACCCCGCGACCCTCAAGACGTTCGCCAACAACCTCGACACCCTCGTGGCCGAACTGGAGACGTCGAAGAACGTGCTCGGCAGCGTGCACTTCGACCCGCTCGTGTTCGGCATCGTCGGGCAGATCTTCGCCGCCGCCGCGCGCGTCGAGGTGAAGAAGGCCGAGGACTGCATCGCCAAGTACGAGAAGGGCCTGCGCGAGGCGGCGACCGACACTCGCCGGACCGCGGACACGTACAGCAACACCGACCAGGGCAACGCCGCCGCGTTCAGCGGAGGTGCCTGATGGTGCAAGGTCTGACGTGGACTCCCGGCTTCGGTGAGGGCACGGAGCTCAACGACAAGTTCTCCGGCGCCGGCATGGTCGACACCGTCGCCGGCCTCGTGAAAGCGGTGCAGGAGAAGGACAACGCCTCGATCGCCGCGTACAGCGTCGGTCTCGCGTTCGACGTCGTCGGCTTCGCCCTGAACCCGCTCGGCGCGGTGATCGGCGCCGGCGTCGGCTGGCTGATCGACCACATCGCGTTCCTGCGCGAACCGCTGGACCTGCTGGTGGGCGACAACATCGCCATCCGGCAGGAGACCGAGAAGGTCAAGACCGACGCCGAGAAGTACGAGGGCCTCGCCTCGGCGCACCTGGAGGCGCTGAAGAAGCTCGACGGCTGGATGGGCCAGACGGCCGACCGGTTCCGCGAGACCATGGCGCGGGTGGCCAAGGAGATCGAGGCCATCGGCTCGGCGGTCAACGCCTCCGCGAAGCTGATGGCGACGATGGGCGCCTGCGTCACCGCGGTGAGGTCGCTGGTGCGCGACATCATCGCCATGGTGATCGGCAACCTGATCGGCGGTGCCCTGATCGCCGCGGGCCTGGCCCCGATCACGTTCGGCGCGTCGATCGTGGCCTTCGTCGGCACCGCGGTGGCAACCGCGCTCGAGGCGCTGGCCCGGATCATGCGGCACGTCACGAAGCTCAAGTCGGTGCTCACGTCGTCCGCGAAGTCGGCGGACGACCTCGGCACGGCGCTGGCGAAGATGGGCGACGACGCGGCGCGCTTCGGCAGGGGCGGCGGCTCGTCGGGCACCTCGGCGCCGCCGCCGGTGAAGCCTCCGGGCGGGGACGCGCCGACGATCAACGGTGGTTCCGGTGCGGGCGGTGCGAAGCCGCCTGCCGGGGACGCGCCGCCCGTGCAGAAGCCGCCGGAGGTCAACGGCGGTGGCGGAGCTTCCGGTGGTGCCAAGCCGCCTGCCGGGGACGCGCCGCCTGTCCAGAAGCCGCCGGAGGTCAACGGTGGTGCCGGCGCGTCCGGCGGCAAGACCGACACCCCGGACACCCCGCCCGTGCAAAAGCCGCCGGAGGTCAACGGTGGCGCCGGGGCGTCGGGTGGCAAGACCGACACCCCCGATGCGCCGCCGGTTCAGAAGCCGCCGGACACCGGTGGTGGCAGCACGTCCACCGCGGGCGTGAAGCCGCCGGAGACGCCGCCGGTCAACCTGCCGCAGCCACCCCCGGCCGCGGTCACCAAGCCGCCGTCGGACATGCCGCTGCCGCCGCCCGTCGGTGGTGGCGCGATGGGTGGTGGCAAGCCTCCTGCCGGGATCGCGCCGGGAGACCTGCCGAAGCCGCCGCCGGCCGCGGTCACCAAGCCGCCCAAGGACAATCCGCTGCCGCCCGCGGGCGGGTCGGGTGGGCCCAAGGCGGACACGCCACCGCCCACCACGCCGAAACCCGACGACGCGGCACCCAAGCCGCCCACGCCGAAACCGGACGACGCAGCGCCGAAACCGCCGCCCACCACGCCCAAGCCGGACGACGCGACACCCAAGCCGCCCACGCCCAAGCCGGACGACGCGACACCCACTCCACCCAAACCCGACGACGCCGCACCCAAACCGCCCTCCACCGACCCGGCGCAGAAGCCGCCGTTCTCCTGGGCCGAGGTCAAGAACCACGTCAGCGACCTCAGCAAGTACGGCAAGGAACACCTGGAAAGCGTTCTCACGACGAAGTTCGGCAAGACTCCCGAGGAAGCCGCCAAGATCACTCAGTGGGTCAAGAACTTCGAGGAGCTCGCCGCACCCGGTGGCCAGTTCACGGCCGGCGGCAAGGCATTCCCGATAGGCAGCGGGCTGCACCTGGTGCACGAGCTCTGGAAGGAACTCGGCGCCGACAAGCACTCGCAGAAAGAGGGCGCCGATTATCTCGGTGACCTGAAGGATTACAACGCACAGCACTGATCATTAGGCCGAATGCGGGCGTACCCTGACGTGGTGCGCCCGCATTCGCCTGTCCGTCAACCGATTCAGCCGTTCCGGTGATCGACGAACCTGGCTGTGGCGAACCTCAAGAGAGCCCTAAATTCCAGGTATTCCACCATGTGATTTAGGTCACAGCAACCTCTGACGAATGTCCGATTCAGCGTTGAAACAAAGATCGGAAGCCCGAACGGGCAGTTACTGGAGAGCGCTCCCACAACCAGGGGAAACGATCACTACCGTTACACGACGTTCACTCACCGGTGGCCCGTTTCGGTCTGCGGCAAGACATTGTGAACGCCGGTCTCAATTGGCAACTCGGTCCAGGGAATGCGCCCGGTGCCTCTGAGGACACACGATACTGCCCGCATGTACATCGTCGGTGACAACGACGCTGTCCCGCTCAAGGACACCGTCAGCTCGGGTCAGGTGCAACTCGACCCGACCGCGGGCGAGGAGCTCCGCAAACAGTTCCAGGCCCAGATCGACCAGGTCGACACGTGGCTCGAACGTGCGAACACCAGCATCGCCCGCCCCGCGCCGCTCGGCGCCAACCCGGTCGGCGACGCCATGCGCGACAAGTTCACCCATCGCGCCGAGGGCGAGCAGTACTCGTTCGTCAGCGTCATGACCGCGTACCGCACGGTGCTGGAGCAGACGAAGAACTCGATCGTCGAGGCGATCGAGAACTTCACCAGCCTCGACGAGGAACACCAGGCCGAACTGAAGAAGCACATGGGTAACGGCTGAGCTTCGGCCAGCAGTGTCCATCGACGTGAGAGGCGAGCCGGTCATGCCCCCCGAGACCGACCCGAGAGAGATCGAGAACGTCCCGGTCCTCACGGACCCGCAGAACTGGGCGTCGCGGTCGCACCAAGAGCTCTACGCCGCGGTGCACAACAACAACGACCCCGGCCAGGCCGGCCAGATCAGCTCCGAGTGGGGCAGGTACGGCTCCGAGCTGACCGAGGCGGCACGCACGATCAACGCGGTCATCACCGCGTCGGAGAGCAAGTGGACAGGTGACGCCGCCGAGGCCGCCCGAGCCGCGATGAAGAAGCTCGGGGACTGGGTCGACGAGACCGCGCGCACCGCCGTCGAGGTCGGCAACAAGGTCGCCGACCAGGGCCGCGTCATGGAAGCCGCCCGAGCGCAGATGCCGGCGCCGGTCCAGTTCGACTGGAACAAGGCAGCCGCCGCGCTCTCCCAGCCGGGCACGACCGCCTTCGTGCTGGCATCCGTTGACATCGCTGTCGCGAACGCCGCTTCGCGCGCGGCGCACGACCAGGCGGTCACCGTGATGACCTCCATGGAAGCCAACTCCCGGCAGATCGACTCGTCGACGCCGACCTTCAAGCCGCCGTTCAACCCGAACACCGGCGAGGTCGAGCAGCCGGTCCTCGCGACGCTGCGCTCGGTGTCCGCACCGACGCTCGGTGGCGCCGAAGCCCTCATGTCCACGCACGCCCAGAGCGCCGCCGGCGTGGCGACCGCGCCCACGCCCACCGGAGCCGGTGCGGGAGCAGGCGCCGGTGCCGGAGCTGGTGCGGGAGCAGGCGGTGGCGCGGGAGCGGGCAGTGGCGTGAACCAGCCCGCCGCGGCGGCCTACACGCCTTCGGCTCCTGGCTACACCCCGCCCGCCAACCCCGGCGGTGGCGGCGGCAGCTACACGCCTCAGATGACGAACTACAACCCCGGCAACACGAACGCGGCCGCCGCCACGTACACGCCGACGGCACCGGGCTACACGCCGCCGCCCAACCCCACCAGCTACACGGGTGGCGGCGGCAACAACAACTACACGCCGCAGTTCCCGTCGGGTGGCGCGCCGTACCCCGGCACGGGCCCGTCCGGCTCGACGCCGCGACCGAACTCGACCTACACCCCGCAGAACCCGAAGGCCTTCACGCCGACGGCACCGGGCTACACCGGTCCTGGCGGTCCCGGCGGCGGTCCTGGCGGCGGTGGCGGTGGTGGTTCGTCCGTGAAGCCCGGTGCGATGCCGAACTTCGGTGGCGCGGGCGGTGGCGCGGGCGGTGCCGGTGCGTTCGGTGGCGGTGCGGGTGGCGCCGGCGGTGCGGGTGGCGCGATGCAGCCTGGTGGCACGGCCGGTGTGCAGGGTGCTCGTGGCGGCATGCCGATGGGCATGACCGGTCCCGGTGGCGCGGCCGCGGCCGGTGCCGGCATGGGTGCGGGCGCGCCGATGGGTGGTGCTCCCGGTGCCGGTGGCAAGGGCGACGAGGACAAGGAACACCGTTCCGCCAGCTACATCATGGGCGGCGACCTGTTCGACGTTCCCGGCGAGAACCTGCCCCCGTCGGTGATCGGCGGCGCGAAGCCCAAGAAGAAGGGGCCTGACGCGTCGTGATCACTCCCGAGTTCCTGCTCTCGCCACGCGAGTTCGACGTCCTGTGGCACGAGCTGCGGCTCGGCCGGATGCCCTATCCGCTGGACGTGCCGAGCGAGGGTGACACCGAGCAGGACCGCCGGGTGCTGCGGGAGAAGACGCTCGACGAGCTGCGCGCCCGCGGCCTGGCCGACGACCAGCGGCTCGCGGACCACCTGCGACTGCTCGACGAGCACGACGTGTCCGTCGACGCGGTCGCCGGCCTCGACCGCACTGTGCGCGCGCTCGCCGTCTCCAACGGCGAGCGGGCCGTCCTCGCGATCATCGACGACGACCGCGTGGGGCTGCTGGCGATCCGGGAGACCGGCATCGCCCGCGAGATCGTCAGGGTGCTGCCCGACGGCGAACCCGGCCCCGGCACGGCGGTGAACGTGCGGGTCGAGACGTTGCAGGACGCCATCGCCCTGCAGGAGGCCGAGCAGCAGGACGACTCCGGCGACCCGTGGGGCGACGGCGAGATCGACGACCGGCAGGCGCTGCAGCAGGCCGGTCTGTCCGCTCAGGACGCGCGGCAGTTCGACGAGCTCGCAGCCAACCGCGTCGCCGGCGGCCAGTTCGGCGTCACCCTGGGCAAGCAGCGCTCCGGTGTCGTGATCAACTGGTTCGACACCCACCAGGGCCGCTACCTGATGGTCAACTCGGACGGCTGGCTGAGCCTCTCGCCGACCGACAACGACCGCATCGCCACCCGAATCGACGCTGTGCTCGCGTGATCCGACGCGTTCGCAGTTGAACCACCGCCGCCGGAGGACCGTGTGAATCCCGCGAACCCCACTCAGTGGGTCGAGGAGTACGAGGCCAAGCTGGCCGACCTGAAGAAGAAGTCGGAGGACCTGCAGGAGAACTTCGCGGCGTCCACCGCGACCGTGAAGTCGAGGGACGGCTCGGTGACGGTGACCGTGGGCCCCAACGGCGGCCTGCAGAACCTCGTTCTCGGTCACCGGGCGGTCGAGCTGGGCGTGGCCAAGCTGACCGCGGTGATCCTGGAAACCGCGCGGCAGGCCCAGAAGCAGGCGGCGGAGAAGGTCCTCGAGATCTTCAAGCCGCTGGGCGAGGGCACCGAGGCCTACCAGATGGTGTCGGACGCGATCCCGGACGACGAGGACGCCGAGGAGACCACCGACACCTACGACGAGATCGACGACGAGCCGGCCCCCGCGCCTGCTCCCCCGCCGGTGAGCCGCCCCGCGGCGGCCCCGCAGGCGGCGCCCGTGCGTGGACGACGACGCGCGGACGACGACGAAGACGACGACAACCAGCCCTGGTGAGGAACATCGATGACCGCGCCTGAAACTCCACTCCCCTCTCCTCCGGGGATGAAGATCACCGAGGAGAACAAGCTCAAGGGCTCGCTGTTCATCGAGGCCTACGGCAGCCTCATCGACGGCATCGGCAAGGACGCCGAGTCGGAAACCGAGAAGGCGCTGGACATCACGTTCAACGCGATCGGTGCGGCGTCGGCCACGGTGATGCTGGCGATCGACCCGCTGGGCAGCATCATCGGCGCCGGTGTCGGCTGGCTGATCGAGCACGTGTCGTTCCTCCGCGACGCCCTGAACCAGCTGATGGGCAACCCGGAGGAGATCCAGGCCAACGTCGAGGCGAACAAGGCCCGTGCGGCCGAGCTGCGCGTGCTGGCCGAGGACCACAAGAGCGGGCTCGCGACGTTCGACGGCTGGACCGGCGCGTCCTCCGAGGCGTTCAAGCGGAGCATGGACGGCATGGGCCAGGAGCTCGACGAGCTCGCACAGGCCGTCGAGACCAAGGCCAAGATCGTCGCGATCATGGGCATGCTGGTCACCGTGCTGCGCGACATCGTCCGCGACCTGATCGCGCAGCTGATCGGTTCGCTGATCGGTGGTGCCATCCTCGCGGCCGCCGCCATGATCCCGACGTTCGGCGCCTCGATCCCGGCCTTCCTCGGCTTCGCGGTCGGCAAGGCGGTCGCGCTGGGCACGAACATCGCCTCGCGCGTCGCCCGCGTGGTGGCGGCGCTGGGCCGTCAGATGAAGCGGATCGGCGACCTCGACGGCATCATGGCCAAGATCAGCAAGGGCTGGGAGCGCTTCGAGAACACCGCCGACGTCGCCGAGATCTCCTACGAGGGCTACAAGGCCTCGAAGGACGTCGACAAGAAGATCGACGAGGCGGTCCAGAAGAACCAGTCGGGCGGCCAGAGCGGCGGTAGCACCCCGGAGACGCTCGCCAACGCCCGTGTCGGCACGGTGCAGGCGAGTGCGTTCGAGGCGCCACACGCCCGAGTGGGCACCGTGCAGATGGACGCGGCCGAGCCGATGCAGGCACTCAGGCGGCCGGACGCCCCGGTGGAGCCGATGCAGGCCCTCAGGCGGATGGACGCCCCGGTGGAGCCGATGCACGCGACTCTGCGCGCGGAGGCAGCCGTGGAGCCGATGCACGCGCTCAGGCGGATGGACGCCGTCGAGCCGATGCAGCCGATGCACCGGGTGGAGGCCGTGACGGCCACCCATTTCAACGCCCCCGCTGCCCAGGACGCGACGATGGTCTCGGGCGTGAGCATGACCGCGGCCTCGCCGGTTCACCAGGTCGTGCAGCCGTTCGAGATGAGTGAGGCGTACAGCGAGCCTACGGAGCCCTCTGGTTACGAGCCGATGGCGCGGACGCAGATGTCCCACGCGTACGAGGCCCTCGAGCCGATGCAGCCGGTCTACGCGCGGGCCGAGGCCGAGCCCGTCCACGAGGCCGTGAACCCGCTCATGGCGAGCGAGCCGCTCCGCCCGGCGTACGAGGCGGGAGGCGGTGCCGCCGCCACGCCGCTGCGCCCGACCGTCGTGCACGAACGCTCCACCAGGCCGACGGAGTAAGTCCAGCCAACAGCCGGGATCCCGATCCCGCCTTGTTCTGACGCAGCACTGGAGAATCGCCGCTCATGGCCAAGGGGAACGTCAATCCCAACCCGTCGCCGAACCCGAACCCGGCGCCGAACCCGACCCCCTCGGCGCCGCCCCCCACCGGAACCGGTGGGGGCGGCCCCACCGGCAACACCGGCTTCTCCATGAGCGACTCCTCGATGCAGGGGTTGCAGAACAAGGCGGGCGACCTGGGGTCCCGGCTGGCGAGCATCTCCAGCGGCCTGCGGGGCCTGAACTTCAGCGGCAACGCGCTGGGCCCCATCGGCCTGTTCGCGGTGCCGGCGCTGAACGCGTCCAACGACAACGCCGTCGCTCAGGCCGACAAGGGAGCCAAGGCGTTCAACGACGTCCAGTCGGGCATCAAGGCCACGCACCAGACCGCCGTCAACACCGACACCAGCCAGGGCACCAACTTCAAGTCGTTCGACACCAGCACCACGGCCAAGCCGCCACCCGGTTCGGCGGGAACCACGCTCGGCGGCGCCAAGCAGGACGGCCCCAAGGTGTCCGGGCCGGGCACGATCGCCGGTGGCACGGGCGGCACCAAGGGCAGCAACGTCCAGGGCGGGCCGAAGGTCTCCACCGCGCCGAACATCAAGGGCGGCACGGGACCTGTCGGCAGCGGCGGCGTGAAGACGCCTGGTGGTCCGTCGGTGGGGGCCGCGCCGAACATCAAGGGCGGCACCGGACCTGTTGGTGGCAGCGGGGTGAAGACGCCTGGCGGTCCGTCGGTGGGGGCCGTGCCCAACATCAAGGGCGGCGCCGGACCTCTCGGTGGCGGTGCGGTGAACACGCCCGGTGGACCGTCGGTCGGGGTCGCGCCCAACATCAAGGGCGGCACCGGACCTGTCGGGACCGGTGGGGTGAAGACGCCTGGCGGCCCGTCGGTCGGAGCCACACCGAACATCAAGGGTGGTGCCGGACCCGTCGGCACCGGCATTCCGAAGGGCCCTGGCGGCGTCGGTCCCGTGGCGCCTCCGGTCATCGGCGGCACGCCAGGTTCCTCGACCCCGAAGTCGCCGGGAACGCCCGGCGGTGGCGGCAAGGGCACCGGCATCCCGACCCTGCCCGGCACCACCCCGGGTTCAACTCCGGGTTCGACCGCGGGCACCAAACCCGGCGTGACCCCACCCGGCCCGCAGAACGCCGTGACGTCACCTTCGCGCGGCACCACCCCACCCGGAATGTCACCGGGCATGGCGCCTCCCATGGCTCCAGGCGCAACCCCGGGGGCCGCTGGTGGCGAACGGGGCGGCAGCAAGTTCGGCGCGGGCAGCGGCAAGGGCCTGTTCGACGCGCCCAAGCCCGGCACGCCTGACAGCACGATCACCAAGGCGCCGCCGAGCTCGACCTCAACGCCCCCGCCCGCCCCGAAGCCGGGCGCTGGTGTTCCGGGTGCGCCCACCAGCGGCGTGCCCGGCAGCGGCGTTCCGGGTAGTGGCGTGCCCGGCAGCTCGACGCCAGGTGCGGCCAAACCGGGCGTCCCAGGCAACGCAGCCCCGTCCACACCGGGCCCGCAAAGCGCCGTGACCCCACCCTCGACCACGGCCCCACGCGGCGGCATCGCCCCACCGACCTCTCCAACAACCTCCCCCGCGGCCAGCCCAGGCATGGCCCCGCCCATGGCTCCAGGCGCAACCCCAGGAGCCACCGGCGGCGAGAGGGGCGGCAGCAAGTTCGGCACAGGAGCTGGCAAGGGCGTGTTCGACGCCCCCAAGCCTCCAACCCCGGACAACACCATCACGAGGGCTCCGGGCACCTCACCCTCAACGCCCCCGCCTGCCCCGAAGCCAACCCCGCTGACCCCACAACCGTCCTCCACCACCACACCCCCACCACAGTCGCGCCCGGCACCCACCCCACCGCCCGCGCCGTCCCCTGCTCCCAAAGCGGACACCGCGCCCGCGCAGACGCGCCCGGCACCGAACGTCCCGCCGCCCGCGCCGAACGTGCCGCCGGCCAACACGCCGACCCCTGCCCCGGCGACGAACACGCCGCCGCCGACCACTCCGGCACCGAAGCCGGACACCACGCCGACTCCGGCAACGCCGAAGGCCGACACGCCACCCGCACAGACGCGCCCGGCCCCGCCGACGAACGTGCCACCGGTGAACACGCCGAGCACCAGCGCGCCCTCGGTCAACCCGCCGAGCCCGAACACCCCGCCGGCCAACGCACCGAGCACGAACACGCCGCCGGCCAACGCGCCATCGCCGAACCCGAGCGTCAACGCGCCGTCGCCGAACCCCGCGACCAACGTGCCGCCGGCCAACGTTCCGTCGGCGAACCCTGCTGCCAACGTGCCGCCGGCCAACGTCCCGCCGTCGAACACGCCGCCGGTTCAGGCCAAGCCGACGCCGGACGTCCAGCCGAACCCGAACACCCCCAAGCCGGACACCACCCCCGGCCAGGCGAAGCCCACCCCGGACACGAACACGCCGCCGCCCGCGCAGACGCGTCCCGCTCCGGCGCCGCCCGTCAACACGCCACCGGTCAACACGCCGTCCCCGAACACGCCGACCAACGTGCCGGGCACCGACGTCCCGCCCGCGAACACCCCGAGCCCGAGCCCCAACACGCCGACCGTCCAAACACGACCGGCCCCCGGCGGCGCCAACCCCCAGCCCAACCCCACTCCAACCCCGAACACCACCACGACCGCCGCACCCGACCTCGTCGTGGCACCCCCGCTGGTCACCCCAGCTCCAGCCCCGAACCCGACCCCAGCCCCCAGCGCGAACCCCAACCCCAACGTCGTCCCGCGCTCCCACCCGGCGGCCTCGAACTTCCAGGCCCAGCCACGCCCCGACGGCGGCAAGGGCAAGAAGCGGGCCGCCATCAAGAAGTACCTCGGCATCAACTTCATCAAGGGCCTCTTCAACAAGCCCCCCGCAGCACCAAACCCGACCCCCGCCCCAAATCCGAACCCCAACCCCGCACCGGCCCCGGCATCCACCGCCCCGCCCAACCCGTGGACCGACCTCCTCAAGAACCCCAACCCCAAGAACATCGACGTGGAGGCCGTCAAGACCCAGATCGACACCGCGGTCAACGACGGCAAGCCCGCCACCGCGCGCATCCTCATCAATCGCCTCAAGAACACCGAGGGCGGTGCAAAGGCCGCCGCCGACCTCCAAGCGCACTACGACCAAGCCGTCGCGAACAAGCGTGACGCCGGCAAGGTCGACGTCCCCAAGCAGCTGCACTTCGCCTGGTTCGGCGACACGCCGTCGCCTGAGTCGGTCAACGGCATGCTCGAGTGGGCCGCGCAGACCAACGAGAACAACGGGTGGAAGGCCACCCTGTGGACCGACGGGTCCAGCGCGAAGTGGGACCCCGCGGTCGTAAAACAGCTGAAAGACGCCGGCATCGACATCAAGTCCGATGTGGACAAGCTCGTCGACGAACTCTCGGACAAGACGCCGCCCACCAAGAACAACACGACGCTCAAGGACGTCTACGCGGCCGCGCAGAGTTCTGACGCGAAGGCCTACAACCTCGCGTCGGACATCGCCCGGTACGCGGTGCTGGCCAAGAACGGTGGCGTGTACGTCGACGTCGACATCAAGCCAGGGTCGTTGTCGCTGGACAACATCGGCGACATGAAGATGCACCCGACCGACGTGCCGGTGATCGGGCCACGTCTCAGGGACACCAGCAGCGTCCAGAAAGCCACCGGTGACGCTCAGCTCACCCCCGAGAACGTCCAGAACGCCGCCGACGCCCAGTGGAAGAAGGGTGAGCTCGGCAACGCGTTCATCGTCACGCCGCCGGACGGGGCGCTGATCAACAAGTTCGCCGAGGTCATCCCGCAGAAGTTCGACACCCTCGTCGATCGCGTGGGGCCCAAGGACGTTCCACTCGCGGACAAGAAGAGCTCGCCGGACTTCCTCCGCACGCTCAAGGAGCAGGCTCCGGACGTCTCCGGGCCGAACGCGCTCGCCGACAACGGGCTGTCGCCGCAGATCGGGCTCATCGGCCAGGTCGCGATGGACCACGACGGCCTCAACCTCGGGTACAACCCGGGGTACATGCCGACGGACGTGCCCGCGATCGGCAAGACCGACTTCGAGGCGATGTTCGACCCCGACGTCAAGAACCAGTGGAACGGGATCGAGTGGGTCACGCCGGAGAGCGAGAGCCAGCTCGACAGGTCGACCGACACCCGTCCCGCACCGAGCGACGGCACGCCCAAGGACGTCAAGAGCGGCGGCGCACCACCGAAGCTGGAGCCGCCGACGCCCGAGTCGCACCACGGCAAGGACGTCATCACCGACGAGTCGTGGCGGCACGACCCCGCGAAGACCGCTGACTGGTTCGCGCCCAAGGACCCGGCTGACCGCAGCACGTGGGCCGATCGCAGGGACGACACCAACGTGCGGACCGTCGACGTCGTCGTCCACGACGTCCGCACCGACTCGACGCCGTCGAACATCAAGTCCTACCAGGGCCTGATCAACTACGACCTGCGCCGCATCGAGACGAGCCCCGGCAACTTCGTGCAGGAGTACACCGTCAAGGTGCACGTCGATCCGGCGGCGAACGTCGATCCGGACGTGATCGCGCAGGTCAAGGAGAACGCCACCAACGGCGTCAACAACCTGCTCAACCAGGGCTACCGGCTGCCCAGCGGTGACCAGTTCCACCTCAACCTCGAGTTCACCGACAACAAGGCGGACGCGCACACCAGCATCAAGGTCGACCCGGACAACCCCAACGTCGACCAGACGCACTGGAACCCCGACACCAGCCCTGAGGTTCTCGCCCACGAGACGCTGCACTACCTCGGAATTCCCGACGAGTACAGCGATTCGAGCCGCGTCTTCCAGCAGCACGACACGAACTCCGGCGTCCACAAGGACGACGGCGGCATGATGGGCAGCGACGTCCACGGACCCGACCCCGGTCTGCGGCCCCGTCACCTCTGGCTGGTCGAACGCACCGCCAACAGCCAGGTGATGGTGCCCGACACGAGGATCGAGCCGGCCGGCCCGGCCACCGTACCGCCACCCGCGAACCCGAACACCAGCACCGACACGCGGCCCGACGCCGACACGCGGCCGATGCCGGACAAGCGCCCGTTCGAAGAGGACAGCGACAGCGACGCCGAGCCCGAACCGGTCACCAAGAAGCCGAAGAACGACGGGGAAGCGTCCACTGTGGACGACTCCTCGATGGACGTCGACGAGAACACCCAGCCGGACGGCGACGTCGACATGAACGACAGCCAGCTGGACAACCTCGCCGACCAGTTCGACACGCTGTCCCTCGGCGACGTCAACTTCTCCTACAACCCGGCGTTCGCCCAGCTCGCCAACGGCGACATCGACCTGCCCACCAAGGACAACTACCTCGCCAAGCTCAAGGAGAGCGTCGAGGGCGAAAAACGACCGTCGTTCGTGGTCAACATGATCGTGAGCCACAACGACGTGGGCAACATCAACGCGGTCATCGACTCCATCACCAAGGACGCCGGGCCCATCGGCAAGGACATGGTGTTCGTCGTCGGTGTCAACGGCCCCAACGGTTCCGGCCCGCAGATGGCCACCAACATCGAGTCCGCGAACAACGCGGTCGCCGGCCGCAAGGAACCGGTCGCGCTGGTGCCGCTGCCGACGTTCGACCCGAAGGACGGCTTCCCCTTCGGCCGCATGCGCAACGGCACGATGCACAGCCCTGCCACGACGTTCGCCATCGGCGCGCTCGGCGGCAAGAACACCCACCCGTACATCTCGTTCCAGGACTTCGACACCGGCTCGCGTCAGGTGACCGGCGGGCAGAAGGACGTCTTCACCCACTTCACCGAGTCGCTGAACCCGCCGGGCGCCGGCCCGATCCGCCCGCTGCTGTACTCCGGCGGCTACCGCGTCGGCGACCCGCAGAAGCTGGTCGACGACACCCGGCAGCGGATCGCCTCCGAACGCGACAAGATCAACAGCAAGCCCAAGCTCACCAAGGACGACCAGGCCGACCTCGACAAGCTCAAGACCGCGGAGAAGCAGCTCGCGAAGCCAGAAGAGTTCGTCGCGAAGTTCGAGCAGGCCATGCGCGACGACATGGACGCGCGCAACCGCCAGAAGGACTCGGCTCCCCTGCTGCCGTACTCGCCGGAGCCGAACCTGTTCATGGACGCGGCCGTGGCGGTCGTCGACCCCGACGTGAAGTTCAGCGACGGCGGCAACGAGTTCGGCGACCTCAGCCAGTCGATCAACGAGTTCGCGGGCAAGGAGCTCGCCGACATCCACGGCACCAGCCCGGACTCCGGCATCGACGTCGACCTGCAGACCAACCGCAACCCGTTGCGCGGCGAGAACTTCACGAGCGACTTCGTGGACGGCGCGGTCGGTACCGACCTGTCCCGTCTCGCGCTCGGCTTCGCCAAGTCCGAGGGCAAGTCGTGGCCGCAGTCGCACGTCGCCCTCACCTCGGTGACGAACCGCATGTACGGCGGTGACCCCAACTCCAGCGACCCGAACGCCGACCGGGCGGCCAAGGCCGACGTCTCCGGCGCGAAGATCCGCGACGAGTTCGGGGACAAGAAGCCGAACAAGGACGGCACGCCGAACGCCAAGAACAAGCCGCACCAGCAGCGCGAGGCGCAGCAGAAGATCGAGCACACCTACGGCGTCGATCCCGACACCGGCAAGCGCGTCCACACGGGCTCCACCGGCGGCTGGACCCCGTCGAACCTGGACGCGCTCAAGCTCGGCTGGGAGGACAAGAACTCCCTCAACCAGGCCGTTTCCGCGCAGATCCCCGGTCACGGGACGATGGGCATCGACCCGCAGACCGACCCCACCACCGTCTACCCGCCGAAGAAGGAGAAGGTCGACGGGAAGGCCCCGGTCAAGACAGAGGCCGACGTCCAGCACATCGACGCGTCGGCCAAGCAGCACAAGATGGCCGCGATGCTCAACCTGGCCATGTCGGCCAACACGAGCAACGTGACCCGCACGTTCGGCACGCTGGAGCACGGCGTCCTGCCCATCGCGGCGGACCCGAGGCCCGACGGTCTGTTCAACGCCGTGCACGACGCCCTGACCAGCCAGCCCGGCCCCTCCAAGAAGGGCAAGAGCCCGCAGATCAAGTCGGCGGCGGACCTGCGGACCGGCGCGATCCAGAAGGGCTCGACCGCCTCCCCCGCGATCACCACGCAGATCGCGAACTTCCGCCAGGAACACGGTCTCCACAACAGCCACCTGGTCAACGCGCTCATCGAGCCGGGGCCGACGCCGCAGACGAAGATCCCCGCGCACTTCAATCCGGGCAGCGGCGACGTCGAGGTCGACAACACCACGACAGACCCCGACTGGACGCCGATCACCGACGCCGAGGCCGACGCCCACGCGCAGGAGAACGCCGCCGAGCAGAAGGCCGACAACGCCAAGGCGGCCAAGGCGGAGGAACTGGCCGTCAAGCTGCTCGCGACCGAGATCGGCCGGCCGATCACGATCCACGGCCCGGACGGCGTCAAGACCGTCGAGCCGTTCTTCGAGAAGAAGAAGCCGGTTTTCCCGCCACCACTGGAACTCGACGCGACCCCGAACCCGAACGGCAAGACCAGCTTCACCCCGCACGACCCCGGTCCCAGCACCCGTTCGGCACCCGAGGTGCAGACGCGCCCCGCACCGCCGACGCCGAACCCGGTCATCCCGATGACCACCGTGGCGCCGCCCGCGGTCGGCCAGGTCATGCCGGGCACGCAGAACCTGCCGTCGTTCTTCCAGGACAACAAGGCGCTGGGCACGATCGCGCCGACGGACGTGCGCGGCGCCGAGAACGTCACCGGCGCGATCCCGAACCTCAAGCCCAACGACGCCGCCCGCATCCAGCAGGCGCTCAAGGGCGACTTCGAGTCGTTCCTCGACGGCGGACGCAACTTCCAGGTCAAGATCGGCAACACCTCGTACGAGGCGAACGTCCGCGCCACGATGCAGGCGCAGACCGACACGGCCCCGGTGGACGCGCCGCACGTCAAGGTCGACGCGGTCACGCAGTCGGGCAACTCGTCGGCGACGACGCACACCGTCGCCACGGCCAACGACATCGGCGGCTCGGCCACGGCCGGTGTCGCGATGGGTCCGTACGGCTCGCTCGGCGGCAAGGCACAGCTGGCCACGCCGGCGCAGTCGCAGAGCACCTCGTCGTCCCTCACCGACCAGCGGGCGATCCGCGCGGGCGAGGGCTCGACCCAGGCGACCGTGCAGGTCTTGTACGACATCACCCTCACTGCCGCCAACGGCACCGTCCGCACCCTCGACCCGGTCAACACGGGCACCGACGTCACGCTCCAGATCCCGAACGACCTGGCGACGATCACCAGTTCCGGCAACACCTCCGCGGCGGTCACGCCACCGGACGCCCAGTGGGGCGCGAAGCTCGAGCACCCCGCCCCCGAGGCCGTGTCGGTCGACAACCAGAAGAAGGCGTTCAACGACGTCGCGGCGAAGCTGCACCCGTCGATCACGAAGGTCGGCGCACCCGGCCGCGAGGCGTTGCAGAACTTCCTGAGCCCCACCGAGATCCGCAACAACCTCGGCGCGATGCTCGGCGGCGCCTACGTCACGTCGCCGGACCTGCTCAGCCCGCACGCGAGCAAGGGCGCCGCGGTCCAGATGACCGCCAAGCTGCAGACCGCGGAACTGGTGGGCACGCACAACAGTTCGGTGCTGCGCCTGCACGACACCGCGTCGCACAGCAGTGGTGTGTCCTCGACGACGAAGTCCGGTGGCGGTGTCACGGCCGGGTTCGGCGGCAACATCGGCGTGCCCAACGCGGTCGGCGGCCAGGTCGGCGCCACGGTCGGGTACAGCGCGACCGTCGCGGAGAGCGTCAACGCGGGCATCAACACGAGCCACAAGAGCGGCATCCAGATCAAGGGCGACACCGGTCTGTACAAGGTGACCGCCGAGGTCGAGGTCCGCACGCCCAGCGGGGACAGCGTGAAGGTCCCCGTCACCACGTACATGCGTGTGGGGCTGCCGGAGGCCGGCGCTCTCGGCCTGCCCACCCCGGACGGCACCAGGAACTCCACCGTCGACCCGGCCACCGCGGGCACCAAGTTCGCGCCGCCGTACCTGGCCGACGCGATCGCCGCGGGCAACGCCAAGGTCGGCGAGTTCGAGGCGGCGGCGCAGGTCCAGGGCCAGGTCGAGGACGCGCTGCGCAAGGTCCCCGGTTTCGAGAAGTTCCTGCCGAGCTGGAACGACCCGAACGCGAACCCGCGCAGCAGCAAGGGCAAGAGCTTCGCCGACGTCGCCGAGCAGCTCGCGAACCAGCGCAAGCTGACCTCGCAGCTCTCCCCGGCGGCGTTGAAGACGAACATGGACAGCCTGATGGGACCGGGCGTCCAGGTGCAGCTGAAGAACAGCGGCACGACCAGCAACACCTACGTCAACGTCACCGTCAAGGCGAAGCTGACGAACCCGCAGCACCTCGGCCAGGCCGACGCGCGCAACATCCGTGACGCGTCGTCGACCGGTCCGAAGCTCGACGCGTCCACGACGACCAGCAAGGGCTGGAGCGGTGGTGTCGAGGGCAAGGTGACGATCCCTGCCAAGACCAGCGTCGCCTCGCTCACGCCGACGCCGCAGTTCGGCGTGAAGTACAACCACGGGTGGTCGGACAAGACCGCCGCCGGTCCGACGGTCAACAGCACCTCGCTCAACGCCGGCAGCCCGAACGCCCAGGTGTTCCGGCACGACGTGGAGTTCGACGTCGAGATCACCACGTTCACCCGGCCACGGGCGTGGGTGCGGCGCATCGTTCCCGGCGCGCCGGGTTTCCACTCCCCCGAGCAGAACACGGTGGCCAAGACGGGCACCGGTGACCTCGAGCCCATCAAGGGCGGGGTCAACCTGTGGGTGTCCGACAGCTCCACTTTGGACAACGACCCCGGCAGCGGGTTCAAGCCCGGTGACCCGGAGCTGCGCAAGCTCAAGGACGCACCGACGGTCAAGGAGCTCCTGAGCACCAGGCCGAAGGAGAAGTCGCCGGACTTCCTGCACGTCGAGGCCGTCGCCAACACGACAGCGCTGCGCGACCAGGCCATCGACGCGCTCAACCGCGCGGCGGGCGGCGACTCCGCGCTGACCGTGCCGGGCACCGCGTCACGGGCCCAGATCGACAAGATGTTCTCCCCGGAGAACATCAAGGCGAACCTGCGCACCCTGACCGAGACCGGCATCGGGGAACAGGGCCTCAAGTACGACCGGCGGATGACCGACCGTACCGGCGCGATCGGCGTCAGGTTCGGGCTGAGCAACCCCAAGATCGTGTCCATTTCGGACAACACAGGTACCGAGAACGCCAACACCGGCGGCTACAAGGCGGGTCAGACGTCCTCGACCAGCCGCTCGGTCGACATCACCGGCGGCATCAACGTCCCTGTCAAGCCGAACGTGACGGGATCGCCCGCTCCCACCAGCGGTTCCGGTGGTGTCGCAGTGGCCGGCAAGGTCACGCCGTGGTCGGACTCGAAGTCGTCGTCCACCGAGGTCGGCGGCAGCGTCGACCGCAACTTCGTGACGCCGTCGGGTGGCCGCACCGTGCTGGTGCAGCTCGACGCGGACGTCACGGTGGTCGGCGAGAGCCGTGCGACGAACTTCCTGCACGGCGGTACGCCGAAGGCCGAGGGCGCGACGGTCACGTTGCCGAAGTCGGTGTTCGTGCGCGTGACGGAGGACGTCGCGCGGGACATGGGGCTGCTGCCCGACGTCAAGCCGAACGTGCCCAAGCCCGACTTCCCGAAGATGGCGCCGCCGTCGACCATCGTGAAGGACCAGCCCGGCGCGCTCGGACTGTCCGTCGTGGAGTCCGTGCCGGACCTGTCGAACGTGGTCTCGAAGCTGACCGAGGACGTCAACGCCAAGACCGCCAAGAGGTTCGGGGACCCGCTGCTGCCGGACTCGGTGCTCAAGGACTCGATGAGCAACCTCCAGCGCCTGGTCGACTTCAGCTCGCCCGCCAGCGTCAAGGCGATGATCGACAGCGCCATGGACGGCGGTGTGCCGTTGCTCGTGCACCAGCCCGGCACGTTCGGCAAGGACTCGTTCCAGATCACGTTGCGGGCCAAGGCGGACACGCCGAAGTTCCAGGAGGTCGTGAACGACGGCGTCGAGATGGAGTCGACGCTGTCCGGTTCGCAGAAGGTCGCCGACAGCCAGGGCCGCGGCACCGGCTGGGCTCTTGGCCTCAAGGCTCCCGGCCTCGCCGCGCCCGGCAGCGCGAACCCGAACGTCTCCGGCACCGTCGGCGCGGCCGTGGCGGCCAACGTCGGGCAGTCGAAGAGCAGCTCGGTCACCACGTCGACGACCGACCAGTTCAGCCAGTACCGCGGCGCGAGCGGACCGGCGGCGCGCTACACCGTGCCGATCGAGTTCGAGCTCGTCGTCGAGAAGGGCGACAAGGTCGTAGCGACGGCGCCGAGCGGCCCGCAGGAGATGACGGTCCGGCTGCACGCGGACAACCAGAAGGTCGCGGGGCACGCCAACCCGAAGCCGTACTGGACCCAGATCCACACCCGCACCGCGGACCAGGGCTCTGCGCAGGCCGCTTCGCAGTGGCAGCAGAACGGCAGCCCGGCCACGTTGCCGCCGAGCGCGTCGGTCGAGAACCTGCGCGGCGCCAAGGACCTGCGCGCCGCGACGCTCCAGGCGCTGAAGGACGCGGGTGCGGGCAAGGGCCTGACCGGTAAGGGCACCGGCGCGTTGAACAGCCTGCTGGCCACGCTCAGCCCGGAGAACCTCCAGCCGCACCTGCCGGGCATGCTGTCCGGTCCGCTGACCGTGCCGGGCCTGCACGAGGCCGCGCTGACGTTCGGTCAGGACGCGGACGTCAAGGTCTACGCGAAGCTGGTGGACCCGTCGCTGGGCTCGCTCAGCGACAACGTGGCGCTGGAGAACCCGAAGTCGCAGGTCACCTCGACCAGCGGCGAGGCGAAGGTCACCGAGAGCGGTGACGTGTCCGTCGGTCTCGCGACCGGTGGCGCCGGCATCAAGCAGAACACGGACCCGAAGGACAACGTCAGCGTCGGCGTGAGCGGTGTCGAGCTGCGTCACGCCGCCGAGGACGCCACCGCGAACTCCGGCGGCCCGACCGACAACAAGACCAACAACCTCAAGCCGAAGGCCACCACCGGACTCGTCCAGTTCGGCGTCGAGTACCGCGTGGTCGCGACGATCGGCGGGAAGACCGCCGTCGTCGACCTGTCCGTGCCGAACTCGGCCGCCGTCCGGATGCAGGCGACGGACGCGCAAACCGTGCTGGGCCACGAGTTCGGCGCGGACCTGACGGACGCGCAGGCCGACGTCAAGAAGGCCGCGGACGACTGGCGGACCGCGGAGGTCGCGGTCGACACGGCCCGCCACGACGCCCAGCAGGTGATCAACGCGGCCGCGGCTGCGCTCGCCCGCAACGACTCGGACTTCACGAGGGTCCAGATCGACTACAACGCGGCGATCGAGAAGCACCTGGACGAGCAGGCCAAGCTTCCGCCGCTGGAGGCGCGAGCCGAGACGGCACGTGCGGAAGCCGCACGGACGCTGGAGACCGTCGCCGACCTGACTCCTCGGGTCAGCGGCCTCAGCGTCGTGGCCTTGAGCGCGCAGTTCGAGGTCGACAACGCTCGCGCCGAGGTGGACACCAGGGCGCAGGCGGTGCGGTCGCTGGAGAACCAGCTGACGAGGACGCCCGACGCTCCTGGCCTGTCCGGGCAGGTCGACGCGGCCCGTCAGGCCCACGCCGACGCTCAGGCCGCGTTGCAGACGGCCGAAGCCGAGGCAGCTTCTACCGGAGCGGCCTTGAGCCAGGCGCAGCAACAGCTCGCCGAGGCCGAGGCCGACCTGGTCGTGCAGCGTGAAGAGGTCACGTCGCGCCGTGAGGCACTCGCCGCGCAGCAGGAGGTCGTGGCTGAAGCCGATGCGGCCCGCACCGACGCGGAGACCCGGTACCAGGAGGCCGTGGCGAAGCTCGACGCGGACCGTGCGGCGCAGGAAGCCCGCATCAAGGACGCGGAGACCAAGCTCGACGACGCGCGGCGGGCGGCGGACGACAAGCAGAAGCAGTGGTGGGACAGGAAGGCCGTCGTCGACGACAAGATCGCCGACTACAACCGGCCGCCGTCGACGACCACGGCGTCCTCGCCCAGCAACGCCCCCTCGCCCAGCAACGGTTCGTCGAGCAGGGACGTGCAGACGCGTCCCGCACCGCAGCCGCCCAACGCGCCGAGCACCGGCACGCCCAGCACCGGCACACCCGCCACCGACGCGCCGACCCCGTCCACCGAGTCCCAGGCACCCACCAGCGTGCCCGGCCTCGTCGTGGCGAGCCACCTCAAAGCCCTGACCGCCGACGCGATGCTGAACGCCTCCCCCCTCGCCCAGCAGGTCGAGACGGAACTGCGGTCCAACCCCGGCACCTACCTCGACCACGAGGCAGGCCTGGACCTCCTCCGCGCCTCCGTCGTCCTCGACACGAAGACCGACGACATCGCCACCCTGATCCAGCGGCACGGCGTCGAGGCGGTCGCACGGGCGTTCAACGCCGAGTTCGGCCGTCCGATCATCGAAACCGCGCAGCTGCAGCAGTTCGGCGACCTCAGCACCCCGGAGAGCCGGACCGCGTTCGACGGCTGGGCGCACCAGCTGTGGGACACGATCGGCAACACGCCCTCGTACCAGGACAACCCCGGCAAGCTCGCCGACGACGTCTTCAACCACGAGAAGGGCTACAACCGCGGCACGAACTTCGCCCAGGAGACCGCGCTGACGGACCTCACCGGCGCGCCTTCGCTGCAAACGACCATCACCGACAACCCGCATCCCGGCCCGGACGTGACCAACCAGGCGTTCTGGGTGCACAAGGTGCTCAGCGACGCCCAGGTCCTGCCCGCCGGCAGCGTGAGCCCCGACCGGTTCACGCAGGCCGTCACCGACAACAGGACCGTGCTCGGTGACGCCCTGGGTGTCGAGCTCGACGACGTGAAGGTCACCGAGCTGACGACCACGTTGCAGGACAACGGCATGGTCGACGACGACCCGGCTCCCGCGAACGAACCCGCACCGCCGAACGCTCCTGAGCTGACCGAGACCGAGCTCCAGCTCGCCGCGTTGACCGACCACGCGATGGAGAACGCCACCCCGCAGATGAAGGCCGTCGAGGCCGCGCTCCGGTCAGACCCGCAGAAGTACGTCCACCACGAAGCGGGTCTGAACCTGCTGCGCGCGTCGGTCGTGCTGCACACCAGGACCGACGACGTCTCCGGGCTGATGTTCTTCTACGGCCTGGACGAGGTGACGAAGGCGTTCAACACCCAGTTCGAGGCGCCGGTCATCGAGGCAGAGCAGCTCGACGCGTTCATGCAGGAGGGTGGCGCCGCCAACTACGAGAGCTGGGCGCACCAGCTCTGGGACACGATCGGCAACACGCCCGCGTACGAGGCGGACCCCGGCAAGCTCGCCGGCAACGTCTTCAACCACGACAAGGGCTACAACCACGCGGTCGACCTGGCGCAGCAGACCCCGCTCGACGACCCGGCACCGTCCACTCCCCCGGCGGACACCACCACGAACCCGTTGCACAGCACGGAAACCAGCGCACCGTGGTTCGACCCGCACAACCCGGTGTCCTCCCAGGCCATCGCGGACGCCCGCGCCACCACCCCGGCGAGCAGCTGGGTGCGCGGCGAGGACGGCGGTGTCCTGAACACCACGCAGGTCGGCCCGCACGGCATCAAGATGCAGGCCTGGCGCGGCCCGATCGCCTACGACAACCGCGTGATGGACGTCGACGGCGTGCCGGTGCGCGACTTCACCGTCCGGCTGCACCTGAACAACGGCACCGCCGACGTGCAGGACCGCACCCGCGCGGGCGTCGAGGAGATGTTCAACCAGGGCTACCGGCTGCCGAGCGGCGAGCAGTTCCACGTCACCGTCGAGTTCACGGACAACCCGGCCGACGCGCACGCCACGATCGACGTCACCGACGACCCGCAGGGCCGTGCCAACCAGCTCACCTGGCCCGCGAACACGGACTCGCGGCGGCTCGCACACGAGGTCGGGCACTTCCTCGGCCTGCGTGACGAGTACCTGGAGACCGGCGACGTGAAGCCGATCTTCCAGCACCAGGACGGCAAGGGACGCGTCGTCGACGACAACTCCCCCATGACCCAGGGCATCGACAGGCCGGACGCGCGGCTCAAGCCCCGTCACCTCCAGCTCGTCAACGACCGGATGACGGCGCTGCAGTCGCACAACCGGCCGCAGTCCGGTCCCGACGTCCAGCCGAAGGACGTGCCGGCACCGAACATGCCCAAGCGCGACGCGACGCACATGGACGTCGACCCCGAGGCGGACCCCACCAAGCGCGCCCGTGAGGCCGAAGTTCAGCTGGTCAACGAGAACGGCGTGCACAACGCGGCGTTCCAGAACCTGGCGAACGGCAGGACGCTCGCGCCGATCACGGCCGACAACTACCTGCGGCGCACCCAGGAGAGCATCGCGAACAACGAACCGCCGTCGTTCGTGGTCAGCATGATCGTGCGAGCCGGTGAGCTCGACCAGCTCGGCAATGTCGTCAACGGCGTCATGGCCAACACCAACAACATGGACGGCCGTGTGGCGTTCGTGCTCGGTGTGAACGCCTCTACGCAGCAGGAGATTGACGCCGCCATCGCCGCCGCCACGCCGGTGGTGAACGGTCAGGCGGTGCCGATCGCACTGGTGAGCGTGCCGCACGGGCCGAAGGGCTTCAAGTTCGGCGACACCCGCAACGCGACGCTCGACAGCGACGCGCACGAGTTCGCCGTGACCGCGTTGGCGGCCAACGGGACGCACCCGTACGTGTCGGTCATGGACTTCGACGCGGGCGATCGCAGGACCAGGCAGGGCGGGCACGTCTTCGACCACGTCGCGCAGCTCGTGGACGGCAGGGTCGGCGATGACGTCGTGGAGCCGTCACGGCCGTTGATGATCGGTGGCGGCTACCGCGTCACCGCCACGCCGCAGCAGCTGCACGCCGACGTCCTCGCGCGCATCAACAGCGACACGAAGACCACGGACGCGCAGAAGCAGGCCTACCGCGAGAAGTTGAGCGAACCCGGCTTCCACGAGCGGTTCGAGCACGTGATCAACGCGGACATGCACGCGCGCCGCAACCAGCAGGCCATCCACCCGTTGCTGCCCTACACGCCGGAACCGAACCTGTTCGTCGACGGGCTCGTGCCGCTGGCGGACCCGGCGGTGCGCTTCGGCGAGGGCCAGGCGGAGTTCGGGCAGCTCGGCCAGTCGCTCAACAGGTTCTACGCCAGGGAACTCGCCAAGCTGCACACGCCGGAAGACCCGGCGGACATGGAAGAGGCCACCGAACGGGCCAGAGTGGACGTTCAGAACAACCGGCACCCGGTGCGCGGTCAGGCGTTCACGACCGACTTCGTGGCGGGCGACACCGGCACCGACCTCTCCAGGATCGCCTACGGGCTGATCAAGGACGGCAAGCTGCCGCAGTCGCACACCGCGCTGCCGAACGTGAGCGAGCGGTTCTTCGACGGCAAGTCGTCCAAGGCGGGCACCAAGTTCGCCGACGAACGCGAGCGGCTCAGCACCGGCGCGCACGCCGTCGTCGAGCCGTTCCTGCCGCCCGCCAACGGCCAGACCACGACCACGTGGGCCCCGCCGAAGAAGATGGAGACCCAGCTCGGCGCACCGGCCAAGAACCGGCTCAACCCGGCCGTCTCGGCACCGCTGCCCGCGCCGTTCACCGGGCAGCAGGCGGGTATCCAGAAGGACCAGAAGGTCGTGGCGGCGCACGGGCTCGTGGCGTCCGACCACGTCAACCACACGCTGCGGCAGCTGCGGTACCTCAACGAGGACGTGCTGGTCCGCCAGCCCGCACCGCCGACCTCCCCCACCGGTCTCTACGCCGCGGTCGGGCAGGTCCGGGGCGTCGACCCCGCGACGCTGCGGCAGCAGGTGGTGAGCCTCGCCGCGACCCACCAGGCGGTGATGAGGGCCGTCGCCGACTTCACCGTCACCCGGCCGATGCACCAGGGCCACCTGTACGGCGCGCTGGTCGAGAACATCGACTGGCACATGCAGCCCGACGGCGCCGAGAACTCCGGTGCCGGCAACGCACGTGACCTGGTCGGACACCTCATCGCGACCCAGCTCAGCGTCAACGTGAGGATCCACCAGCCGGGCAGCAACCCGATCCTGCTCCGGCCGATGGGCCCGCCCTTCGAGGAGACGATCGACGTCGAGATGGTGCTGGACGGCCGGCAGGTCACCTACCGGCCACTTCCGGGGCTACAGCAGGACGTGGAGATGCATTAGCGTGACCTGCGTGGACGAGTTCGCGGAGGCGCTCCGGACGGCGATCACCAATCGCGGTCTCGGCCTCGAACGCCTGCGCGAACACCTCGCGCAGCACGGCGTGTCGGTGTCGATGGCGACGCTGAGCACCTGGCAGACGGGCCGCAGCCGCCCGGAGCGGCAGAAGTCGCTGCAGGCGGTCGTCCACTTGGAACACATCCTCCAGGTGCCGCCGGGCCACCTCTTCGAGCTCCTGGGCTCGCCGCGTTCGCGGGGCCGGTGGCTGCGCAGGGCCCCGGAGCCGATGTCCACGTTCTGGCCGGACACCTCACCGGTCGAGGACGCGATGCAGGACCTGGACACCCAGTGGGACGACCAGCTGATCCGGGTCAGCCAGCAGGACTTCGTGACGATCGGGGCGGAGCGGACCGAGAAGTCCTTCCGCTCGCGGCAGGTGCTGTCCGCGTCGATGAACGGGCCCGACCGCTGGGTCGTGATCATGCACAGCGACGACTACGACCGGCCGTTGCCCGCGGTGCGCGCCCTGAAGAACTGCGAGATCGGGCGGCTGGTCGAGGACGAGGCACGGGGTTTCCTGGTGGTGGAGCTGCTGTTCGGCCGCGTGCTGCGCAAGGGCGAGAGCATCGTGATCGAGCACGAGCTCGTCAACCAGGACGAGGACCTGAGTCCGCTCGCCTTCAGCTACGAGCGCAGGTTCCGGCTGCCCACGCGGGAGTACGTGCTGGAACTGACCTTCGAGGGGGCACCACCTGCCTCCGTCGTGCAGCTCGCCGACGACTCGCCCGTCGAACCGAGCGGGACACTCTTGGACGTTGCCCTGGACGTCCAGCCGGGGGTGCGCGGTTTCCGCTGGGACTGGTGAGGTCAGGACCTCGCGCTGAACCCTCGCGATGACGGGACCAGCGCGGCGGCCGCGGGAGCGGCGAAGCAGATCACCGCGCAGGCGATGAGCACGGCGCTCGTGCCGAACTGGTCGATCGCGGGCGCGATGAACGCCAGACCGACCGGCGCCAGGCCGTACGACAGCAGGAAGTCCAAAGAGGACACACGGGCCAGCTTGCCCGGCTCCACCTCGCGCTGGGTCGCGGTGAACCAGGGCACGTTGAACAGCTCGATGCCGATCCCCGTCACGGCGTACGCGGCGATCAGGACGAACGGGTGCACCGGCAACAGCAGGAACAGCGGTATCAGGCCGTAGCAACCGAGCCCGGCCAGCGCGGCCCACCCCGCTGCCCGAGGCCGCCAGCGGGCGATCAGCACCGCACCCAGCAGGGCACCGACGGTGTACGCGGTCGTGGCGGCCGCCAGCACCGCCTCCGTGTCGTAGCGATCCCTGCTCACGACCGGAAGCAGGACGGCCGACGCGGAATAACCGGTCGCGATCACCACGGTCAGCGCGCTGAGCCCGGCGAGGAACCACGGGTGGCGGCGCGCCTCCCTGACGCCCTCGACGAAGTCGGCGACGAACCCCGCTCGGGTGGCATCGGCCTGCACCGGCCTGCCGTTGCCCCCGGGTGGCACGAGCGCGGCCAGCAACCACACCGCAGCCGTGACCGCGAGCAACGCGCGGGCGTCCACCAGCAGTGACGCCAGTGCGGTGAGGCTCGGCGCGACCAGCGTGGTCACCCGCACGGCCAACGTCATCGCGGCGTTGGCCTGCTGCCGTCCGGATTCCGGCACCACCTCGGCCACGAGCGCCTGGAACGCCGGGCGGCACGCGCCCTGACCGGCGCCGACGATCGTCGCCGCGACGGCCATCAACAGCAGCGACCTGCCCATGCCGAGTGCGATGACCGGTGTCACGACCGCGGCCGTGAGACAGGACCAGAAGACCACGACCCGGCGGGCGTACCGGTCGGCGAGCACACCTGCCACAGGCACCGCGGCGAGGAATCCCGCTGTTCTGGTGGCCAGCACGACACCCAGTTCGACGGCCGTGATCGAACGTTCGAGCACGGCCAGGCCCAGCACGAACGGCAGGGCCCACATCGCGAGACCCGAGGCTGTCGTGCCGGTCCACAGACGGAGGAACGCGGTGTTCCGGAAGACTGACGGTGGCGCCGCTTTCTCAGTCACCGGATCAAGATCTCACCTGAGCGCACACAGCACAACGGACGGGCACACCCCCTTGCGCCATCCGGGGGATGTACCCGTCCGTTGTGGACGGTCAGTCGATCTTCTCGATCTTCGCGTTGCGGATCAGGAACTTGCCGGGCTCACGCACCTGTTCGAAGGCCGCGTTGTTCAGCAGCGCGCAGCTGCCGGACACGGACGCCACCTTGACGGTGGTGGACTTGTTGTTGTCCAGGTTGGTGACCTTCAGCGTGGTGCCGACGGGGAAGGTGCCGCTCGACGCAGCGGGCGCGCCGCCCTCGCCGGACAGCGTGACGGTCGAACCCTGGCAGACCTGCTGGCCGGCCGCGCCGCCACCGTTGTTGTTGCCCTGGTTCGCATCGGGCTTCGGTGCGGGCTTGGTCGTCGTCTGGCCCTGACCGGCGTTGTTGCCCTGGTTCGCGTTGCCCTGGTTCGCATTGCCCTGGCCGGCGTTGGCCGCGCCGCCGTCACCCTTGCAGCCCGCCGCCTCGCGTCGCTGCTGGATGAGGTCGACCACGGCCTGCCTGTTCGCGATGCGGGCCTCGGACTGCGCGTCCGGCTGGGCCTTCTGCCCCGCGATGAAGTTCAGGTTGTTCTGCAACGCCTTGTCCAGTCCGCCGCAGTCCTCGCCGGACGTCGCCGCCTGGCCCTTCTCTGGCTGCGCCTGGACGTTGTTGCCACAACCAGCCGCCGCACGCCGCTGGTTGATGAGGTTGACGACCGCCTGCCGGTTGGCGATGCGGGCGTCCGACTGCGCGTCGGGGTTCGCCTGCTGACCAGCGATGAAGTTCAGGTTGTTCTGCAGGGCGGTGTCCAGTCCGCCGCAGTCCTCAGCCGCGTTCGAGTTGGTGCCGCTGAAGGCGAAGATGCCACCGGCGACAGCAGCGACCGCGAGCATGGCGCCCGCGCCGATCATGGCGGGCTTGCGGTGTCGAGCGCCCATTCGATTCTCCTCGGGGGGTCGATCGGTGTTGTACCGATGACTACGGGGAGGTCACGGAGGGGGTTCAAATCGGACTAGACCACAGGCGTTTTAAATCCGTTTAAGGTTTTCCGAGCCTGATGATCTTGCAGGTCAGACGTCTTTTCGAAGGTTTGCAAGCCCGTTTGACACATGGTTCGTGAATGGACAGATCAAGGCCGTACCAGTGGGCGCACTGGTCTGGTGCGAGGCCATTCGGCGGCGGTGCCGTTCGACTGGATTCGATTCAGCGCGGCTTCGCCGTTCGACAGCGGTCAGCGCCCGTTCGTCCGGCCTTGCTGCGCACAACGGTGGCTTGCGGCTCCCAGCCGGAGGGCAGTTTGCTTGTCTGATGCGAAGACTTGTTGGCGTCCTGGGGATTTCCGCGGCCTTGGCGATGAGCGGCACCGGTGTGGCCACCGCCGCCGCGTGGACGTGGATAGGTCCGTATCCGACGATGGCGGAGTGCGAGATCTCCGAACAGGGCTTCCGGGACGCCGGTCACCTGACGGCGGGATGCGGCTATCGCGACCTCGCGTACCCGTGGCAGGACGGCTACTACTTCCCCGCATGGCCCGTCGAGTGAAGTCAGTGAAACAGCCTGCTACATCCGGTCCAACAAACGGGCTCGTGCCACTTCCAGGTGCGCGGTCATGGCGTCACGAGCCCCGTCCGAGTCCCCGGCCACCAGCGCGTCCACGATCGCGCGGTGCTCGGTGATGGTCTGCACCCCGAACGGCTGCTGGAAGTTCAACCGGAACAGGTGCAGGTGGCAGTGCGTCTTGGCGAACGACTGGAGCACGGCGTCGTTGCCCGCGATCCGCAGGATGAGCTCGTGCAGCCGCTGGTCGTGCGCCGTGAGGTTCTTGTAGTCGTCGTAGGCGTCATCGGCGGGAGCCGCCGGACAGGTCGCCAGCTCCTCCTCGATCAGGACCACGTTCTCCGGCGTCATGCGGGCCGCCGCCAGAGCCGCGGACGGCGGCTCCAGCAGCAGGCGCAGGGCGTAGAGGTCGTCGACCTGCTTGCGGTTCAGCAGGTCCGTCACGCGGTAGCCGCGCAACGGCAGCCTGCTGACCAGCTCCTCCGACTCGAGGCGCGCGAGGGCCTCGCGGACCGGTGTCGGGGACACGTCGAGCTGGCGCGCGATCTCGTCGATGTTGACGCGGGCGCCCGGCGCGATGCCGTCGCTCATGATCAGCCCGCGGATCTGCTCGTAGACGTCGTCCGCGAGCACGCGCCTGCTCGGTATCCGCAACACCACTCCTCCGTCAGTTCTTGGCCAGTATCTCCTGGCTGACGCGTTCCATCTCGGCGAACACGTCATCCGAGCGCTGGCCGCCGAAATAAGCCTCGAACAACGGCTGCTCGGCGGACTGCACGGCCGAACCGTTGGCATAAGCGGTCGACGGGTACAGAACACCGTCTTTCACGTACTGGTTGAAGACCGTGAGGTCGACGCCCTGGGACTTCATCGAGGTCACGGTGTTGTCCATGGCGGCGGGAATCGACGGGAAGAACGTGCCGGAGGCGCCCGCCTTGGTCTGGCACTCCTCGCTGCCCATGTAGCTGACCCACTTCCAGGTCAGGTCCGGGTTCTTGGTACCGGCCCAGATGTTGTTGCCGTTCGAGTTGGAAAGAACCGAACGCTTGCCCTCGGGCCCGAGCGGCGTCGGTGCGATGCCCACGGGCACGCCGGGGATCTTGCCGAACGACGGCGCGGACCACGACCCGCCGATGGTCATCGCGGTCTTGCCCGAGCCCACCAGGTCGATGTCGGAGATGGTCGACTGGTTGCCGGTCGTGAACGTGCCGAGCTTCGGCGAGAAGCCGCGCTCGGTCAGCGACGTCACCCACTTCATCGTCTTCACGAAACGCGGATCGGTGAAGTTGAACTTCGTGGGCCACTGGTCCTTGTCGCCCATCTTCCAGCCCAGCGTCGAGACGAGCGGAGCCCAGGTCGTCTCGCCGATGAAGCTGCGGCCGGCGATGGCACCGACGCCGTAGGTCGCGATGGCGTTCTTGTCGAACCCGGGCTCGTCGCCGCGCTTGCCGTTCTTGTCGATCGTCAACCTCGCCACGATCTTCTCGAACGTGCCGCCGTCGTCCGGGTTCCAGGTCATCTTCGCCACGTCGGCCTCGGCGATCCCGGCCTTCGCCAGAGCGTCCTTGCTGTAGTAGATGCCGGCAGCCGCCCAGTCCAGCGGCAGCGCGTACTGCTTGCCGTCGGTGAACTTCCACGTGTCGACGCCGACGGAGTACTTCTTCAGGTCCACAGAGGACTTCGCGATGAGGTCGTCGAGCGGCATCAGTTGGTGTTGACCGGCATAGGCCTGGAGGAACTGCACGGAGTTCTGGAACGCGTCCGGCGCGGTGCCCGCGACGAAACCTGCCGTGAGCTTCGTGAAGTAGTCGTCGACGTTGTAGCGGGTGATCTTCACGTCGGTGCCGGGGTTGGCGGCCTCGAACGCCTTCTTGCACTCGCCGTAGGCGACTGCCTGCTTGTCGTCCCAAGTCCACCAGTTCACGGTGTTGCCGGAGCCCGTGTCGGAACTCCCGCAACCCGCGATCACCAGTGCTGTCACGGCTGCCAAGGCGGCGATTTTCATGGCATCTCCAGTTGCGAGCGGAAGGCGTCGAGTGCGATGTCGAGGTCGTCGGAGCCGCCCGCCTCGTGGGCGCTGTGCTCCCAGATCTGGATCTGCCGCGGTCCGGCGTAGGCGTGGTAGGCGCCGAACACGGTGGACGGCGGCACGATGTCGTCCATCAGGCCGATCGAGAACCAGGCGGGGGCGACTGCTCGAGCGGCGAATCCCACACCGTCGAAGTAGGACAGCGTCGGGAAGACGTCGGTTCGCCGGTTCTCGGCGATGTAGGTGGTGAGCTCGGTGTAGGGCGGGCGGCCGCAGACGTTCAGCGCCCTGCGGAAGTCGCACAGGAACGGTGCCTGCGCGTGCACGGCGGCCAGGTCGGGCACCAGACCGGCGACGGCCAGCGCGATCCCGCCACCCTGGCTGTTGCCGATCACGGCAACCTCCGGGGATCCCAACGCACGCACGGCATCCACCGCGCGAACGGCGTCCGTGAACACGCGGCGGTAGAAGTACGTTGAGCGGTCGGCGATCCCTCGGGTCATGAACCCCGCGCCACCGCGTTGATCCCGCACCTCGACCTGCAGGTGGGCGAACCCGGCGCTGGCCCAGGTCAGGTTCTCGACCGCGCTCCCCCGGTTGCTGCCGTACCCGTGGTACTGCACGACGGCGGGCAGGCCGGTCTCGCCTTCGGGGGTCCGCAGCCAGGCGCGGATCCGGTCGCCGCCGAAGCCGGAGAACGTCACGTCGTAGACGTCCAGCGTCCGCAACGGCGTCTCGACCGGCACCGCCTCGACCTTCAACGGAAACGAACGAGCCTCGGCCAGCGTCGAGTCCCAGAACGAGTCGAAGTCGTCCGGCCGCGTATAAGAGCTGCGGTACTCCCACAGCGCGTCGAGGCCGAGGTCGGTCAGCACGAAATCCTCCCGCGCACGTCCACGACGTCGTTCACCACGACCTCGGTCAGCCCTCCGCCGATGCGCACCGGCACGACCTGCGCGGCGTCACCGGACAACCGCCGCACCCGCACGGACACGAACCCGTCGTGCCAGGTCACGTCGACCGCCAGCCCGCCGCGGCAGCGCAGGCCGCGAGCCGAGCCGCGCGACCACCCGGACGGCAGCGCGGGCAGCACGTCGATCACGCCGGTGTGGCTCTGCACCACCACTTCCGCGAGAGCCGCGGTGAAGCCGTAGTTGCCGTCGATCTGGAACGGCGGGTGCGTGCTGAACAGGTTCGGCAGCAGGCCGCCCCACTCCGAGCCGTCGAACGGCGCGTCGCGGTGCCGGTCGCCGGTGAACGGTTGCGAGGCCTCCGACAGCAACGACTTCACGGTCTCGCCGTCGCCCAACCGGGCTCGCAGCGCCATCTTCCAGGCCCACGACCAGCCCATCGCGCCGTTGCCGCGCCGGTCCATCGAGGCCACCGCGGCGTCGCCCAGCGGGGTGCCGGCGACGATCTGGCCTAGCGGGTACACGGACACCAGGTGGGACAGGTGCCGGTGCGTCGGGTCCTCCTCCGGCAGATCTTCGACCCACTCCCCCAGCCGCTCGCCGAACACCGGCACCGGTCGCAGTCGGGGCAGAGCGGCCGAGATCTCGGCGACGATCGGGTCGGCTCGGCCCGAAGCCAGTGCCAGCGCCAGGGTCCGTTCGAACACGGCACGGATCAGCACCACGTCCATGGTCACGGACCACGTCAGCGCCTGAGGTTCGCCGTCGACGAGGAACCAGTTCTCCGGCGAGGTCGACGGGCACGTGTCCAGGTAGCCGTCCGGACCTTCGACCAGCCAGTCGAGGCAGAACTCCGCACAGCCGCGCAGCAACGGCCACGCACGCTCCAAAGTGGACCAGGTGCGGGCGAAGTCGTAGTGGTCCCAGGCGTGCTGGACGAGCCACGCGCCACCCATCTGCCAGATCGCCCACGACGGCGCGCCGTGGCCCATGCCGACCGGCAGCGACCAGCCCCACGCGTCGGTGTTGTGGTGCGCGACCCAGCCACGCGAACCGTACAACTCCCGCGCGACGTCCGCCCCGGTCACCGCGAGCTTCTCCAGCAGCTCCAGCAACGGTTCGTGGCACTCGGCGAGCCCGGTGACCTCGGCCGCCCAGTAGTTCATCTGCGTGTTGATGTTGATCGTGTAGTTCGACGACCAGGCGGGCCGCAGCTCGCCGTTCCAGATGCCCTGGAGGTTCGCGGGCGGCGCGCCGGGCCGTGACGAGGAGACCAGCAGGTAGCGGCCGAACGCGAACAGCACCGAGGCGATGAGCTGCTCGCCCTTGCCGGACAACAACTCCGGCACGTCGACGATCTCGGGGACGTCGCCGAACGTGACCTCGCACGCGTCCATCAACGTCATGTGGGTGCCGTGGCGTTTGCCTGCCCACCCCGACTCCGCCGTCGTGGAGCTGGTCAGAGTCAGCAACCAGCGGTCGCTCTGCCGGATCTCGACCGACACCGTGCCGCGCTCGCCCGAGCCGTAGACCGGGGCCTCGACCTGAGGTTCGTGCTTCGGCGCGGAGTCCACCGGAATCTCGATCACGAGGTTCAGGCCGTCCCGCGAGACCTCGCGCAGCGGTGTCGTCAGCTCGACGTCGACCGGCACCGCGCCGACGATCTCCACGCAGAGCGCCGTTTCCGACGCCCACACGCGCCGGACGACCTCCGCGCCGTCGATCGTCAGCCGCTCGGTGACCACGCCCGTGCTCAGGTCCAGGGTACGGCCGTGCGACTCACCCTCTGGCAGCGTGATCCACAGATCCACATACGGCAGGAACGTCTGGCTGTACGGGCCCTCGAACGACATCAGCAGCTCGGTGGCCCGTTCCAGATCACCGCCGAAGATCGCGGCACGCACCTCAGCAAGTCGTTCCGGACCAGCACCGGAAGCCAGCACGTCGGCCAACGCGAGAGAAGGCCCGTCCGCCGTGCCCGACCACACCGTTGCGTCGTTCACCTGCACGCGGGACCGGCCGGCCCCGCCGAACACCATCGCGCCAAGGCGTCCGTTGCCCACGGGCAACGCCTCGGTCCACTCCGCCGCTTCACGCGGCCAGTGCAGTCTCACTTGATCCCCGTGAAGCCGATGGAGTTGACCAGCCGCCGCCCGAAGACCACGAACAGCAGCAACATCGGCAGCGCCGCGACCAGCGTCGCCGCCATCAGGCCCGCCCAGTCCAGCGACGCCTGCGGTGAGGACTGCTTGAACACCGCCAGCGCCAGGGTGAGCGGGCGGACCGACTCGTCGTTGGTGACGAGCAACGGCCAGAAGTAGTCGTTCCACGTCGTGATGAACGTCAGCAACGTCAGGGTCGCCATCGGCGCGACGCTCATCGGCAGCACGATCCGGAAGCACACCCGCAACGGCCCGGCGCCGTCGATGATCGCGGCCTCCTCGACCTCGTTCGACAGCCCCAACATGAACTGCCGCAGGAAGAAGATGTTGAAGGCGGAGAAGAACGCGCCCGGCAGGATCATGCCGCCGAACGTGTTGAGCAGTCCCAGGTCCTTCATCAGCACGAAGTTCGGCAGCAGCGTGAACACCGACGGCACCATCAGCGCGGTCAGCAGCACACCGAAGACGACGTCACGGCCCTTCCAGCGCAATCGCGCGAACGCGTAGGCCGCCAACGCCGAGAACCCGACCGTGCACAAAGTCAGCAACCCTGCGTACACAACGGAGTTCCACAGCGCCAGAGCCAGGTCGATCTTGGCGCCGGAACCGCCCTCCGCCGCGGCTTCCGCCGGTGTCGCGAGGCCGAGAGCCCGTTTGAACGGACCCCACGTGAAGTCCACGGGCAGCAACGACGACGGGTCCGTCGACATCGCGAAGTTGTTGGACAGCGCGGTGCGCACGATCCAGTAGAACGGGAAGATCGTGATCAGCAGGACGACGATCAGGTAGCCCCAGGCCGCGCCCCTGCCGAGCTTCATCGGAAGAGTCACCCGCAAGCCTCCTCAGTTCGTGTCCGACTCACCCGCACGGGCCATCCGCAGCTGCGTGAAGGTCACCGCGACGAGCAAAAGGAACAGGGCGAGCGACATCGTTGCGGCGTAACCGAAGTCGAACTGGCCGAACGCCTTGTCGTAGATGTACATCTGGAGCACGAGCGACGCGTCCGCCGGACCGCCCTTGGTGCTGACCTGGACGATGTCGAAGACCTGGGTCGCGCTGATCACGTTGAGGATCACGACCATCACCAGGATCGGCCGCAGCAGCGGCAACGTCAGCGAGCGGAACATCTGCCACTCCGACGCGCCGTCGATCCGGCCGGCCTCGTAGATCGACGCCGGGATCGTCTGCAGGCCGGCGAAGATGAGAACCGCGTTGTAGCCCATGGACTTCCACACGTTCAACGCGGCCAGTGTCGGCACCGCCCAGCCGCCGGAACCGAAGAACATGACGGGCTCGTCGGTGACCCACGTGATCAGCTGGTTCACGATGCCGAGCTGCGGGTCGAGCATCCACGTCCACACCAGCGCCGTGACGACACCGGAGATGAGGAACGGCAGGATCATCAGCCCGCGGACCGTCGTGTTGACTCCCAGCCGGTGCAACACGACCGCGGTGACGAGCGAGACGCCGACGCCCAGCACCACCGACAGCACCACGAAGTACGCGGTGACGCCGAGCGAGTGCCAGAACCTGCCGTCGCCGACCAGCTCCTGGATGTTCGCGAGCCCCGTGAACACCGGCGGGGTGAGGATGTGGAACTCGGTGAAGCTCAGGTACACGCCGCGCAGCATGGGGTAGGCGAAGAACACGCCGAACCCGAGGATCGCGGGCGTGACCAGCAGCCACGCGACCCAGGTGTCGTTGCGGCGCGAGGCGGGGCCTGGGCGCCGCCGTGTGGGCGGAGGCGCCGCGGTGACAGGTCTGCGCACGACCTGGGCGCTGGAGTCCTGCACGGTTGTCACCACGACGCCTCCTGTCTGAGAAGGGTTAGATGCGGATGCTGTCGACGTCGAACACGGAGTCGTCGGGGTTGCCGAAGCGAATCGTGTTGTTGCCCGCCAGCAGGTAGATCGGCACGGTGACCTTCTGCGGCGCGTTCCAGTTGTCGTCGTTGGACCCGGCGACGGGCAGCTTGAAGCTGGTGCCGTTCACCGTGACGACGCCGGTCCGGCTGGAGCTCGCGTCGATGTAGGACAGCTCGACGAGGTAGGTGCCCTCGCGCGGCACGGTCACGGTCGGCATGGTGAGAACACCGCTGCCGCCGATGAACCCGACCTTGTTGCCGTTCGAGCACGCGCAGCCGTAGACGGTCGCGCCACCGGCGACGCTGCCCTTCTCTGCCTCGTACGTCACGGATTCGTTGGGTGTGACGAACGAAACCGGCTTCGAGCGACTGCCGTTCTGCACCACCGTGAACTCGTAGGAGGTCGACGGGGTCAGGCCGGTGACGGTCGCCTTGGTGTCGGTGGTCGTCGCGACCTTCTTGTTGCCCGCGTAGACGTCGTAACGGACGCCGGACTTGCCGTACCACTTCAGCGAGATGCTCGTCGGCGTGGCACCGGTGCCCTGGACGACGCCGGGAGCGACGGCCGAGCGCGGAGTGATCTTCAGCAGCTTCGTGCCGTGCACCGGCAGGTCCGCGGTGAACGAGCCCTTGGCCTGACCGACGTCCTTGCGCTCCCAGACGTCGCGGACCTTGGCGTTGCCGGAGATCCCGAGCTGGGCGAGGTCCGCGGTGACGCTCGCGGGCTTCGAGCCGAGGTTGAACAACGCCACGGTGTAGCTGCCGTCGGCGTTGCGGGCGTACCAGACCTGTTGGTCGGAGAACTGGTCGACCGGACGGGCTGGAATCCCGGCCTGGTTGATCGCGATGACCTCGTCGTTGGTGAGAAGCCTGTAGCCGAAGTCGTCGATCTTGGTGAGGTCGTCGCCCATGTACAGCGGTGAGCTGGAGATCGCCCACAACGTCATGTAGCTGCGGCGTTCGGCCTCGGTGATGCCGTCCATCTCACCGTTGCCGACGGCGAGGCTGTCGAGGTTGTTCCACCGGCCGGGGCCCGCGTCGTCGATCCACTGCACGACGTCGTTCCACCGCTGCTTCACCGACTGGTTCCAGGTGACGAGCGTCGGGCAGTAGCACTCGACGTCGGTGTCGACGCGCCAGCCGTTGGTGTTGGCCTTCCACACGTCGGCTTGGCGGTGGCTGAGCGCCCACGAGATCAGGAACTGGATCGGGCGGCCGGTGGCTTTGAGCGCGGAGTTCCACGCCTTCACGTCGTCGGTGTTGTCGTAGTTCTCCCCGCCCCTGAAGCTGCCGGGGCCGACGCCGTCGAGCTTGAGGAAGTCGACGCCCCACCCCGCGAGCACCTGCGCGATCGAGTCGATGTACTTCTGCGAGCACGGGTTGGCGAAGTTCATCTTGTAGGCCATGTCCCACCCGTTGGTCTTGCGCAGGTCCGGGTAGACGAGGTCCTTGGTGGTGCAGCCGGGCGCGTTGTAGATCGGCGTCTTGCCGTCGTTGTAGGCCTTGAGGTCCAGGCCGACCGCCAGGTACGAACCGAACTTGAGGCCCTTGCCGTGGACGTACTCGCCGAGCCACTTGAAGCCGTGCGGGAACTTCTTCGCGTCCACGACCGGCCGGCCGTACTCGTCGAACGAGCCGAGCCAGCCCGCGTCGACGTTCACGTGGTTGTAGCCGTGCGTCTTGAACTTCGCCGCGAGCACGTCGGCCTGGGCGAGGACGTTCTTCTCGTTCAGCCAGCTGGCGGGACCGTCCGGGTTCACCCCGGGGTAGTTGGTCGCCTGCAACGTCCAGCTGCTCCAGCCCATGTACGGCTTTTCACCCAGTACGGGGGCCTGCTGTTGTGCTTGGGCCGCCGGGACCGCGATCAGCGACGCGAGCAGACCGGCAACGACACCTAACGCTCTCAAGACCACTCCTTTGTGATTTTTCAGGCGACCCGGAGGTCTTCCATCGCGTCGCGGTCCCAGTCGATGCCGAGACCTGGCGTGTCAGGCGCGAGTGCGTGTCCGTTGTGGACGGTCAGCTCGCTCTTCGTGATGCCGCGCAACTGCGGGATGTGCTCGACGAACTTCCCGTTGGGCAGCGCGGCCGCGAGGCTGACGTGCAGCTCCATCAGGAAGTGCGGGCAGACGTCGGCGTTGAACGCCTCCGCGAGGTGCGCGACCTTGAGGAACGGCGTGATGCCGCCGATCCGTGCCGCGTCGACCTGGACGATCGAGGCGGCACCCCGTTCGAGGTACTCGCGGAACTGCGCCACCGAGTACAGCGACTCCCCCACCGCGATCGGGATGCTCGTGCTGCGAGCGAGCCGTTCGTGCCCGCTCACGTCGTCGGCGGGAAGCGGTTCTTCGAGCCACGCGAGCCCGACGTTCTTGAAGGCGTCCGCACGCCGGATCGCCTCGGCGCTGGTCATGGACTGGTTGGCGTCGACCATGATCGCGAACCGCTCGCCGACCGCTTCCCTGACGGCTTCGAGACGTTCGACATCCTCGGTCAGGTCGGGTTTGCCGACCTTGATCTTGATGCCCTGCCAGCCCTGCGCCGCCGTCTCCTTCGCGCCCTTGACGAGGTCCTCGGTGGACAGGTGCAGCCAGCCGCCCTCGGTGTCGTACAGCGGCACCTCCTGCCGGAAGCCGCCTGCCACGCGCCACAACGGTTCCCCGGCGCGCAGGCAGTGCAGGTCCCACAGCGCGGTGTCGACGGCGGCCAGGGCGAGCGAGGTGATCGCGCCGACCGTGGTGCTGCGCGTGCTCGCGAACAGGTCCTGCCAGATCTGCTCGATCCGGCGCGCGTCGGCGTCGACGAGCCGCGGCAGCAGGTGATCTTTGAGGAGGGCGAGGACCGAGCTGCCGCCCGTGCCGATCGTGTAGGCGTAACCGAGTCCCGTGAGGCCGTCGTCGGTCGTGATCTCGACGAAGACCGTCTCCTGCTTGACGAACTGCTGGACCGCGTCGGTGCGCAGCGTCTCGACGGGAACGTCGACCTGGAACGCCTCGGCACGCAGGACCTTTGCCACGCCAACTCCTCGGATCTCTGATCCTATAGGATATTTGACGGGGATTGAACGCTGAGGTTTCGAGGGTGTCAACCGTCGTTCGGCCACGCTCCCACGCTGGTGGGAGCGTTAAAAAGGGGGTGAGGCGACCGGTTCTTGTTCCGGTCCTCCGATGTTTGCAGCTCACAGCCGTGGTCGGCCTTGTTCAGGCGTGTTGGACTGTGAGTGAAGATGTGAGCGTTTCTGTCCGATTGTCAGCGGACAGGTCAGGCGGACTCCGCCGCCCGCTTCAGCCGCTCCAGCGTCGCCACGATGTTGGCCTGGTTCGTCACCGCGCGGTCCTTGACCCCGGTGGCGAGCACGGTGATCGGCTTGTACCAGCTCGGCCGGCGGTCCCAGGTGGACTCCGTGACGCGGCAGCCGTCCGCCGTCTGTTCGATGTCGTACTGCCAGCGCGACACCGGCATCCCGAGCGACTTCACCTCGAACGCGAACCGCTCGGCCGAGCAGTCGGTGACGGTGGACGTCGTCGGCCAGACCCGCCAGCCGCGCTTGTTGACGCCGCGGAAGCGCGCCCCGACGGACGGGCCGGACGTGCCCAGCCACTTGCCGCCCGCGTACTCCTCAGCGACGCCGCTCAGCCCTCGCAGATCGCTGACCAGGTCGAACACCCGTTGCGGGGTCGCGGCGATGTCGATGTGCGCGGAGGCGTCCGGCGTCATGCCGCCGAAGTTACTACGAGTAGGTTCGCTGCACCAGCCACTGCTCGACGGTCTTCGCGGACGGCACGATCGCCCTGGTCGTGGAGGGATCGGCCACGACGGGGTTCGCGTGCAGCCAGCGCCACATCTTCGTCAGGTCGTCGCCGACGAACCGGTGGAAGAGCCAGATCGGCATCGGGAAGCCCCGCGGCGCGCGGCCCGTCGCCTTCCGCCAGAGCGCACGGCACTCGTCGATGGTCCGCACGTCCGCGCACAGCGGGACTTCCACGCCCACGAACCGGCCCGGCTCGGCGAAGACCTTCGCCGCCACCGCACCCACGTCGTCGGCGCACAGCCACGGCAGCGGCCGGTCGACGCCGACCAGCTTCGGCATCAGGTGCCACATGGACACGGGCGGGTAGAAGTCCTTGTCCGTCATCAGTTCCATGAACGCCATCGGGCGCAGGACCGTCAGCGGCAGGCCGAGCGACTCCAGGTGCTCCCGCACGACGAGCTTGTTGTCCCACTGCCCGACACCGGTGCCCGGCACACCCGGTCCAGCCGACGCGTACACGACGTGCCGCACCCCGGCCTCGGCCGCGGCGTCGCCGACCGCACGTCCCTGCCGGACCTCGCCGTCGAGCCCGCTGATCATCGGGTTCTGGACGCTGAACACGCCCTGTGCTCCCGCCATCGCCGGGCGGAGCGTCGCGATGTCGTCCATGTCCGCCCGCACGACCTCGGCGCCGGAGGACGAGAGTGCGGCTGCTGCGGCCGACGCGGGATCACGCGTCAAAGCGCGCACCCGCCAGCCGTCCGCGAGCAGGTGCCGTGCGACCGCACCGCCCTGGCGGCCGGTCGCACCCGTGACCACGATCAACCCGGTGTCGTCCATCGCGGACCTCCTGGCTGTCTATCGCCAGGACGCGCCAACGGTTACTTCAGTTCGCGGATCGGTTCTCCGGCGACGAACGCGTGGACGTCCTCGACGGCCTCGCGGAAGTACGTGCGGTAGTTCGCCTCGGTGACGTAGCCGAGGTGCGGGGTGGCGAGGACGTTCGGCAGGGTCCGCAGCTCGTCGGTCAACGGCAGCGGCTCGACCTCGAACACGTCGAGCCCGGCGCCGGCGATCCGCCTCTCCCGCAGCACTTCCAGCAGGGCGGGTCCGTCCACGATGGCCGCACGCGAGGTGTTGACCAGGAACGCCGACGGCTTCAGGCACGCCAGCGCCGCCGCGTCGACCAGCCCACGGCTCCGCTCGCTCAGCACGAGGTGGATCGACGCGAAGTCGCTCTGCCCCAACAGGTCGTGCAGCCCGGACGCGAGCCGCACATCCTCGGCTTCGGTCCGATCGGGAGTAAGGTTCGGGCTCCACGCGACGACGTCCATCCCGAACGCCTTGCCGATCCGGCCCACCGCCCTGCCGAGGTTGCCGAACCCGACCAGGCCGAGCGTGCGGCCGGCAAGGTCCACGCCGACGGTGCTCTGCCACGGCCCGCCGTCGTGGAACGCCGCGTTCTCGACGACCAGGTGCCGGGCGAGGCCCAGGATCAACGCCCAGGTCAACTCGGTCGGCGGCGTCTTGGCGCTGCCGGTGCCGCAAACCGTGACGCCGTGCTCGCGCGCCGCGGCGAGGTCGATGGAGGCGTTGCGCATCCCGCTCGTGACCAGCAACCGGAGCTTCGGCAACCGGGCGAACAGCTCGGCCGTGAACGGGGTCCGCTCGCGCATGATCACTACGCACTCGGCGTCGGCCAGCGCCGGTGCCGGGTCGTCCAGGTGTTCGCGCAGCACGGTCACGTCGAGACCGGACCAGTCGGCGTTGGCGAGCGCCACGCCCTGGTAGTCGTCCAGCACCACACACCTCATGGACCCGATCATGTCAGAGTGGTGGCATGGGGGCTTTTCACCTGGCGCAGGCCAACATCTCGACCGGGCTGTGGGCGTTCGAGGTGTTGGACGTCGACGTGGGCGGTTCGGCGCGGTTCCAGCGGAGCGGTCCCCTATGCGGTCATGTCGCTTTGCGTTGTTGGTCGCTTTGGGTCGTATAACGAGCTTTGGTTGCGTCATCGCCGCTTCGCGACGATTGCGATTGGGGCTTGACTTCGGGGCCCTTGCGAGGCGCTCATCGGCCTTGAAAAGCCGGGCAATAAGAGCCCGGCCGATCCAACCAGCGTAGCACCTCGCTCCCAAAGTCAAGCCCCAATCGCAATCGTGCGTGGTCGCGTTTGTTGGTCGGCTCACCTCATTACCGGTTGCCCGATGACGCATAGCCCTGTCCGGCTCGGCTTCGCCATCGCGGTTGTTGGGTGCTCGGCTTCGGCTCCGCGAGATTGACTGCACTGGACGTGACCACGCAGGACGCTCATGCGGGATTACCTCTGCGGGACTAGCTCGCAGGATTGATCCCAGGGGATTGCCCTCGCCGGATTAGCCTCGCGGGAATCGCCTCGCGGGAATCGCCTCCCGGAATTGTCTCTACGCGGCTGTAGTACCACGAGGCAGGGGGCAACGACCGCCCCATGCCGCCGTTGGTTTCTCGGCGTTGGCGAGGGTGCCTGGGGTAGTCCGGCAGCGTTGGCGAGAGTGCCTGGCCGTGGTCGGGGCGGCCTTCATCGGCACCGCCTGGCCGTGGTCAGGCGGTGTTGATCAGGTTGCGTCTGGGCGTTCGCTGGGGGTCGAGCCAGGCCGGTGCGTAGAAGGTCGGGATGCCGGTGATCATCCTGACTTCCCACTTGCTCTGGTGGATCAGCGTGTGGTGCTGGCGGCACAGCAACACCGCGTTGTCGACCGAGGTGTCCCCGCCGTCGGCCCAATGCCGGACATGGTGGCCGTCGCAGTGCCGGGGCGGTCTGTCACAGCCCGGGAAGGCACAGCCACGATCCCTGAGAACCAGGGCCCGGCGGATCCGGGCGGGGAAGGTACGAGTCTTGCGGCCGATGTCCAGCGGCTGACCCTCGCCACCCAGTACGGCGGGGATGATGCCCGCGTCGCAGGCCACCCGGCGGAGCTGGTCGGCGGGGAGGTGCTCGCCGGTGTCCAGCATCGCCTCGCCCACCTGCTTGACCAGGTCCTCGTAGCGCATCGTCACCGTCATCGTGACCGGCTCACCGCCGTGCTCGGGCAGCTGGTCGGCGCGCAGCATCAACTCGATCAGCTCGGCCAGGGCGTCGCCTTCGCGCTGGGAGCGGGTGCGCGGGTCCGGGCCTTCGCCGGTGTCCGGGCGGGGCTTGGCCAAGGGATCGAGCAGTGCCTCGTACTTGGCGCCGGTGACCTTGTCCAGCTTGGCGCGGATCTCCAGCCGCCCGTTCTTCCACTGCATCGAATGCTCATTCGCAGGCGGCGGCGTCTGGTCGGGCTCGCGGGGCTCGGGGTCGTTCTGGTAGAGGGAGTAGGCGAGTTTCCCGCCCAGGGTGCGC
>NZ_JBHRZI010000035.1:0-46963 GCF_042649515.1 Lentzea rhizosphaerae | reverse complement strand
GGACTTGTTACAAAGACGCTACGCATCCACTGTGCGGTTCTGGAAGAACAACCAGAACCGATCGCGGCCCCGCGGGGTTGCTGGTTGTAATTTCATAGTGTTTCGGTGGTTATAGCGTTGGGGAAACACCCGGTCCCATTCCGAACCCGGTAGTTAAGCCCTTCTGCGCCGATGGTACTGCACTGGTTACGGTGTGGGAGAGTAGGTCGCCGCCGAACTTAATTTGCCCTGCGGGTCGAGCGCCACAAGCGCTCCCCGCAGGGCTTTTTTGTGTTCTGGCCCGTCCACGCGAGGGGCCGTGTCCGCTTGAGCCGCCGACCGGGTGATGAGGCGCAGGCGAGCGGGTGATGCAGGTCAAGCGCAGGTTGTTCCTCCCTACCGTGATCGTCATGAACGAGCAGTGGGCAGGGGAGGCACCTTTGCGGTGGCGAGCGCGCAGGAGGCGGGGCAGGCACGCCCGCGAGCCCGCGCCGTCCTCGCAGTCGCTCCTGCCCGCGGTGCTCGGCGTCGTGCTGCTGGTGTGCCTGATCCTTCTCCTGCTCACGTACCTCTAGCGGGACCGCAGCGCGTCGAGCGCGACGGCTCGGCCGATCACGGGCCGGCGGTCGGCGCCAGGACCCTGGACCGGGACCCAGGTGGTGGTCGCGAATCCAGGTCATCCTGTCGACGCTGAACACGGAAGCGCCGTTCTCCGCCGGCGAAGTCGCAGTGACGTGCCTGGGGAACGGCGCTTCACCGACGATCGGGTCCGCTACAGCTCGCGCTTCTCGACCGGGACCGGTGTCAGGCTTCCGGTGGGGAACCGCCGCTCATTGCGTTCGATCTTCGCGAACGCGGCCTCGACGAGGTCGACACCGAGCTTGTCCGCCAGCCGGGTGAGGTAGTGCATCACGTCGGCGAGCTCGTCCCGCACGTTCCAGGCGAGATCGGGGTCCTGCATCGCGTTCGCCGCCTCCTCGGGCGTCAGCCACTGGAAGAGGTCGGTGAGCTCGCCGACCTCCGCGGACAACGCCATCACCAGGTTCTTGGGCGTGTGGTAGCTGTCCCAGTCGCGGGCAGCGGCGAACGCCCGCAAGGCGTCCCTCAGGTCCACGAGATCACGCTGACTCATGCTCCACTAAGTACCACGTGGACGAACGAGCAAGGATGACGGCCGATCAAGCATGGATCGTCCGCGTCAATGTTGATTGGCTCTGGTCATGTCAACATTGAGCGCAATCAAGTCGTCCACCGTCCTCGTGCTCGGCGCCACCGGCAAGACCGGTCGTCGCGTCACCGAACTCCTCGGTCCTGCCGCCCGCCCGGCGTCGAGGTCGTCGGCCACGAAGTTCGACTGGTCTCTCCCAGGCACCTGGGAACCCGCCGTTGCCGGCACCACCGCTGCCTACGTCGTGCCGCCGGAGAATCCTGCAGCGCTTGCCGACTTCGTGCCGGTGGCCGTGAAGGCCGGCGTCACCCGGTTCGTCCTGCTGTCCATGCGGGGTGCGCCGGAGGACGACCCGTTCGAGGCGGCCATCAAGAACTCCGGTGCCGAGTGGACGATTCTGCGTCCCACCTGGTTCATGCAGAACTTCGACGAGGACATGTTCGCCGAGCCCGTGCGGCACGGCGAGCTCGCTGTGCCCGCGGGGCAGGGCGTCCACCCGTTCATCGACGTCCGCGACATCGCCGAGGTCGCCGTTGCGGCGCTCACGCAGCCCGGTCACGCGGGAGAGACCTACGACCTGAGCGGGCCCGAGTCGTTGTCGTTCGCCGAGATGCTGGCGCGGATCGTGGCGGTGACCGGCAGCCCCGTCCTCTACACGGACGTCGCCCCTGACGACTTCGCAGCCACGCTGCGCGCGCTCGGATACCCGGACGAGATCGCCGAGCTGGTCACGATGCTGCTGGTGCGCATCCGGAGGGGAGCCGAGGCACACCTGTCCGATGGCGTGCAACGGGCCCTCGGCCGTGAGCCGCGAACGTTTGCGGACTACCTGGGCAGCAGCAGCTTCGCGTGAAGGCCGCGCGTGCCCTCGTTGACGATGACCGCTTCGCAGAGCGCGCGCCCCGTGCGGGCGCGCCACTCCTGCGCCACGTCGCAGTAGCGCAGACCCATCGCGTAGGAGAGCTGGCCGATGCATTCGCCTTCGAGCAGCACCTCAAGTGTGTGTTCGCCCGTGTGCGAGCCCTTGGCGATGCGGCAGTCGCGGAGCTCGGCGATAACGTGCACCGGCGTGTGCCCGTTGACCACGCGGTGCAGCACGTGCTGATGCGCTTCCTCGCCCGTGACGGTGACCTGGTGTTCGGCGGGCATGGTCGGTGCCGTGCCGAGGGCCTCGTGGTCGAGCAGCAACAGCCGCGGGGCACCGAGCTGCAGGTGCACGCCGTAGTGACGCTGACCCCCGCCCATGATGCGGGCGGGGCACGAGCCGACCTCGCCGCGTTCGGCCAGTTCGAGCAGAAGCGGCTGGTAGTCGGCCGCCTGATCGGTGCGCAGGTACCCGGCCGTGACCGCGCAACCGTCGCCGCGCAGCAGATCGACCCGCACCGCCTGGCGGTCGTGCCCGTCGGAAGGTTCCGGCACCAGCACGGCGGTCGCGGGGATGGGCTCGTCCGACGAGTGCGCCGTCGCGTGCTTCGCCACCTCGGCGATGGCGTCCTGGTAGTACGACTCGCCGACGATCGCGACGCGGCCCGCCGTGGACAGGCGCCGGATCCGGGAGCGCGTACGCGACGGCAGGGACTGTTCGGCCGGTTTCTTCTTGCTGCCGATGAACATCAACGCGAACAACGCGAGCCCGATGACGAAGCCCAGCGGGCCGAAAGCAACGGTCAGAACCAGCGCGAGCACGGCAACGGAGATCAGAACTGCGGCGGGCGATGGCTCTGTGCGTTGCTGCATCGTCATGGGCGCGTCCTCACGACTCGGCTTCCCGTCACTCTCAGTGTCGGGGATGCCGAGCGATGCGTTTCACAAATCGCTCGTTTGGCCTAATACAACGGCTCGAAAATTGCAGCCTGTGACCGGTCAGTGAACGAGAGTGAGGCGCGCACGCCCTCGGGGCCCGCGTTCTCCGCCGCCGGGCAGCGCGGTCAGCACCAATCCGAACACCAGACCGTTGAGCTCTTCCAGTCCGAGGTTGAGCTCCTTGGCGACGTGCAGCGGCGTCGTGCCGTTCTCGCGAAGAACCTTGAACACCTTGGTGAGGAGCTTCGACGTCTCCCGCCGCGCCATGCCACCCTGCGCCAGGCTGTGCACGTTCGCCCGCGTGCTGAACCGCTCCCTGGTCACGTGCCAGTGCCGGTGGTCCGTACCGGCCAGAAGCCGCTGGGGCATCAGGAACTCGGCGGCGAACTCGGCGGCTTCGTCGTGCCCGAGAAGGACCGCCAGCTGCACCGCCGCGTCGAACCTGGCCTGCTCCGGCGTGACCGTCGGGTCGAGAAACACGTACGGCGTCCCGAAGTGCCAGCAGGAGAACGCCTCCTGCCCAGCGCAGTCGACCGGCAACGAGAACACCCGAACGCCGTGCGACTCGAGCAACTGCACCATGTTCGGCGCCGGCCCGGCAGCAAGCCGCCACGCATCGCGAGTGCGCCCCGGCGACGTCCTGGGCGGCGGCAGATCCGGCTGCGGCAACACGAACAGCCGCTCCAGCCACCCGTTGAACTCGATCGCCAACTGCGCCGCCGCCGTGGCCTGGGCGTCGACCGGCGCGTTCTGCGGCCGCGGCGGCTCCGGCGCACTCAGGAACGCGGCTGGAAACCCGAGCGCCCCGGCCAGCGACTCGACGGTGGCAGCCTTGGGCCTGCGCACGCCGCGCTCGTACTCACCGATGGCCCGCGCCTGCACGCCGGCCTTGCGCGCGAGCTCGGCCGCGGTGAGTCCGCGCCGGGTGCGGGCGAGCGTGAGTCGCGAGGGCGTGAGCATGATCCGGTCATTGTCACCGGTGGCGCGGCGAGCTGCCACGCGGGTCCCGGTAGGCAGGACGGCAGCTGCTCAGCGCGCCGCGACTGTCCGGTTTGGGCTCGGCCGGTGGTGTTTGAGCGGGCGGGCTGTGGGCGGCGCGGTAGTGGTTGCGTGGTGTTGTTCAGCGCGTGCGTCTGTTCGGTGTGGGCTCGAGCCGGTGGCGTTGAAGCGACTCGGCATTGGGCCGCGAGCGTGGTTGCTGGGCTGGGCGGTGCGGCGCCGCCACCCGACGAAGCTCCGGGCCGGTGCCGTCGGGCGGTCCGGCGTCGCGGAACGCGGGCGTGGTTGCTTGCTCAGCGCGTTGCGGCCTGCCCGCGTAGCGCCGAGCCGGTGACGCCGAGCCACGACCCGACTCTGCGCAGCGCGTACGTGGGCGCGTGGCTGCTCGGGCTGGCGTAGGCGGAGGTCGCGTTCGGCGTCGCCTCAACGACGTAGCGCGATCGGGAAGTCCACCTCCTCCGGACCGTCCACATTGGGCGCCTTGAGCACCGGGAACTCCATCGGCGGCAACGGAATCCGGTGCGCCCACCGCTCGATGACCTGGTTCTGGGGCGTGGGCTCCGGCTGCGACACCTCCCGCAGCACCACGAGCCTGTCCTCCAGTTGCAACGGGTACGTCACCAGGAACCACAACTTCAGTCCTTCGCTGCGCGCGTTCTCGAACAGCGCGAACTGGTCGTGGTCGTTGTCTCGCATCATCGCCGCGATGGCGGGCCCCTTCGCGTAGTCGCTGCGCAACGGCGCGTCCGGCGAGCCCGTGCCGCGGTTGCCCTGCAGGGTGCCCAGCAGGATCGGGCGGGACGGGTGCCGGATCAGGCTCGCGTTCCAGTGGTCCAGGCGCTGCCAGCCTTCGCTCGCGAGGAGCTCGCGGAGGGTGCCCACCCGGTGGATCCAGTCGAGCAGGCCGGGCGCGTTGGTGGGCCCGAACGGCGGCGAGGCGGCGCGCGCGTCGATGCCGGCGGCGATCGCCCGGTCCAGGACCGCGAGGCGCAGGCCCAGGTCGGCGAGCTTCTCGTCGGTGGTGGGGGTGCGCTTGCGGAAGGCGGCGTTGGTCATGGGGCGACGGTAGCGACGGGGTCTGACAATTCCGGGATGCTGCAGGTCGTGTACCGCTACGTCGACCCGGGGCCCGCACCCGGTGCCAGCTCCGCGGCGACCTCGGGGGTGATGCGCAGGACCCGCCAGGTCGGCACCGCGCCGGAGCTGGCGGTTCGCCGGGCGCTGCACCGCAGGGGGCTGCGCTACCTCGTGAACGTCGCACCGCCCGGCACCAACCGGCGCAGGCGAGCCGACGTCGTGTTCCGCGGTCCGCGCATCGCGCTGTTCGTCGACGGCTGCTTCTGGCACTCGTGCCCCGAGCACGGTCAGCTGCCGAAGGCGAACCGCGAGTGGTGGCGGGTGAAGCTGCACGGCGTGGTCGTCCGCGACCACGACACGGACGCGCAGCTCACGGCCGCCGGATGGCTCGTCGTGCGTGTGTGGGAGCACGACGACCCGGACGAAGTCGCCGTCCGGGTCGCCGCGCTGGTGACCTCTCGAAGACCGGTCAGGCCGCCACCGGCGTGAGCTGGTGCAGCACGTCCCGCTCACCCAGCCGCTCCCGCGCCCACTCCAGCACCGCGGTCTCCTGCGCGAACAGCACGATCTGCCGGTCCTCCGACAACCTCAGCAGCAGGTCCAGCACCGCTCGGGTGCGGGCGTCGTCGGCCTGCACCGTGACGTCGTCGAGCAGCAGCGGGCACGGCTCGGTGGCGAGGTGTTGGGCGAGGGCCACGCGTAGCAGCAGGTAGATCTGTTCGGCGGTGCCCAGAGACAGACGTGAAGCCTGGTGCCACGTCTCGGAGGAGGAGCACACCCGCACGGTCAGGGACTGCGGGTCTACGGCGGCGTCCACGTAACGGCCGTCGGTCACCAACGGGAGCCATGTGCGGAGGGTGGTTTCCAGGGCCGGGGCGATGGTGCTGTGCACCTTCTCGCGGGCGGCCGTCAGGTAGCGGGAGGCCAGGTCGATGGCTTCCACCTCCGCCGTCACCTCGGTCAGGACGGCGGCGGCTGCCTGCACGGCCTCCTCCGCGTCCGGGACGCTGGGGAGTTTGCGGGCCAGTTCTGCGACTGTGGCGGCCAGGGCGTCGGCTGCTGGGGCCAGGGTCGGGTCCACCGGGTCGCAGGCGGCGTAGCGGGCGGCGGTTTCGATCAGCGCGGCGTGCTCGGTCTGGGCGGCGGAGAGGGTTGTCTCCAGGTCGTTCACAGTGCCCTCTGCCAACAGGTTCTGGAGCTCGGCCCACGCGTTGCGCTCCTCTTCCGCCTCGCGGAGCATCCGGTCCCAGCCTCGTTGCCACTCGGCGATCGCGCGGAGCAGGTCCTCCGGGCGCTCGCCGGTGCCGCCGATGGCCGTCACGGCGTGGCGCAGCAGGGCCAGGGCCCTGGTGTGGGCGACCGTGGCCTCGGCGACGGTGGACTCCGCCAGGCGACGGTCTTCGAGTGCCTGGGCGAGAAGGGGGCGCTGGGCCGCCATCAACGCCTGGCGGGCGCGGACCTTGCAGTCGGTCTCGTAGTCCACCAGCAGGTCCGGCACGGACATGCCTGCCTCGACCTTGCCGCGGGCGGCCAGTTCCACGCGGACGGCCTTCTCGGTGCGTGCCACTTCGGACACCAGGTCGGCGTGCTCCGCCTCCCAGGCGGCGCGGTTCGCGAGGCGCCACAACGTCTCGCGGTCGGCGGGGATGCCCAGGGCGGCGCACTGGGCGGCGGCTTCGTCGTGCACGCGCACGGCTTCCGACGCCACCGCGCGCTGGCCTTCCGCTTCGGCGAGTGCCCGGTCCGCGGCGAACAGCACGGCTCGTGCGTCGGTGGCGGCTGCGGCACGCTCGGCGGCGAAGGCGACCGCGGCGTTGCGCTGAGCCGCGTTGCCTCGGGACAGAACTCCGCCGACACCGGCCACGAGAGCGGCCACCAGCACGCCGACGGCGGGAAGTTGCTGGCCCACCACGAACAGCAGCAGTCCCACGACGCTGGTCAGGCAGCTCAGTGCCAGCAAAGCGTTGCGCAGGAACGGGTTCGGCACGGCGATCTCGTGCACGCGCGCCGCCGCCACGTCGGCCTCGACCTGGGACCGCGCTGCGTGCGCGGCGGCCTCGTCCTGGATCTGACGGGCGGTGTCCACCTCGATCGACGCGGTGGTCAGCCGGCCACCGGCGGCCGGGTCGAGGCGCGTGGCCAGGCCGCGCAGCACCGACGGTTCGGCGGTGGTCGGGGGTGAGGGCCTGCGCTCGTTGTGGGCCGCCGCGACGGCGGCTGCGGTTTCGTAAGCCGTTGCCACGACTCGGAGTTCGTCGTCCACCGCGGTCTCACCGACGGGGAACTCCGGCAGGGCTTCGAGCTCGCCTTCGAGGGTCGCCGCCGACGGACCGGTCAGCACGCGCGGGGTCGGGGCGGCACGCCACGCGGCCAGCGCGCGGTTCACCACGTGCGTGAGCTCCTCCTGCGCGGCGAGACCGGAGGGTGGTGAGTCGCCGAAACGCTTCTGCAACTCGGTCAGCCGGGCGACGCGTGCGGACAACGCTTCCATCGACGCGGCGTGCTCCTGGACGGCCAGGCGGGCGCGCGCTGCGGCGGCGAGCCTCGCCCGCGCGCTCAGCTCCAGGTACCGGACGTGCTCGCGCCGAGCCACGCCCAGGTCCGTTTCCGCCTCGCGCAAGCGGTTCCGCGCCTCCCGCAACGCGTCCACGGGAGCGTTCAACCGTTTCAACGCCTGCTCCACCGTGCCGTCCGTACCCGCCGTGGCGGCGGCACGGCGCAGGTGTTCCTGCAGACCGTCCGCGGCGTCGAGCACCGTGAGCAGCTGCGCCTGGTCCACGCAGGCGGTGGCGGCGAACGACGTGCGGTCGAGGCCCACCCTGCGCGCGACGTCCGGCGCCGAGTCGTCGTTCAGATCCCGGTCCACCGCAACGACTTCGCCGGACGCCAGCGACACCATCGCCGTCACGCGCCACGACTCGCCCTGCCACGGACGGTGCCGCGCCGACGGTTCGCCGCACAGCGCGGCCCGGATGGCGGCGTGCCAGGACGACTTCGCGGACTCGTTCACGCCCGACACCACGGTCAGACCGGGCGCCAGCGGCAACGTCCGGTCGTGCAGCGGACCGAACGCGTGCGCGGTCACCGACTCGATCTTCATCGTTCCTCCAGCGCGCGCAGGCCGGTTGCGAGCACGCGGCCGCGCAACGCCGTGTCCAGGGACGGGTCCGCGAGCACGTCGCGCACGAACTGGCCGCGCACGGTCCGTTCCGCGGCGACGGAGTCGAAGTCCAGCGACGGGAACGCTTCGGCTCGCTCGGCCAGCAGCCCCAGCGACCGCGACGCCGACACGTCGAACACCTCGCGCGACACCGTGCCGTCGTCGTGCACCGTGCACAGCACCGCCCCGCGTTCCCCGGTCTCGCCCGGCGTCAGCGGGTCCGGGTTGCCGGGGAACGTGTAGCGGACGGCGTGTTCCGGCGTGTGCACGTGGCCCAGGAACGCGTGGTCCAGCCCGGTGATCTCGACGTCCTCCGGCGCGCAACCGTGGCCCAGGGCCAGGTTCACCCCGCCGCGGTTCACCGCGAAGCCGTCCAGGAAGTCACGCGCAGGGCCGGGGCCGACGTGCGCGGCTCCCCACAGCGTGATGCCGTCGGCGAGCTCCACGGGCGTCAACGACTCCGAGGAGAACACGTGCACGTTCGGTGACCAGTCCACCTGCTGGTAGACCGACTGCGGTCCGTACCAGTCGTCGTTGCCGGGCGCCAGGAACACCGGCACCGAGCAGTCGAACGACGACTGCAGGAACGAGGCGGTGTGAGGGGAGCAGCGCTCGTGCTCGTACAGGTCGCCGGCGCAGAGCACCGCGTCGGCCTGGGATTCCTCCGCGAGGTCCACGATGCGGCCCAGCGTGTCGCGCAACGCTTGGCGCCGCAGGGGACCCTCATTGGGAAAGCGCGTGTCCAGGTGCAGGTCCGCGAACAGCAGCAGTTTCACCAGTGCCTTCAGGTGATCTCGATGGTGCCGGACAGGGTCAGGGTCGGTTGGAGAGCCGCGACGACCGCTGCCGTGTCGGAGTGCCAGCCGCTCAGCTCCGCGACGGTCGGGGTCAGCTCGTAACCGTGGTGCCGGATCGCGCGGCTCAGCGCGTGCCACAGCTGGGACGCGTCGTGCGCCACGTCGGCGTCCACATGAGACGCGAGGTTGATCAGCAGTGCGTGTACGGGCTGGTCCGTGTTCTCGGCGCCACAAGCGCGGGCCACCGAGCGCTCCACGGCCGTGCGCAACAGCTCGGCACAGCACCGGATCCGGACGCCGTCGAGCTGGTCCGGGCGCGCCAGCAGGTTCGCGACGCAGGTCAGCCGGTCCTGCACGTCAGAGGGAACGTTCATCGCTGCAACCACCCCGCCAGCAACTCGGTGTCGCGGATCAGCACGTCGAGATCTCCGCTGTCACCACCGACCCGGCACGCCTGCAGCAGGTCGACCGCCCACGAACCGACGACGTCCTCCAGGTGCGGCAACAGCTTCGCGGGCTCCGCGAGGTCGTCGAGCACGGCCAGCGCGATCTTCTGCCTGGTCGTCAACGCGCACTCCAGCACCCGCTCCACCTCGGCGTGTGGCATCCCGCGGCCGAGCCGTTCACGGCGGAACCGGGCGTGCGACGCCGCTTCCAGGGCCGCCCGGCAGCACGACGCCACCAGCTCGGCCCGCAAGGCGTCCGGCAGGTCCTCGTCGACCCGCATCGCGCGAGCGTCGTTCAGGCAGCGGCCGACCGGGTCGTCGGACATCCGCACCTGCACGACGGACTCCTCGCCGCGGCAGACCTCCCACACCGTCGCCGCGAGCCGCAACCGCCGCAGCGCCTCCACCAGCCGTTCGTCGTGCGTGAAGACCACGACCTGGCGGGTGAGCCCGACGTCGGCGAGCACCTGCGCGAGTCCATCCACTTTGGACGGATCCATCGCCTGGACCGGGTCGTCGATCACGACGAACCGGAACGGGCTCTCGTCCACCATGGCTCGCGGCAGGAACAACGCGAGCCCCAGCGAGTGCAGCTCGCCCTGGCTCATCACCGCGAGCGCCGAGTTCGAGACGCCGTCGACCGACACGTCCAGCTCGACGTTGCGGGTGCCGCCGAGCCGCACCGCGCCCAGGTCGACGTTGCTCTGCTGCCGCAACCGCTGCCAGATCCGCTGCGACTCCTTGGCGAACGGCGCGATGCGCTCGGACCGCAGCGTGGCCGCGGTCTTGCGGATCCAGTTCTCCGCCTCGGTCACGTCGGCGAGCACCTCGGCGTCCGCAAGCGCTTGCTGCGCCTGGGAATGCCACTCGAACAACGCGATCGCCATCGGCCGCCACACCAGGTCGCGCCGGTCGATCTGCTCGCGCGCCACGGACTTCAGCTGTTCGATGACCGCTACCAGTTCGGCATAGCGGTCGAAGAGCTCACGCCGCAGCCGCACGGGGTCGTCGAGCGCGACGCAGTCCTCCCACGCCTGCCACGCCTGCAGCGCGGTCGTCGTGTCGAGCATGTTCTGCGCCTCCAGCAGCACGTCCGGCGCCGGCTGGCACAACGCCCGCGCGGCCGCCACGGCCACGTCCAGCCGGTCCGCGGCCTCGTGCAGCTCCGCGGCGGCCTTCGCGAGGTGCTCGGCGCGCTCCTTGGCCTTGTGCAGCCACAGCCCGTCGAGCCGGCCGAGGTCGCACACCGGGCACGACTGGTTGCCGCCGGACTCCTGCAGCTGGATCGCGAGCCTCAGGATCTCGCTGCACCTGAGCGAGTCCTGCGCGTTGTCCGTTGCAACGACAGTTACAGCCCCTAACGCCAGATCGAGGGTCTCGCGGCACCGGTCGATCTCGTCGTCCGGTGGCAGCGCCAGGTCCACGATCTGGTGCAGCAGGTTCGTTCCGCTGCCGACGTCCGCGCCGAGTGCGAGGTCCGCGATCGCGTCGAGGTCGGGGGAGTCGCTGCCGAGCAGCTCCGCGGCGCGGCGGGCGCGTTCGTCCTGCGACGCCGCCAGCTCCGCGCGCACGCGTTCACGTCGGTCGTAGGGACGGGCAACGATCTCCGCGAGGCGCTTGCGGTGTTCGGCGAGAGACTGTTGAGCTTCCGTTATAGCCTCTAACCCCAGCAAACGGTGTAGCGCTTCGTAGAGGTCCTCAGGCTGCGCGTCGAGGACGGTCCCCAGTTCGCTGTAGGGCAGAAACGGCCGGTAGGTCTCCAACGCGTCGTGCCACCTGCGGTCGTCGAACGGCTCGCCGTCCTGCGTCCACTCGCCCTGCGCCAGGTCCTCGTCGGGCGTCCAGCGTCTTCGGATCGTCGTGCGGTCCGGCAGCGCAGCCTGGACGAGCTCCAGCTCGACGGCGGTGTCGCTCTGGTGCAGGTTGCGCCACCCCTGCCGCCACACGTCGTGCCGTGCGCGGGTCCAGCGGGCGTTGTAACCGGTCAGCGCCAGTTCGGCGGCCTCGGCGAAGCTCGACTTGCCCGAACCGTTGCGCCCGGTGACGACGGTCAGGCCAGGACCCGGCGCCAGCGGCAGGCGCGCCTGGGGACCGATGCCCCGGAAGCCGCGCACGCGGATCTCCGACACGAAGATGCCCTGGCCAGGGCCGTCCGTCCGCTCTCGCGGCACGGCGGTGTCCTGGGCGGGCACGCCGGCGAGCGCGCGCTCCAGCGCCGCTTCGCCTCGGCACGCCGCCAGCACCAGCTCCGCCGCACGTGGGGTGAGATCGTCTTTGGCCAATCGCCCGGCCATAAGTTCGAGTAACCCGGCTTCACCCGCCACGGTCACATTTCCTCCAGCTGCCACCACTCGATAGGGCGGCAACCTAGGCACCAAATGAGACCTACTGGTGAGTACTCACACGATCGGGTGGTGTTACATAGGGTGACTAAAGTAGTCCACCCTCGTTATGGCCCCCACACTTCCAGCGCCCTGATGACGAAGTACGCGTCGGGTACGTACGTGCCGTGTCTGGGGTAGGTGGTGAACTCGGCCTCCGTCGAGCAGTTCTCGCGTTGGTAGACACTCGCGTCCCTGCTCAGGCGGTTGACGAACGACCTCCCGACGAGGGTGAGCGTGATGCACTCGGCGGGGTTCGCGGACTCCAGGTCGAGCCGCTGCACGGCCCCCGTGTAGTCCGGCCCGGCCCACACGCAGAACTCGCCCTTGTCGCAGGTCTTGTCACCCAGAGTTGACTTTTGGGCTACGGCGATCCCACTGGAGGCAACCGCTCCCGCAGTGATCACCAACGCGGCGATGAGGCTCTTCGTCGACATGGGCGCACCTCCGTCAGAGAACGAGTGTGCGTCCGTTTGGATCAATCGGCGAGACGATCTTGGAGCGCCATGGCGTCACGTGGCGCGTACGCCTTCGCGTCGTTGTCGAAGTACACGTACACGTCACCCTGCTTCGCCCAGCCGCGCACCTTCTCCGCCCACGTGTCGAGACCCTCGTCGGTGTAGCCGCTGACGTAGAGCTCGTCGTGGCCGTGCAGCCGGACGTAGACGAAGTCGCTGGTGACCTCCTCGATCAACGGGTACTTGCCTGCGGCGTCCGCGACCACGAGCGCGATGTCGTGCCGTGTCAGCAGGTCGACGAACTCCGGCGTCCTGTAGCTGTCGTGGCGGACTTCCAGGGCGTAGCGCATCGGCCGTTCGGCGTCCGTGGTGGTGTGGGCCGGATCCACGCGGTGGTCGTGGCGTTCGGCGACCTTCGCGGCCTCGGTGGTGGTGCGGGGGAGGCTTTCGAAGAAGCGGGTGAGCAGGTCCGCGTCGAACTGGAGCGTGGGCGGGAGCTGCCAGAGGATCGGGCCGAGCTTCGGGCCGAGGGCGAGCACTCCGGACGCGAGGTAGTTCGCGAGGAGCTCGTGGCCGTCCTTGAGGCGCTTCATGTGTGTGATGAAACGACTTCCCTTGACGGAGAACACGAAGTCGTCCGGCGTCTCGGCGGCCCACTTCTGGTAGCTCGACGGGCGTTGCAGCGAGTAGAAGGAGCCGTTGATCTCGACCGAGCCGAGCTGCTCGCTCAGGTAGGCCAGCTCGCGCTTCTGCGTGACGCCCTTGGGGTAGAACTTGCCGCGCCAGGGCGGGTAGACCCATCCCGAAGTGCCGATCCTGACCTCGCCCATGTGGTTATCGTGGCACGGTGGACGCATACCTACAGCGCATCGGCGCCTCTCGCTCGTCGTCGTTGGCGGAGCTGCACGAACGGCACCTGTTGAGCGTCCCGTTCGAGAACCTCTACACCCACATGGACATCCGGATCGTGCTGGAGGTCCCGTGGCTGTACGACAAGATCGTGGTGCAGCGCCGTGGCGGGTTCTGCTACGAGCTCAACGGGTTGTTCGCGGAGCTGTTGCGGGACTTGGGTCACTCCGTCGAGCTGCTGGCCGCGCGGGTGCACAACGGGGAGCGGTTCGGGCCGCCGTTCGATCACATGGTGTTGCTGGTGGACGGTTCTTGGCTGGTCGACGTCGGGTTCGGAGCGTTCTCGCTGCACCCGTTGGCGTGGTCGTCGCGGGAGGACCAGAAGGACCCGTTCGGAGTTTTCCGGCTGGTCGACCACGGCGACGACGTCGACGTGCTGATGGACGGCGCGCCCGCGTACCGGCTGGAGCGGCGGCCGCGTGAGCTCGCCGAGTTCGTGCCGGCCTGCTGGTGGCAGCAGACCGCGCCGGAGTCGGGTTTCCGCAAGGCGCCGCGGGCGTCACTGGCCAGGCTCGACGGGCGGATCACCGTGACGGACGAGAAGGTCGTGATCACGAAGGACGGCCACAAGACCTCGACTCCAGTCGAGGATCCCGCGGCCGCCTTCCTGGAGCACTTCGGGCTTCACTTCCGGCAGAGCAACGCGTCCGGCGTCCTGCGCCAGTTGTAGGCGACACCGGCGATGTGCTCGTCCTGTGCGCACTGGCCCTTGTAGTGCCCGTTCGCCCAGTCACCGCCCTGGTCCGGCCGGTTGTCGCCGCGGTCGAACCACAGGACACGCGTGGTCGTCCCGGTGGCGACCGGCGCGCAGACCAGCGTGAAGTTCGCGTAGCCGACGGCCGCGTTGCCTTGCGGGCACTGGAGTTTCGTGTAGCCGACGGCCCAGTCGGTGGTGACGTGCTGCTCGTTGGTGACCCTGGTGGTGTTGCTCCACTGTGGACCGCTGACGCACACGCCGCGGTTGCCCGTGTGGCTGATCCCGACGAGCTTCTCGTTCTGCGGGCACGATTCCTTGAGCAACATGTTCCACCGGGTCTCGCGCGGGATCTGCCCGGTGCGGCCCGGTGCGCTGATCAGCCGGTTCCACGCCGGTGCGCGCCAGTCGTCGCCGTCGTGGACGCTGATGCGGTTGCCGTTCGCGTCCCAGCGCAGCAGGGCCCAGCTGTTGCCGGTCCTGTTGGTGTGGAAGCCGACCAGCGGCCAGTACGCGAAGTCGGTGTCCTTGGCGATCAGCTGGTCGACGAAGCGTTCGAACCAGTCACGTGCCTTCTGGTTCGACTCGTCGATGCCGCCGACGCCGAACTCGCTGATCCACAACGGCGCGGTGAAGTGCTTCTGCGCCTCGGTGATGTAGAACGCCTGGCGCTGCAGGACGTCCGTCAGCTCCTGGGGTGACAGGTCCTGGTAGCGCGGGTCGGTCGTCTCGCCGATCCCCGTCGCGCCGCTGTGGTTCGGTCCGGTGTAGCCGTAGAAGTGGGCCGAGTACACGAGCTTGCCGGGGTTCGCGAGCGTGTGGCTGAGGAACCGCACCGGTTCCAGCGTCGGGCGTCCGTGCGCGAAGCCGTCGACCGGGATGCCCGTCCAGTTGATGCCCTCGACGATGACCAGCAGGTCCGGTGCTGTCTGCTGGATGCGGTCTGCAGCCTGCTGGGACGCCTTGTGCCAGTCGTGGTCGTTGCCCCAGCCCCAGTTCGGGTCGTCCCAGACGTTGCGGCGCACCTCGTTGTAGAGGTCGGCGCCGACGACGCGTTTGTCGTCCTTGTAGCGGTTCGCCATGAACGCCCAGTCGTTGATCCACTGGTCGGTGCTCTGGCTGGTGTTCCACCGCTCGTTGCCGTCCACGCCGCAGCACCAGCGGGAGGTGGTGGTGTGGTTGTTGAGGATGACGGCGAGGTCGTTGCGCGTCAGTTCCGCGACGACCGCGTCGTAGATCTCGAGCGGCCGCTTGCCGTTGAGCTGCGCGTCCTTCAGGCCGTGGACGGGATTGGTGTCCTTGATCATCTGGTTGGAGAACGGCAGCCTGACGCTGTTGACGCCGATCTCCTTGAAGCCGCTGATGATCTGCTGCATCGACGCGCGGTCGAGACCCAGTGGGACCTGGTCGGCCTTCTCGCCGGCGTGGTGGTTGGCGGGGTCGTTGATGTCGCCGGAACCGTTCCAGGTGCCGCTCGCACCGTGCCAGTTGCCGGACTTCAGCTTGAAGCGGTCGCCGTGGGCGTCGACGATCCACCGTCCGCGCGTGCTCAGCGGACCGGTCCAGGACGCCGGTTCCGCCTGCGCGGGAGCTACGAGACTCGCGGCCAGGAGCAGGGTGGCCGAGACGCGAGTGATATTCACGTACGTGAAGCTAGCGGTTGGTCTAGACATTGCGCCAGAGCTTCGGCGTTGCGAGGCGCGGCGCCTTCCATGGTGTTGTCGAAGTAGACGTAGGTGTCGCGGTCCCAGTCGCGGATCTTCCGCGCCCACTCGTCGAGCTGCTCGTCGTCGTAGGAGCTGATGTACAACTCGTCGTGGCCGTGCAGGCGGACATAGGCGAAGTCGGCGGTGACTGCCTCGATGCACGGAAACGTCGGTGCGTCCGACACGACGTGAGCGACGTTGTGCGCGCGCAGCACGTCGAAGTAGGCGTCGGTGCGGAACGACTCGTGGCGGGGTTCGAGAGCGTGCCTGCCCGGTGGAAGCATCGCGAGGAAATCCCGCAGGACCGCCTCGTCGAAGCGCAGGGTGGACGGCAGCTGCCAGAGGATCGGGCCCTGCTTGGTGCCGAGCGCGAGCGAGGACGTGAAGGTCTTCAGCGCGTCCTCGACGTGCCGCAGGCGCTTGTGGTGCGTGATCAGCCGTGAACCCTTGACGGCGAAGAGGAAGTCGTCGGGTGTCTGAGCGGCCCACTTCTGGTAGTTCGACGGCGGCTGGAGCCGGTAGAACGAGCCGTTGATCTCGATCGTCGCGACGTGCGCCGCGAGGTGGCTGAGCCAGAGCCGCTGGGGGACGCCGCGGTAGAAGCCGTCGCGCCACTCGGGGTAGCGCCAGCCCGACGTGCCGATCCTGATCATGTCGTCTGGGGTAGCCACATGCGCCCGTAGCTACTCTGTAGCACCTATCGGGGGGATGAGCTACAGTGGTGTCATGCAGCAGCTCAAAGCCATCGGGCAGCGTGAGCTCCGCAACGACAACGCGGAGATCATGCGGCGTGTCGAGGCGGGTGAGAGCTTCGTGGTCACCCGCAACAACAAGCCGGTCGCCCAGCTCTCGCCATATCGGGAGGACCCCGTGTCCCGTCCGCCGCTCGGTGACATCCAGGTGCTGTTCGGCACGCTGCCGCCCGTCGACGCCGACCGCTGGGAGGCGGACCGGAAGGCGGCCGACGAGGTCTTCGGTGCGGACGACCCGCTGGAAGACCCGTGGCAGGAGTGAACCGCTGCCTGCTCGACACCTGTGTGGTGATCAGGCTCGAGCGGGCTGACCTGGGCGAGTACCTGAACGCCCAGCCGTTCCTCAGCGCGGTCACGATCGCCGAGCTCGCGTTCGGGCTCGACACGGAGGACCCGGTCGAACGCTTCGCCCGCACGGAGCGGTACTACGCGGCGCTGCAGACGTTCGAGGTGCTGCCGTTCGGCGTGGAGGAGGCCAAGGTCTACGGGCAGATGGCCTCGCTGGTGCGCCGGGCGGGCCGGTCGCCACGGCCGCGGCGCATGGACCTGCAGATCGCGGCCACGGCGGCGGTCGCGGGCCTGCCGGTGCTGACGATGAACGTCAAGGACTTCAAGGACGTCCAACGGCTCGTGGAGGTCGTGCCGATCCGGCAGGTCTGACCGGCCCGGAGATTCGAATGACGGACTTCGGCGTGAACGCGCTGGACAAGCTGGCGGCACCGCGGCCACGTCCCGCATCGCCGCGGTCACGATGCGGATCGTCGAGATCATTCACGCGGCGGGGAAGAGGACCAGCGATCTCGGCCTGGGCCTCGCGCCGCTCGAGAGCCTGGTCGAAGGGACGTGGCGAGCGGCGCAGGTACGGGTTCAGCGGGCCGTCGACGTCGACGAGGATCGCGGGGCGCACCACCATGACCTGATCGAAACATCCGGACTGCTAATGATCCCGCGATTTTCGCCGATACGGGACACATGACTCTCACGGAGATCGCGGCCTGGTGCACCGCAGACCAGGTGCGGGCCGCTCTCGAACGTCAGCTCGAAGGCGCGCTGGTGGAGGTTCCCGACGACGACGACTCGCCGCGCCGGGCGTTCAGCGAGGCCCTGCGCCGGTCGTTGATGCTGCGCCAGAAGCACCCGTTCGACGTCGTCGCGATCGGACTGCCGGACCTGCTGCGCTACCGGGACCTGGTGGCCGGGTCCGAGGTGACGTTGCGGGCGACGAACATCGACGCCTACTTCATCCGCCAGGACGGCAGCGTGGAGCAGTACCAGCCCGAAATCGAGGAGTGACGCGGGACGTCAGAAGGACTCGCTGTCGGTGCGAATCTGCAGCGTGACGGTGGTGTTCGCCGTGCCGTTGTTCGTGGCGCACGCGTTGTAGTAGCCCGGACCCGGGAACGTGCCGTTGGACGTCCGCAGCTCGGCGGACCAGTAGCGCACGAGGCCCTGACGCACCACTGCTGGCCGGGCGCCAGCGTCCTGGTGGCGACGGTGAGCTTGGTGATCATCGAGTGCTCCTCCTGCGGTGGTTGTGCGATGTGCAGAAGGTAGGAGCGCGAAATGGTCAGTCGGCAGACGTCGGTACCGTGCCGACAGCCGTTACCGGTCTAACGGCAGGGCGGTCCGTCGGTCTCGGCGCCGGCGGTGCGTTCGAGCACCTTGCGTTCGATGGCGGTGTAGTCGCGATCGTTGATCGCGCACAGCGTGCTCATCCAGCGGTCGCGCGCCAGATCGACCTCGATCAGGCCGTCGTTGGAAACACCACGCAGCACCGAACCGTCCAGCAGCCATTGCGCGGTGTAGCCAGGTGGGTCGACCCGCAGGACGTCGCGACCGGTCGCCCTGTCCCAGAACGTCAGCTCCGACCCCGTTGTCGGAGTCGCGATGATCAGGCCGTCGTCGGTCCACCCGATGAGGTCCATCTCAGCCGTCAGCGGTTCGGGGCTGCTCTGCAGGCTGCCGTCGTCGGGGTTCCACAGCCACAACTCGTTCGAGCTCAGCTGCACCGCGATGTTGCCGTGGCTGTCCGCCGTCGCGCTGCGCAGCTTGACCCCGGCCCGCTCGAACCTGCGCGACATCCGGCCCTGCTGGATGTCGAAGAGCCCTACTCCTTCCTGGAAGCTCACGAAGAACTCGCCGGGATGCCCCTTTCTCGGGATGGCCTCCGAGGCGGTGCCGGCCTTGCGAAGCCCGGTCGGATCGTCGCGCGCCAACGGCATCACGTCGCCGATCCGCTCACCGGTGTCGAGTCGCCACCGGGTGAACGCGCCCGCGTGCATGACGACGACCTCGTCGTTCGACGGCAACACAGTGGTTTTCCAGCCGGCTACCGCTTTCGGCGGCCCGATGCCGGGCGGGAGAGGCGGTGTGATGGTGCGCTCGACCTGCAGGCCGGGCACCGAGAGCACGAGCACCTCGCCGTCGGCGGCCCCGAGCAGACGCCGTCCGTCCGGGGTGAACGCGAGGCTCTTGAGGTCAGTGTCGAGAAGACCGATGCGTCGCTGTGAGGGCAACTCCCACAGTGCGACGGTCTTGCTCTCCAACCGGCTGGCTGCGAGCAATCGGCCGTCGTCGGTCATCGCCACGTTGCCGGAGGTGATCGTCTCGGCGAACGCAGTGGCATCATCTTTGCGCTGAAACGGCTTCGACCGCCTCACGATCGTGCCGCTCACGATGGTCAGCCACACGTCGTCGCCGGCGCGAGTCATGATCGCTGCACCGTCCGGCTCGGACGCGACGTCGTTGGTGTACGGGTATTGCTGTTGAAAAACCTCACCGGTGGCGACGTCGACAGCGGTGACCAGCTGGAAGAGATCGTCACCGCTTCCGTTGCCCAGTAACACGAAACGGCCGGTGTCGTCGTAGCTGGCGCCCAGGCTGCCACACCCCGGCAAGGCACCGGAGAACCGTTGCGCACTGGCCACGGCGTCGGTGATGGTCAGCTTCTTTTCGGTGCTGCAGTCCGAGACAACGCCGAGCGGGCTGACGCTTCCGCCGGGCAGCTCCCGCAGGACAGCTCCGGAGACGATGTCGCGCTCCCTCAGGTGACCTCCGCTCTTGTCATGTTCGGAGAGCCACACAACCTTGTCGTCGACTCGTTTGACCTCGATTTCCCTGGCAGGCGCGATGCCCGTCGGCACCCGACGGCCCGAACGCGTGTCGTAGGCCTCGACGACACTCGGCAGGCCGCTGCCGAGTCCTTCATGATCGGGATCTGTCGCCATGACGAACATGCCGCCGTCGCGGGACAACCTGGCGGAGAGTCCGGTGGCAGGGGTGGCGTCCGACTTCGGTTCGGGCTCACGCAGGCGCTTCGGGCCGGAGCGGTCAGCGACACGCCACACGTCGACACTCGTGCGTTCGCCGACGACCACCAGCGTGGTGCCGTCGTCGCTGAGGAACAGGCCGCGCAGTTTCTCCGACGTCGTGACCTGCCACGAGTCCTTCGGTGGTCCGTCGTGGGGAAGTCCCCACCAGACCGAGACGCGACCCGAGGTGTCGGCGATGGCGACGACGTTGCCGTCCCCGCTGCTGCTGGCCTTCCTCACCGGGTTTTCGGTCCAGAGCACCCGAATCGACTCCTGCCGGCCCATCCGCGCGACCTGCTGGAGCATGGTGCCCCACGTCTGGCGGTTGCCGGGGTCGTGCCGCCACGCCGCCTGGGCGAACTGCACGGCTGACGCGGAGCTGAGACCCGTGCGCTGAGCGGACTCCGCGGCCAGCAGTGGTGCCGCCTGGCGGTACAGGTTGTCCGCGAGCTGGTCGCTGCGGTGGATGGACACCGCGGCCAGCCCGCTCGCGACCACGGCGAGCACGGTGATGGACGCGATGGCGAACCGGCGCCGGCGTCGGCGCCCGTCCGCTGCCGCACGGCTGGTCGTGATGTAGCGGTGCTCCTCTGTGGACAGTTCCTCTGGTCGTCGGGCTGCTTGGGTTTCCGCGTCGTCGAGCGGGCCGCCGCTGAGCAGCGTCCCCCGATCCTCGGGTTTGCCGCGCCACACCTCGAGGTTCGCGCGCATCCGGTCGCGCCACGCGAGGAAGTCGCGATCGGCCACCAGCCACTCGTTCAGCGCGGGCCACTCGTGCACCAGTGCCTCGTGCGCCAGCGACACCACGTTGCGGTCGATGACGACGAGCCGATGGGTGCTGAGCTCGGCCGCCATCGCCCGCAGCTCCGGGTCGAGGTCGGCGAGCCTGGCAGGAGCCAGGGTGAACGACGAGTCGGTCGGCCGCACCAGCCGGACGAGCAGCCTGCGCGCGAGTGCCTGGTCGGACAAGCGGTGCTGGTAGACACTCGTCGCGTACTCGGCCAGCGCACCGGCCACTCCGCCGATCGCCTCGTAGTCGCGGTACGTGAGCTCCTTGTCCCACAGGCGGGTCAGCGCGAACTGCAGCAACGGCAGCTGGCCAGGCGCGTCGAGCGCGTCGCTGACGATGCGGTCGGCGAGACCTTCCTCGAACCGGCGCGGCCGGGCCGGCTCGAGGATCGTGGCGAGCAGGTCGTCCGGCCCCATCGGCAGCACCTGAACGCCACCGGAGTCGAGCATCTCGGCGTCGGGCGCGGTGAAGATCTCGTCGACGGCCGACGTGCGCACCGTGAGCACGACCTGACGGGCGGGTGGCCGGCCCGGCACCTCCGGCACCTCGGCGACCCAGTTCTTGAGGCGCTCGAACAACTTCCGCGCACGCAGGGGCTCGATCTCCTCGAACTGGTCGACGAACAGCACACCTTCGCCGTCCGCGGGCAGCTCGACGTCGTCGGGCACGACGCGGGGCAGTTCGGTGAGAGTGCGACCCTCTGCGCGCAGCTTCGGCCAGAGCGCCGCCCGGACCAGTGACGACTTGCCGCAGCCCGATCTCCCCGTCACCACCACGATCCGCCGGTGCGCCATCAACTCCCGCAGCCGCGCGGTTTCCCGCGCCCGGCCGTGGAAGAGCTCCGCGTCCTGCTCGCGAAACGGTTCCAGCCCGCGGTACGGGCACGGCCTGCTGCGCAGCACGTCGGCGGGCAACGCGGTGCGCAACGGCACCATGTAGGTCCGGGAGCCTTGTTTGGCGACGACGACGCCGACGACGCCGCCGGCTTCGGCGCTCCACACCGCACCACCGGAGAACCCGGCCTCGACGCCGCTGATCTCCATCTGCACCCAGCCGGTGGCCTGACGGCCGCGCAGCCGCCCGTCGAGCCAGTCACCCGCCTCGAAACCACGCGGGAACCCCAGCACCCGCACGGGCTCGTCCCACCCGCCACCGTCCGGCGCCAGCCGCGCCGGCTCAGCGTCCGCGGGCAGGGTCGTCAGCCTCAGCAGCGCGACATCGCCCGAGTTGTCGCCCTCGATCGGCACCCACCCGACCACCTGCGCGGTCGTGGAAACCCCGTCCACCAAGGGAAAGTCGACGGTCACCAGGCCGTCGGGAGGCTGGGAGCTCGTCGGGTCCGAGCCGAGCGCGTTCGCGACCACGTGCGCACACGTGCAGACGAGGTCCTCGGCGACCAGGAACCCGGTACCCACCGTGCCGCGCGGACCGCGGATCCGGACCGCGGCCCGTTCGAAGCTCAGCTCTGAGGGGTGGCGTTCCACTCGACGCTCACCTCGAAGTTCGCCTCACTCGCGGCGTGGGCGATGACCACACCGGCGGCCGCCGTGAGCTTCACCCCGAACTTGAGCGTGATCTTGTCGGGGGCGAGCTCCCGCATCTGCCGCACCACCGCCTGCACCGCCGGTTTGGTGCGGCGCAACGCGTCCTGCAACGTCTCCGTCGCGTCGTGCACGGCCGTGGAGGTTCTGCCGACCCGCTCCAGCTCCGCGCTCTCGGCGTCGTCGACCTCGACCAGGACCACCTCGCCGTCGTCCAGCGGCAGTTCGACCACGTGCGGCACAGGCCACCTCCGGCGTTCGGTTGGTTGCAAACGGTAACCAGCGCCTCGCCGCACCGAAGTCGAACAGATCAGGTTCACCCGAACGCGCCAACGCCCGGCTCCCACGTGGGGAACCGGGCGTTGGCCGACGTTCAGGGAACTACGCGGGAACCGACGCCACACCCGGCGCCAGGAAACGCTTGCCCGTCACCTTCTCCGAGATGCCGGTGCGGTCCAGGTACGGCGTGATGCCGCCCAGCCAGAACGGCCACCCGGCGCCGAGGATCATGCACAGGTCGATGTCCTGCGCCTCCGCGACCACGCCCTCGTCGAGCATGATCCGGATCTCCTCGGCCAACGCCTCCAGCGCGCGGTTCTTCACCTCGTCACCGGTGAGCGGGGCGTCGCCGAACTCCCAGAGCGCGAGGACCTCGGGGTCGACGGTCTGGTTGCCGGACGCGTCCCACTGCCAGACGGCGCCCTTGCCCGCGGCGACGAACTTCTTCATGTTCTCCGACACCGAGAAGCGGTCCGGGAACGCGCCGTGCATCGTCTCCGACACGTGCAGCGCGACGGCGGAGCCGACCAGCTGCAGCAGGATCATCGGCGACATCGGCAGGCCGAGCGGCTCGGTGGCCTTGTCGGCGACCTCGAACGAGGTGCCCTCGTCGACCGACTTGATGACCTCGCCCATGAAGCGGGTCAGCAGGCGGTTCACGACGAACGCGGGCGCGTCCTTCACCAGCACCGAGGACTTCTTCAGCTGCTTGCCCACCGCGAACGCCGTCGCCAGGGTGGCGTCGTCGGTCTGCTCGGCGCGCACGATCTCCAGCAGCGGCATGACCGCGACCGGGTTGAAGAAGTGGAAGCCCACGACGCGCTCGGGGTGCTTGAGCTTCGACGCCATGTCCGTGATGGACAGCGACGAGGTGTTCGTGGCGAGGATGGCCTCGGGGGAGACGTGCTCCTCGACCTCGGCGAACACCTGCTGCTTCACGGCGAGGTCCTCGAACACGGCCTCGATCACGAAGTCGGCGTCGGAGAACGCGGCCTTGTCGAGCGAACCGGAGACCAGCGCCTTGAGGCGGTTCGCCTCGTCCGGCGAGATGCGCTTCTTGCCCGCCAGCTTGTCGATCTCGCTGTGGACGTAGCCGACGCCCTTGTCCACGCGCGCCTGGTCGATGTCGGTCAGCACGACCGGCACGTGCAGGCGACGGATGAACAGCAGCGCCATCTGGGAGGCCATCAGACCGGCGCCGACGACGCCGACCTTGGTGACCTTGCGCGCCAGCGACTTGTCGGGAGCACCCGCCGGGCGCTTCGCGCGCTTCTGCACCAGGTTGAACGAGTACAGCCCGGCACGGAGCTCGTCGCTCATCACGAGGTCCGCGAGGCCCTCGGTCTCGGCGGCGTAGCCCTTCTCCAGGTCGTTCTCGCGCGCCAGCTCCAGCAGCTCCAGGGCCTTCTGCGCACCCGGCGCCGCGCCCTTGGTCTTGCCGTGCACGATCGCCTTGGCCCGCGCGACGGCGGCGTCCCACGCCTCGCCGCGGTCGATCTCCTTGCGCGGCACCGTGATCTCACCGCGCACGACACCGGACAGCCACAGCAGCGACTGCTCCAGGTAGTCGGCGGAGTCGAACAGCACGTCCGCGATGCCCAGCGCCAGGGCTTCCTTCGGCTTGAGCATCTTGTTCTGGTTCAACGCGTTCTCGAAGATCACCGTCACGGCGTCGTTGGCGCCGATCAGGTTCGGCAGCAGCTGCGTGCCGCCCCAGCCCGGGAACAGGCCCAGGAACACCTCGGGCAGCGCGATCGCGGCCGCGTTCGACGCGAGCGTGCGGTAGTGGCACGACAGCGCGAGCTCGAGGCCACCGCCCATGACCGCGCCGTTGACGAAGGCGAAGGTCGGGATGTCCGAGTCGGTGAATTTCTTGAAGACGTCGTGGCCGAGCTGGCCGATCGTGACGCCCTGCGAGCGGTCCGTCGCCTGCTCGACCGCGGACAGGTCCGCGCCGACGGCGAAGATGAACGGCTTGCCGGTCACCGCGATGGCGGCCGGCTGAGCCGCGTACGCCTCGTCGAACGCCGCGCCGAGCGAGACGAGCGACTGCGGGCCGAACGTCGACGGACGGGTGTGGTCCAGGCCGTTGTCGATCGTGATGAACGCGACCGGCTTGTCCAGGCCCGGCACGGAGATCAGACGGGTCTTGGCAACGGTGACGACCTCGTCGGGGAAGATCGCCTTTGCTTCCTCAGCAGAGATGGTCACTTGCCGCTCCAGTTCGGGTTCTCCCAGATAACGGTGCCACCCATGCCGATACCGATGCACATGGTGGTGAGGCCGTAGCGCACGTCCGGGCGCTCGGCGAACTGACGCGACAGCTGCGTCATCAGGCGCACGCCGGAGGAGGCCAGCGGGTGGCCAGTGGCGATCGCGCCGCCCCACTGGTTCACGCGCGGGTCGTCGTCCGCGATGCCGAAGTGGTCGAGGAACGCGAGCACCTGGATGGCGAACGCCTCGTTGACCTCGAACAGGCCGATGTCCTCGATGGACAGACCGGCGCGCTCGAGAGCCTTCTCGGTGGCGGGGACCGGGCCGATGCCCATGACCTCGGGCTCGACGCCCAGGAACGAGTAGCCGACCATCCGCATGCCGATCGGCAGGCCGAGCTCGCGCGCGGTCTCCTCCTCGGCGAGGATGCAGCCGGTCGCGCCGTCGTTCAGACCGGCCGCGTTGCCCGCGGTGATCCGGCCGTGCGGGCGGAACGGGGTCTTGAGCTTGGCGAGGTCCTCGACGGTGGTGCCGGGACGCGGCGGCTCGTCGGCGGTGGCGAGGCCCCAGCCGTTCTCGGCGGAGCGGGTCGCGACGGGCACGAGCTCCGGGCCGATCTTGCCGTTCTTCAGCGCGTCGGCGTACTTGGCCTGCGAGGCGGCCGCGTAGGCGTCCGTGCGCTCCTTGGTGATGTGCGGGAACCGGTCGTGCAGGTTCTCCGCGGTCTGGCCCATGACGAGCGCGCTGGTGTCGACGATCTTGTCCGACAGGAAGCGCGGGTTCGGGTCGACGCCCTCGCCCATCGGGTGCCGGCCCATGTGCTCGACGCCGCCCGCGATGGCGATGTCGTACGCGCCGAACGCGATGCCGCTCGCGGCGGTGGTCACGGCGGTCATCGCGCCCGCGCACATGCGGTCGATCGAGTAACCGGGGACCGACTTCGGCAGGCCCGCGAGCAGTGCCGCGGTGCGGCCGAGCGTGAGGCCCTGGTCGCCGATCTGCGTGGTCGCCGCGATGGCGACCTCGTCGACGCGCTCCGGCGGCAGCTCGGGGTGCCTGCGCAGCAGCTCACGGATGACCTTCACGATGAGGTCGTCGGCACGGGTCTCGGCGAAAATGCCCTTGGGGCCGGCCTTGCCGAACGGCGTGCGGACGCCGTCGACGAAGACCACGTTCCGAACGCGTGCCGGCGCTGCTGGTGCGGCCACGGCGTCTCCTCCACTTGTGGTGACAACTCTGTCCACCGGGCAGGGGGTGCGCGACATCCCTACCGGTCGGTAACGCCAACTCTAACCCTAGTTACTGGTGAGTAACCACAGCTGCACCCCTGTTCTTTGCGTCACACACCTTGCGCACGATCAGGAACAGCGGCAACCCGACGGGGGCCAGCAGGATGGTGATCACCAGAACGGGTGCCATCACCAGCGGGTGAACGTCCAGGCGGCGCCCCTCCAGGTACATCCAGCGCCCGACGAACAGGTCCCACGCGATCATGTGCGCCCACACCAGCGCCGCACCGGTGTCCGTGCTCATGAACTCGGCCAGCTTCGCGAGTTCGGGCCGCGTGACCAGCGGCAACAGCTCCGGCAGCACCGGGATCATCAGCACGACGTAGATCACGACCGGCGGCAGCACGATCAGGTGCGACTCGGCGATCTTCTTCGTCCACGACCACTTCGGCGCGAGGATCATGAGCGCCCAGAACGGTGCGATCAGCAGGAACGTCAGGTCGAACAGCGTGGCGGTCATGCGGGAACGAGCTCCTTTTCGGCGTTGTTCTGCTGCCGTGCCCACACCACGCCGAGCGCGGTGGCGACGGCGATGGCGGCGGCGACGATCAAGGTGAGGCCGTCGGGCCTGACGAACGGCTGGGCGCGCATGGCCTGCCAGATCACCAGCAGGGTCAGTCCGAGGTAGCCGCCGCTGAGTGCGAACGCCAGCCGCGCGTTCGCCCACCGGCCGGCGAGTGCGATCAGCAGGGGCAGGACCTGCAGCGCGTGCATGCCGATGAAGTGGCCGACCCGGTAGTCGCCGTAGACGGTGCTCCACCCGGTGAAAGGCATCGACGGTCCACCGTCGGGTCCACCGATCGAGTGCGCGCCGAGCGTCCCCTTGTCGATGGACTGGCCGGGCTTCGGTCCGGTCATCAGGAAGCCGACGCCCATGCCGATCAGCGCGATCAGCAGGCTGAAGCGCACCGTCCAGCCCTGTGCCGGGTTGTCGAACTTCTTGCGCAGCAACATGAGCGCGATGACCAGGTTCGTTGCCCAGAGGATCACGACCATCATGCCCATCGCGCTGAACAGTGCCGTGTCGAGCGGCGTCTCGAAGTTGAAGTGGCTGCGCTTCCCCCGGACGACCTGCCCGACGATGATCACCATCTCGCCGACGCTGAGCAGTGCGGCCACGGTGCCGAGCCACCACGCGACGCGGCGCGCCCGGCCCTCCATCAGGCTGATGAACCACGCCAGGGACGCGCTGTAGAGCACGAACGACACGGCGAACTTGAACGGCTTGAACCAGATCGGCGAATCGAGCAGCACCCGGTCGTCCAGCAGCATGCCGAGCGCGGCGACCGGGACGAGAACCACCATCGAAAGCGTGAAGAGCATTAACGGCCGGTGCCAGTTGTACGCGGTCTTCAACATCCGAGCCCCCTCAGGCAAATGGATAGCGGAACTCTCCGCTATCGGAAAGGTACACTATCCATATGCGTGTTGGCGAGCTTTCGAAGCGAAGCGGCGTTCCGGTGCCGACGATCAAGTACTACCTGCGCGAGGGACTGCTGCCCGCCGGCGTGCTGACCAGCCCGAACCAGGCCCACTACGACGACGAGCACCTCCGCCGCCTGCGCCTGGTGCGTGCCCTGGTGGACGTCGGCGGCCTCTCCATCGCCTCGGTGCGCGAGGTCCTCGCCGCCATCGACACCCGCGACCAGTCACTGCACAAGAAGCTCGGCGCCGTGCAGGAGGCCATCAGCCAGCCGGGCCCGGTCGACCTCGACCCGCTCGCCGTCGAGGACGTCCAGGCGTTCTTCGCGCGGCAGGGCGAGCGGGAGTGCGTCGACGTCACGGAGAGCAACGTGACCCACATGCTGGCCGCCGCGCTGTCCGCGGCACGGTCGGTCGGGCACGACCACTTCCGCGAGCTGCTCGACCCTTACCTGGAAGGGCTGAAGATCATCGCTCAGGCGGACCTCGAGTACATCGCCCGGCGCGGTTCGGCCGACGCGGTCATCGAGGGCATGGTCGTGGGCACGCTCATCGGGGACGCGGTGCTGAAGGCGGTCCGGCGGCTCGCGCACGCCCAGGTGTCGCGCGAGGTGCTCGGCGACAGCGCGGCCCTGCCGAAGGTGAACGGCTGAAGGACCGGCGCGCGCGAAGCACAGGCCCGACATTCCGCGGCCGTCACGGTAGAGATGAATCATGACCGCTCGCGTGCCGTGGAACGCCGCCGACTACCACTCGCTCGCCCGCCGGGCGTGCTTCATCTGCGAGCTCCTCGCCGGCAACCCCGACTACCCGCACCACGTCGCCTACCGGGACGAAGTCGCCGTCGTCTTCGCGAGCAGGTTCCCGTCAGTCGTCGGGCACTTCCTCGTGGCACCGGTCGACCACCGCGAACACGTCATCGGCGACTTCACGCCCGACGAGTACGCGGCGCTCCAGCGAATCGTGCACAGGGCCGGCACCGCTCTGGGCGAGCTGGTGCCGATCGAACGGCTGTACGTGCTGTCGCTCGGCAGCCAACAGGCCAACCGGCACGTTCACTGGCACCTCGCGCCGCTCCCTCCCGGGGTGCCCTACGAAGATCAGCAGTTCGCCGTCTTCGAAGCATCCCGGGGCTACCTCGACCTGCCCGACGAGGAGGTCGCCGATCTGGCTCGCCGCCTCGGTGACCGCCTCTCCAACTGATATATCGGTTCGCGCACGCCCTCCCACCTGCTGCTTAGCAATGACTCTTTGGACTTCGTCCGCAAACGAGTCATTGCAAGGGCTGGCGGAGCAGCCAGCGGACCTCGCCGTCGTGCTGCTCGTCGGTGGCGGTGAGGCCTGCCGCGGTGGCCACGGCGGCGGACGCGTGGTGGTCGGGGTGGATGTGCGCGATGACGGTGTGGACCGGTTGCGTGCCGAGCCAGGCGACCAGGCCTCGTGCTGCTTCGCCGGCGATGCCGCGGCCTTGCCACGGTGTGCCGACGACCCATGCGATCTCGGCGGTGCCGTCGGCGACGGTCGCCTGGACCGTGCCGGCGAGACGGTCTTCTTCGCGCAGGTGGATCACCCAGTTCAACCAGTGCACCGCCGGATCGGGAGAGCCGGCGACCAGGCGCTCGTAGCGGGCGAGCAGTGCCTCCGGTGTGTGTGGCGCGCCGCCGGTGAACGCGTGCAGGGCCGGGTCCTTCAGCACCTCGGCCATCTCCGCGGCGTGCTCGACCCGCAGTGGCAGCAGGTCGAGCCGGGCGGTGCTGATCATCTCGGCTCGCACGCGGGGCGAGCTCGTTCCGTCCTCCGTCACCTGCCGATCATCGCCTCCAGACCCCTTGCAATGAGTCTTTTGCGGACGAAGTCCAAAGAGTCATTGCTAAGGGGCAGGTCAGCAAGGTGGGAGGAACTGATATATCGGTTGGGCTGATATATCGGTTCGGGGTCAGGCCGTGGTGAGGGCTCGTGGTGGCGTGCTGGTCGCGCGGAGCGTTGCGGTCAGGACGTCGTCGAGCGGTGTGGCTTGCAGGCCGAACGTCGACTGGATGCGGGAGGCGTCCACGACGAACGGGGCGTGGGACATGTGGTGGGTCTCCCAGAGCTCGTCCCACAGCGGGGCGGTGGTGCCGAGCAAGGTCAGCTCCCGGTCCGTCATCTCGGCGAGCTGTGGTGGTGGTGCGCCTGCCAGCTCGGCCAGCCGGGTCGCCGCGTCCCTGACGGACGAGACGACGACCGGTGCGTGCCAGGGGTGGCCGTGGGCGCGGTCGTCGCGGGCGACGGTGACCAGGGTGCGGGCGGCGTCGTCGATCGAGGTGAACGAGTGCGGGGTGTCCAGGGCGGCGGGGACCAGGGCCAGGCGGCCGGTCAGGACCTTGGGGACGACCATCGCGTTGAAGATGGAGAAGGCGCCGGGGCCGAGGAACTGGCCGGCTCGCACCTCGGTCGCGCGCACCCTGCCCGCGTCGTGCGCGGCCTTGGCCTCGAGCCACGTGCGGGCGCGGACCTCGCCCTTCGGGCCGGTCGCGGCCAGCGGATGGTCTTCGGTGAGAGGCCCTTCCATTGGGCCGTAGCCGTAGAGGTTGCCCAGCATCACGTAGACGGCGCCGGTGCGTTCGGCGGTGGACAGGATCGCGCCGAACAACGGCGGAACCGTCTGCGGCCAGGTGTGGTAAGCGGGCATGGCGCAGTTGATGATCGTGGTCGCGCCGTCGGCCACGTCGGTCAGCGCGGTGGCGTCGCCCGCGTCGAGAGCGATTCGGGTGATCCTGGGGTGTTCGGGGCCGCCGCCGGTGCGGCTCACCACCCTGACCTGGTCACCGGACTCGGCTAGCAGCAGTGCGGCGGCGTTGGCCGTGGCGCCACGGCCGATGATGACGTGCATGGTCCTCTTTCCGGGGAACATCGGGTTGCGTGGATTTGCTTGATCCACTGTGGTGCGCGCGCTCGGTCCGCGGCACCGGCCCGCTTGCCACGTTCCCGGAGGTTCTGGCCATGCACCGAGTCGTCTTCGTCGTGGTCGCGCCCGTGTTCTCCTTCGACCTGGCCATCGCGCGGATGCTCCTGGACGCCGTGGACGGGTACGAGATCACCACCTGTACGGCGGATCCCGGACGGGTCGAGGCGGTCGGAGGGCCGGACGTCGTCGTCGACCTCGATCTTGGCGCGATCACCGGCGCCGACACGTGCATCGTCATCGGCGGTGGTGGGCGTGACACCGACACGAGAGTGCTGGACGCCGTTCGCGGGGCGGCGGAAGCGGGTGCTCGGATGGCCGCGATCTGCACCGGAGCCTTCGTCCTCGCGCAGGCCGGAGTGCTGGACGGGCGCCGCGCGACCACGCACTGGGGGTTGACCGACGAGCTCGCGCGCCGCCATCCCGCGGTGGTGGTCGTGCCGGACGTGCTGTACGTCGCCGACGGTCCGGTGCTCACCTCGGCCGGTGCCGCCGCGTGCATCGAGCTGTGCCTGCACCTGATCCGCACCGACTTCGGCGCCGCGGCGGCGGCCACCGCGGGGCGGCTCGCCGTCGTCGCCGCGCCTCGGCCGGGAGACCAGGCCCAGGTGGTCGACACGCCACTGCCGGCCACCGGGGACACCTCGCTCGCCGCCACCCGTGAATGGGCGCTGCGGCGGCTCGACGAGCCACTCACCCTCACGGACCTGGCCGCGCACGCCCGCGTGAGCGTCCGGACCCTGACCCGGCGGTTCCACGCGGAGACCGGGGTGAGCCCGGTCCGCTGGCTGGTGCACCGACGCGTCGACCGGGCCCGTCAGCTGCTGGAGACCAGCACGTTGTCCGTGGACCTGGTCGCCCACCACAGCGGCCTCGGCAGCGCCGACTCGCTGCGGCAGCACCTCCTCCGCAGGACGGGCCTCACCCCGACGGCCTACCGCCGGTCGTTCACGACGACGGAGCCGTCGCGGCCAGCGCCTTCGTCAGCGCTTCCAGGGTGAGCTCGACCTGCCACGACCTTGCCCCGCCCTCGCGCAGCACGGCGGCCACGGACTCGGGGGAGAGGTCGTCCGGCGGTTGCCAGCAGGTGCGGCGCACCAGGTCCGGCAGCAGCAGGTTCTCCACCGGGAGGGTGTTCGCCTCGGCGATGGACGTCAGCGCCGCTCGGGTCGCGGCCAGGCGGGCCGCGGCGTCCGGGTCCTTGTCCGCCCAGCGGTTGGGCGGGGGTGGGCCGTCGTGCTGGCCCGCGGGTTCCGGCAGCTCTGACTTGGGCAGGGCGGCGGCCTTGCGCAGGGCGTTCATCCAGACGCCCGACATGCGGCGCTGGGATCGGCCGCGGAAGACCGGAAGCGCGAGCAGTTCGGCTTCCGAAGCGGGGTTGCGGGCGGCTGCCTCCATCAGGGCGGAGTCCGGCAGGACTCGGCCGGGAGCGATGTCGCGTTCGCGGGCCACGGCGTCGCGGGCTTCCCACAGCGACCGCACGAGGGCCAGTTGCCTCTGGTTGCGCACGCGGTGGATACCCGACGTGCGCCGCCAGGGGTCGGTACGGGGGCGCGGCAAAGGCGCCGTCCGTACCGCCTCGAACTCCTCGAGCGCCCAGGCGAGTTTGCCCTGGCGCTCCAGCTCGGCCTCGAGAACGTCGCGCAGCTGCACGAGCAGCTCCACGTCCAGAGCGGCGTACGTCAGCCAGTCGGCAGGAAGGGGGCGGCGCGACCAGTCGGCCGCGCCGTGCCCCTTCTCCAGCCGATAGCCGAGCAGTCGCTCGACCAGCGTGCCCAATGCCACGCGTTCGAACCCAGCCAGCCTGCCCGCCAGCTCGGTGTCGAACAGCACGCCGGGTCGCAGCCCGAGTTCGGCGAGGCACGGCAGGTCCTGAGACGCTGCGTGCAACACCCACTCGGTGCCGTCCAGCGCCTGCACCAGCGGGTCCATCCGACCGCCCAGGGCGATCGGGTCGACCAGCCACGTGCCGGCGCCCTCCCGGCGCAGTTGCACCAGATAGGCACGCTGTGAGTAGCGGTAGCCCGAGGCTCGCTCGGTGTCCACCGCGACCGGGCCCTTCGCCCCGGCGAGCGCGTCAGCGGCTCGCCGGAGCGCAGCAGGATCGGCGACCACGGGCGGGACCCCATCAGCAGGTTCCGTCAGCGGTACCGGATCTGGTCCGGTTGGTGCGGTTGGCTCGTCGGCGGGTACATCCACAGCGGATGACCCTACGACGATCGCACCACTCACAGGTGTTCTCGGCCGGTTCAGTGCTTCAAACCGGTATCTAGCGGATCACGCCGGCACGCATGGCCAGCGCGACCATCTGAGCGCGATCCCCGGTGCCCAGCTTCCGGCCGATCCGCGACAGGTGAGACTTCACCGTCAACGCGGACAGGCTCAGAGCCTCGCCGATTTCCTTGTTGCTCTGGCCATCGGCGACCAGCTGGAGCACCTCGACCTCACGCGCGGAGAGTTCCCGCGGCGTGTTGTCGGTGCCCGGCACCCGAGTACCCGCTGCGAGTACTGGTGCCACGCTCGGATCTGCGTAAACGCCGCCATCGAGAACCCGGCGCACCCCGTCGGTGACCACCATCGGAGAGGCGGACTTCAGGAGGTACGCCTGGGCGCCCGCCTGGAAGGCCGACCTGACCGCGTAGGGGTCGTCGGAGGATGCGAGGACCACGATGCGGGGCCAGCCCTGGGCACGGAGCTCCGTGACCAGGTCGATGCCGGTGCCATCCGGCAGGCCCAGATCGAGGATCGCGAGGTCGCACGGTCCGGTTGCAAGTGCCCGCGCCCGAGCCTCTGCCACCGATGCGGCCTCATGCACTGTCCCGGCTCCCATTTGGGTGAGCCGAGCTGATATCGCCTCCCTCAGCAGTGGGTGGTCGTCGACCACCAGCACTGAAAAAAGCTCTTCCCGCGGGTGCGGGACCATGTTCGCCGGCAACGAGCCGGCTGGCGTGGTACGAACGGCCTGACCTAAGCCGACGGCAGCCACGTCACTACCTCCCTGGAGTCGGTCGTGCCCCCCGACCGGCACCGGAGACTTTCGTCCAATCAGCCGCGCCACTGATCGACCGAAAGTGGTGTCGTCTGGGGCAGCGTAGCCGCCCATGCGGGTCTACGGGACGATCAATCGGGTATCTATCCCTATTGAGTTGTGACAGATGGCCTCATGTGTCACACGATCGGATGACAACTGGATAGGGGGAGTAACACGGGCCCCTCTCAGAACGACATCTAGGAGTTGGTTGTGCAGAGCTCTTCCGGTCTCGAGCGAGCGCGAGCGTTGCTGCAGCGTGTGCCCCTCGTCGACGGCCACAACGACCTTCCGTGGGCCTTGCGAGAGTTCGGCGAGGGAACGGGCGAGGACGTCTACACGACCGCCGCGAAGATCGATCTCACGGAACGTCAGCCCAGCCTGCACACGGACATCGTGAAAATGCGCGAGGGCGGTCTGGGGATGCAGTTCTGGTCCGTCTGGATTCCCGGGAAGCTCGCGGGGGACGGAGCCGTCACCGCCGTCCTGGAGCAGGTCGAACTGGTCTACGAGCTGGCCGGGCGGTACTCCGACCACCTGGGCATCGCGACCACCGCCGCAGAGGCTGAAAAAGTTTTCGCGTCCGGGCGTGTCGCGTCCCTCCTCGGCGCCGAGGGCGGACATTCCATCAACTCTTCACTCGGAGTTCTGCGCGCGTTGCGCCGTTTGGGTGTCCGCTACATGACGCTGACCCACAACGACAACACGCCGTGGGCCGACAGTGCCACTGACCAGCCAGAACACGGCGGGCTCACCGAGTTCGGCCGCGAGGTCGTGCGCGAGATGAACCGGATCGGCATGCTCGTCGACCTGAGCCACGTCGCGCCCAGCACGATGCACGCCGCGCTCGACACGAGCGTCAAGCCGGTCATCTTCAGCCACTCGTCGTGCCGCCACGTTGCGGACCACCCGCGCAACATTCCGGACGACGTCCTGATCAAGTTGAAGGCCAACGGCGGTGTGGCCATGATCACATTCGTTCCGGACTTCGTGTCACCCCGTGTCGCTGAATGGGATGCAGCCCTTCGTGACGCGATGACCGCCGCCGGCGCGAACCACGCCGACATGACCGAGCGCAAGACGTTCAGCGAGAAGTGGTCCGTCGAGCACCCGAAGCCCGGCGCCACCCTCGACGACGTCGTCACGCACATCGAGCACGCCCGCGAGGTCGTCGGCATCGACCACCTCGGCCTCGGCGGCGACTACGACGGCGTGAAGTCGCTCCCGGAGGGGCTCGAGGACGTCTCGACCTACCCCAACCTCATCGGCGCTCTGCTCGACAAGGGCTGGTCCGAGGACGACTGCACGAAGCTCGCGGGCGCCAACGTCCTGCGCGTCCTGCGCGACGCCGACTAGCCCTGTTCTGACTAGCCCTGTTCTGACTAGCGCTGACCGAACAGGGTGACCCCGACCGGCGGCAGCCCCACGGCTGTCGCCATCAGCTCGTAGAACGCGGTGCCGTGCTCGGCGAGCTCCCCGTCGAGCGCGGTCCACGACGCGCGCAGCTCCAGGTCGTCCGTGCGAGCGGGACCCGCGATGTCGCCGAACCGCGCGGACGACGTCTGCGTCACGGTCCCGCCCAGAGCGGTGAAGCGGGCACCGGACTGCTCCAGCGCCTCGGTCAGCCACGACCACCCGACCTCGGGCAGCAGCGGGTCAGACGCCAGCTCGTGGTCCAGTTCGACGCGCACGTACGCCACGACGCGCAGGACACCGCCCCACGCCTCGTCGCCGTCAGGGTCGTGCAGCAGCACGAGTCTCCCGGTCGACAGCTCGTCCGACGGGCCGGTGACCTCAGCCGTCAGCGCGTACGCCCACGGCGCGAGCCGCTGCGGCGGGCGAACTTCGGTGAGTTCGATCTCGGGCCTGTGGCGAACCGACTTGAGCGTCCCCACCGCCCGGCGGAAGATTTCCGGCTCGGTCACACAACTGACTGTATGCCTCGCAATCCGGCCGGGTGATGGCGGCACGCCGGGACGTGGGACCATGAAAGGAATGAAAGAGATGACTCCCGCAGTGTCTTCTGGTTCGCAGCCGTTGCTCGTGGCTGCCCGGGGAGGCACCCCGTCGCACACCCCTGTCTGGTTCATGAGGCAGGCGGGCCGGTCGCTGCCCGAGTACCGCGCGCTCCGTCAGGGCACCGCGATGCTCGACGCGTGCATGGACCCGGAGATGGTCTGCGAGATCACCATGCAGCCCGTCCGGCGGCACGGCGTCGACGGCGCGATCCTCTTCTCCGACATCGTGGTGCCGCTCAAGGCGGCCGGTGTCGACCTCGACATCGTCGCGGGCACCGGTCCCGTGGTCGCGAATCCCGTCCGGACGTTCGACGACGTGAAGGCCCTCCCGGAGCTGCACGCCGAGCAGGTCCAGCCGGTCGCCGACGCGATCGGGTTGCTGCTCAAGGAACTCCCGCAGGACGTCGCCCTGATCGGGTTCGCAGGGGCGCCGTTCACGCTCGCGAGCTACCTGGTCGAGGGCGGCCCGAGCAAGAACCACGAGCGCACCAAGGCGCTCATGCACGGCAACCCCGAGCTGTGGCACGCGCTGCTCGCCAGGATCGCCGACGTCACGGCGGCGTTCCTGCACGCCCAGCTCGACGCGGGCGTCCAGGCGGTCCAGCTGTTCGACTCGTGGGCGGGCGCGCTGTCCGAGCGCGACTACCGCGAGTTCGTCCTGCCGCACTCGAAGCGCGTGCTCGAGACGATCACGACGGTGCCGCGGATCCACTTCGGCGTCGGCACCGGTGAGCTGCTGCCCGCGATGCGCGAGGCCGGCGCGGACGTCGTCGGCGTCGACTGGCGGATCCCGCTGGACGTGGCGGTCGAGCGCTTGGAGAAGGCCGCTCCCGAGCTGCCGAAGCCGGTCGTGCAGGGCAACCTCGACCCGGCGCTGTTCTTCGCGGGCTTCGAGGCCGTCGAACGCGAGGTGCGCCGCATCCACGCCGAGGGCAAGGCCGCCGCGGGCCACATCTTCAACCTCGGCCACGGCGTCCTGCCCGACACCGATCCGGAGATCATCACCCGGACCGTCGAACTGATCCACGGTTTGTAATGCACGGTAGAACGCCGCACGCAGCCCCAAGAGTGGCAATTGTCGGAGGAGGGATCTCCGGCCTGGCCGCCGCACACCGGTTGCGGCTGCTGCTCGGCCCCGACGCGAAGATCACCGTGATCGAGCAGTCCGACCGCCTGGGTGGCAAGCTGCGGACGACCGAGCTCGCCGGCGTGCGCTTCGACGTCGGCGCCGAGGCGTTCCTGCACCGCAAGCCCGAGGCGCAGGAGCTGATCGACGAGGTCGGGCTCTCCGGTGACGTCGTGCACCCGACGGCGGCGAAGACGTCCATCCACGCGGCCGGGCGCACCCACCAGCTGCCGGCACACACGTTCATGGGCGTGCCGGCGAGCGTCGAGGCCGTGCGGCACGTGCTGTCGTCCGAGGGCGCGCTGCGGGTCGAGATGGAACCGACGCTGCCACCGGTCGAGCTCAGGGGCGGCGACGTCGCGGTCGGCGCGCTGATGAAGGACAGGTTCGGTCCCGAAGTCGCGGACCGGCTCGTCAACCCGCTGCTCGGCGGCGTCTACGCGGGCCGCGCGGACGAGCTGGGCCTGCGCGCCACGATGCCGCAGATCGCGACGCTGCTCGACAAGGGCGTCGGCTCGCTGCTCGCGGCCGCCGCGATGATGATGCCCGCGCCACCGCAGCCCCGTGCCGCGCGACCGCCGGTGTTCGCGAGCTTGAGCAGTGGGGTGTCCTCGCTCGTCGACAGGCTCGCCGAAGTCGCGAAGCCCGAGGTCAGGCTGGGTCTGCCGGTCCGCGTGCTGTCGTGGCTCGGTGACGGCTGGCGCCTGGAGATCGGCTCGGCCGCGACCCCTGAGTACCTGGAGTGCGACGGTGTCGTGCTCGCGGTCCCGGCACCGTCGGCGCGCAAGCTGCTGCACGAGATCGCGCCGCAGGTGTCCGCCGCGTACGGCAAGGTCGAGGTCGCCTCGATGGCCGTGGTCGCGCTCGCGCTGCCACCGGGCACCCAGCTGCCCGACCGCTCCGGCATCCTGATCGCGGAGGGGGAGCGGTACAGCGACCGCATCACCCCGTTCACCGCCAAGGCGTTCACGTTCTCCAGCCGCAAGTGGTCCCACATCGGCGAACCGGTCATCCTGCGCGGCTCGGTCGGGCGGCACGGCGAGACCGCGCTGCTGCAGCGCAGCGACGCCGACCTCGTCAAGGCCGTGCGCAACGACCTGCACGAGCTGACCGGGATCAGGGCCGAGCCGATCGACTACGTGGTGCAGCGCTGGGGCGGCGGGCTGCCGCAGTACGGCGTCGGGCACCTCGATCTCGTGGAAACCATCGAGAAGGGCATCTGCGACGTGCCGGGGCTAGCCGTGGCCGGCGCCACGCTGCACGGCGTGGGCGTGCCCGCGTGCATCGCCACCGCCGACGCGGCCGCCGCCCGTGTCGCAGCACACCTGCTGGGCCGCGTTCGCCGCTGACGGGCCCGTGCCAAGATGGACGCATGGCGCGCCTGAACTACAACGAGCTCAACGACACCATCCGCTACACGATGTGGTCGGTGTTCCGGGTCGAACCCGGCAAGCTGCCGGAGGACCGGTCGGCCGCCGCGAACGAGACCCAGAACTACCTGGACGCGTTGGAGGGCAAGGGCGTCACCGTCCGCGGCGTCTACGACGTGGCGGGTCTGCGCGCCGACGCGGACTTCATGATCTGGTGGCACGCCGAGGAGATCGAGCAGGTGCAGCAGGCCTACACGGGCTTCCGCCGCACCCCGCTCGGCAAGGTCTCCACGCCGGTCTGGTCGCAGGTCGCCCTGCACCGGCCCGCGGAGTTCAACCGCAGCCACATCCCCGCGTTCCTCGCGAACGAGGAGCCGCGCAAGTACGTGTGCGTGTACCCGTTCGTGCGGTCCTACGAGTGGTACCTGCTGCCGGAGGAGGACCGCCGCAAGATGCTGGCGGACCACGGCAAGGAAGCCCGCGACTTCCCGGACGTGCGCGCGAACACCGTCGCGTCGTTCGCGCTCGGCGACTACGAGTGGATGCTCGCGTTCGAGGCCGACGAGCTGCACCGCATCGTCGACCTGATGCGGCACCTGCGCGGCACCGAGGCGCGGCTGCACGTGCGTGAGGAGATCCCCTTCTACACGGGCACCCGCGTCCCGGCGGCCGAACTGGTTACGAACCTGCCCTAAAATCAGACACTGACTCGGTAAGCACGGATCACCGTCAGTTCAACGGTGTTCCCCTTGGCGTCCGTCGCAGTGGCCTTCAACGAGGTCCACTGCGCGTTCGCCGGGTGGTAGATCAGCGCGCTGTTGCCGACCACTCCTGCACGGCGCCACGACTGGCCGTCGTCGTGCGAGTACTCGACACCGGTGACGCGCACCTTGCCCGTGTCGCCCTGGGACTGCGTGAGCAACCCGATGCGCTGCAACGTGCCCGCGGGCACCCCGCCGTTCGCGTCGAGCTTCGGCGCGAACCGCACCACCGACAGCGGCACGGTGTCGATCTGGTCCGGCGTGCCCTTCGACTTGAAGGTCCACACCCCGGACACCTTCGTGCTGAACTCGAACTGCGAGCTCCGGTCGAGGCTCATCTCGGCGCGGAAGTCGCCTTCCGGCAGCGGCACGTTCTGGAAGTTGCCGTAGGGAGTCGTGCTCTCGCCGATGAGCACACCGTTGCGGTACAGGGCCGTTCGGGCACTGTCCACAGTGGAAGAGCCTTCGCCGTTGCTCGCGTCGCTCAGCGGCGGGACGCGGAAGGAGAGCTGCGTGCCGTTTCGCGAGGTGTACGGGTACGGCGCCTCGGGCAGGCCGGGCGAGAAGACCGGCTGGTTCTCCTTCTCCTGGTAGGTCTTGCCTGCCTCGTACGTGCGCGGCCCCGAGATGACGCTCGCCTGGGCGCCGTTCGCGTGGGCGATGCTGACGATGGACTGCCAGCGCACGTCCTCGGTCGTCACGTAGTCGACCGTCTTGCCCGCCGGCACGGGGTAGAGCGCGGAACCGCCGCTCAGGCCGTGCACGGACAGCGGGAACTCGCCCTTGTTCGCCTTGCTGTCCGGCTTCAGGCCGCCGATGGTGGCCTCGACGCGGGCCAGGTCCTGCTTGGCCGGTGCGCGCGTCAGACCGTTCGGCAGGCTGCCTGCGACCGGGTAGGACAGCCGGTAGTACGTGCTCGCGTCGGCCGCGGAGTTGGCGTGCAGCGTCGTGAGCGACGACAGCTCCTTCGGTGAGAGCGGCCCGCCGACCTGGGCGACGGAGATGCCGTCGAAGCCGCCGAACGAGACCAGTCCCGCGCCGATCGAGAACTGGCCGAGGGTGCGCCTCCACTGGATCTCGCCGGCCACGAAGTCACCGGCAGGTTCGGGGACCTTGATCGACAACGGTTGTGCCAGGCGGGCGTCCTGCTTGATCGTCACGTTGCCGTGCAGCTTCACCGTCGGCTGCAGCAGCATGTCCATGCTGTTCGCCGTGCTGATCGTCGTGTCGGCCACGTAGGTGCCCTTGGGCAGGCGGACCTTCTGGTCGCCCGCGCCGTAGACCGCCTTGAACGTCCTGGTGTCGATGCCGTCGACGAACGTGAGTGAGCTCGCCGGGTCCTGCCCGTCGCGGGCGGTCAGGTCGATCGTGAGGTCGTAGCTCTCCACCTCGCGGTCGACGCCGACGAGCGTGCGGACGGTGTGCGGGCCGGACGTGGCGACGACCTCGCCGCTGTACGTGGAGTCCTGCGTGCCGACGCGGGTGTCACCGGTGACCTCGACCGACGCGGTGCCCTTGGCGGGAACCGTCACCTTCGAGGTGCTCAGCGAGAACATGCCCTGCGGCGCGCCGCTCGTGAGCTTGAGGTCGAGCGTGATCGCCGCGTCGGTCGGGTTGTTGTAAGTGATCGACTTGGTCTCAGGCTTGTCGTCACCGTGCGGCCACTCGTGACGGCCGAGGTTCACCGCGACATCGGCGGTCAGCGCCTGGCCGATCGCCTTGGCCACGTCGATGCGGCCGGCGCCCTGGTCGAACGCGCTCACGCCCGCCGTCGGCTTGGCCGTGGTGGCCAGCGCCGACTTGACCTGCGCGGGCGTCCACTCCGGGTGCTGCTGGCGGAGCAGGGCCGCTGCGCCCGCCACGTGCGGCGTCGCCATGGACGTGCCGCTGAACGCCACGTGCTCGCCGTTCGTGCCCGCTGCTGCTGCGACGATGCCCACGCCCGGTGCGGTCACCTCGGGCTTGAGGCCGCTGTCGCCGATACGAGGACCCCTGCTGGAGAACGGGGCGAGGCTGTCGTCGCGGTCCACCGCACCGACCGACAGTGCGGCCTCCGCGGTGCTGGGCGAGCTCACCGAGCCCGGCGAACCGGCGTTGCCCGCCGCGATGACGAACAACGTGCCGTACTTGGCCGTCAGGTCGTTGACGGCCTGCTCCAGCGGGTCGACGTCCGGGGTGTCGCCGCCGCCGAGGCTCATGTTGACGACCTGGGCGCCCTGTTCGGCGGCCCAGCGCATGCCGTCGAGGATCCAGGACTCCTGGCAGCCGAACTCGATGCAGACCTTGGCGTCGAGCAGCTGCGCGCCGGGTGCGACGCCGCCGTACTTCGAGTCGTGGCTCGCGACCGTCGAGCCGACGTGCGTGCCGTGGCCGACCTTGTCGGTGTTGTCGGGGTCGGTCGTGAAGTTCTTCTCCGCGATCTGCTGTCCCTTGAGGTCGGGGTGGTTCTCGTCGACACCGGTGTCGACGATGGCGACCTTGATCCCCTTGCCGGTGATGCCCTTCTGGTGGGAGGCCGGCGCGCCGATCTGGGCCACGGAGCGGTCGAGGCTCGGCTGACGGATGCCGTCGAGCCAGACCTTGTCACCGGAGTCCGTCTCGGCCTTGAGAGCGGCCCAGTCGTTCGCGGACCGCGCCCCGAGTCTCGCCTGACCGTCCACGATCAACGGCATGCGGTCCCGGTAGCCGAACTCCAGCAACGTGGTGACGTCGAAGAGTCTGCGGTCGAGCCGGCCCGCCGCCAGGGGCCCGAACGCGTCCTTCGGAACGACCGTCGTGTGCCCGTCGGCACCGCGGTGCGTCTTGAACGTCATGCCCCGGCGGCCTTCGCCGGGCTGAATCGCGACGACCTGCTGTCCTCGTCCCAAGAGGACTTTGTCGCCGGTGACGAGCGTGACCTCGTCGACCGCCTTCTGCGGTGTGGTGGGTGGTGGTGCGGCCGTCGCAACGGCGGCCGGAACCGTGGTCAGTGCGAGCGCAGTGAAGGCGGCGCCCAGCACCGTGGATTTTCCGTGCATTCGAATCCCCTCAGTGGTTCGAATTTCTGCGCGCTGTGGTCCGCGCAGGCCGGAAAACCTGATGCGGTTATGCGAAAAAGGTCCCCCGACCCTTTCGAACGTATCGATGGTGGCTCGGGTCACACAGGGCTGAATGGGGGATTCTGGCCCCCGAATCGTTCGCCCGTCAGTTCGACTGCCAGAACTTCCAGCGCGCCTTGCGTTTCACCGACAGTTCTCCGGCGGCGCGGCACCATTCCGCGAACGACGCGGCATCCTCGCGCGCGCGTGAGCCCGCACGGCGCGGATGCTCGACCGCGTAGGCGTCGAAGAGCGGCCGAAACCGATCGCCGAGCTCGTCGGCGACACCAGGGCCCAGCATCCGCACGATGCCGCGGCGCTTCGACAGCAGCGCGCGGCGTTCGACGTCGAGTCGTTGTTCGTCGAATCCCGCTGGGGTCGGACCGTTTGCGAGCAATGCATTTAGCAGCTCTGCCTGCTGGGCTGCAAGCCTTTTGCGCGCAGCCGAAGCCTCATTGTCTTCGATCATTTCAGCCACGGTGTGCGTCCACGACCGCTCGGATCGCCGCCAGTTCGGACGCGATTTCGGAGTCGGACGGGTAGTTGTCGTCGCGTTCCAGCAGAACGCCGGGAGGACAGACGCGTGAGCACAGTTCGTCGAGAACACCGAGCACTTCCGGCAGCACCGCGTGCGCGTGGGTGTCGTGGTAGACGTCGCCGTGGTCGACGCCGCCCGCCACGTGCACGTAGGCCAGGCGCTCCAGCGGGATCTCGTCGAGGAACCGCTCCGGGTTCGTGCCGATGTTGCGGGCGTTCGCGTACAGGTTCGCTACGTCGACGAGCAGCCAGCAGTCCGTGCGTTCCACGAGCTCGGCCAGGAACTGGCCCTCGGACAGCTCGCCGTCCGGCCACTCCAGCAGCGCGGCGACGTTCTCCAGCGCGAGCGGGACGGGCAGGTTCTGCTGTGCCAGCTTTACGTTCGCCACGAGCACGTCGAGGGCGTCCTTGGTGCGCGGGACCGGCATCAGGTGGCCGGAGTCGAGCCCGCCGGCCCGGACGAAGCACACGTGGTCGCTCACCATCGGCGCTCCGACGGCCTCCGCGACCTTGCCCAGGTGCTCGACGCGGGTCAGGTCGACCGGGTCTGCGCCGCCCAGTGACAGCGACACGGCGTGGGGGAGGACCGGGATTCCGCGTTCCAGCAACAGGGTGACGGACTCCGGCAGGTGTCCCCTTTGGACGTCACCGTGGAGGTTCTCGGCGACGACCTCCACGAAGTCGACGCCGGGCAGCCGTTCCACGGTCAGGTCGATCTCCGAACGCCAGCCGATGCCGACACCCAGGTCCGTGATCCCCGCCATCAGTCGCCTCCTCCACCGCCGCCGCAGCCTCCGCCACAGCTGCTGCCACCGGACGAACAGCTGCTGCCCGACGAACAACTGCTGCTACTGCTACCACATCCGCTGCCGCAGCTGCTGCAGCTCGACACGGACCCACACCCGCCACCGTCCGAAGAGGACCGGTGCTTCTTCTTGAGCGGGATCATCTTGACGACGCTCTGCGAGAGGTCGAAGAGGTCGCCGACCCTGTGCCCGCTGACCTTGCCCGCGAAGCCGTACAACGCCACCGCGTGCACCCGGTCGCTCGCGGTCACCTGCCGCAGCGCCTCCTTGCCCGCCTTGGTGACGGCGCTGCGGCCGCGTTGCCAGGTGAAGAACAGCAGGGCGATCGGCACGCCGATGAAGAAGGCGGGCGTCGAGAAGCCCAGGAAGACCAGGAACACCGCGACCCCGAGGGAGAACCCCCACGCCGGGCTGCGGCGGCGCGGGCGTTGCATGAGCCCGCGGCCCAGCAGGTGCTCGTGCAGCTGGGTCATCTCGGTGCTGGTCGCGGTCGACTGCAGGATCGCGTCGAACCGGACGGCGGCCCGCGCGTGGTTCAGCAGCCGCGCCTCGACCGGCGTGGTGGCGCCGTGGTTGGTCTGGTGCACGGCGGACACCAGCCCGTCGCGCGACACCCGCACCAAGCCGGCGTCGATCAACCGGGCCAGCGCGGTCTCGGCGGCCCTGCCCGGGCCCGCCGTGAGGTACCCGGCCTGTTCCGCGGACAGCTGTGTCGTCTGTGCGGTCATCGGTGTGACCATCGGTTCCCCCCTCAACTGCTGGAGCTGCTGCAGCTGCTGCTGGAACTCGAACTGCTGCAGCTGCTACTGCTGCTGGAACAACTGCTTGAACTGCTGCTGCAGCTGCTGGACGAGCAACCGCTGCTGCTGGAACAGCTCGACGAGCCGCCGCAGCTGTGGTGGCTCCAGTCGTACGAGCTGCTGCAACTGCTCCCGCACCCGCCACCGTGTGAAGTGGACCTTCGCGGCTGCTGCTTTCCCCTGCGCAGACCGAAAAGCGCCACCTGGTCCGCGCCGCTGCGAGGGTTCCGGTACGCGTGGAGCAGCACGAGCTTGCCGTGCTTGGTGAGCCGGCCCTTGTTCCGCAGGACCACGATGGCGAGGAACAGCAGCACCGCCGTGAGCACCAGCAACCACGCGTCGAACAGGATCGCCGCCGGGACGGAGGCGACGGCCAGCAGGAACAGCAGGACCCGCAACCCGGTGTGCTTGTTCCCGGTCTTACGTGCCACCGAGCGGGCGATCAGGCTGTGGTGCAGCGCGGCCATCTCGTTGCTGTGCATCGCCACCTGCACGACCTGGTGGATCGGGCGAGAGGTGCCGTGCAACCCGGCGAGGACGTACGCCTCCAACGCCGTCGTCGCGCCGTAGCCGTTCTGGTGGACGGCGGTCACGACCCCCTCGCGTGAGACACGCACGAGACCGCCGTCCATCAGCCGGGCGAGCACGGCTTCCGCCGCCCTGCCCGGTCCCCCTGCCAGGAACCCGATCTCCTCCGCGGACCAGATCGTCTGGTGCGGTGTCGAAGACTTGGCCATCAGCACTCCCGTTCACTGGTGCCAGTGCATCTTCGACGTGAGATCTACCCCTGGGTTCCTGGTGTTACCTGATTCAGACCGAACAACGGGTCAGCTGCCGCCGCCGCACCCTCCACCGCAGCCGCCGCCCCCGCCGCAGCTGCTTCCGCTCGAACACGAGGAAGAGCTGGACGAGCACCCGCTGTAGCCGGTGTAGCTCGAAGACGACGCGGAGGAGGACGAGGCGAGCAACGAGCTGCGCACCGCCAGATCCGGGTACGTCACGAGGCCACCGAAGAGCACCATGCCGGCCGCGCCCGCGTACAGGGCGTCGTCGGAAGTGGCCAGCCTGCTGCTGCTCGTGGTGCGGGCCTCCTCGAGCACGCGGTTGCCCTTGGACGTGCGCAGGTGCTTGCCGCGCCGCGTGAGGAGCCAGATGAGCACGCCCGTGACGACGAGCTGCAACGTCAGCCAGCCGACGGGCGCGCTGATCGCGATCCCGTTGACCCAGCGGACGACCCCGACCGCGAGCAGCACCCACAACACGACGGATCCCTTGCGCAGCGCGCTTTTCGCGACGTCCGGGCTGACGACCAGGCCCATGTCCTCGAGCCGCTGACCGATCGCCGTGACGACGCCGTCCCTGGAGACGGCGGGGATCATCAGGTTGACCGTGCGGTTGGTGTAGCGCTGGCTGTCGGTGATGACGGCGCGGTCCACCGGGTTCAGCGACCGCGAGGTGGACGTGACCTGGACGGTGCCACGCCGTGAAGTGCGAAGCTCACCCGAGGTGAGCAGTCGCGCGATGGACGTCTCGACCACGCGCCGCGGACCGCCCGCGAGGTACGCGAGCTCGTCCATGTCGAGCGAACGCACGGGCTGGTTGCTGTGACCCGCCCGCACGCGCACCCGAACGATGATCACGACCAGCACTGCCAGTGCCAGCCCGATCCAGTACAGCTGAAGGAACTCCGGTCCGGACAACCCCCAAGGCCTCTGCATGCGACCCACCCCCTGACTGCCCCGAAAGTGCTTCGGTGGCGTCCATGGTGTGGTCCGGGCCACATGCCCACAAGGCTTGTTGACGAAGCCTTAGGGTTGTCCGTCTTCTGTCACTGATTCGCGGTTCCAGCTGCCATCTAGCTGGACGAACCGCCATCGACTCCGCTGGAGCCTTCGCCGTCGGTACCGAAGAAGATCATTGCGCCTCCCAGGTCGGTCCGGTCCAGTGCGACCGGACTCGGGCTCAGTCTCCTATTCGGACGGAACGAGTTTCAAGGAGACGGAGTTGATGCAGTACCGCTGGTCCGTCGGGGTGGGATACCCCTCACCTTCGAAAACATGTCCCAGGTGGCTGTGACACGTGGCGCAGAGCACTTCGACGCGGGTCATGCCGAGCGCGCGGTCCTCGCGCAGGATGACCGAGTCGCCGGCCAGGGGCGAGAAGAACGAGGGCCAGCCGCAGTGCGAGTCGAACTTGGTGTCACTGCGGAACAGTTCGGCCCCACACGCACGGCACTCGTAGACGCCTTCGGTCTTGGTCTCGGTGTACTCGCCCGTCCAGGGACGCTCGGTGCCGGCCTGGCGCAGCACCGCGTACTCGGCGGGGTTCAGCTGGGCGCGCCATTCCTCTTCGGAACGCACGACTTTGGGGGTGGCGCCGACAACAGGTTCCATGTCCCTTTATAACGCGGGGTGCGGCGCAGGGCTTCCCGGCGGGTGTGGGGGAGTGAGCGGTCGTGAGACCCCGTTAAGGAGTTGTCGGTCGGGGTGGGGGCTCGGGTCGGGGGCTTGGACGGGAGTTGTGGGCTGGGGGTCCTGGGCTGGGAGCTGTGGACCGGAGGGCTGAGCCTGGGAGCCGTGGGCCGGGAAGCTTGGGCTGGGGAGCCTTGAGTCGAGAGGCTCGGACCGGGGCGCAGACGAGGGCTGAGGCTGGAAGCTGTGGACCTGGAGGCTTGGGCAGGGAGCCGCAGGCCGGAGCGCGACCGGAGAGCGCGGGCTGGAAGGCGTGGGCTGGGAGGCTCCGACGAGAAGGCTCGGGTCCGAAGGCGTGGGTCAGAAGATGATGGCGATGATGTCGCCCAACGCGAACCAGATCGTGAGGATCACGCCGAGCAGGATGAGGCCCACGACGACGACGGCGACCAGCCGCTGTTGTCCGGTCGTGCGGTTCGCCGAGTCCGCGAAGTCCTGCACGCCCTCCAGGTACCCCTCGACGGTGTAGCCGGGGCGCTCTCGCTTCATCCGGTCGAGGTGCTCGGCGAAGGCCTTCGTCTCGGGGTCGTGGGGGTCGAGGCCGATCAGCTCCTCCTGGAACTTCTCGCGCTCGTCCTTCGAATCGCCCATAACCCCCAGGGTAGTGCCAGGGGCGGGGATCAACGCCGTGCCGTGCGTCCGTGTTGACGCGATGGTTGACACGTTGATTCGCGCGTTGATGGCAATCAACATGTTGACGGATCCATGCGGGAGTGGACCCGTCAACACCTGGTCACGCAACCGGGATCAACTGGACTTGATTCAACAGGCCAGTGCGACGGCTTGACGGTGTTCCGTACCGGGTTTGATGGAGACCATCAAGCCTGGATGATGAGGACTGATGGCCCCA
>NZ_JBHRZI010000034.1:0-2803 GCF_042649515.1 Lentzea rhizosphaerae | reverse complement strand
TCCGTTGCCTCGTTTCAGCCGCCTTGACAGCCAGGCCCACGCCTTAACTACACGGCATTGCAGCTAGCCCGAGACGTTTCCGCAGGTGAAGCGTGGTAGGTGCGGGATCCGTGCTGGGTCGCTGCGTGATTGATGAGCTGGTCTGAGCGGTGCTGGCGCAGTTGGCTGGTTGTGCCTGGCACAACAAATCCCAGCTACAGCAAGGAATTCACATGCCGCAGAGATTCTCCACCGCTCGCGGTCGCGAGTTCGGCGAAGTGGTCCGGGCGGCGATCAGCGCGTCCGGAATGACCGCGCGGAGGGTTGCTGAACTCGTCGGCTGGCAGGAGGGAAAGCTGTCGGACTTCGTGAACGGCAAGATCGGATGCACCGAAACAGAGCTCGCACTTCTGCTGGGCGTGTGCCGCACGCCGACTCAGGAGCGTGAACACCTGCTGAATCTCCTACCCGAGACGCACGTCAGGGGTTGGTGGCAGCAGCACGGCTCGTGTGTGCCTGCGCGGCTGCGCACGCTCGTGAAGAACATCGCCGCGGCGAAGACCCTGACTACGTGGCACCCTCACGCGCTTCCGGTGTTCTTGCAGTCGGTGGACTACATGCGTGCGGTGATGTCTGCTTCCCCGACCGTGCCTGACGAGGAGATGGATCAGCGGGTCAAAGCGGCGCAGGAGCTGCAAGGGCTGGTTTCCGGCAGCGACCTGCGGTGCACGTTCTACATCCATGAGCAGGCGCTGCATCTGCCGGTCGGTGGCCACGAGGTCCACGTCGGTCAGGTGCATCACCTGTTGCTGATGGGGGTCCGTAAGAACGTCGCGATCAGGGTCTTGCCGACGGCGGTCGGTGCGCACGCAGGCATGCGCGGGGCGTTCACCCGGCTGACGTTTCCGGCGCACGAGCCGCTGGTCTTCCTCGAACACGAGCACTCGACACTGATCGAAGAAGCGAAGGCCGCGGTCGAGGGCTATCAAGAGGTTGTGTCTTCGCTCGACGCTGTCAGCCTGGATGAGGAACAGTCGAAAGCGTTGCTGCTCCAGCTTGGTGAGCGGTTGTCCACGGCCGACCCCTCAGGTCATGTAGGGCTTCCGCCGGTGCTAAGTGCCAACAGGTTGTGAGTGGGGTGCGTGCTCCTCGCACGAGGAGCACGCACCTGCTGTGCTGGACTCCGTCACGTGGCGAGCGGATGGTGTTCGCCGGTGAGTGCGGCGAGTGCTGTGGCGACTTCTTCGAGGGTGGCGCGGACGTAGGTGGTTGTGCTGCCTGCCTCGGTGTTGGTGTCGTTGTGCCCGGCGAAGGCGCGGGCGACCGCGTAGCCGAAGTTGCGTTCGACCCAGGTCAGGGTGGTGTAGCGGAGCCAGTGCGTGCTGACGCCTTGCTTGGCTGCCCAGGCGAGGTTCTCGCCGACGCGGTTCCAGAGGCGGTCGTAGCGGTGGTAGGTGATCGGGCGGCCGTCTGCGTAGCGGAGCAGACGGCCGTTCATGGGTGCCCCGCGATGTTCGACGTGTTGGAACAGGTGCCACATCAGCGTGGGTGAGACCGGTTGCCAGCGTGAGGTCTCGCCCTTCTCGCGGAGGTAAACCAGGCACTGCTCCTCGTCGAGGTCCTTGGGACGCAGGGCCAGTGCGCCACCACGTCGGGCCGCGGTTTCGGTGTGGAACCGGATGATCAGCGAATCGAGCTGGGGGTCGTTGCCCGTGGTCGCGACGACGTCGTTGAGCTGGTCCATCTGTTTGCCGGACAGGGCGCGTCGGTTGCTGGGCTGTCGCCGGGGTTTGGCGACCTTGGCGGCGGGGTTGGAACGTTCGTCGATGAGCTCGTCGTTGACCGCGTGGCGGTAAAGGCAGCGCAGCGCGGCGATGAGGTGCTCCGCCGCGGAGTTGCCGTTGCGGGTGTTGCGGCGCACGGTGAGGTTGGCCTTGACGTGCTGGACGAGCCGTTGGATGTCGGTCGGGGTGCGGTCGCTCAGCGAGATGTCGGCCCACTGCTCCAGCACTCGGTTCCAGTAGGAGCCGTAGGCACGGCGGGTGCCGTCGCTCACGGCCGCGGCCACGACCGGGATGTACTCACCAAAGGTCGGGGCCGGCGGTTTGACCGAGTTGAGCAGGTCCTCGGCGGTCACGCCCATCCGGTCGAGAACCAGGCGCGCGGCCTCCAGTTCGGCCTGGGTCGGCGCGCCGGTCACAGGTCCTCACCACCCGGCAGAACGGGGAGCACCAGCTGGTCCAGCGCGACGGGAGGGAAGACCGTGATCGCCTGGCGGTCGAGGTGAGCGACGAGGAGGACCCGGTCGCCGGACCTCAGATGCCCCGCCCTGCGGACGTCGGCCGGTAGGCGGACATGTCCCTGTTTGGAGAGTTTGAAGACGCCGTGCGGGTCGGCGGTCACAGCCAGCAGGCCGTCGTGGTGGCGGATGTTCAACCGGGTCGTGGCGGTCCAGTTCAGCGCGGCGGTCATCTGGCGGTCGGCGACCCGGCCGCGGTCGTCGAGCGTGGCCACGCTGTACAGCACATTGTTCAGCCGTTCGGGTGGTGACGTCGGTACCGCAATGAGCGGGAGAGGCTGACCGACAGCGCGGGCGGATATGCCCCTCGTATTTCCCGGTGCAGTGCCGGGAACGACGGGGCGGATGTAGGAAATGGTCATCGGACGCCACCTGGAAGTGGCACCGAAACGCAAAACAGGTGCTCAAGTGTCCTTGAGCACCTGCCACGTAGACGTGGCACACGTGCCACATTTCCGTGTCCGAGTGAGGTTCACCCCGAACGGTGGACAGGGGCGTAAGAAGTTCAGGCAGCTGCTCGGAGTG
>NZ_JBHRZI010000033.1:0-7466 GCF_042649515.1 Lentzea rhizosphaerae | reverse complement strand
TTTTTGGGCGGGGCACCAACCTGCGCGAGGTCGTCTGCACAGGGCCGGTTTTTGGGCGGGAGCACCAAAGGATGGGAACAGGGCTGACCAGCGGGTTCGTGTCGGCAGCCTGGTAGTCGCGGCGCGATTCGCGCTGTGACGTGTCGCAGACCGGCGTGTCGGGGGCGGCCGGAGGGAAGGTTCCGGGACCGCATGACGGACCAAGTCATCACTGGTGGCTTGGTTCGTCGTGCCCCGAGCATCCGATTCTGCCGACGAGAAGGGCTTTCGCCATGCGAGAGATGATCAGTGAGGTTTCTTCTTTATGACGCGATTGTGGTCGGCGGAAGCGGACGAGCCCAGGCTCAGCTCGACGGGTGCGTCGGATAAGCGGCTGACGGCGTGGCATCATGCTGACGGTGACGTGCAAGGTCCGCCTGTCCGCAGCTGGTGTTCACCTGTTTGACCGCGTCTCCGGGATGAACGTACTGCTCGACGAGGTACCTGTTCCCGCTGAGCAGTTCTCGCGTGCTCCCCGGTACCTATCCGTCGCGCTGACCAACGCCTGCGAGCTCCACTGCGTTTACTGCTACGCGCCCAAGCATGCCGCCGCGCTTGACAGGGAGAGTGTGCTGGCATGGGCGGTCGATCTTGATGCCGCCGGGTGCCTCGGTGTCGGCTTCGGAGGAGGGGAACCGACCGCGTACCGAGGGTTTGCTCAGCTGTGTTCGGACATAGCTCAGTCCACGTCTATGGCGGTGACCTTCACGACCCATGGGCACCGGCTCACACCCAAACTCGTCGAATCCCTGCGCGGGGCAGTGCACTTTGTCCGCCTTTCAGTCGACGGGGTCGGAACCACCTACGAGCGGCTCCGTGGCCGACCGTTCGCGGCCGTGGTCCAGGCGGCCGGGTTGCTCGGCACCCTCGCCCCTTTCGGCATCAACGCCGTCATCAATGCCGACACGGTCAGCGAACTAGATGACCTCACCGAGTTCGCCGACAAGATCGGCGCGTCCGAACTCCTGCTTCTGCCGGAGCAGCCGACTGCGGCGACTCCCGGTATCAGCGACGCTGACGCGCAGCACCTTGTCGAATGGGCCGCGACCGTCAGGACAGGGGTTCGGCTCGCGATCTCCCGTACCGGCCTCGAAGCCGCGATGCCCACAGCGGAGGCCATTCCAGGCGAGCACCCTCTCGACGCGCATATGCACGTCGACGCGACCGGCGTCCTGCGCCCTCACGCCTATGCGCCCACGGGATTGTCAGTCGGAAGCCTGATCATGGACGCTGTGCAGGCGTTGAGGGAGGCACCATGAGGATCTGGAACGGCTACGGCTCGGAGCACTCGATGGACCTGGTTCTGATCGGCCGATTCCAGACGGTCACCGGCGCGAAGGCAGCGGAAGAGCGCATGGCGGCCCTGCAGGCCCTCGCCGAAGACAAGTGGTCGGACGACGACTGGCGGAGCCCCGACGAGCGCATGCCTCGCGAACTCGGCCAAGCACTGGCCGAGATGAAGTTGTACGACATGGGGCGGTACGACGTCGACGTCTTCGCACTTAATCACAGCGTCACCCGCACAGCGGAGACGGTCCGGATCTGGACGGACGAGTCCGACGTTCAGGGATTCCTGAAGGTGCTTCTCCACTACGGTGCGAGGGTTGAGGTCTTCTCCCGCCACGAATGGGACGAGGACGCGATCACGCGGCCGGATGCAAGCAACCGGAGCGACGGTGGATCTGACGACTGATCTGGCACGCCTGCCCGGTGCCGCCGACCAGAACTTCGAAGCGCTCACGCGGGCCATCGTGTCCCGCCGCTACGGCGCGCTGGGCACGATGCGGGAGCGCCGGAACCAGCCCGGAGTCGAGTTCTACCTGCGTGTAGACCACGCCGGTGTCCTGGGTGATCCCGGCCGGGTATGGGGTTGGTCGTGCAAGTGGTTCATCCTCGACAGCAAGAACCGCCTGACAGCGGGCCAGCGTGATCAGATCGAGGACTCGCTCTCCAAAGCGATCAAGCATGTCGCCGGCCTGACCGACTTCGTGCTCTGCCTTCCCCAGCGGCCCGCGAAGAACGACGAGGAGTGGATCGACGGACTCGGTGGGCAGGGCGTCAGCGTCAAACTTTGGTCCACCGAGAACTACGACGCACAACTCGCCGGACACGATGAGCTCCGCTCCACCTTCTTCGGCGAACTAGCCCTCACCGCAAACGTACTGGCGCAAGCTCACAAGCGGTCTGTTGCGCCCGTCGAAGCACGGTGGATGCCACGGTTGCACACCTCCCACCACGTGGAGCACCGCATCGAACGGGCCTTGCTACGCCCGGCGCCATTCGAGTGGCTGGAGCAGCGCACAGATGACATCGCAACCCGGATCCAGGCACTGCGCGCAGCCCTCGACGGCCTCGACACCACCTTCCGCCAAGGCGCCGTCGAGGTCGCCGACGACCTGGACCGGTTCGTCGACGACCTGCGGGAGATCCTCGACGCCGGGAGGAGCCTCCGGCCCTGGGAAGTCCGCGAGCGCCTCGCCGCACAGCGGCCACCCGCAACCTCTCCCAGCGCGCTGCGACACCTGGTGCTCAAACTGAGGCAGCGTCGCCTGCCCGAGGCGCTGCTCGTCACCGGCCTTGGCGCGGAGATCCGCGACATCGTTCAATGGCTGCACGACACGCAGGCGGACACCGAAGCCCCCCTGCTCGCCGTCATCGCCGCCGCGGGACAGGGCAAGACACACCTCGCCGCGCAGATGACCTCACCTAGCGACCAGCTCACGGCAGGAGTCTTCATCCAGGGCGGAAACCTGCGCGCCGGTAACACTCTCGACGACCTCGCGCGACGGATCCCCGGACTGAAGGTCGACCACTTCGAGGACCTCCTGGAAGCGCTCAACTCAGCGGGCAACCGCGTCGGCTGCCGGATCCCGTTGATCATCGACGGCTTGAACGAAGCCGAGCGACCCTCGGAATGGAGGGCACTGCTCGCGGGATTGGCACCGGCCCTGGGCGGCTACCCCCACGTGGCGGTGATCGTTACCCTCCGCGAACCACTCGCCGACCAGGCCCTCCCCAAAGGCACGGTGCTCCTGGAACTGGAGTGGCAGCGCGCGGAAGTCGACGACATCCTCCACGTCTACTTCCACCACTACCTGATCGACCCGGCCGACGCTTGGCTGCCGATCGAAGAGTTCCACAACCCGCTGTTCGTGCGCATGTACTGCGAGGCCGCGAACCACGACCGTCGAGCGCCGGTGGGCGTGGAGGCGCTGCCTCATTCCCTCGTCGGCGTCTTCGAACTGTATCGCGCGGGCGTGGTCGAACGGCTGGCCCAGGACCCGGCCCGCATCCCGGTGCCGGCCGACCAGATCCAGCGCCGCCTCGCGGCTCTGGCGAGGCACCTGTGGACTCACAACGTCCGTCGGCTTCGCTTCGACGAAGCACGAGGAATCCTCGACACCGACCAGGCGAACTGGGACGAAAGCCTGCTCCGGCGGCTCGTAGAGGAAGGAGTGATCTTCCGCGAGGAGATCAAGGGTTCCGACGACACTGAGTGCGGCTTCGTTTTCGACCGCCTCGCCGGATACTTGATCGCCGACGCGATTCTGGTGCGCATTCCCCCTGCGGAGGTCAACGAGCAGCTCGCGGCGGCGGCTCTCTGGCAGTCCCTCCTGGGTGACCAAGCGCACCCCCTCGGCGAGGACATCCTCATCGGTCTCATCTCACTGCTGCCACGCCGCTTCACCCGGCACCACCTGTGGCGCGTCGCCCCAGAGGAGCACCGTTCGTTGGTGCTCGCCCAGGAACTCGACACCGAGTCGGACTTCCTCGACAACGAGACCGTCGACGCGCTCAAAACCGCGCTCGTTACCGCGCAACCCAGCAAGAGGAACGGCCGATCAGTATTCGGTCGTCTGTGGGAGATCCGCAGGTCCGCCCCGCACCGCCTGAATGCCGTATTCCTCGACAGCGTCCTGCGCCAGCTGCCCCTTCCCGAACGTGACCTGCGCTGGACCGAATGGGCTCGAGTCCAGGCTCCAGATCGACTGACAGCAGACCTGGAACGCGCGATCCACAGGTGGTCCGGAAGCAGCGATCGCGCCGAGAGTGACGACCTGGACGCACTGGCCATCGCCTGGCTGCTGACTTCCACCGACTTGAGCATGCGGGACCTGGCGACCAAAGCCCTCCAGCGCTACGGCCAGCCAGAACCCAAGAGGCTGTTCGACCTCGCCACCCGGATGCTCGACGTCAACGACCCCTACGTCGTCGAACGCATCGTCGCCGCAGCGTTCGGCGCCGCTAGCACCCACCAGATGCCCGACCCTGGCGGACCGCTCGAACGCGCCCTGCGAGACTGGCTGGTACATCTGCGCGACCGATTCCTGGACGACGGGACCACGCCCAGCTCACACGAGCAACTACGCGGCTACGTACGTGCCACCTATGAATTCGCCAGCGCTCTCCACCCCGCCGCCGTCCCGGACGGTGTCGATGCCTTTGCGCCTAGGTTCGCCGCCGTGGCGCCCGCTGAGGTGATGGAGGACGACGACCCCAACGCCAACGAATGCGACCGCACCTTCGGCTTCGACTTCGAGAACTACATCATCGGGGCCGCCATCAACGGAAGAGCTAACCACGACTACAACCACCCCGACTACCGCAGGGCCCGCGCCGAGGTCATGGCTCGCGTCTGGGAACTGGGCTGGCGCGAGAAGGACTTCGGCAGCGTCGACCAATCCATTGCCGCGAGCGCTGAGCGGCCTTACAGCACCAAAAGGAGGGTAGAGCGGTACGGCAAGAAGTACGGCTGGATCGCCTACCACGAAATGGTCGGCCGCCTCGTGGACGTCGGCCGCGCACCAGCCCCCTTCGGGGACGCAGAACGCCTTATGCCCGACATCGACCCGACCTTCCCCGCCAGGCCCCCGGTGGCACCCATGTCCCTTCCGCTGTGGGCGCCCACGGAGCCTACCGACGACCAGACCTGGCTTACCTCGGGGACGGTGGCCGTCCCGGACCATCTGTGGTCACCCAAGGAGATCCACGGAGTGGACGGCGACTGGCTTCTGGTCGAGGGATACCTGGACCACCGCCACGACGGGCGGACGGTGTTCGGGTTCTTCCGCACCCTCCTGCTGAAGCCGGAGGACGTGGAGCCCGCTCGGCAGCTCGCCAGCGAGCGCCAGTATCCAGGAAACCATTTCTTCCCTCCGCTGCCGGTGGTCCGCGACGTGCTGGCCGCCGAGATGCCTTGGAACCCGCGGTTCGAGCTGACGGTCGACGACGATGATTCGGGCGCTTTCACGCACCCAACGCTGCGTGGCGACTGGCAAGGCGACGGCATCGGGTTTGGCCAGGTCGCCGTGGACTTCTCTCCCGACAGTACTTCGGAGATCGGGCTCGGCGGGGGCTACGACGTGCCGTCGTTCGAGTTCGCCGCCCGGTTCGGCCTGCGTCAATTGCCCGGCACCGTGGACCTCGTGGGCCTGGACGGCCGACGCGCCTCCGCAGTCTTACGCGCGGACAAGCCCTGGCGCGGCCATTTGCTTTACCTGCGCCGCGATCTCGTCGACAGCTTCGCCGGTGATCGCCGGATCATGCAAGTGGCCTGGGGCGAGCGAGAGGTTGCCACCGACTGGCACTCTGTTCCTTCCTGGATGCGCGCGGTGCACCGCAGCTACGCCCACATATGGCGGCACCTCCGGACGCTTGGGGCGGATTAACGCCGTGCCGTGAGCCGCCCCGGAGGGTTCTGGATAGCAAGACATAGGCTATGCCGAGGAGTGAGCGTTCGAACCCTCGGGTGCTCGTGCAGTGAGAGCGGCCGATATGCGGCCAGAGCGTTTTCACCATGTAGGAGATCGACGGACTGGAACTCGCTGGCAGCGGTGTGACCGGGTCGGTGCGCACGATCGGCCGCCTCATGGCCTGCCTCGGCTTGAACCGTCCAGCGCGGCGGAGTACAGCAGCCCTCGCCGGTTCCTCGGGCCTGACCCAGCGAAGAGCGCAGCTCGTGAGATGCAGTTGCCGCGCCATTCATCGGAGGTCGAGGTTTATCGGAGGCCAGTGGCGGCGGCATCCCCTCCTTTCGGCTGGTGATCTCGGTACATGCCGCCGCCCTGGCCGGACCTCGGGGAGGGCACCACCCTGCGCGAGATCGTTGTGCGGAGGGCCGGACCTCGGGGAGGGCACCACCCTGCGCGAGATCGTTGTGCGGAGGGCCGGACCTCGGGGAGGGCACCACCCTGCGCGAGATCGTTGTGCGGAGGGCCGGACCTCGGGCAGGAGCACCAAAGGAAGGGCACAGGGCTGACCAGTGGGTTTATGCTGGGAGAGTGGTGGTGGAGGCATCGTTCGGCCTATCCGCGTCCGAGTAGCGGCCTGGGGACGTGTCGCTCGGACCCGTCCCCCTGGCGCGTTCTCACTCCATCCGAGTGACAGTGGGAGTGCCTTGAACAATCAGGAAGGCGCGGAGTCGCGGGGCTCGCCGGTGAGGTCTTACGGGAGCCACTCAGGCTATGCGGCGTGCGCCGCTGTTCGCTGCTTCAGATGCATCTCGCGATCCGACAACAGACACTCGCTGCCGGGACGGATAGGTGAGAGTGCAATACACCTCTTGCATGGTGCTGCGCCCTGCGGTGTGGTGGATAGGCACGAAGGTACGGCCGCGAAAACCATGACGTAGGCATCTCCTGGCGGCCGTACGATCCCGTCGTGGATAGCCCAGATGATGTGCCTACCTCCGCCTTGCTGCATGTGCCAGCGTGGTTCTGGGGCAAGGCGCCGGCGCGGTTTCTTGAAGAGGCAGGGTTCGAGGCGCGGCCCGTTGATCGCGCGACCAGCACCTGGCGGCTGACAACCCAAGAGCGGTACCGCAACCAGCGTCCTCGACTAGTAGCGCTCGAACACCTCGCCGGTCCCGGCCATGGCCAACCGCGGTTCGACCAGTTGACGGGCTCTGCCAGCGGGCCAGACATGGACTATCTCCATGACGCAGGCCTCATTCAGGCTGAACTCAAGAAGCGCGGCGAGCGGGCCGAACTGACTCACGCCCCCGTCGACCTGTTTGCCTTCTGGACGCTCCAAACTCAGGTGATGCCACGCGCACAGTTGCCCGAGGCGGTCCGCATCGCCTTCGAGGGCTTGACCGATATCCGACTCGCGGAGGACAACTCGGTTCGCCCATTCGAGCATGCCGGTGTACATGTCGTGCGGAGGTCACCGGCGCTTTTGCATCGCGTGAAGATGGTGAGCATCCTTCTGCGCATGGAGCACGATGAACGGCTTCGTGCGGGTGACATTAAGCATCTCAATCAGCCGGGCCAGCGCGGTGACAGGCTCTTTGGCGCCTCCGAGCAGTTGTATGACGGTACCTACGTCCTCGATGCGTACCTCGGTCCGTTGTGGGGCGCGCTGACGCCGTGAGGTTCACCCCGAACGGTGGACAGGGGCGTAAGAAGTTCAGGCAGCTGCTCGGAGTG
>NZ_JBHRZI010000032.1:0-112986 GCF_042649515.1 Lentzea rhizosphaerae | reverse complement strand
TGGCCCGAACGTGCTTTTCGCGCCAAAAAATATGTCCGGTAGGCCTGAGGCGCTCTACTTCGATACAGGCGCTAGGTCACGCCGCAGCGGCTCAGTTCTCGAACATGCGTGCCGGTCACGTCCAGCAACCCGGCCACCTCCAGCTCGGTCTTCGCCGCAGACGTACCGGTGACACGGATCCTCAACATGGTGCACCACCCCTTGTCGCGCGAGACGCGATGGCGCTGAATACCCGGTGTTCGCTCGAATATGGCTTCGGCGCAGCGGGGTTGAGAGCTTCGGTGCCGGGTATGCCGCACGGGTAAAAGGGGTGATCCGAGGAGGGGCGTGCTGGAGTTCCTGGCTGACGCGAGCGGAAACCTGTACCCGGCGCGCATGCAGATGGCGTTGTCACTGGGCTGGCACATCGTGTTCGCCTGCTTCGGCATCGCGTTCCCGGCGATCGTCGTGTTCACCGAGTGGCGCGGCCACCGGCGCCGTGACGAAGCGCTGGCGGCCTTGGCGCACAAGTGGGCCAAGGCGATGGGCGTGCTGTTCGCCGCCGGCGCGGTGTCCGGCACGCTGTTGTCGTTCGAGATGGGGATCCTCTGGCCGGGGCTGATGGGCCGCTTCGGTGAGGTGTTCGGCTTCCCGTTCGTGCTGGAGGGGTTCGCGTTCTTCGTCGAGGCGATCTTCGTCGGCGTGTACCTGTTCGGCTGGAACCGGTTGTCGCCGCGGGCACACATGCTCAGCGCGCTGCCCATGGTGGTCGCGGGCGTCGTGGGCGCGTTCTGCGTGGTCTCCGCCAACGCCTGGATGAACAACCCCACCGGGTTCCGGCTCGACGAACAGGGCGACGTGGTCGACGCACGGCCGTGGGCCGCCATGTTCGGTCCATCGACCTGGGCGCAGTTCGTGCACATGTGGCTGGCGGCGTTCATGGTGACCGGCTTCCTGATCGCCTCGGTCTACGCGGTCGGCATGCTGCGCGGCCGCCGCGACCGTTACCACCGGGCCGGGCTGCTCATCCCGCTCACCGTCGCCGCGATCGCCACCCCGGTGCAGATCGGCGTCGGGGACTGGATCGCGAACGTGGTCGCCGACAACCAGCCCGCGAAGCTCGCTGCGATGGAAGGCCAGTACGAAACGACCTCCGGCGCCGGGTTGTCGATCGGTGGCATCTACCGCGACAACGAACTGCACTACGCCGTGGAGATCCCGTACGCGCTGTCGTTGCTGATCCACCACGACCCGGACGGCGTGGTGCCCGGTCTGGAGGAGGTGCCGGCCGACGAACGGCCACCGGTCAACGTCGTGCACCTGGCCTACAACGCCATGGTCGGCATCGGGACCGCACTCCTGCTGCTCGCCGCGTGGTACGGCCTGGTGTGGTGGCGTCGACGGCGTTTGCCGGACACCGCGTGGTTCCTGCGAGCCGTCGCGGCATCGGGTGTGGCCGCGGTGATCGCGATGGAAGCGGGCTGGATCACCACCGAGGTCGGCCGGCAGCCGTGGGTCGTCTACGGCATCCTGCGCACCGCCGACGCGGTGAGCCCAGCACCAGGTCTCGGCTGGGGCCTGGCGGCGGTGGTGAGCGTCTACACCGTGCTCACCGCCTTCACCGTGGTCGTGCTGCGCAGGCTCGCTCGGGACCGCGACACACCGGTGCCGCAGGAGCAGCGGTGACACTCGCGGAGACGGTGCTGGGAGCGGCGTTCGCGGGGCTGGTCGCCTACGCGTTGTTCGGCGGTGCGGACTTCGGCGGCGGCGTGTGGGACCTGCTGGCAGGTGGCACCGAACGCGGGCACCGGGTGCGGGACCGGATCGAGCGCTCGATCGGCCCCGTCTGGGAGGCCAACCACGTCTGGCTGATCTTCGTGCTGGTGGTGCTGTGGACCGGGTTCTCCGGTGCGTTCGCCGCCGCCGTGACCACCCTGTACATCCCGCTCACGCTGGCCGGGTTCGGCATGATCGCCCGCGGCGCGGCCTTCGCCTACCGCAAGAGCGTGAGCACGCCGGGCATGCGCCGCTTCTTCGGCGCGGCCTTCGCGTCGTCCTCGTTGCTGACACCGTTCTTCCTCGGCGCCGTGGTCGGCGGTGTGGCCTCCGGCCGCGTGCCGCCGGGCATCGCCGAGGGCGACGTGCTGACCAGCTGGGCCAACCCCACCTCACTGCTGGGCGGCACCCTCGCCGTGCTGGTCTGCGCCTATCTGGCGGCGGTGTTCCTGTGCGGCGACGCCCGGCGCGATGGCGAACACGACCTGGCCGACGCGTTCCGCCTGCGCGCCTTGGTGACCGCGGCCGTGACGGGTGCGGTCGGCCTGGCCGGGATCGCGGTGCTCCACGCCGACGCACCACTGTTGTTCGACGGGCTGATCGGGCGCGGCCTGCCGGTCGTGGTGTTGTCCATCATCGCCGGGCTCGGTGCGCTCGCCCTGCTGCTGGCCCGCCGCTACACCGTCGCCAGGATTGCCTCGGCTCTCGCCGTCACCGCGATCCTGCTCGGCTGGGCGGTGGGGCAGTACCCGTACGTGTTGTTGCCGTCCCTGACCGTCGACCAGGCCGCGACCGGCCGGAACACTCTTGTCGCCCTGCTCGTCGCGTTGGGCGGGGGCGCACTGATCCTGGTTCCCTCGCTGGCTTACCTCTACGTGCTGTTCCAACGGTCCGTCAGGTAGCGGGCTCCGGCCCTCGGCGGGGACAGGCCGGTGGCTCGACCTGCATGATGTGCACGGTGTCCAGCACCACAACGGTGCTGTCGGGCAACATCACCGGTACCCACAGATGAGAGGTCTCCGGATCGGTCACGTGCGTCCCGAGAACTACGCCGGTGAGGACGGTGGCGGGATGCAACGCCTCCGGATTGAGGTAGGTGACGACCGAACCGCGGTCGGGGCAAGGTGTTGAAGGCATGGCGGAGTCCATCGTCTCAAGTGGACGTTGTCGGTATCGGCAGTCGTCAGTCGCGTCCGCGTGCCGGAGTCTGTCCGTAGACGCCGTGTCGCAGCGGCGTGTGGTCGTCGGGCGAGTGCGCGGGAGAAGCGGAAGGCTCGGTCGGGGTTTGCCTGACACCGGGTGCGCCGCGCTGGTCGACCCCCGTGGGAGTGGCGCCATCGGCGAGCTCGTCCAGTCGTGCCTCGAGCAGCTGCAGCACCGGCAGGCGGTTGCCGTGTTCGCGCTCGTGACCGAGGACCGCACGAAGACCCTCCTCGGTGAGCGAGCGGATCCGGTGCCTCAGGTCTCCCAGAGGGAGCTGGTCGTAGTCGGGCAGAGGGAGTTCGTCTGTGCTCACGCGGCTCGGCTACCCGCCGAAACACCGAGCAAACGAACGGCCAGGGCCGCAACCACCGCCGCCCAGCCGATCGGGATGATCGTTTCGAACGGCTGCTGGACGAGGTCGAGGCGGGTCGCCTCGACCGTGTGGTGCCCGTAGTCGCTCTGGAACCGCGCGGGCTGTGCGCCGAGCGCCCGATGCCGAGATGCCTCGATCAACCCGGCGGCGGATCGGCTGCTGGAAAGTGGCGGACTGCGCTGTTCGGGTGGACGTGAGCCGCATGTCGTCACGCGACTGCGGCATCGCGGTCTCGCCTCCGACCTGAGGGCGCAGATGATGACCGCGCTGACGAACGTGGAACTGCTGGCTGCGGTGACAAACCACCGACCAGCGCCAACGCCGGTGCCCGAGGCGGGCGTTCGGTTCGCGTTCTACGGCCGGATGTCGACGAGTGAGTTCCAGGATCCGCAGACTTCTCGAGCGTGGCAGCGGACGGTCTCCGACGAGTTGATCGACGGTGTCGGCTCGGAAGTGGTGGAGTTCTTCGACGTGGGGCGGTCACGTCGCTGGTCGTGGTGGGACCGTCCCGAAGCGTCTGACAGCAGGTGCCCGAAGCCGGCCGCCCCTCCGGACTGGCAGTCGGGCAGTTCGACATCGTGCACGGCGTGCGCGGGTTCACCCGCGACGGACACATCGATCAGGTCGGGCTGCGATGCGTTCATCAGAGCTGCCAACGGTGTCCGGACTCATCCCTGTGTGGAACTCGACACTGGTCAGCGGTTTTCAGTGTCGGCATCGACATTGTGATGCGCTCGGCTGCTGGCGCATTCTGTGAGCACCGGAGGCGAGGCAGGTGTCGATGAGCGAGACGGAGTGGCCGGCGCGGCTGGAACTGCGCCTGCTACCGGATCTTCAACTACCTCGGCTGATCGAAATGATCTTCAACCGCATCACGGCGCGGGTGCCGGGGCAGGAGGGAACACCTGCTGATCAACCCGTTCGGGCCGATGGACCACGAGGTGACCGCGTCCAACCTGGTGAAGATCGATCTGGACGGCACCGTCCTGTCCGATTCGGACTGGCCGAATGGTGGCACACCACGACTTGGAGGGCGTCACCGTCGACCCGGAGGAGAAGCCGCTTGGTGGCGAACCTCGGGACCTGATGATCCTGAGCAACCACGGTCTGTCGGCACTGAGCCCGACGGTACTGGCGACCTTCGCGGCGCTGTGGACGCTGCCCGAGGCCCGCGTCGCGGGATCGACCCGGACTGCGCAAAGCCAGTCACCGGGAACTACCCCACAGATAGGAGTCCGTTTGTCCAGGCACTTCGATTCCCCGCTGTCACGCCGGAAACTGGGCCGCTACGCGGCCGGTGTCGGCGCCGCCGCCCTCCTGGGTGGCGGTGTCGCGAACGCGGCGACAGAGACGGCCGAGCACTACTACGCCAAAGCGCGAAGGCTGGCGGGGCGCGATCCCGTGCTGTTGGATCTCGTCGACGCCCTGAGCCGCGACTTCGTACTCCCTGACCTGCCGGCACCGGCTCCGGTGAAGGTCTTCGACAACGTCGCGGTGCTCAGCATCGGCTGGGTTTCGGCGCTTGCCCTGTTCACCAGCGACGGCATCGTGCTGATCGACGCGCTCAACACTCCCGCGGAAGCCGAGAACGTCATCGCGTCCGGGCTGCGCACCCTCGGCGCCGACCCCGCGACGATCCGGTACGTGATCGTCACCCACGGCCACTTCGACCACTTCGGTGGGGCGCAGTACCTCGCCGACACGTACGGCGCCAGGGTCATGATGTCGGCTGCCGACTGGACGTACATGGCGGGCACCACGCAGTCCAACCAACCCCGGCGCGACCTCGACATCAGCGACGGCCAGCAGCTCACCGTCGGGGACACCACCGTCACGCTCAACCTCACCCCCGGTCACACGCCCGGCAGTGTGTCACCGATCTTCCCCGTGCGAGACAAGGGAAGGCGGCACACCGCGATGCTGTGGGGCGGCACCAGGCCGCCCGACACCGCGGCGAACCTGCGCACCTATCTGTCCTCAGTGGAGTTGTTGCGGAACCGGATGAGCCAGGCACGCGTCGATGTGGAGCTGTCGAACCACCCGTTCTGCGACAACGGACTGGAACGTATCGCGCAGCTGGGGAACGCGCGGAACCCCTTCGTCGTCGGGGTGTCCGGGACACAGCGGTTCATGAACGTGATGGCCAACATGGTGCGCGGGCACATCATCGCCGCGGGCGGTTGAGACAAGGTGTGGCGCACTGGCCCTGTGCGCCACACCTTCGCGTTGACCGGTCAGGCTTGCAGGTCCACCCCTCGCGGTTCTCGGACCAGGGACACCGCGATCGTCGAGATCACCGCCAGCACCATGATGTAGACCCCGACCGAGACGACGCTGCCGGTCGACTTCACCAGTGCCTGTGCGATCGTCGGGGCGAACGCGCCGCCCAGGATGGCGCCCAGGGCGTAGCCGATGGACACGCCGGAGTAGCGGACCTGGGGCGGGAACATCTCGGCGTAGAGCGCCGACATCGGGCCGTAGGACAGGCCGAGGCCGAACGACAGCACGACGATCGCCAGCGTGAAGAGCAGTACGTCGGCGGTCTGCATGAGCAGGAACAACGGGATCATCCACACGAACAGCGCCGCGTAGCCGATCTGGAAGGTCCGCACCCGCCCGATCCGGTCGGACAGCCCGCCGCTCCACAGGGTGAAGACCAGCCAGCCGACGGCGCCCGTGACGGTGGCGGCGAGGACGCTGGAGCGAGCCATGCCCAGGGACGTGCCGTAGCCGATGAAGTAGGCGATGAGCAGGTAGCCCGCGGCGTTCTGCGCCACGAAGATCAGCGCGGTCAGCACGACGTTGCGGGTGTGGGAGCGGAACAGGTCACGCAGCGGCGCCGACGAGTGCGCCTTGCGGTTCAGCATCTCCTGGAAGACGGGGCTCTCCTCGACGATCCGCCGGATGACGTAACCGCCCACGATCAACACCACGGAGAAGAGGAACGGGATGCGCCAGCCCCAGGAGAGGAACTGGTCCTCGGTGGTGAGCGAGCTGGTCAGCCACAGCATCCCGGTGGCCAGGATCAGGCCGATCGGGACGCCGATCTGCGGGTAGGCACCGAACAGGCCGCGCTTGTCCCGCGGGGCGTGCTCGACGGCCATCAGCGCCGCGCCACCCCACTCGCCGCCTGCCGAGAAGCCCTGCACGATGCGCAGCACCACCAGCAGGAGCGGCGCCCCCACTCCGATGACGGAGTAGGTCGGCAGCAGGCCGATGAGCGTGGTCGCCCCGCCCATCAACAGCAGCGTGAGAACGAGCATCTTCTTGCGGCCGAGCCGGTCGCCGAACCATCCGGCGATGATGGCGCCGAGCGGGCGGAACAGGAAGCTGATGCCGATGGTGGCCAGCGAGACGATCTCGGCGAACCCGCCGGACGGCGCGAAGAACAGCGGGCCGAAGACCAGGCTCGCGGCCTGGGCGTAGATGAAGAAGTCGTACCACTCGATGGTCGTGCCGGCGAGGGTGCTCGCGAGGACCCGGCGTTCCTCACGGGTGCGGGTGGGGCTGTCCACGCGGACGGATTCGGCGGATTCGGACATCGGAACCTCTCTGTTCTGATGGTCGCGGTGGTGGGGGACTGTTGGCCGGAACTGGGCATCGCCGGGGCTGGTGGGGTCAGCGGGTGGCGCGTTCGAGCGCGACGATCGCCGACTCGTAGGGGCGGCCGGTGGCGTGTTCCAGGCCGAGTTCGCAGGTTCGGTTGCCGGACAGGTGCAGGTCGGCGTCGGCGGCGTGGACCTCCACGGCTTCGCGCCGGGTGGCGCTCTCGGTGACCTCGCGGTGCAGGAATCCCCGGTCGCCGGCGAACCCGCAGCAGGTCGCTTCCAGCGGCTCGACGACGTCGTCGGCGACGGCCGCGGCCAGCGCCCGCAGGTCCGCGCCCAGACCGAGCTGGCTCATGGCGCAGGTCGGGTGCAGCACGGCGCGGGCGACGCGGCGCCGCACGCTCGCCCGCGGCAGCAGCTCGGTGGTGACCCAGGCGAGCGCGTCGACGACGGTGATCGCGGCGTGGCGGCGCCGGTTCTCGTCGGTCAGCACCGGGGCGAGATCTCCCAGGATGCCCAGCGTGCACGAGGCCGCGTCGACGACGACGGGCAACCGGCCGCCGTCGGACCAGGCCCACATGCGTTCGACGAGGTCGTTGGCCGCGTGCGCGCGTGCCTCGGGGAACCCCTTGCTGTACCAGACCGTGGAGCAGCAGGACCCGGCTGTGTCGGCGGGCAGCCACAGGCGCGTGCCGGTGCGTTCGGCGAGTGCCGGTAGAGCGCGGGTGATGGTCGCGTCCGCGCGGTCCCGTGGAGCGCCGAAGATCCGGTTGACGCAGGCGGGGTAGTAGACGGCGACGGCATCACCTGGGCGGATCGCGGCACCGCGCACCGGTTGGGCGGGTCCTGGCGTGGCGGGCAGCCATTCGGGCACCAGGCCGGTGCCGCCGAACCGTCGCACCAGCCGGGTCAGCGCGGTCAGCGGCCGGTCGCCGGTCACGCGGGTGAGCAGCCGGGCGACGTCGAGTACGACCCGGACCACCGCCTCGACGGCAGCCCACCGGCGGGCCAGGACCAGCGCGACGCGGCGGGCCGTCCGGGACTGCCGGGCTTGGCGGTGTTGCTTCATCGCCGCGCCGGTGTCGATGCCCACCGGGCAGGCCACCGCGCACGAGTTGTCGGTGGCGCAGGTGTCGACCGCGGCGTAGGTGTGTTCGGCGCGCAGCTGTCGGCTGTCGGCGCCCAGCGCGTCCCTGCGGGCGATCTCGCGTCCGAGCGCGATGCGCTGCCGGGGTGTCGTCGTCACGTCACGGCTGGGGCACACCGGTTCGCAGAACCCGCACTCGATGCAGCCGTCGGTGATGGGGTCGGCCGACGGGATCGTCTTGAGGTTGCGGAGGTGGATCAGGGGGTCGTCGGTGAAGAGCACGCCGTCGCCGAGGATGCCGGCCGGGTCGATCGCCTTCTTGACCCGGCGCATGTGACCCAGGAGCTGCTCGCCCCATTCGCGGCGCACGTAGGGCGCCATGTTGCGGCCGGTGCCGTGTTCTCCTTTCAGCGAGCCGTCGAACCGGTCGAGGACGAGGTCGACGATCTCGTCGACGCAGACCCGGTAGCGCTCGACGTCTGCGGGCCGGCTCGGGTCGAACACCATCGAGTAGTGCAGGTTGCCGGCCGCTGCGTGGCCGGCGACGGCACTGTCGAAACCGTGGCGCTCCAACGTTTCGCGGAGCGCGACCGCGGCCTCGGCGACCCGGTGCGGCGGGAAGCAGGCGTCCTCACCGAGCAGGATCGTGCCGGCCGGACGGCCGGCGCCCAGCGCGGCGAGCAGTCCTTTGCGGACCGCCCAGTACCCTCGGGCGACGGCCGGGTCGCGGGTGAACGCCTTGGCGCAGCCGGGAAGCACGTCGTCCGCGCCTTTCTCGAACACCTCGAGCTCCGTCGGGTCGGAGGTGCGGAACTCGATGAGCAGCGCGGCGTCGTCCTCGCCGATGCCGGCCATCCAGTCCGGGGCGCCGGCGATGCCGCGGGTGCTGCGGATCGACAGGTTGTCCATGAGCTCGACGGCGCGGGCGCCGAGCTGGACCAGCGACGGCACCGCACCTGCGGCGCCGGCCAGGTCGGGGAAGCGCAGGAACGCCGTGGTCGCGAGCTTGCCCAGCGGCACGGTCCGCATGGTGATCTCGTCGAGGAAGCCGAGGGTGCCCTGCGACCCGACGAGGAGGCGCCGCAGGATCTGTGCCGGGGCGGTCTCGTCGAGGAACGCGTCGAGCCGGTAGCCGTTGGTGTTCTTGATCGCGAACTTGGCTCGGATCCGCTGGGCGAGCGCGGTGTCGGCACGCAGCTCGTCACGGATCGCTTCGAGTTCGGCGACCATCGCGGGTTCGGCCGCGGCGAGGTGGGCGTCGGCGTTCGGGTCGGCGGTGTCGACCACCGTGCCGGTCGGCAGCACGATCCGCAGCGCGGCGACGGTCCGGTAGGAGTTGTCGGTGACCCCGCACGCCATGCCGCTGGCGTTGTTGGCGACCACCCCGCCGAGGCAGGCGGCGCTGGAGCTGGCCGGATCCGGGCCGAGAACGCGGCCGTACTTCGTCAGCCGCACGTTGGCGCGGGCCAGGACGACCCCGGGACCCGCGCGCAGGATCTGGCCGTCCTCCTCGACCGCGACCCGGTCGAAGTGCCGGCGGACGTCGAGCAGGATGTCATCGCCCTGGGCCTGGCCGTTGAGACTGGTCCCGGCGGCGCGCAGCACGACGCGGCGACCGTGGGCGGCGGCGAACCGGAACACCGCTGCGACGTCGTCGGCGTCCCTCGGCACCGCGACCACCTGGGGGACGAGCAGGTAGGGACTCGCGTCGGAGGCGTAGCGCACCCGGTCGGTCTCCGAGAGCAGGACCCGGTCGGTGCCGAGGACCTCGATCAGGGGTTCCGGCTTCGTCAGCATGGGTTTCACGGCCTCCAGGTCGTCGTGGGAGCCAGCATGACGGCCTGTCAGACTCTGCGACAATGTCCACTCGTACATCCGTGGGACGGGTTGAGTGGCCTGTCGAACATCGCCGAAAGAGGGCAGCCATGTCGTCGATCCCACTGAGCGAACTCGTCATGGCGCTGGGGCCGGGCATCGCCGAGCACGTGGCCGGACCGGCAGACGCCGCGGTGGCCGCGGTCGACCTGTTCGACCCCGACGAGGAGGGGGAGACACCGGCCCGCAGCCTGCAGCTGGCGATCGGACTGGATCCGCGGTCGCCGGAGGCGCTCGACCGGGCGCTGGCCGTGGTCGCCGAGCACGACGGCGTGCTGGCCGTGCGGTCCCACCGCGACGGCGCGGAGTTCCTGCGCACCGCTGCCGAGGCCGCCGGAGCCGCTGCCGTGGCGATCGACCCCGCGATGCCGTGGACGCGATTGTTCGGCCTGGTCTCCGCGCTGCTCGCGACCGCGGTCGACGGGGAACGCGGCGGTGGAGCCGACGCCGGCGCCCCTGGAGGAGGCGGCGACCTGTTCGCCCTGGCCAACTCGGTCGCGATCACGACCGGCGGCGCGATCGCGATCATCGACACCGACCGCACGATCGTGGCCTACTCCAGCGTGCCGGGCCAGCCGATCGACGAGCCGCGCCGTGCCGGGATCCTCGCCCGCCGGGTGCCCGACGACAACCTGCCCGACCACCTGATCGCCGGGCTGTGGCGCAGCAACACCGTGTACGCGGTCCGCCGGCCAGGACACCTGCCGCGGTCGGCGATCGTCATCCGCGCGGGGGACCGGGTGCTCGGCTCGCTGTGGGCCCTCTTCCCGGACGAGGCGGCGACGGTCGGCGTCGAGCCGCTGCTGATCGCCGCGGCCCGCACCGCGGCACTGCACATGCTGGTGGCACGCCGGCAGTTCGACGCCGACCAGGACGCGCGCGACCAGGCGCTGCGCAAAGCCCTGGACCGGCCGGGCGCCGCGGCCGCGGTCCCGTGCCCGGCCACGCTGGTCTGCCTGGCCGAGACGGCCGGCGACAGCACGCGCACGAACCTGATGAGCGTGCTGGACGCGCTCGGTCCGGCCGCCCGCGCGCTCGGGTACGAGCCGGCGCTCGCCCTGGTCGGCGACATCGTGTTCGTGCACGTCCCGCACGTGGCGTCGGCGGTCCGGATGCCGGCGCTGCTCGACCAGCTGACCCGGCGGGCGGCGGGGGTGTCGGCCGTTCCGGTCCACCTCGTCGACGGCGGTGTCGTCACCTCGCCGCAGGAGCTGCCCGAGCGGCGCGAGGACCTGGAGGGCACCGTGCGGCACCTGCGGGCGGCCGGTGCGGCCCCAGGCCGGTACGCGCTGGCGGACCTGCGGATCGACCTCGTCGCGCAGCGGCTCGTCGACGCGGTCCGCGCTGATCATCGACTGCGTTCCGGTCTCGGCGCCCGCATCACCGCCGACGATCGCGAACGCGGCACCGAGCTGGGCCGCACCCTGCTGGCCGTGCTGCGCCACGCCGGGGACGTGCGTGCGGTGGCCGAGGAGCTGTCACTGCACCCGAACACCGTCCGGCAACGCCTGCGCCGGGCCACCGAGACCTACGGCATCGACCTGGCGAAGCCGGCCCAGCGCCTGGTGCTGGAGCTCGAGCTACGGGCGGGGTGGTGAGCGCACATCCGAGTTGGAGAAGGACAGCGGAACGGGAAGCGGGTCACACTCCTGCTCGGCGGATCAGGTGGCGCCGAGGTCCTCCCGGTCCTGGCTGCCGGAAGCGCGCAGTTCGGGGTGCTGGTCGCGGATCGCGGCCGCGTGCCGGACGTGCTCCGCGGTGAGCCGACCGGCGGCCTCCGCGTCGCCATCGCGCAACGCCTGGAGGATGCCGTCGTGATCACGCTGCAACGCGTCCGCGTGCTCGGTCGACCAGATCGTCGCGGGCGGCGTGAAGCGCACCCACAGCGCCTCGACGTACTGCAGCATCAGCGGTGACGACATCTCGTAGATCGCGAAGTGGAACCGCTTGTTGAGCCGGGACAGCTCGGCGGGTGCCGTGCCGTCGCGCATGGCCCGTTCGATGTCGGCGTGTCGTGCCTCGACGGTGCGCAGGCCTTCCGGGGTCATCCGCTCGACGGCCGCGCTCGCCGCGACGGCCTCTACGGCGGCGCGCAGGCGATAGAGGTCGGCGGCGGTGTCCGGTGTCATCTCCCGGACTGTGGCGCCTCTGTGCGTGGCGTAGTCGATCACGCCGTCGGCCTCGAGGATGCGCAGTGCCTCGCGTACCGGTGTGGGGCTCACGCCGTAGCGCTTGGCCAGCACCGTCTGCTTGATCAGCTCGCCGGGGCGCAGAGCGCCCGACGCGACCTCCTCGCGGATCCGGTCGGCAACCCAGGCTGTGCGGCTCTGCGGGGGAGACGCGGAGCTTCCGTTGGTCATTCGACGTCCTTCGGTCCGGAGGCCTGATCTCTACAGTCTATGGGCTATGGGAAATCGTCCCCGGATACTCAGGCGTAACCCGTAGACAACACTCTATAGACTATGTAGCTTCTCTCGCACGCCGCCGACGCCGGTGGCCCCACCAGCCGAGCGGGAGGGTGCAATGGCTGCACATACCGGTTTGACCTGGCACGTCTCGGAGTGGATCGTCGAGCAAGGGCACCGGCTCTTGCCTGCCGAGCTCGATCGGCACCTGCGGCGGATGACTCTCGACGCCGTCGCCGGGATGGTGGCCAGCTCGGCCGGGTCCGTCTCGCACGCGGTCGCGCGACATGCGGCGGCCCTGTACCCCGGCGACGAGGTGACCGCGATCGGTCACGGGCGTGCCTCGGTTCTCGGTGCGGCGCTGGTCAACGGCACGAACGGGCACGGCATCGAGTCCGACGAGGGGTACACCCCCGGGAGCATGCATCCCACGTCCGTGGTGCTGCCGGTGGCGTTCGCCCTCGGCCAGAGCACCGGCGCCGACGCGGCACGCGTGCGGGTGGCGGCTGCGATCGGGATGGAGCTGGCGTGCCGGATCGCGGCGGCCGGTCACCCCGCGACGCGCAATCGCCACTTCCACAACACCCCGCTCGGCGGCGTGTTCGGCGCGGCGGCCGCGGCGGCTGTGCTGCGCGGCCTCACGGTCGAAGAAACGGCGAACGCGCTGGGCATCGCCGGGTCGCACGCGAGCGGGCTGTTCGAGTTCCTCGGCGACTCGGCCGAGGTCAAGCGGTTCCACCCCGGCAAGGCCGCGCGGGACGGCATCGCCGCCGCGGACCTGGCGGCATGCGGACTGACCGGGCCCACCACCGTGCTGGAGGGCGTCGACGGGTACTTCGCCGCCTACGCGGGACCGGTGGGGGAGGCGTGGTCGCCGGAACGGGTTCGCGACGGCCTCGGCGAGCGGTGGGTGCTGCTCGACACGTACGTGAAGCCCTACCCGTGTTGCCGGCACGTGCACGGTGCGATCGACGGCGCGCTGGCTTTGCGTCAGGAGCACGGCATCGACCCGGCCGAGATCGAGGCGGTGCGGGTCGAGACGTTCCCGATCGCGGCCCGGCACAACGGCACCGAACTGGACACCGTGTTGCAGGCCCAGCTCAGCCTTCCGTACACGGTCGCCGTCGCGCTCACCCGCGGCGCGGTGACGTTGCGCGACTTTGCCGAGGAGGCCCGGTCCGATGCCGCCGTCCGCGCGCTGATGAACCGCGTGACCGTGACCATCGACCCGGACGCCGACGCCGCGTACCCGAGGTCGGGCCGCCCGGCCCGGACCACGGTCGAACTGAGCGACGGGCGCACCGTCAGCACGTGGGTCCAGCACCCCTACGGCGAGCCCGCGAACCCGTTGTCCGACGCCGCACTGGAGGAGAAGGTCCGCGGTCTCTGCGAACCGGTGATCGGCGAACCCGCGACCAAGGACCTGATCGACGCCGTGCACCGGTTCGACGACCTGGACTTCCTGGACGACGTCGACCGCGCGGCCCGCACCCGAGGAGCCAACTGATGAAGGTCGGTGTCGAGTCGCTCGAGCTCGTCTACGGCGAGCACCGTGCCGTGAAGAACCTGGATCTCACCATCCCCGACGGCAAGTCGGTGGTGCTGCTCGGCGAGTCCGGCTGCGGCAAGACCAGCACCATGCGCTGCATCGCCGGCCTGGAGGCGCCCTGCGGCGGCCGCATCACGATCGGCGACCGGACCGTGTACGACGGCGCGCGTGGTGTGTCCGTACCACCGTTCCGGCGCAACGTCGGCATGGTGTTCCAGTCCTACGCGGTCTGGCCGCACATGACGGTCACGGACAACGTCGCGTTCCCGTTGCGCATGAAGGGAATCAGTCGTACCGAGAGCCGGCGCCGCGCACTCGCCGTGCTGGAGGTCGTGGGACTGGCGCACCTGGGCTCACGCGGCGCCAGCCTGCTCTCGGGCGGCCAGATGCAGCGGGTGGCGCTGGCCCGCTCGATGGCGATGGAACCGGCCGTGCTGCTGCTCGACGAACCACTGTCCAACTTGGACGCACGACTGCGGGACGAGCTGCGGGTCGAACTGCGGCGCATCCAGCTGGAGAACGGGCTGACGAGCCTCTACGTCACCCACGACCAGCAGGAGGCGTTGGCGCTCGCGGACTCGATCGCGATCATGCAGAACGGCAGGATCACCCAGTTCGGCACACCGGAGGACATCTACGCCCGTCCGGCGAGTGCGTCCATCGCGCGCTTCCTCGGCGTCACCAACGTTTTCGAGGTCTCCGCCGTCGACGGTCACCGGGTGCGGCTGACCGGCCAGGAACTCGCGGTCGACGAACTGGGCGACGGTGATGGTCCGTGGCACGCCTGCATCCGACCGGAGCACGTCCGGGTCGACCTGACCTCCGGTGCGGAAAGCCCCGCGGTGAACCGGTTGTCCGGCACCGTCGAGGTCGCGGTGTTCCAGGGCGCGTCGATCCGGTGCACCGTGCGGACGGGGTCCGGGATGGTGCTGGAGGCGATCTGTCCTCCGCCGCCGGACGGGACGCTGACCGCGGGGACCGAGGTGAGCGTGGCGATCGAGGCACGCGACATCCACCTGCTGCCGGAGCACACAACGGAGTACGGGGAGGTCGTGGCGGCATGACGACAACTCCCGTCCCCACCCGTCCTCCCGCCACCCCTGCACCCGGCGTTGCAACCCCGAGGCCTCGCCGCCGCGCCACCGTCCCGCTTCGTACTCGCCTGCTCGGCCTTCCCCTGCTGGGTCTGGTCGCGTTCCTCGTGCTGGTCCCGGCCGGCTTCATTCTGCTCGCGGCGTTCAGCTCGGACGTGCCGCGCCCTGGCAGCACCGGCCTGAAGTTCACCCTCCACAACCTGAAAGTGCTGGTGGCAGAGGGCGTCACCGCCGCCGCCCTGAACTCGCTGGTGATCGCGATCGGCGCGACCGTGCTGGCGTTGCTGATCGGTGGCGCGCTGGCGTTCGCGGCGGCCCGCACCAATGTCCGTGCGCGCGGGTTTCTCTACCTGATCGGGCTGATGCCGCTGTTCCTGCCGTCCTACGTGGGCGCGCTGGCGTGGTCGATCCTCGCGAGTCCCGGCGCCGGGCTGATCAACGTCGGTTTCCGCGACCTCGGGATCACCGGGCCGGTGGTGGACGTCTACTCCTACGGCGGCGTGATCGTGGTGATGGCGATGTACTACGCGCCGTACGCGTTCCTGATGATCCACAGCTCGATGGCGCTGATGAACCCCGACCTGGAGGACGCCGCCGGCGTGCACGGCAGCCCGACGTGGCGGGCGTTGCGGACGGTCACGCTGCCGCTGTCGCTGCCCGCGGTGCTCGGATCCGGCCTGCTGATCTTCGTGCTGGTCTTCGAGAACTTCCCGGTCTCCCAGGTGCTCGCGACACCGGGCGGTATCGACACGTTGCCCACGTTCATCTACAAGCTGATGAACACCACGCCTTCGCGCGGCAACGAGGCGGCGGTGGTCGCGATCGCACTCGTCGCCGTGGTGGTGCTGGTGACGTGGCTGCAGCGGCGGTTCCTCGCGTCGCGGTCGTTCACGACGGTGTCCGGCAAGGGCGTCAAGCCGCGCACGATCGCGCTGGGCAGGTGGCGCACGCCGGTGTTGCTGGCGGCACTGGCCTACTTCCTGCTGTCGATCGTGTTGCCGTTGCTGGCGTTGCTGCTCTCCGCGGTGCGCAGTTCGCCGTACATGCGGTCGTTCGCCTCGCTGGCGGATCCAGGTGCCATCGACGTCACGTCGTTCGCGGCGGCGGTCACCTCTGACGGATTCCTCGGCGCGACGACGAACAGCGTCGTGGTCTCGGTGGCCGCCGCTGCCCTCGGCACCGCGATGGCCTTCGCCGTCGCCTACGTGGTGTACCGGACGCGGTCGTGGGGCAAGGGTGCGCTGGAGAGCGTTTCCATGGTGCCGCTGGCCATTCCGCACATCGTGCTCGGCATCGGTCTGTTGTGGACGTGGCTGGTGATGCCCCTGCCGGTCTACGGCACCCTCGGCGTGCTGATCATCGGATTCCTCGTGGTGCAGATGCCGCAGGGGTTCCGCGGCATCGCGTCCTCGATCCGGTCCCTGGACCGGGACCTGGAGGACAGCGCGGTCATGCTCGGAGCTCGGCGCACCCGCGCGGTCACGTGGATCACGCTGCCGCTGCTGCGGGTGGCGGTGCTGTCGACGTTCCTGTTGCTGCTGATGCTCAGCATGCGCGAGCTGACCGTGCCGTTGTTCCTCTACACCACCGACACCGAGATCCTCTCGATCGCCATCTACGACCAGTTCGAGAACGGTGGCGCGCTGCGCGAGGCCTCGGCCACCGCGATCGTCTACTGCGCGATCATGTTCCTGCTCAGCTACCTGCCACGCCGATTCGGGGCGGGCTCAGGGGGCCGTCATGGCTAAGATCAACATTCTCGTGGTGCTGGCACTCCTGCTGATCACCGCGTGCGGATCACCGGCGAACTCCAAGTCCGCGCAAGCGGAACGGCTGCTGCCACGCGCTGCGGTCGACACCTCCGACGGGCTGCGGATCGACGGCGAACTGGTCGCCGACCGCACGCTCTACGAGGCCGCACGCGGGCAACGCGTGATCCTGTACTCCGCGGCCGGCAAGGAGGCCGAGGACCTCACGATCGCCCGGTTCACCGCGGAGACCGGCATCGCGGTCGAGCTCACCCGGCTGCCCAACAACAAGCTGGCCGAGCGGGCGCTGTCCGAGCACGGCGCGGGCAAGCTCGGCGCCGACGTCATCCGGCTCACCGACCCCCGCACCGCGCGGAAGTTCACCGACGCCGGCGTGTACGTGCCGTACGAGACGCCGTTCCACGCGCAGCTCAAGCAGTCCAGCCCGAACTGGTTCGCCGCTTACTACTTCGTGAACGCGATGGCCTACAACTCGGCCATCCACACCGAGAACCCGCCGGACGGCTGGGAAGACCTGGTCGACCTGCGGTTCCGCGGTGAACTCGGCATCGTCGCGATCACCACGGGCGGCACGGTGAACGCGCTGACCCGCTTCCAGCTCGGCACGTTCGGCCCGCAGTTCCTGGACGGGATGGCCCAGCAGAAACCACGGGTCTTCAACTCGACCTCCACCGAGGTGGACGCCCTGGCGCGCGGCGAGATCTCGATCGCGACCGTCAGCGTGAACAACGCGTTCGGCGCGGAGACCGCAGGCGCACCGATCCGGCTGGTCATCCCGAAGGAAGGCGTGTCGGCCTCGGAAGGTCCGCTCGGGCTCACGCCTCGCGGGGCGCAGAGCGCGGCCGCACAGGTGTTCGTGAACTGGTCGGCGTCCAAGGCGGGTCAGCGGTTCGTCGGGTCGCAGGGTTTCGTGCCGGTGCGCACCGACATCGGCACCGTCCGCACCGGCGACTACGAGCTGCCCACCGCCGACTCACCGCGGTTCCACCTGCTCACCGAGGACGGTTTCGCCCGCCACGCCAAGGCGGACGAGGCCCTGTGGAAGCAGAAGTTCGGCTTCATCGGCTGACTTCCGACGAAAGGCTCGACATGACCGCGACCGTCGCACATCGCGACACCCAGGACCTGCTCGACTCGGTGAACGCTTTCGCCCGCAAGCACCTCGCACCGGGCGCTCTCGAACGCGCCCACGACCCGCGCTACGCCTGGGACATCGCCCGGATGCTCGGCGAGCAGGGCCTGCTCGGGCTCACGATCGCCGAAGCCGACGGCGGCCAGGGCGCCGGGCTCGCCACCGCCGTAGCCGTCATCCGCGCTGTCGCCCAGCACTGCCCGAAGAGCGCGGACATCCTCCAGGCGGGCAACTTCGGCGCCATCCGCACGTTCGCCCAGTTCGGCACGGCCGAGCAGAAGGCCGCCTACCTGCCGGACCTGTTGTCCGGCACCGGGTTGATCGCCCTCGGCATGAGCGAACCGGAGGCCGGGTCCGCCGCCACCGAGCTCACCACCAGCGTGGTCGAGGACGGCGACGGCATCGTCATCGACGGCACGAAGATCTGGTCCACGCACAGCGTGGACGCCACCCTGTTCCTGGTCTACGTCAGGTTCGGGCCGGGCACCGGCAACATCGGCTCGGTGCTCGTCGAGCGCGGCGACCCCGGCTTCACGCTGGGCACGCCGTCGTCCTACATGAGCGGCGAGACCTGGGCCCAGCTGTACTTCGACGGCTGCCGGATCCCGCGTTCGCGGATCCTGCTGGGCCCCGGCGGGTTCAAGAAGCAGATGAGCGGATTCAACGTCGAACGCATCGGCAACGCCGCACGTTCGCTGGCGCTCGGCAGGCTCGCGTTCGACCTCGCCCGCGACCACGTCTCGCAACGCACCCAGTTCGGGCGGACGTTGAACGAGTTCCAGGGCGTGCAGTGGACGTTCGCCGAGGCTGCGGTCGAGCTCGACGCGGCTGAGGCGTTGCTGGACCGCGCGGTGCGCAACGCGGAAGACGGCTTGCCGTCGGCCTACGAGACGACGGTGGCCAAACTCGCCGCCAACAAGGCCGGGTTCCACGCCGCCGACGCGGCGATGCAGATGATGGGAGCGCTCGGCTACAGCACCGAGACGCTGGTGGAGTACTGCATGCGGCGCACGCGTGGCTGGATGATCGCCGGCGGCTCGATCGAGATGATGAAGAACCGGATCGCCGAGGAGATCTTCGGTCGCCGCTTCAGCCAGCGGGCGCCCCGATGAGCGGGCCTGTCCGGATCGAACGGGACGGCGACATCGCCGTCATCGTGATCGACAACCCGCCCGTCAACGCGAGCACCGCCGCCGTGCGCCGAGGCCTCCTCGACGCGTTGCACGCGACCACCGACGACCGCGCGGTGGTGCTGATCGGGGCGGGCAAGCACTTGGTGTCCGGCTCGGACCTGCGGGAGTTCGAGGGCGAGATCCCGGAGCCGCAACTGCCCGAGGTGCTCGCGGCGATCGAACGGCACCCGCGTCCGGTCGTGGCGGCGATCTCGGGTTCCACCCTGGGCGGCGGCTTGGAGCTGGCGCTGGCCTGCGACCTGCGGATCGCGCTGAAGGGCGCGCGGGTGGGGCTGCCGGAGGCAGGGCTGGGCATGATTCCCGGCGCGGGCGGCATCGTGCGGACGGTGCGCCTGCTCGATCCGGACCGGGTGCTGGAGCTCGTGGTGTCCGCGACGCCGGTGGACGTGGCACACGCCGAAGGCTTGATCGACCTGGTGGTGTCGGAACGATTGCGGGACCGCGCTGTCGCGGCTGCCAGGACCGCGACCAAACGGGTGCTCACCGAGCAGCCTGCTCGTGCGGGAGTGCCTGGCCGCTTCGAAGAGACGGCTCAGCGGCTGCTGGCCCGGCACGGCGCGACCGGACCGGTGGCCCCGGCGATCGGGGCGGTGCTGACGGCTACCGCGGTACCGGCGCGGGCGGCGTTGCGGCACGAGCGGGCCGAGTTCCTGCGGTTGCGGGCCAGTCCCGAAGCAGCGGCGTTGCGGCACCTGTTCTTCGCCAGGACCGCGGCGACCCGCGCCGGCAAGCCCGCGGTGGAACGGAAGCTCCGCAGCGTTGGGGTGATCGGCGCCGGCACGATGGGCGCGGGGATCGCGCGGGCGTTCGCCTCGGCCGGGGTCGAGGTGGTGCTGGTCGACGTGGACGCCGGGATGCTGGAACGCGCCCGTGCGGCGGTGGAGCGGTCCGGGAACGACGTGCGCACCAGCACGCGGATGGCCGACCTCGCCGGGGTGGATCTCGTGGTGGAAGCGGTGTTCGAGGACCACGACGTCAAGGCCGAGGTCCTCGCGGCCGCCGCAGCGGTCGTGCCGGACGTTCCGCTGGCCACCAACACGTCCTATTTGGACGTCGACGCCCTCGCCGCGGTGACACCCGACCCGAGTCGCGTGCTGGGCATGCACTTCCTCGCCCCGGCCCACCGCACTGCCGTCCTGGAGGTGGTGCGAGGCAGGGAAACCAGCTCCGACGCGCTGGACCACGCGTTCTCCGCGGCGCGTCTGCTCGGCAAAACGCCGGTCGTGGTCGGGGTGTGCGACGGGTTCGTCGGCAACCGGGTGTTCAGCGCCTACCGGTACCAGTGCGAGCTTCTGGTCGAGGAGGGCGCGCAACCGCGACAGGTCGACGAGGCGTTGCTGGGCCTCGGTTTCGCGATGGGGCCGTTCGCGGTGGCGGACATGTCCGGGCTCGACGTCGCGTGGCGGGCCCGGCGCCGCCGCGACGCCGGTCGGGACCCGCGGGAGCGCTACCCGGACGTGGCGGACCGGCTCGTCGAGAAGGGCAGGCTGGGACAGAAGACGGGTGCCGGGTGGTACCGCTATCCGGACGGTGCGAGGACACCGCACGATGATCCCGAGGTCGCGCGGATCATTGCGGAATCCCGCGCTGACAAGGGGATCACCGCCCGGCCGATCGGGCCGGGCGAGATCGGTGAACGGGTGCTCACGGCGATGGCCAACGAGGCCGCGTTGCTGCTCGCCGAGGGGATCGCGGCCCGGCCCGGTGACGTCGACGTGCTGCTGACCCGCGGCTACGGCTTTCCGGAACGACTGGGCGGCCCCTGTCACTGGGCCACCACCCAACCGCCCGAGAAGCTCGCGGAAGCCCTGCGGCGGCTCGAAGAAGCAGTCGGCTGGGGGTTCCGCGCGGGTGACCCGGCGTTGTTGCGCTGATCAGAGCACGAGACCGTGCTGGGCGACCGAGGCGATGGCCAGGCCCGCGGTGTCGAACACCGTGCCGCGGGCGAGCCCGCCCCCGGCGTGCGCGGCGGGGCAGTCCTGGACGTACAGGTACCACTGCCCGCACACCGGGGCGGCGTGGAACCACATCGCGTGGTCCACGCTCGCCATCGGACGGTCACGGGCGATCACCGGCAGCAGCGAGCGGTCGGAGGCGAACGCCAGCACCGCCCGGTGCAGGTGCGCGCCTGCGCCCGGCGCGGGCTCGGCGCGGAACCAGAAGCACCGCGGCGAGCCGCCGACGTACCGGACGTCCAACGGCCGGGAAGCGGTGCGCCAGTCCCCGAGCGGCGGCAGGCGCACGCCCTCCGGCGGAAGACCGAGGGAACGGCGCTCGGCGAGCGTGGGCAGTTCCTCCGGCGCGGGCACGGACGGCGCCGTCAGCGAGACGGGGTCGTGCGGCGGCTCGTCCGGCCCCAGCGACACGACACCGGCGAGCAGCTCACGGCCCGCTTGCTCCGCGCTGACCGCGAGAACCGTGCGGGTGCGGCCCTCGCGGATGGTGCGGATCGAGTAGCCGATCGGCACGCCGGGGCGTCCGGGGCGCAGGAAGTAGACGTGCAGCGACTCCACGGCCCGCCCGGCGGGGGAGTGCTCACCCGCCGCCAGCACGACCTGCCCGAGGAGGTGGCCGCCGAACACTCGCTGGTCGAACCCGTGCACCGGCGACCCGGTGAGCAGGCCGCCCGCGCGGTGCAGCCCCAGTCGTTCGGCCAGTGGCGTGGTGTTCACGACTCCTGGAACGGACGTCTCGTCCCCGCTGTGGTCCATGCCGCAGACAATACAAGGCAATAGTCTATAGAGTATTGAGAACCGACTCTGCGCGAGGGAGAACCGATGAGCCAGACCCCGTTGGCCGCCGCCCTGCTCGAGCCCGCGACCGTGGCGATCGTGGGCGCCTCCGACGACCCGAGGAAGACCACCGGCCGGCCGCAGCGGTTCCTCGCTCAGGCGGGCTACCGCGGCACCGCGTGGTTCGTGAACCCGCGCCGCGACACAGTGCAGGGGGAGAAGGCGTACCCGAGCCTGTCCGCGTTGCCCGGCGTGCCCGATCACGTCTACGTGATGACCGGGGCGGACGCGGCCGTTGACGCGGTCGCCGAGGCTGCACGGCTCGGTGTGCCGGTGGTGACGGTGCTGTCGTCCGGGTTCGCCGAGGAAGGCGCGGAGGGACTCGCCAGGGAGGACCGGCTGCGCGCCGCCGCCGCGCAGGGCCCGACGCGCGTGGTGGGCCCGAGCAGCCTCGGTGTCGTGAACCCGCGCAACGGTGTGATGCTCACCGGCAACGCCGCGTTCGGCGAGCCGGACACTCCCCGCGGCGGGATCTTCGTGGCGTCGCAGTCCGGCAGCGTGATCGGCGCGTTGGTCAGCCGGGCGCGGGGGCGCGGGATCGGGTTCGCGGGCCTGGTGTCCACCGGTGGTGAGGCCGATCTGTCACTGGGGGAGATCTGCACGGCGACGCTCGACGACCCGGAGATCACCTCCTACGCGTTGTTCCTGGAGTCGTTGCGGCACTCCGGTCACCTGGCGGAGTTCGCCGCCGCCGCGCACCGGGCGGGCAAGCCGGTCGCGGTCTACAAGCTCGGCCGGTCCGAGGAGGCCGCCGCGCTCACCGTGTCGCATACCGGTGCGCTGGCCGGCGAGGACACCGAGGCGGACGCGTTCTTCCGCGCGTGCGGGTTCGCCAGGGTGAGCACGTTCGAAGGACTGGCCGAGGGACCCGCCCTGCTCGAACGGATCCCGGCGGGCAGCGGTCCGCGAACGCCACGCGTCGGCGTCGTGACCACCACCGGCGGCGGTGCGGCGATCATGGTCGACCAGCTAGCGCTGCGCGGGGTGTCCGTCCGTGCGCCCAGCCACGAGCTCGTCGACCGGATGGCGGCGGCGGGCGCATCCGTGCCGCACAGCCTGATCTCCGACCTCGGGCTGGCCGGTGCCCGGCACGACGTCGTCACGGCCGCCCTGCGCGAGCTGCAGGACAGCGGCGAGTACGACCTCATCGTGTTCGTGATCGGCTCCTCCGCGCGGCTCAACCCCGAACTCGCCGTGCAGGCGCTGGCCGACCGCGGCGGGCATGCCGTGCCCGTCGTCGGGTTCGCGCTCCCGGACGCCCCGGACGCCGCCGCGCTGCTGGCCGCGTCCGGCGTTCCCGCTTTCCGCACCCCGGAGACGTGCGCCGACGCCGTCGCCGCCGCGTTCGCCCGCCGCACCGCGACGATCGATCCGGAACGGATCGGAGCATGCCCTTCTGACGAGCCGGTGCTGATCGACGAGCAGGCGTCGGCCGAGGTGCTCACCGCGGTCGGCGTGCCCGTGCTGCCCTCGGTGGCCCTCAAGATCGCCTCGCTCGACGACGTCGACCTGCCGTTCGGATTTCCGGTGGTGGTCAAGGCGTTGTCCGACCAGCTCGCGCACAAGACCGACGTGGGTGGCGTGGTGCTGAACGTCGGCGATGCCGACGGCGTGCGCGAGGCGGCCCGCCGGATCGTCGCGGACGTCGCGCATCGCGCCGGTGTCACCGTCGACCGCGTCCTGGTGCAGCCGATGGCCGAGCCGGGCGTCGGCGAGGTGCTCGTCGGCTTCCGGCGCAGCCACGACGTGGGGCCGGTGGTCGTGCTCTCCACTGGTGGCGTGCAGGCCGAGCTGTACGACGACGTGGCGGTGCGCCTCGCCCCGGTCGACCGCGAGACGGCGCTCGAGATGATCGACGAGGTGCGCGGTCTCCTGGTGCTCAAAGGACATCGCGGTGCCCCGGCTGGTGACGTGACCGCGTTGGCCGATGCCGTCGTCGCGATGTCGGACCTCGCCCACGAGCTGGATGTCGTTGAGGCCGAGGCCAATCCGGTGCTTGTGCGCCGCAGCGGTGCGGTGGCGCTGGACGCGCTCGTGCGGCAGGTGACCGACCGGTCCGTGACGGCGTGATCTGCGAGCCTCTGTGCACACTGGTCGGTGCGTTCGGCGGGGCGCTGCGTGATGTTCCCGCGCACACCCTGGCGAGCACGGTGATCAGCGCGCTGATGGTGTGCCGCCCGGAAAGTCATCGCTGCTCTGAGCAGCGAGGTCTTCCCGGCTGCGAGCATGCCGGGGTGATCGTTTCGCTGTTGTACAAGGTGCTGCGAGTTGCTGTCTGTTCCGGCGGTGCTGCTTCGCAGTGAGGCGGCCAAGGACGCGGAGCTTCTTGTGCTGTGTCACGAGAACGTTGTGCTTCGTCGGCAGTTGACCGGGCCGGCTCGTTACGAGCCCGCGGGTTGGTTCTGGTTCGCCGCGCTGTCGAGACTGGTGCATCGCTCGCGCTGGCAGGGGGTCTTCCCGGTTACCCCTGGCACGTTGCTCGGCCGGCATCGCAGGTTCATCGCCCGGAAGTGGGATCACACGGCGCGCCGGCGAGCCGGGCGTCCCTCAACCGCAGCAGCGATCTCGTGCTCCGACTCGCTAAGGGCGCACAGATGAACAACACGCTCATTTGATCTTGATGTGCGCGCTCTCATTGCGCAGTCGATCCTGACCTGTACTTGCCGAGCCTGAACGGTCAGCGCACGGCGTGTCGCCCCTGTTGTTTGGCGCGAGAAGCACGTTCGGGCCGATAGATGGCCCGAACGTGACGTTCGCGCCAAACAACAGGGCGTTGCTGATCAGCCACATGACGACATCGCGATCAACGAGCCCAGACAAGACAGCGTCCAGGTTATTTGTCGGCGTGTCCTAAGCGCCTTGCCAGAAGTTGTGTCTGTAACGCGCGTGAGTTGACCTTGCCGCGAACGTGAAGAAGAGCCTCGTCGGGTCGGATTCGGTTACCACACCTGAACCACCTGAGGACAGTCACCGGCGGAGAGATCCTGAGGAGGCCGCGATGTCGCTGACGGCTGGGCCGGGTGCCGCTGTCGACTCGAGGATGCCCAGAGGACGCTGCAGAGCAGTGCATCCCGACGTTTCAGATGAGTGAAAGCGTGATGTGCGGTGACGGTTGCACACGAGCTCACCAACAGTGAGTGCTGGGACCTGCTGGACCGCGTCAGCCTGGGACGGCTGTTGTACACCTCAGCTGGTTTGCCACTGGCTCAGCCCGTGCGGTTCGTCGCGCGCAACAAAGTGGTCTTGCTCAGTCTTGATCAATGCACCGTGACCAGGGTGTTCCCGGCCGGATTCGAGTTCGTCGCGTTCCAGGCCGATGATTTCGTCGATGGTGTGGAGACGGGACACTCGGTGACTGTGTACGGCAGGGCACAGGTGGTGTCTCACCAACGTCGCAGCAGAGCTGAAGGAGCCGGGTTGCCCAGTCACGAGGGGAAAGCTGTTCACGCTTGTGTCGCACCGACACACCTGTGCGGCAGGCAGCTGGACCTTCGCACCTGACGTGCCTTCTCAATGACGTCGAAGATGGTCACAGAAGAAGGTCGAACAGGCGGAAGACCGACTCCCAGTGCTTGGTCTGAGGGTTCACCAGCTTCGGTTCGACTATCTTGAAGGTGCGGGCGAGCCCGAGGCTGATGCCGCCGGCGATGCGCGGCACCCAAGCCTCCGCCTCGTCCGACAACGTGATGTCCGGTGGTCGCGGCACCATCGCGTCCAGGGCGTCCTCGAGATCGGCGAAGAGATCGTCGAACTCGCGAATGCGTTCCTGCAGACCCTTGGTGATCGGGAAGTCGTAGGCCTGCACCACGTCGCGTGCGTTCGTCTTCGCCGTGACGCTCGCCATCAGGTACATGTCGTGCAGTTGCTGGTCGACGAAGTCGTTGTAGTGCTTGAGGTCCTCCTTGTCGACGTCGAGACCCGCCGCAGTGCGGAAGAAGTGCTCGAACCTGGCTACGTTCATGACCGGCACGGTTGGCTCCTCGGTTTGGTGATCTGGTGTGTCTGTTCAGCGTCCGCTGACCAGCTGGAGACCGCGTCCGTCGCCTCCCGCGGCTCGTCCAACGACCGACCGGTACACCGACTCGTAGCGTTGCGCCATCAGTGAGACGTCGAAGCGTTCCTCGGCGTCCGCTCGGCACCGCGCAGGACTCAGCGACCCGGCTCGGCGCAGTGCATCGACCAGTTCGTCCACGTCGTCGCACACCCAACCGGTCTCGCCGTGTGTCACCACTTCCGGCACGGAACCTCGGCGTAGTGCCACCACTGGCGTCCCGCACGCCAATGCCTCCGCCATGACGAGGCCGAACGGCTCCTCCCACTGGATCGGGAACAGCAGGCACCGGGCTGCGGCGAGCAACGCGAGTTTGCGCTCGCGGTCCGCCTCGCCGAGCCAATCGACGGTGTCGTCCTTCGAGAGCAACGGCTTCACCACTTCGTCGAAGTAGCGGATCTCGTCCCGCTCACGACACTTCGCCGCGATCAGCAGGCGTACACCCGCCGACCTGGCCGCCTCGATCGCCTCCGGGATGCCTTTCTCCGGTGTGGAGCGGCCGAGGAGCAACGCGAAGTCCTCTTTGTCCTCCCGGAACGGGAACTCCGCCACGCGCACGGCGTTGTGCACGGTCGCTACCCAGTTCAGGTCCGGCGCCTGGGTGCGCTGCGCCTCGGACAGTGCGACGAGATGCACGCTGTCGCCCAGATCCCGGTAGTACCGTCCCATCTCGTCGGTCACGGGGCCGTGCGCGGTGACCACGGTGGGCAGCGCCCGTCCGCGGGCCAGCAACGGTCCGGCAAGCGAGTGGTCGTGGACCAGATCGACGTCAAGATCGGCGAGCACGTCGGGCAGCGCGGCCGCGTGCCCCACCTCGGGCATGCTCATGCCCATGTGGTTTTCCTGTGACGCCTCTGAAATCGATATGAACTTCGCGCTCGTGCCGTTCTGCCCGACGCCGATCAACGTAACGTGCACGGCCTGTCTCATCAGCTGCTCGGTGAGGTCCGCGCACATGGATTCGATTCCGCCGTAAGCCTTCGGCGGGAGTTCGAACCACGGAGGCGCCACCATCGCGATCTTCAGTTCGTCCATTGCGGACGAGTTTCCCGAGGGCGCGAGACGAAACCGGCCGGGACGTCTTCGGAAAGCACTATTTCCTTTGGCAGACCGGCAACTCGGACCTCCGAGTCGACCTCGACGGTCACCCGCGTGCCGGCCAGCGGCACGTTGTCGAGCGCGATCGGCAGGAACTCGTCCGGCAGCACCGGTGCGAGCCACACTTTTCTGTCCGGCACGGCGGGTTCCAGCCGCAGCAACACCCGCAGCAGATGGACGGGGGACGCCGACGCCCATGCCTGCGGTGAGCACGACGTCGGATAGGGCACGGGCTGTGCGTACTCGGCGCGGTCGAACCCGCACAGCAGTTCGGGCAGCCTGCCTCCGAACGCCTCCGCCGCGTCGTACAGTGCGCTCGCGAGGTGCTGGGCGTGCTCGACGAACCCGTACCGCATCAGTCCTGCCGCGACGATGGTCGAGTCGTGCGGCCACACCGATCCGTTGTGGTAGCTCATCGGGTTGTACGCGCCCATGTCGGACGCGAGGGTGCGCAGTCCCCAGCCGGTGAACATCTCTTTGGACATCAGGGACTCCGCGGTCTGCTCGGCCTTGTCTTCATCGACGATGCCGGTCCACAGACAGTGCCCGATGTTGGATGCGACGGAGTCGACGGGTCGCTTGGCGTGGTCCAGTGCGACGGCGTAACGGCCGAGTTCGGGCTGCCAGAACGCCTCGTTGAACCTTTCCTTCAGCGCCTGAGCCCGATCCTCCCAGAACTTGGGATCATCACCGGCTACCCGTGCCAGACAGGCTCGCGCGCGGAATGCCGCGTATACGTAGCCCTGCACCTCGCACAACGCGATCGGGCTGCGCGCGATCGAACCGTCCGCGAAGTTGACGCCGTCCCAGGAGTCCTTCCAGCCCTGGTTCGCCAGGCCGCGCTCGGTCGCGCGGTGGTACTCGACGAATCCGTCGCCGTCGCGGTCGCCGTGGCGATCGACCCAGTCGAGCGCGCGGTCGGCGTGTGGCAGTAGTGCGGCCATCTGGTCGTCGCCGATGCCCCACCGGCTCAGCTCGCCGAGCAGCATCACGAACAACGGCGTGGCATCTGCGGTGCCGTAGTAGACGTTGCGTCCGCCGAGCGCGAGAGAGGAGTCCGCACCGAACCGGATCTCGTGCAGGATCCGGCCGGGTTCCTCCTCGCTGTTCGGTTCCACGGTCATGCCCTGGTGGCGCGCGAGCGTCTGTGCGGTGCCGAGCGCCAGCGTCGGGTCGATCGGCATCGCCATCAGGGACGCCAGGATCGAGTCGCGCCCGAACAACGTCATGAACCACGGTGCTCCGGCCGCGATCACCGTGTCCTGCGGCCGTTCCGGGTCGAAGATGCGCAGCGCGCCAAGGTCCTCCCTGCTCCGCTGAAGCGTGCGCATCAGCGCCGGCGCACCGAACACCCGCAGCACCGGCCCCGTCTCGTGCCACTGCCTCGTCCGTGTCATCGGCGTCGACTGCTCGACCGGCCGATCCAGCGGGAACAGCGCGGGCGCCAGCTCGCCGTCCACCACCGGCCGCGCAGTTACACGGGTCGACCACTCACCCCTCGCGGGGACCAGCGCGTGGAAGGTCAGCCGATCCAGGTCGTACTCGGCGTGGTCGGCGCTCACCTGCACGCCCCGGCCGCCGCGGCTGAGCGCGAGGCCGTCCTCGCGGACCTCCGCGCCGTGCTGGCGGTGGTCGGCGCGCACGCGATCCTCCTTGACCTCGAACAGGTCCGCGAAGTCGGCCTGCACGTGCACGGTGAGCGTCACGGACACGTCCTGTGGCCCGTAGTTGCGCAGCACGACGTCCTCACGCATACCGGCGCCGACGTACAGCGTGCGTTCCACCAGCAGGGAGCTCTCGCCAGGGCGGCCGAGCAGCGCCCGCCCGAGGAACGTCGTGCGGAACGGTTCCGCCGGCACGGTGGTGATCGGCTCGGCCGGCGTGCCGTCGATCCTCACGCGCCAGCAGGACACGATGCGGGTGTCCATGAAGAACGTGCCCTGCGGCCCGTTCGCATGGATCTCGCCGTCGTGCCCGCAAACGCAGAACGACGTGCCGTTGACCAGGGTGACCGTGCCGCCTGAGAGCGCAGCGGGTTGCCCCTCGAAAGCCCAGCCCCCCGTCATGTCGTTCGGGGGTGGCCGGCCGACGGAACGAACTCGTGGTCCGCACGCCGGCTCACGCCGAGCCCGGTGGTCAGTCGGAGATCGGGTACGCCGTCCCGTTCGCATCCGGTTGACGTGGTCGCGGGCATGATTCCTCCGTGTCCGCATCGAGCCTGTCAGGCGCGGGTGTACTGGGTTTCGATCACGCGCTGCTGGCCGTGGTCGGGGCTGAGGATCTCCACGCGCCGAGGCTTGTCCTTCTCCCATCGGAGCCAACACCGGGCAGATCGACGTGTACGCACGCCTCGTCACCTCTGCGGTAGGCCTCGACAAGCATCATCAGATGCGTTCGCGTCCCGCCGAGCACCTGCTCGGTGAACCGGTCGAGTTCGCGGAACGGATCGAACCGCATGAGCGTCATCGCCCTGACTCCTCTCGTGATGGCCACCACCAGCAGGCTGGCAAGGGTTCGGTGGAGTGCGCCTTCTCCCGCGAGGACGAAATTTCCCGCCCGCGTTCGTCCTCCGGAGTCAAGTGCGCGCATCCGTCCTTCCTGGACGCTCAGTGTGGTGGACCTGTTGCCGCAGGTCCTTCCCCCGCTCCAAGCGAATCCGGTGAGATTTCAGCTGGACCTCGTGTGAGCCGGGTATCGGCGGGTAGCCGGGCGGCATGTTCGCACGAATTCTGGCTTTCTTGCTGTTGTTGCTGGGTTTGATCGCGTGCTCGGACAGCCGGTCCCCGCCGCCTGCCGGTGCCGGCTCCTACGCCGACGTGGTCACGCGTACCGCGCCTTCGGCGGTGACCGTCCGGGTCGAGGACGGCGTGGGCAGTGGCGTCGTGCTGCGTTCTGACGTTGTGGTGACGAACGAGCACGTGGTGAAGACCAACCGACAGGTGCGCATCCGGTACGCCGACGGGCAGGAGTCCGGTGGCGAGGTGCTCGCCACGGATCCGTTGTCGGATCTCGCGGTGATCCGCACCGAGCGGAAGAACCTGCCTGCTGCCGAGTTCCGCGACGAGTTGCCCAGGCCGGGGGACGCCGTGCTGGCGATCGGGAGTCCACTCGGGCTGGAGTTCACGGTGACGGCGGGAATCGTGTCCGGTCTGCACCGGACGTTGCCCGGCGGGCCGCAGGTCGAGCTCATCCAGACCGACGCGCCGATCTCGCCCGGCAACTCCGGTGGCGCACTGCTCGATTCAGCCGGACGTGTCATTGGGATCAACGAGGCCTACATCCCGCCAACACAGGGCGCGGAGTCCCTGGGGTTCGCGATTCCGTCCGGCGTGACCCTGAACGTGGCGGAGAAGTTGTTGTCGGCCGGAAAGGTCGAGCACCCGTACCTCGGGGCGTCCTTGGGCGACCTGACGCCGGAGATCCGCTCGCGGTTCGGGATTTCCGCCGAACGCGGGGCTCTGGTCCTGGCGGTCGAGCCCGGAGGGCCTGCTGAGACCGGCGGGATGCGAGCCGGGGACGTGATCGTGGCGATGAAGGGAGAAGAGGTCGGCGATGTACAGGACGTGCAGGCCGTGTTGAGGTCTTCGGGCGTCGCGGAAAGGGCGTCTGTGTCGGTGCAACGCGGGGAGCAGCGGACCGAGTTGACGGTTGTCCTGGGTAGTCGATGAACGATCGGGAGGTTGCTGTGCTGGAGATGACGCCTGTTGCGACCGGTGTGATCAGGGATCTGATGGCGGGGGAGGGACCGTCGGCGGGACTGCGCCTCGACTTCGCGGACGGCGACCTGCACGTCACGCGAGTTGACGCGCCCGAGGAGGGCGACGAGGTGGTCACCGCTCGTTCCGGCGAACGCGTCTTCGTCGCACCGGAATCGGCGGACTATCTGAGGGACAAGGTCCTCGATGCCCGCACGGACAGGGACGGCACCCCCGTCTTCGCGGTGTCGGGGCGGTGAGGCACACGCCAGGGCCGTGTCGTTCGACGCCGAGCCCGGCGCGTTCGACCGGCCGGCCGGCGCGGTTGGTCACACGCTCACCGCCCGCTCGGCGAGCTCGGTTCGTCTTGTTCCAACGCTTTTCGCCGCCAGGCCGGATCTCCGGGCGATGGAGCGCCCGGTGGCTCGGCGAGCACTCGACCGACGTCAGGGTCTGCCGGACGCGGCACCGTCGGAGAACTCCCACCACACGAGGGAGAGCCAGTCACCGTTGACGAACGCGTCGACGGAGGTCCCGCCGCCGCGGATCACCACTTCCGTGCCGGCCGGATACGAGGTGCCAGACAGTCCCTGCACTCCAGACATGCAGCGTGCCAAGACGTTGCGACATGGCACGAATCTACCGCCGAAGGTAGTGATCATGAAGGCTGTTGTTTACAAGGAGCCGTACAAGGTAGCCGTCGAAGAGGTGCCGGACCCGAAGCTCCAGCACCCCAACGACGTGATCGTCCGCATCACCTCGACCGCGATCTGCGGATCCGACCTGCACATGTACGAGGGGCGGACCGCCGCCGAGCCGGGAATCGTGTTCGGGCACGAGAATCTGGGCGTGGTCGAGCAGGCGGGCGACGGTGTCACCGGGATCGAGCAGGGCGATCGGGTGGTGATGCCGTTCAACGTCGCGTGCGGGTTCTGCGTCAACTGCGTGCGCGGCTACACGGGGTTCTGCGTCACGGTGAATCCGGGGTTCGCCGGCGGCGCCTACGGATATGTGTCGATGGGTCCGTACCCCGGTGGGCAGGCCGAGAAGCTCCGCGTGCCTCACGCGGACTTCAACTGCCTCAAGCTGCCACCCGGGAATGACCATGAACTCGACTTCGTGCTGCTGGCCGACATCTTCCCGACCGGCTATCACGGCTGCGAGCTGGCCGAGGTGACGCCCGGCGAGTCGGTCGCGGTGTTCGGCGCCGGTCCGGTCGGCTTGATGGCCGCTTACTCCGCGCTGTTGCGCGGTGCGGCCAAGGTGTTCGTGGTCGACCGCGTGCACGAGCGGTTGCAGAAGGCACAAGAGATCGGCGCCGTGCCGATCGACTTCACCAAGGGCAACGCCGCGCAGCAGATCGTCGAGCAGTGTGCCGAGTTCGGCGGTGCGGACAAGGGCGTCGACGCCGTCGGATACCAGGCGCACTCGGACAGCGGTGCCGAGGAGGAACCGGCCGTCGTGCTGAACTCGTTGATCGAGGCGGTTCGTGCGACGGGCATGCTCGGCGTGCCTGGGCTGTACGTGCCCGCGGACCCCGGTGCGCCGGACGAGCAGTCGAAGCGGGGCATGCTGCTCGTGTCGATCGGGCGCATGTTCGAGAAGGGCCTGCGGATGGGCACGGGCCAGTGCAACGTGAAGCGCTACAACGCACCGTTGCGCGACCTGATCATCGCGGGCCGTGCGAAGCCGAGCTTCGTGGTGTCACACGAACTGCCGCTCGACGAGGCGCCCATGGCGTATGAGAAGTTCGACAAACGGATCGACGGTTTCACCAAGGTCGTGCTGCACCCGTGACCGGAAGCGGCCGCCGGGTTCGCCCTGGGCGGCCGAAGAGCGTGGCCGCGTTCACGTGCATCCTGAAGTGAGACGGTGAGCCCGGACGTGCCGGTGGGGACGCTCGCCGGCACGACCTCCGCGGCCCGGTCAGGTCCCCGCTGGCTGCTGTCGTTGCGTGAGAATCGGAACTCGTGCGATGACAGGTCAATCCGGGGGTCGTCCCACCAGGTCGCGGCGCTCGACAGCGACGAGCCGCGGCGTGAAGTGACCACCACGCCAGAGGAACGACGGACGGCCGCGCCCCATCTCTCCGCCACACCTGTATGAGCCGGCGTGACCAATCAGAACCGCCGACTTCGTCCTCCTCTGCCCAAGCGCCACCGGGGCCGGTTCGTCGACGATTGCGTTCGTCATTCGACGCGAGGAGGCGGACGTGAAGCACGACCGATTGTGGATCGCGATGGTGTCGGCGCAGGAGTCCGGCACCGGACAGTCCGTGCACGTCGCAGGACTGGCTGCGGCGCTCACCGGCTGCGGCCACGACGTCACGGTCTACACCCGGCGGGAGGGCCCGCGTACACCCGGCCGCGATCGCACGGAGTCCGGCTACAACGTCGTACGCGTGCCCGCCGGGCCCGCGCTGCGCGTCGACGAGGACGAGATCGTCCCGCACCTGGGCCGCCTCGCCGATTCTCTCGGCCGCGAGTGGCGGGACAACCTGCCGGATGTCGTGCACGCGCACGGGTGGACGTCCGGACTGGGCAGCGTGCTGGCGGAACGCCAAGGGATTCCCGTGGTGCAGACGTACTACGGGCTCGGCGGTTCTGCCAGGCGGCAGCAAGGGGAACGAATCGTCGGCGGAAAGGTGACGCGGGTCGTCGCGATGTCGTCCAGCGAGGTGTTCACGCTCGTCCGCACGGGTGTCGACCGGCGCCGGATCTCCGTCGTTCCGACCGGCGTGGACGTGCGGCTGTTCACTCCGTGGGGACAAATCGCAAAACGCGGCACGCGGAGTCGCATCGTGGCGGTGTGGACTGCTGCGCCGCACAGCGGGCTGGCCGACCTGGTGAGGGTGCTCTGCCAAGTGGACGACGCCGAGTTGGTGATCATCGGTGGGCCGGGAAAGCGGCGCCTCGGGCAGGCGCCCGAGGTACGGCGGTTGCGCGCGTTCGCCACGCGCGCAGGCGTGGCGGACCGGATCGTGTTCACCGGTGGCGTGCCGCGTGAGCAGACGGCCGATTTGCTGCGTTCCGCGGATGTTGTGGTGTGTTCGCCGCGCTGTGAACCGGTCGGCCACGTCTCGCTCGAGGCGATGGCGTGTGGCGTGCCCGTGGTGGCGACCGCGGTGGGTGCGTTGGCGGACTCGGTGGTCGACGGGGTGACGGGTCTGCACGTGCCGCCTGGCAGGCCGCGCCAGCTGGCGAAGGTGCTGCGAGGGTTGCTCGGCGATGAAGTTCGCCGCGAGGAGTTCGGCGTCGCGGGCCGCGACCGGGTGTGTGCGCGGTATTCGTGGGACCGGGTCGCGGCCGACACCGTCCGCGCCTACGAACGGGCGGGCGTGCGGACCTCCGGCTCGGTGCAGGGAGCCGTCAGCGTTCTACCTGGTCGCGGAGATCTCGTCGCGTGTGGGGGAGTGACTCCTGTCGCGGTACGTCGGGCTCCGAAAACGGACGACGACGAGTCGTCAGGCGGATAGTGACGGCTTCTGAGGGTCTCGGACGGCCTCTCCCCGAACCGCCGACGAAAATCTCCCGTGAACAGTCCCGATGGACGAACCCCAAGAGGCGGCTGCGTCGGTGACGGTGAGCCGTGTGGCCGTTCCTCCGACAGGTCCACGGCCCCGGCGGGATGCAGTCCTGCGCCTCCGGATTTTCGTGATGATCGTGGCGCAGCGTGAGCAACAGCCGTCCAGCACGAGTTGCTCCAGCGTGCTGCCTCACCGGCGTCGATGTGGGCGAGCTACACCAGCCCGGTACGACCGTCGTCTTCTCCGGGCCGGTGGCCCGGGAGCTCGTGGACCTCCTCACCACGTCGAAGGTTCTGGTCGTCTGGTGGAACGGCTCCATCCGGAACGGGTCGGGTCCGGCCTGCTCGGCGGGAATGACGTCGATGTGACGGGCCTGCCCGGAACATCCGCCGCCAGGTCATGTCCTCGCTCCGAACGACAGGTGGTCGTGGACGAGCCGGACCACCATCGCGCCCTCACCCACTGCGGAGCCGACTCGTTTGATCGAACCGCTGCGCACGTCGCCGATCGCGAACACGCCCGGCCGGTTCGTTTCCAGCGGGAACGGCCTTCTGCCCTTGTGCCACCAGGTGTCGCCGGTCGCGACGTGCTCACCGGTCAGGACGAAGCCGTCCTCGTCGAGCGCGATCAGCGAGGAGAGCCAGGCCGTGCAGGGGGTCGCGCCGATGAACACGAACAGTGCCCGCACCGGCAGAGTGCGCCGGTGACGGGTCTGGTTGTCCTCGACGACCACGCCCTCGACCTGGTTGTCGCCGAGCAGCTCCACGACCTCGTGGTGCAGCAGCACCTCGATCCGCGGGTGGCTCATCACTCGGTCGACCAGGTAGCGGGACATGTTCGTGTTCAGGTCGGCGTCGCGGACCACCAGGTGGACGCCGGGTACCCGGTCGGCGAGGAACACGGCAGCCTGGCCACCCGAGTTGCCCCCGCCCACGATCGCGACCGGGTTCGCCTGGCATTCACGGGCTTCGTGGATCGTGGCGGCGTAGTACACGCTGGTCGACTCGAAATCGGCGAGCCGCGGCAGGGCGAGCTTGCGATAGCGTGCGCCGGTCGCGATCACCAGCGATCGCGTGCGGACCTCAGAGGAGTCGTCGAAGCGCACCACGTAGTGGCCGTCGCGCGGCGAGAACGAGACCGCCTCCACCGACACGTTCACCGGCACGCCGAACTTCTCCGCCTGCAGCACCGCGCGTTCAGCGAGCTCCGGACCGGAGATGCCGGCAGGGAAACCCAGGTAGTTCTCGATCCGCGACGTCGTCCCGGCCTGACCTCCGGCCGCGATGGAGTCGACGGCCACCACGTCGAGCCCGTCCGCCGCGCCGTACACGACGGCCGCGAGGCCGCCGGGGCCGGCGCCGACCACGAGCAGGTCGGTGAGGTCGCGCGGCGCAGACGAGGCGTGCAGGCCGAGTACGTGGGCCAGTTTCCGGTTGCTCGGGTTGCGCAGCGTCTCGCCACCGGGCACGACGACCACAGGGGTCTCGTGGATGGTCACGCCGATCCGGCGCAGCAGTTCCTCGGCGTGGGTGTCCTTGTCAGTGTCGACGAGCCGGTGCGGGATCCGGTTGCGCGCGGCGAACTCCAGCAGCCGCTTGGTGTCCGGTGAGAAGCACGAGCCGACGATCTGCAGCCCGTTGCCCCTGCCGATGAGCACCGCCCGGCGCATCAGGTAGGCGCGCAGGATCAGATCACCGAGCACGGGGTCGCCCCGCACCAGCTCGTTCAGCTGGTCAGCGGTCAACTGGACGACCTCGCCCGGCTGTGCGACGACGGCCGTCACGAACGACGGTTGCCCTTCCAGCAGACCGAGTTCGCCGAGGAACCGGCCGGGTCCGTGGGTCCGCACGACCTCGCCGTGCTCCAGCACCTGCACGACACCGCTGACGATCACGAAGAAGTCGTGGCTGCGGTCGCCCTCGGCGTACAGCACTTCCCCCTCCCTGGTCGGACGCCGGGTGCCGTGCCGCGCGACCTGGTCGATCTGGTCGTCGTCGAGGCGGGGGAAGGCACCGTTCTCGTCCGGTGTCTCCTGCGCGGACTGGTCAGACGAAAGCCTGGTGGGCATAACACCACCGCCAGTTCTCGCCGGGTTCCAGGGAACGCACGATCGGATGGCCGTCGTCGAAGGCATGCCTGCGCGCGTGCTTCATCGGCGAGGAGTCGCAGCAGCCGACGTGCCCACAGGTGAGGCACAGTCGCAAGTGGACCCAGGTGGTGCCCGTGATGAGGCACTCGCGGCAGCCCTGCGGGGTCTGCGGCACGACTTCGCGCACCAGTGCCAGGTGTTCGTCCACGACCGTGGTCATCGGTCCTCCCTCATGACGTCGTCGATCACCAGCGACAGTCCGATGCCCACCAGCCACACGTCCTTCGCGAGCGCGATGCCCTGTTCGGTCGGTCGCAGGCTGCGTTCCTGTCGCATCCCGGGTGTTCGCAGGTAGAGCCCGAGCAACGCGCCGCCGAACCCGGTGAGCGCGGCACCGGCGACGCGCGCGGGCACCAGCGGCACCAGCAGCGCCAGGCCGGTCACGATCTCCCCAGCCGCGAGCAGTGCCGCGAACCGCTGGGGATCGAGCTTGCCCAGCACCGGATAGGTCGTCGCGGCCCAGCCGTGCATCGACTCGGCCGCTTGCTGGTCGGCGTGCAGCTTGCCCAGTCCTGAGTTGAGCACGTACGCGCCCGTGGTGACGCGCGCGGGCAGTTGTCGCAGCAGGGATCGGCTGATCATGTCCTCACCTCCGGAACGAGAGCGTCGCCGAGCCAGGCGCGCAACTGGGGTGCCGGCAGCGCGCCTGGCTGGCGCGCGATCACCTCGCCGGCGCGCAAGATCATCAGTGTGGGCACCGCGCGCACGTCGAACCGTTGTGACAGACGGGGTGCGCGGTCCACGTCCACCCGCACGAGCTTGATGTCGCCCGCTCGTTCGTGTGCGAGCTGGTCCAGGACCGGGCTGACCATCCGGCACGGCCCGCACCACGTCGCCCACAGGTCCACCAGCACGGGAACGTCCGCCTGCTCGGCCACCTCGGCGAAGTCGTCGTCCAGCGCGTCGACGATCCACGGCAGAGGCCGGCCGCAGTTGCCGCACTTCGGCTTGCCTTGCGCCGCAACAGGTATGCGGTTGGTCTTGCCGCAGTCCGGGCACGCGAGGTCCGTGGTCCTCATGCGGCGGCCCTGCTCTCACCGGAGGTGATGACGGACAGCTCGTCGTCCACCACGTCCACCCGGATCGTCGCGTCCTCGGCGACGTCACCCGCGATGAGCGCCCGCGCCACGCGCGTCTCGACTTCGTGCGCGATGTAGCGCCGCAGTGGCCGTGCACCGTAGACGGGGTCGAAGCCACGCCGGGCGATGAACTCGCGGGCCGGGGGAGTGAGTTCGACGTCGATCCGGCGTTCGGCGAGGCGGGCGCGCAGCTCGATGAACTGCAGGTCCACGATGCGTTCGATCTGCTCCAGCCGCAGTGGCGTGAAGAGCACGATGTCGTCGACGCGGTTGAGGAACTCGGGCCGGAAGTGGTCGCGCAGTGACGCCATCACGGCCCCGCGCGCGTCCGGTTTGATCTCCCCGTCGGGCGTGACGCCGTCGAGCAGGTACTCCGAGCCGATGTTGGACGTCATGATGATCACGGTGTTGCGGAAGTCGACCGTGCGGCCCTGCGCGTCGGTGATCCGGCCGTCGTCGAGCACCTGCAGGAACGTGTTGAACACGTCCGGGTGCGCCTTCTCCATCTCGTCCAGCAGCACGACGGAGTAGGGCTTGCGCCGCACCGCTTCCGTGAGCTGGCCGCCCTCGTCGTAGCCGACGTAACCGGGAGGCGCGCCGACCAGCCGCGAGACCGTGTGCTTCTCCTGGTACTCGCTCATGTCGAGGCGCACCATGTTGTCCTCGCTGTCGAACAGCGCCGCCGCCAGCGTCTTCGCCAGCTCGGTCTTGCCGACCCCGGTGGGGCCCAGGAAGATGAACGACCCGATCGGCTTGCGCGGGTCCTTCACACCCGCCCGTGCCCGGATGATCGCGTCGGCGACCACCCGCACCGCGTCGTCCTGGCCGATCACCCGGTCGTGCAGGATCTGGTCGAGCCTCAGCAACTTCTCGCGTTCGCCCTCCTTGAGCCGCGACACCGGGATGCCGGTCCACGCCGCGACGATCTCGGCGATCTCGTCTTCGGTCACCACTTCCTTGAGCAGCCGGTGCTGACCCTGTTTGCCGGCCAGCCGTTCCTCCTCGGCCGCGAGCTGGCTCCCCAGCTCGGCGAGCTTGCCGTAACGCAGTTCAGCGGCCCGGTTGAGGTCGTAGGCGCGTTCCGCCTCCTCGGCTTCGCGGCGCACGCGTTCCAACTCGCCGCGCAGGTCCTGCACGCGCCGGATCGCCTGCCGTTCCGCCTCCCACTGCGCCGTCATGGCGTCGAGCTCGGCACGGAGATCGGCGAGCTCCTTGCGCAGTGCGGCCAGTCGCTGCTGGCTGGCCTGGTCGGTTTCCTTGGCCAGTGCGGCTTCCTCGATCTCCAGCCGGGTCACCCGCCGCGAGGTCTCGTCCAGTTCGGCAGGCATCGAGTCGATCTCGGTGCGCAGCCGCGCACACGCCTCGTCCACCAGGTCGATCGCCTTGTCCGGCAGGAAGCGGTCGGTGATGTAACGCTGGGACAGCACCACGGCGGACACCAGCGCGGCGTCCTGGATCTTGACACCGTGGTAGACCTCCAGTCGTTCCCTCAGTCCGCGCAGGATCGAGATCGCGTCCTCCGGCGACGGCTCGGCCACGATCACGGTCTGGAACCGCCGCTCCAGCGCGGCGTCGGACTCGATGTGCTTGCGGTACTCGTCGAGCGTGGTCGCGCCGATCATGTGCAGTTCACCGCGCGCGAGCATGGGTTTGAGCATGTTGCCGGCGTCCATCGACCCCTCGGCGGCGCCCGCGCCCACGACGGTGTGCAGCTCGTCGACGAACAGCAGGATGCGGCCCTCGGCGGCTTTCACCTCGGCCAGCACGGCCTTGAGCCGCTCCTCGAACTCGCCGCGGTACTTGGCGCCGGCGACCAGCGAGCCCATGTCGAGGGAGAAGACCGTCTTGTCCCGGAGGCCTTCCGGCACGTCGCCGCGCACGATCCGCTGCGCGAGCCCCTCGACGATCGCGGTCTTGCCGACGCCGGGCTCGCCGATCAGCACCGGGTTGTTCTTCGTCTTGCGGGACAGGATCTGGATCACCCGCCGGATCTCCGCGTCCCGGCCGATCACCGGGTCGAGGTCACCGGTCCGCGCGTCGTTCACGAGGTCGCGGCCGTACTTCTCCAGCGCCTCGTAGGTTCCCTCCGGCGTGGCACTGCGCACGCGCTGGTTGCCGCGGATCCTGGTCAGACCTTCCAGGAACCGGTCCCTCGTCACGCCGTGCCGTGCCAGGACCTGACCGGCCTTGGTGGTGTTGCCCTCCTCGGCCAGCGCGAGCAGCAGGTGCTCGACGCTGACGTACTCGTCCTTGAGCCGCTTGGCTTCCTGTTCCGCAGCGTCGAGCAGGCCCAGCAGTCGTCGGGTGACGGTGATCTGTCCGGGTTGGACACCCGGCCCGGTCACCCTGGGGCGGCGAGCGAGTGCGGATCGCACGTCGTCGGTCAGCGCACGTACGTCGACGTCCGCCTGAGCGAGCAGGCGGGCCACCAGGCCGTCGGGCTGCTCGACCAGAGCCAGCAGGAGGTGTTCGCCGTCGGTCTCGGTGTGCCCGAGCCGTTGGGCGGCCTCCTGGGCGGACTGCAGTGCCTCCTGCGACTTCTGCGTCAGCCTGTTGACGTCCATGGTCGTTCACCTCCGCGCACTTGTGCTTCCAGGACTCGGATCCGGTCGAGCAGGTCCAGCACGAGCGCGATCGCGTTGTAGTTGAGCGAGAGACCTCCGTGCAGCCGCTGGATCCGCGCGATGCGGGCCGCGGTGTCCGGGGGGAACCACAGCCGTCCGTCGTCGTCCACCGCACACTCGATCAGCCCGAGCGCGGCGAACCGGCGCACCAGGTCCGGGTGGAGTCCGGTGTGGACGGAAACCCGGTCGACGCTCAGCCGGGCCGGTTTCGTCAGGACGTACATCACGAGCCCCTCGGGTCGAAGTCGGAGACCGCGGACAGTTCCTCGAACAGCTCCCGTTCCCGTTTGCCGAGGGACTTCGGCACCATGATCTTCACGACGGCGTAGAGGTCACCGGGCTTGCCGCGCGGGTTCGGCATGCCCTCACCGCGCAGCCGCAGCCGTCGGCCGCTCGACGAGCCGGCGACCACCCGAACCTTCGCCTCGCCGCCCGGCGTCGTGATCGGCACGGTGGCGCCGAGGGCCGCCTCCCACGGCGTGACCGGCAGGTCCATGACGATGTCGCGGCCCTCCAGCCGGTACCGGGGGTGCGGCGCGATCCTGACCACCAGGAACAGGTCGCCGGACGCGCCGCCGCCGGAGCCCCGGCCGCCCTGGCCGGCCAGCCTGATGCGCTGGCCGTCCACCACGCCCGCCGGGATCGTCACGTCCAGCTCGCGGTCGCCGATGGTCAGTCTGCGGTGACCGCCCTGGTAGGCGTCCTCGACCGAGAGCGTCAGCTCGGCCTCCTGGTCGGCACCCGGAATCGGACCGCCGCGCCCGCCACGGCGGAAGACGCCGCCGAACAGGTCCTCGAAGTCGAAGTCCTCGAACCCGCCGTAGCCCGGCCCGCTCGTGTACACCGTGCGACCCTTTGGGCCGCGTTCGGCGCGTTCCCCGTAGTCCTCCGGAACACGGCGGAAGTCGGCGCCGAACCGGTCGTACCGCTGGCGTTGCTCGGTGTCCGACAGGACCTCGTAGGCCTCGCTGACCTCCTTGAAGCGGTCCTCGGCACCGGGGTCGCGGTTGATGTCCGGGTGGTACTGCCGGGCGAGCTTGCGGTACGCCCGCTGGATCTCCTCACTGCTCGCCCCGCGTGGTACGCCGAGTGCCTCGTAGAAGTCCTTGGCCACGGCGCCTCACTCCCGTGCGCGCGCCACCGCGACGGCGGCGGGACGCAGGTCGCCGTAGCCCGGCCGCAGCACGCGCACGACCGTGTTCGGCGGCGCGTCCGGGTCGTCCAGGACCTGCACGACCTCGTGCACGTTCGGGTCGAACGGCACGCCGGTGGCGTCCTGGCGCGGGTAGCCGAGCCGGGCGAGCACCTCGACGGCCTGGTCGAGGGTCGCCCGCACGCCTTCGGCCAACGGATCGTCGGACGCGTGCCCGAGCGCGAGCTCCAGGTTGTCGAGCACCGGCAGCCAGGCCGACGCCACCCGCGCACGTTCGGCGGTGCGTTGGCGTTCCAGCTCGCGGGTGTGCCGTTTGCGCACGTTGTCGAGCTCCGCCATGGCGCGGAGCCAGCGATCTTCCAGCTCGCCGACGGCCCGGTCCGGGGCCGGCGGCTGAGGAAGGTGCTCGCCGGCCCCGGCTTCGGCCGCGGAGTTCGCGGCGTTCCCCTGAGAGGTCATGGTGATCAGACTCGGTCGAAGTCGGCGTCGATGACGTCGTCGTCCGAAGCGGTGGCCGAGTTGCCGCCGGAAGACGGCGGTGGCGTGGTCGACCGTGCCGCCATCAGGCCGTTCAGCACCTGGGTCAGCTCGTCGGTCAGCTCCCGCACCCGCTCGATCGGCGCCTCGTTCTGCAACGCCTCGCGGGCCTCGGAGACCAGCATCTCGGCGCGTGCCTTCTCATGCGCAGGCGCGTTGTCACCGAGGTCCGACAAGGTCTTCTCGACCTGGTAGGCGATCGAGTCGAGGGTGTTGCGGGCGTCCACGGCCTCGCGCAGCCGTTGGTCCTCCGCCTGGTGCGCCTGGGCGTCGGACACCATCCGCTCGATCTCGGACGTGTCCAGGTTCGAGCTCTCGCTGATGGTGATGCCCTGTTCCGCGCCCGTGTCCTTGTCACGGGCGGTCACGTTGAGGATGCCGTTGGCGTCGATGTCGAAGATGACCTCGACCTGCGGCTCACCACGCGGCGCCGGCCTGATCCCGCTGAGCTGGAACCGGCCCAGCACGCGGTTGTCGGCCGCGCGTTCGCGTTCGCCCTGCAACACGACCACGTCCACCGCGGGCTGGTTGTCCTCGGCGGTGGAGAACACCTCGGAGCGCCGGGCAGGGATCGTCGTGTTCCGCTCGATGATCTTGGTCATCACGCCGCCGCGGGTCTCCACGCCCAGGGACAGCGGCGTCACGTCGAGCAGCAGGACGTCCTTGACCTCGCCCTTGAGCACACCGGCCTGGACGGCGGCACCGAGTGCCACGACCTCGTCCGGGTTGACGCTCATGTTCGGGTCCTTGCCGCCGGTCAGCCGGCGGACGAGCTTCTGCACGGCCGGGATCCTGGTCGAACCGCCGACGAGGATGACCTCGTCGATGTCGTTCGCGGACACCTTGCCGTCGGCCATGGCCTGCTCGACCGGCCCGAGACAGCGCTCCACGAGGTCTGCCGTGATCTGCTCGAACGTCGACCGCGTCACGGTCTCGGTCAGGTGCTTCGGGCCGCCGGCGTCGGCGGTGATGAACGGCAGGCTCACCTGGGTCTGCGTGACCGAGCTGAGCTCGACCTTCGCCTTCTCCGCCGCCTCGGACAGCCGTTGCAGCGCCTGGGCGTCCTGGCGCAGGTCGATTCCCGTGTCGTTGGAGAACTTGTCGGCCAGGTGGTCGACGAGCCTGCGGTCGAAGTCGTCGCCGCCGAGGTGGGTGTCGCCGGAGGTGGACCGCACCTCGACCACACCGTCGCCGACGTCCAGCAGGGACACGTCGAACGTGCCGCCGCCCAGGTCGAACACGAGGACCGTCTCGTGGCCCTTCCTGTCCAGGCCGTACGCCAGTGCGGCCGCCGTCGGCTCGTTGATGATCCGCAGGACCTCGAGACCCGCGATCTTGCCGGCGTCCTTGGTCGCCTGGCGCTGCGAGTCGTTGAAGTACGCGGGTACGGTGATCACCGCCTCGCGCACCTTCTCACCGAGGTACTTGCTCGCGTCGTCGACCAGCTTGCGCAGCACCTGTGCGCTGATCTCCTCCGGTGCGTAGAGCTTGTCGCGCACCTTGAAGCGCACCGAGTCGTTCGGTCCCGCGACGACGTCGAACGTGACGGTCTTCGTTTCCTCGGTGACTTCGTCGAACCTGCGGCCGATGAACCGTTTGGCCGAGTAGATCGTGCCGTGCGGGTTCAGCACGGCCTGGCGCTTGGCCAGTTGTCCCACCAGCCGTTCGCCGCTGTCGGTGAACGCCACGACGGACGGGGTGGTCCGCGATCCCTCGGCGTTCGCGATCACGGTGGGCTGGCCGCCCTCGACGACCGCGATCGCGGAGTTCGTCGTGCCGAGGTCGATTCCTACTGCCGTGGCCACTACGCAGCACCCCCTGCGGTGGTCATACCGGCGAGCAGCCGCTGCGCCTCGTCCGCGACCTCCTCGTCCACGACGAGGTCGTACCGGCTCGGCACCATCATGGTCACGGAGCTGAAGTCACGCCTGCCGCGCTGCAGCCCGTAGGAGATCGCGGCGATGACGGCACCGATGACCGCGCCGAACACCAGGCCGTACAGCGCGAGCGTGAACGCGGCGACGAGCGGGTTGATCAGGTCGAACAGGCCGAAGATCCAGCCGAAGAACAGGCCGGGGACGGCACCGGACAGGGCACCGTTCAGCAGCGCGCGGCCCCAGTTCAGCCGGCCGACGACCTGCTCGACCATGCGGACGTCCGCACCGATGATCGCGGTGCGGTCGACCGGGAACTTGTTGTCCGACAGGTGGTCGACGGCGCGCTCGGCGCCGCGATAGTTGGTGAACGACGCGATCGTGCGCCGGCGCGACATGCTTTGCGCGGTGCCGGCGCTGGTGTCAGTGCGCGAGTGTGCACCCGAGTGATGAATGGTCATGGCTGCTCCCTCAGGCGTTGACCGTCGTCTGTTCGGAGATCTCGATCTTGCGCGGCTTGCTGGACTCGGCGATCGGAATGGTCAGCACGAGCACGCCGCGGTCGACCTCGGCGGACAGGTCGCCGGCGGCGAGCATCTCGCCGAGGAAGAACTGGCGGCTGAACTCCCCGTGCGGGCGTTCGTCGATCAGCACCTCGTCGTTCTCCTGCCGCAGCGGGCGGCGCGTGGCTTTGACCGTGACCACGTTGCGTTCCACGGTCACGTCCACGTCCTTCCCGTCCACGCCCGGCAGGTCGAGCGCGACGATGCATCTGTCACCGCGGCGGAACACCTCCATCGGCAGGGCGCGTGGCGTGCGGACGGTCTGCTCGGCGAGCCGGTCGAGTTCGCGGAACGGGTCGAAACGCATCAGTGTCATATGGACTCTTCCCCTCCTGGATCTTGTGTTCCGGGGGACGTGCATCTCATTCACCCTGGCGAAGGACACGCGTGCGGCGCGTCGCCCTGCGAGGGTGAAACCCACCCTCCGCAGTAGACCCGGCAGCACGACTGCACCGGGACTACGCTGATTGACACAGCAATGACTGCGCAGGGGAGGGCATGGCTGCAGGCACTGGAGACGTGGACGGTTGGGCCCGTGCTCAACTGTCCAATCTCTACGGCGTCTTCGTCTTGTCGATGAAGATGTTCGGCGGCAGGGACCCCGCGAAGATCCTCGCTCTCGCGGCGACGGCGGTCCCGTCGCTCGGGCCGTGGACCGTGATGGCGACCTATCTCATGGCCGCCGGCGGGCTCGAGCGCCAGCCCTCGGACCTTCCGGCCGACCCCGCGCTCGACCTGTCCGTGTCGCAGCTCGACGATGTTGGTTCCGGCGTGTTGCTTCCGGGCGAGACGTGGCGCTGGGCGTTCTTGCTGAGAGAGCAGTCGGTTCTCGCCGGCTGCCTGGTCGTGACCGCGGAGTCGGAGCCGACGGCCGAGGGCATGTTCTTGCTCAAAGTGCTCTGTCAGCAGACCAGCGCCGCGCTGGCGAACGCGGCCCTGCACCGCAGGGGTGACGAGTACGTCGATGAGCTGCGCCGGTCCAACGACGAACGGGCGGAGGTGAACGCACGGCTGACCGACACGGTGGACGTGCTGCGGCACCAGCAACGCGTGCACGACGTGCTGACTCGCGGGAGCGCTCGCGGGGACGGTGAACAGGGAATCGCGCAATCGCTCCACGAGCTCACCGCGCTCCCCGTCGCCATCGAGGACAAGTTCGGCAATCTGCGTGCGTGGGCGGGGCCGGGTCCTCCCGACCCGTACCCGAAGCTGCCCGCGTGGCGACGGGAGGACCTGCTGCGCCGCGCCGCCCGCCGCACGTACCCGCTGCGGGAGAAGGACCGGCTGATATCGCTGGTCAAGCCGCACCACGAGGTGCTGGGTGTGATCGCCTTGATCGATCCGGCGAAGACCGCGCGGGACCCGGAGATCTTCACGCTGGAGTACGGCACGACCGTGCTCGCGCTGGAACTGGCCCACCAGCGCACTCTCGCCGAGGTGGAACTGCGGCTGCACCGTGAACTCGTGGACGACCTGGTCGTGGGCACGGACAACGAGAGCGCGTACGCACGCGCCGCCGCGCTGGGCCACGACCTGCGGGGGACGCACCACGTGCTGGTGGCGCAGTGGGATGGCGCCCAAGCTGACAGCGCCCTGTCTGATGCCCTGTCTGACGCACTGTCGCACGCGCTGGTCGAGCTGGAGTGGAAAGCGTTGTGCTCACGGCGTGCCGGCGCCGTGGTGGTGCTCGTGCAGGGCCATCCGGACGGCGAGGCGTTGTTCCGGTCGGTGGCGAACGCACTGGGCACCGACACGGGCGTGGTCGCCATCGGTGGCAGCTGTGACACGCCGGAGGGACTGCCGCGATCGTTCAACGAGGCGATGCGCACGCTGCGCATCCGGCAGACGTCGGGCACTCCCAGCGGTGTGGCGTCGTTCGGCCAGCTCGGCCTCTACCGGATCCTCGACACCGGTGAGAGTCGCGCTGAAGTGACGTCCTTCGTGCGGGAGTGGCTGGGCGGCCTGATCGACTACGACAACGCACGGGAAGCGGACATGGTCCGCACGCTCTCCCGTTTCCTGGAGTGCGGCGGCAACTACGACAGGACCGCGACCGCGCTGATGATCCACCGCAGCACCTTGCGGTATCGGCTGGGCAGGATCAGGGAGATCACCGGTTTGGACCTCGGTGATGTGGAAACTCGGTTGAACGTCCACGTCGCGACACGCGCGTGGCAGGTGTTGAAGGGGCAACCGCTGGAGGGGCCGTGACGAGTGCGGTGTTCGACGGCGTGTCGCTCGAGCTGCATTCTCACGTGTGCGTGTTCCACCACGGTCCCGCCGAACGGGACGAGCTGCTGATCCCGTTCCTGTCGGACGGGCTTCGCCGCGGCGAGGCGTGCCAGTACTTCGCCGCCGCCGGGGAGAAAGCCGACGCGGAACAGAGACTGGGAGGTTCGCACCCGCGACTTCAGGTGCACGAGCCGGAAGGCGGGGATCAGTGCGACGGCGTGGACAGCGAGACGGTCCTGGCCGAACTGGACGAGTGGTCGCACTGCATCGGGGTGCCCTGCCGGATCGCGGGGGACATGGGGTGGATGGTCAGGGCGCTGGGTCGCCCGGGACAGCTCGACGCGCTCTTCCAGCACGAGGTCAACGCGAGTGTGTGGGTGAACAGGCGCCCGGTGTACGCGTTGTGCTTCTACGACCTCGACATGTTCGACGGTGACGTGATCGTCCCGATGGTGAACGCCCATCCACAGATCTGGATGACGGGCGTGCTCCTGGACAACCCCTACCACCGGCAGCCCGTGCTTTGACAGTCCGTTGAGTATCCAGGTCTTCGCGGGGTACTCGACGGCGCATGCAGAAAACCGTTGTGCTCGGACTGCTCGCCGATCCTGGGTTGGCGACCGACATCGTGGAGGACCTGGCCGAGGATCTGCCGCAGCGGCTGAGCCGCGACGTGGACGGCGACGTGGAGTGGCGGGTGGTGCCCGTTTGCGACCAGTTCGCCGCCGACGAGCACGGCTCCGTTCGGCACGTGGTGCAGGCGGTGCGTGATCAGGTCGTGGAGGAGCGTTGCGACCTGTGGGTGTGTCTGACCGACCTGCCGCGCAGAGCCGGCACCGACCCGGTGGTGGCCGATGCCAGCGCCGACGACGGGCTGGCCGTGGCGTCACTTCCCGCACTCGGCGGCTGGGGCCTGCACCGCAAGACCGGTGACGTGGTCAGTGCTGTGGTGGCCGAGCTCAGGGACCGTGAAGTTCCGATGAAACGGCTGGCCCAGCGGGTGGACTCGCCCACCGACGACATCGGCGTGCGGTTCGTGGCACCCGGCCTGCGCGGCCGGCTGCGGATGTTCCTGGGCATGGTCAGAGCGAACCGGCCGTGGCGGCTCGCGATGGGTCTGTCCAGCGTGCTCGTCGCCGCGCTCGGCACCGGCGCGTACACGTTGATCAGCCCGACCATGTGGATGCTCGGTGCCTATGCGAGCGTGGCCAGGCTGGTGGGGGCGACGCTGTTGTCGATCGCGGCCATGGTGGTGTGGCTGATCGTCAGCCACAAGCTGTGGGAACGCCCGTCCAACACGATTGAGAAAGAACGCGCGCGGCTGTACAACCTCACCACCGTGGTCACCCTGGTGCTGGGGATCTCCACGCTGTACGTGGTGTTGTTCGCGGTGGTGCTCGCGGCGGGCTTGCTGGTGCTCGAACCGTCGGTGATGGCGAATCAGATCGGCCATCCGCCTGCGGTCGGCGACCACCTCGGACTGGCGTGGCTCGCGGCCTCGGTCGCGACCGTGGCCGGTGCACTCGGTGCGCGGTTGGAGAGCGACGAGGCGGTGCGCAACGCCGCCTACGGTCACCGCCAGCAGGAGCGCCGCGAGAAGCTCCAGAAGTGACCCCGCAGGCCTACCGCCTGCCGGGGAATTCCGCCTCGCGGACCGAAGCGACGCACGCGTGCGGTGCGGAATCGTCCTCACCCCAAGAGCTGCTGGAGGTGAGCGTAGTGGTTCCCGTCGCCGTCGCGAAGGTGATCAGAGTCCGGGTGAGCGGAGAGATCGATTCGTCCACTGTGGACTTGCTGGTCCGGGCCATCGAGCCGCATCTGGACATATCGGATGCGGTGATCGTCGTGGACCTCACCGAGGTCACGTTTCTCGGCACCGCCGGCCTGAGGGCGCTCGAACGGGCCGAGCACCACGCGAACCGAGTGGGATCGGAACTCTGCCTGCTCACCGAGACCACGGCTGTGCGGCGATCCCTCGCGCTGCTGGACATGCTGCGCGCGTGACCCACCCGCGTTCGGCCACCGTGCCTGCCGCGGTGACCGAACGCGGCTGGCCGTCAGGGCTTGAGAACGACCTTCTCGCAGTTGTCCTGCTTGTTCTTGAACATCTCGAAGCCACGTTCCGCCTCGTCCAGCGACAGGGTGTGAGTGATGATCCTGGTCGGATCGATCTCCCCGCGCTCGATGCGCTCCAGCAGCGGCTTCATGTAGCGCTGGACGTGGCACTGCCCGGTGCGCAGGGTCAGCGACCGGTTCATCCAGGCTCCGGCGGGGAACTTGTCGATCAGTCCGCCGTACACGCCGATCACCGAGACCACGCCGCCGCTGCGGCACGACATGATCGCCTGGCGCAGTGCGTGGGGGCGGTCGGTCTCCGATCGCACGGCCTGCTTGACCCGGTCGTAGGCGGAGATGTGCGCGCTGCCGTGGGTGGCCTCGAGGCCGACGGCGTCGATGCACTTGTCCGGTCCGCGCCCACCTGTGAGCTCCAGCAGCCGTGACCGCACGTCGAACTCTTCGAAGTTCACGGGTGTGTGGCCTGCCCGTGCCGCCATCTGCAGCCGGTAGGGCTCCTTGTCGATGGCGATGACCTCCGCGGCGCCGAGGACCTTGGCGCTGTCCATGGCGAACTGGCCGACCGGGCCGGCACCCCAGACCGCCACCACGTCGCTGGGTTTGATGTCGCACATCTCGGCACCCATGTAGCCGGTGGGCAGGATGTCGGAGAGGAACAGCACCTGCTCGTCGGTGAGATCCGACTCGATCTTCAACGGGCCGACGTCGGCGAACGGCACGCGCGCGTACTGTGCCTGCCCGCCCGCGTAACCGCCGGTCAGGTGCGAGTAGCCGAAGATCCCCGCGACCGGGTGCCCGAACATCTTCTCCGCGATCCCGGCGTTCGGGTTGGAGTTCTCGCAGCAGGAGTACAGCTCGGCGGCGCAGGCGGCACACGCGCCGCAGGCGATCGGGAACGGCACCACCACCCGGTCGCCGACGCGCAGCCGATCCGGAGCGACACCGGGGCCGACCTCGACGACCTCACCCATGAACTCGTGCCCCAGGACGTCGCCGTCCTGCATGGTCGGCACGTACCCGTCGACCAGGTGCAGGTCCGAGCCGCAGATCGCGGTCGAGGTGATCCGGACGATGGCATCGCGGTTGTTCAGGATCTTCGGGTCCGGCACGTCGCGGACCTCGACCTTGTTGCGGCCCGCCCAGGTGTTCGCCCTCATGCGTCCGGCCCCTTCTCCAGCTCGGCGTCCGACAGCGGTTGTGCCGGGCGCTGTGGGAACTCCTTGCGGGCCCGTTTGCCCCACGGGGCCCCGTCGGACCGGACGACCTCGCCGGTCTCCAGCACCTGCTTGAGCCGGCGCAGGTCGTCGTCGAGCTGCTGATGCGGTTCCTCGCCGAAGTACTGGGCGACCGCCTTTCCGATCGCGCCGCCCGGAATCTCGTACACCAGGCCGACGTGGACCTCGGTGCTCACGCCGTCCGGGGCGCGCACGAACAGGACCGTGCCGGCGTTCGGCACGTCGGCGTCACCGGTCGACCGCCAGGCGATCTTCTCGGCGGGCACGTCGTGGATGATCTCCGCGTCCCACTCGACGTTCTTGCCGAACGGGGCGTCGGCGACCCAGTGGGTCCTCCGGTCGCCCGTGGTGCGGACCTCCTTCAGATGTCCCATGAACGTCGGGAGGTTCCGCAAGTCGCGCCAGAACGCGAACACCTCCTCCGCGGGTTTGCGAACTGTGGTCGTAGCAGTCAATTCCATGGATCCTCCTTTGCCCCTCGACCGAACTACCCCTCGGAGTTCCGCCTAACCTCGCCGCGAACGGGAACACCGCGTACATGGACATGTCGAAGTTGCAGGAGGTAGCTACGGCTCCCGGCCCGTTCGCGTCGGTCTACTGCGACGCGTCGCACGACACGGAGGACGCGGCCAAGGTGGCCGAACTGCGCTGGCGGGGACTGCGTGACCAGCTCGCGGATCAAGGTGCGCCGGAGGAGACCCTCGCCGCGCTGGACGAGGCCGTGTCGGCGGCGGATCCACCCGTCGGCAAGGCCGGGCGTGTGCTCATCGCTTCGGGCGCCGAAGTGCTGGTGGACCAGATACTTCCGGTCCCGCCACCCGCCGACGTCACCCGGTTCTCCTCACTGCCGGACCTGCTGCCGCTCGCCTCCTACCTGCCGCCGCCAGTGCCGCACGTCGTCGTGGTCGCCGACTCGTCCGGCGCCGACCTGCACTCGTTCGACGGGCGGGTCGACCTGGTCGAGACCGTGCGCGGCAAGCAGCACCCGCTGCACAAGACCGGTGGCGGGGGATGGGCCCACAAACGGCTGCAACAGCGCGTCGAAGACACCGTCAAGCACAACGTGAAGCAAGTGGCCGATGAAGTCGAACGACTCGTGCGCGAGGTACGCGCCGAGCTGGTTGTGCTCGGCGGCGAGGTGCAAGCGCGCAGTGCGGTGCGCCACGAGCTCGATCTCGATGACGGCCTGCTCGTGGAGGTCGAAGGCACGGGACTGGCCGAGGGCACTGACGACGAAGAGTTCGACAACGCCGTGCGTGCCCTCATCGCGCAACGCCAGCAGCAGCACGACGCCGAGGTCGTCGAACGGTTCCGTGCCGAACTCGGCCGGGACGGGCTGGCGGTCGAAGGCCTCGCGCACGTGACGGAGGCGCTGCGTCAGGCCAATGTGGACACTCTGGTCGTGAACACCGATGTGCTCGCGGACCAGCTGGTGTGGACGAGCGGTCAACCTGATCAGGTCGGTGTCGACGAGGCCGGCGTCCGGCAGGTCGTGGACGATCCGGCCGCTGTGGAGCGCAACCGCGCGGATGACGCGTTGGCGCGGGCGGCGGCTGCGACGGGTGCGAACGTGGTGGTCGGTGACGGCATCGAGGTGCTGCAGGGTGTCGGCGCGATTCTGCGGCACCGCCCGTAGTCAGGACCACGGGATGTCGGCCAGGCGGATCCATCGGAAGCCTGCGGTGGCACGGACACCTGGCACGGTTCAGGGCTCAGGTTGTGTGCGAAGAGCATGACGCCGTGCGGTCCGCGTGCCACGTGCACCAGGACGTGGGGCGGGCCGATGTCGAGCACCTCGTGCTCGCCGGTGGCGATCTCCTCGCACTCGCGGCGGGTGTGCAGGATGCGTTCGAACCAGGTGAGCAGGCTGTGCGGGTCACTGCGCTGGCGGGCCACGTTGACCTCGGCGAAGCCGCGTGGTCCGGTGCTGATCACGGGCCTGATCAGTGAGTCCGCTCTGGAGAATCCGGCGTTCTTCGCGTCCGACCACTGCATCGGGGCGCGGATCGCCTCCCGTTCCGGCAGCGTCAGGTCCTCGCCCATGCCGATCTCGTCGCTGTAGCGCAGCACCTGCCGTACAAATGCTGAAGATGGCCGTGGCCGGTCTGGTCGCCACCACCGGCCCGTGGATCGTGCCGCCGGTCGCCAGCGTCGCCGAGGACGTGGCGGCCGGACGGCTTGCCGGCGGGTCGCTGATCGCCCCCACATCGTTGCGCAAGCACAAGTAGAACAGTGCTATGAGTTGAGACTGTTCTATCGTATCGTCGGCTGCGGGCCCGACATTAGACGCCGCGGGTCCAAAACTCTTGTGCCGACCCGGTGAACGGCTCCGGATCGCCGGCGAGGAAGAACTCGTCCCACGTTGGACCGTCCGAGAGCTCCCAGTGCTCGACGGCCAGACCGTCCTTGAAACGCCACGCCCCCATGCCGACGCGGGTCCAGGTCCAGTCGCCGCGCGACGTGCGGAAAGTGCCGTGCACCACGCCGTAGTGGTCGTCGGCGAGGATTTGGTCGAACTGGACCGGTTCCACGCTGGCGTCGGCGAGACCCGCTCGCCGCTTCATGTACCGGCGCATGAAGTCCATTCCGCCGGTCGCCGCCAGGCGAACACCGCCGGTGTGGATCACCATGTCCGGGGACATCTTCTCCATCACCTCGACGGTGTGCTGGTGCAGCCGCTGGATCTTCTCGTCCTCGCTCAGGCCCGGATCGGCCGAGATCGCCGCTCCGCCCCGGTACAGGTCGGCCAGCCACACGGCGTTGGGGTGGGTGTCGGACAGCAAGGTGCGCCTCCTCGGGACTGAATTATATGAGATAGCTCTATTATTCAATATTTATGTCTCATTGGTGTGATCAGGAGGGCGTCGACAGGCACAGTTGGCTCGACACGCCGTGCTCTGCCAGGAAGCCGAGCCACTCCGCGGCGGACGCGGCCGTCGCCCGGTGCGGGCCAGGCGTGGTGCGGCCCACCGGCACCTTGGCCACGCTGGACGCCAGCGTCACCGACCGTCCGCGCCATCGCCGTCTCGACGTACTCGCCTGACCAGCGCCGCCCGTCCCGGTCTCGACGGACAAGATGAGGGAAGGGACCACGTCCAGGTGATCGTCGTTCATCAGGTACTTCTCGGCCAGTTGCGCCCCCAGCGCGACGACCTGGTCGTCGTCACCGTCGCGCACCACGGCCAACGCCTCCGACCACGTATCGGTCACCCTCGTGAGGTCAGGATTCCGCCAGGTATCGCAGGCGTTGTTTCGTCATGGCGAACTCCGGCAACGTGAGAGCCGAGTGGGCGTCGCGTCCCTGCGCCGGAGGCAGGGCGCTGAGACCGCGCAGCCTCTCATTGCGCCGCTCGAGGTCCTGGGCGGTGGTGGGGAAGAGCGTGGCGCCGCCCTTACCGACCAGGTCCTGGTTGAGGGTCACGAACTCGCGGGTGCTGTGCTCGTAGCGCCGGAAACCCTCGGCGTGGTCCTGGCCGGTGAGGCCGCCGGCGAGCATGTACGCGCCGACGAGCGCGAGGCTCGTGCCCTGGCCGGTGAGGAACGACGGCGCGTACGCCGCGTCGCCGACCACCGCGACCCTGCCGGACGACCAGTGCGGCATGCGGATCTGGCTGACCGCGTCGAAGAACAGGTCCTCGGCGCCGCGGAGGGCGGTGAGCATGCCGGGGATCTCCCAGCCCGCATCCGCGAAGACCGAGGTGACCAGGTCCCGCTGGGCCGCGAGGTCGCCGAACGCGTCGAACGGCGGCTGCGGCAGGGCGAAGTTGAGGAACGCGTGCACCTCGTCGTCGTTTCCGGTGGCGTACAGCGCGGCCGCCTTGCCCGGCGCGTTCCACATGACGGTCTCGTGGGAGAGGCCGAAGGTGTTGCGCATGGTGAAGATGCCGAAGCAGTAGCCCAGGTACCGGTGGAACTGTTCCTCGGGGCCGAACACCAGCTCGCGGGTGCGGGAGTGCGTGCCGTCCGCGGCCACAACGACGTCGAACGTCCGTGCGGCGCCGCTGTGGAAGGTGACGTCTACGCCGTGGTCGTGCTGGTCGAGGGTCGCGATCGAGTCGTCGAACAGGAACTCCACGTCGTCGCGGACGGCCTCGTGCAGCGCCTCGGTGAGGTCACCGCGCCGCACCTCGAGGTCCCGCCCCTCGACGCCGCCGCTGATGGCGTGGGGGTGCAGCGCGGCGACCCGGCTGCCGTCGCCCTGTAGGAAGGTGATGCGGCGCAGGTCGATGTGGGCCTCCCGCAGCCGGGGCAGGAGCCCCATCCTGCCGAGGACGTCGAGGGCGGTGCCGCGGACGTCGATGGGGTAGCCGCCGCTGCGCGGGGCGCTCGCCTTCTCCACCACGGTGACCGCGTCACCGGCGCGGTGGAGCCAATACGCGAGGACCGGGCCTGCGACGCTGGCGCCGGAGATCAGGACGGTGCGGGTCATGAGCGGGTTCCTTTTCCGGTGGTGCGGACGACCAGGAGGGACAGTGCGGTGACGGCTCCGGCGATCACGAAGCCGGTGACGAAGGCGGACTCGGCGGGGACGTCCGAGCCGGGAAGGGTGCCCGCGGTGAGGATCGCGCCGCAGACCTGGACGCCGACGGCGAAGCCGAGCACGCGCGTCACCAGGACCAGGCCGGTGGCGATACCGGTGTCGCCCTCGTCGACGGAGGTGGCGGTGCTGGTCACCATCGCGGTGATGCACAGGCCGTTGGCGAGCCCGACGAGCGCCTTGCCGACGATCAGGTGCCAGACCTCGGTGTGCACGGCGGCCATGGCGAGCAGTCCGACGGCCAGGAGGACGGCGCCGGAGGCCACGACGGCGCGCGAGCCGAAGCGCCGCGTCGCGAGCCCGCCGAGCGGTCCGGCCAGGGTCGCGGCCACCGCGCCGGGCAGCAGGTAGAAGCCGATCTGGGTGGCGCCGGCGCCGAACCCGTACCCGTCACCGGAGACGGCGAACAGCTGTGGCACGAGGTAGAGCGCCCCGGAGGTGCCGACGCAGATCACGAACGTCAGCAGGCACGACTTCCACACCGCGGGCTGGGCCAGCATGGTCAGGTCGACCATCGGAGAGGCCGCGCGGCGCTCGACGGCGACCCACCCCGTCGCGAACGCGGCCAGCAGGACGAGGAGGCCCGCGAGCACGAGCGGTTGCGCCGCGATCTCCGGTGCCAGCGCGAGGACCAGCATCAGCGTGACCAGCGTCAGGCTCAGCAGCGCGAGGCCCGCCCAGTCGATCCCGCTCTCGCGAGGGTGACCAGGCTGGTCGTCCGGCATCAGCCGGCCGAGCAGCGCGGTCGCCGCGATGACGGCGAACGTGGGCAGTGCGAACATCCAGTGCCGGGACAGCTGCTCGGCCACGGGACCGGCGGACAGCGTCCCTGCCATCCCGCCGCCCACGAACAGGCCGCTGACGACGCCGATGGCCACTTTGGACCGGTCGGCGGGGAGGTGCTTGCGCACCAGGATGAACGACAGCGGCAGCGCGCCCACCATGGCGCCCTGCAGCACCTGGCCGAGCAGCAGCACGGGCAGGTTGGGTGCCAGCGCCGACACCAGGCCGCCGGCGCAGACCACCGTCATCAGCCGGATCAACATGCGCTTGCCGCCGTAGCGGTCGCCGAGCTTGCCCGCGACCGGGGTGACGAGCGCGCCGGTGATCAGCAGCACGATGCTGAGCAGCGCTCCCTGCGCGGGACTCATGTCCAGTTCGCGTTGCAGCAGCGGCAAGGTCGGCGTCACCACCGACTCCAGCGCGCCGGTGGCGAGCGCCAGCAGGCCGAGCGCCCAGAGAGCCGACTTCCTCATCGTGGCTGGGGCGACCGGGGTGGTGGTCATGGGCGTCCTCCTGGTCGTTGTGCGGTGACGGGACTTCTCGTCGGGGACGAGGACGATCTGGTGGAGGCGGACACGTGGCCGAAGCCGGTGACGGCGAGCACGACTGCCGCCGCCGCGGTGACCGCGAGACTTTCGTGCACGAGGCACAGAGCCGCGCCAGCGGCGGCACCGAGCACGAGGAGCACGACCACGGCCACGCGCCGGCCCGCGCCCTGGCCGCGGGCCACTCCCAGCCGGGAGTCGGCGGCGAGTCCGGTCAAGGTGGAGGTGACGACCACGGTGGTGACGTCCTTGACGCCCAGATGGCGGGCTATCGCTGCCTGCGTGCCCATGGCCAGCGCGAGAGAGGACGCCATTACTGCGGAGGCGCTCGTCCCGATGAGGGCCAGGCCGAGCGCGGTGGCGGCCAGCACGAGGCCGGCGCCGGCCAGCAGCGCCGTGCAGCGGTGGCCCCAGCCCGGCGCGGCGGTCCGCAGCACCCGTCCGCCCGCGGCCGCGCCGGCGAGGAAGAACACGAGCGCCAGGGCCGGACCGAGCACTGGGAGTCCGGTGCCTCCCACGGCCGCCATGCCGAGGATGACCACGTTGCCCGTCATGTTGCCGGCGAAGACCTGGTCCAGGCGCAGGTACCCGACGGCGTCGACGACACCGGTGGAGAAGGTGAGGGCCAGCACCAGGTGCACCGGCGTGACGCGGGCGGTCACCGGCCCACCGCGTAACCCTGGGCGCCACGGGGGTTCGCCGCCGCCCCGAGGGCGCCGGTGTCCGGATCGCGGGTGACCACCGACAGCCGGCCCTGGCTCCACGGCCCGGACACCGCCACGTCGTGCCCGCGTTCCCGCAGACCGTCGACGACGGCGGCACCGGCGCGCTCCTCGACGACGAGGCTGCCGGGGCTCCAGGTCCGCGGCCAGAACGAGCTCGGGAACGCCTTGGTGTGGAAGGCCGGCGCGTCGATCGCCTCCTGCGGGCCGAGGCCGAACGCGAGCGTGCGCACCAGGTAGAGCAGTTGCCACTGGTCCTGCTGGTCGCCACCCGGCGTGCCGAGCGATGCCATCGGGCGCCCGTCGCGCAGCAGCAGCGTCGGGCTCAGCGTCGTGCGGGGCCGCCGTCCCGGCTCCAGGCATGACGGCGCGGCGGGGTCGAGCCAGGTCATCTGCAGCCGTGTGCCCAGCGCGAAACCGAGGTCCGGCACCGCGGGCGACGACTGGAGCCAGCCTCCCGACGGCGTCGCGGAGATCATGTTGCCCCACCGGTCGACGACGTCGATGTGGCACGTGTCGCCGCGGGTCTCGCCGGTCTGCTGCACGGTCGGTTCTCCGACCCCGTCCGCAGGGACGGCGTCCTGCGCGGTGACGAGCGGCGGTGTGTACGGCGGGACGCCGATGTCGCCGGGCCGGAACGCGGTCGACGCGACCGAGCCGATCAGACCGGCCCGTTCCTCGCTGTAACCAGGGTGGAGCAGTTGCCGCACAACGGATTCCGCCCGCGCCGGGTCGAGGTGTCCGTAGAACGCCTCGCGGTCCGCCATGGCCAGCTTCACGGCCTCGGTGATCGTGTGGACGCCCTGCGCGGTCGACGGGTCGATCTGCTCGTCGTCGAAGTGGTCGAGCAGGCTGAGGGCCTGCAGCAGCACGGGTCCCTGCGACCACAGACCCGCCTTCGCGACCGTGGTACCGCGGAACTCCGTGGTGACGGCGGGTTCGAGCGACGGCACGAAGTCGGCGAAGTCGGCGGCGGTGATCACGCCGGCGTGGTCGGTGCCGCTGGAGTGCCGGTGGGGGACCGCGGCGAACTCGGCCACGGCGTTGGCCACGAAGCCGGTGCGCCAGGCCCGGCGCGTGGAACGGATGCGCGCCGCTCTCGACCCGCCGGTGCCCGCGGCGCACAACCGGCGCAGGGTCCGGGCGTAAGTGGTGTTCACGACGGTCTCGTGCGCACGGGGCACCTGGCCTTCCGGCATCCACAGCGCGTACGAGGTCGGCCAGTGCGTGCGGAAGAGGTTCTCGACGGTCGCCAGGACCTTTGCCAGCTGGGGCACGACCGGAACGCCGTGCTCGGCGTAGTGGATTGCGTAGGCCAGCACCTCGGGCAGGTCCCAGGTGCCGTGCTCGGCGAGCAGCCACAGCCACGAGTCGACGGCGCCCGGAACCGCGGCGGCCAGCGCGCCCGCGCCGGGCACGTGGTCCAGGCCCTCGGCCAGGAAATGCTCGATCGTCGCCCCGCGCGGTGCGTGGCCCTGGCCCGCCAGCACGACGGGGGACGGGTCGCCCGCGGCGGCGAGCACGGCGACGAGGTCACCGCCCGGCCCGTTGAGGTGCGGTTCGGCCACGTGCAGCACGAAGGCGCCCGCCGCGGCCGCGTCGAAGGCGTTGCCGCCGCGTTCCAGCACGGACTGGGCCGTCGCGGAGGCGAGCCAGTGCGTCGAGGCACACATGCCGAACGACCCGCGGAGCGTGGGACGGGTGGTGTGCGGGTCGGTGTCGGTCTGGGGTGGACCGGCCATGGACGTCGTACTCCGTTCAGGGGTGGTGGGTGGCATGGTGGGCGGCCAGGACGTCGCCGCCGAAGTCGGCCTCCGGGTCCCGCCACACGGCGTGCGCGTGGTTGGCGCCGCGGTGGACGTTGGTCCACTCGACGAGCAGCCGCGGACCGCGCAGGCGGTAGTAGTGCGGTTCGCCCGCCGCGGTGGAACCGGCCCAGGCGAGGTGCACGGCGTCCAGCGCCGCCGGGTCGTCGTAGCGGGACAGCGGGGAGACGCCGTCCGGGACGCGGCCGAGGTAGGTGCCCAGCAACGCCCGCAGCAGCTCCCGCTGCCCGGTGTCGAGCTCGCTGCCCGGCACGCCCTGAGGCTCCCGCGTGAGGGCCAGCGCCCGCTGGTCGGCGTCGTTCAGGCCGGTGACCGGGTGGTCTGCGCGGTCGGGCACGTGCCCGCCGCGCCGCCACAGCTCGCGCCGCCGCAGCACGCGGTCCCCGACCCGGGAGCTGTTGCCCGCCACGACGTCGTTCGGAGCGGTGGGCAACAGCACCGCTCGGGCGGTGAGGTCGGGGTGCAGGGACCGGACCAGCTCACCGGCCAGGTCCTCGGCCGCTCCCAGCGGGCGCAGTGCCGTGCCGCCCAGCAACGGCGACGCGGCCGGGTCGGCGCCGAGGAAGCACGGCGTGGTCGCGACGACCCGCCCGTCCACCACGAGGTTGTTGAGCGAGACGTGGTGGCCGCCGAACCTCCACCCCCACGGCCGCGGCCCGCCGGGCTCGCCGAAGACCCGCAGGTAGTAGAGGCCGGGGTCGCGGGTGCGCTCCCGGCCCCAGTCCACCGAGAAGCCCTCGACGCGGTCGAGGACGTTCTCCAGGCCCAGCACGGTGGCGACGGTGGTGTATCCGGCCTCGGACAGTCCACTCGCGACCAGCCGCATCACCATCCGGTGCTGGGCGGGGCGTTGCTCGTGGAGGGTCAGGCCGCCGTGGTCGGTCGGCGTGTAGAACCACCGGGTCCGTTCGGCCTCGGTCTCGCCGTCGGCGCGAGGTGCCGGCCCGACCGCCACCTCGCGCTGGCCGGGGTCGAGGGAGGCGAGCCACGTGCCGGCCGCCTCCGCCATGCGCTGCGCGACTTCGGCGCTCGCGTCGCTCATGCGTGGGCCACGTGGACGTCGTGGTGGCGTGCGCTCTGCCAGGGAGTGCGCGCGGTGAACGTCCGGGAGGCGAGGTCGCTCGCTCGTGTGGTCGCACCGGACATGACGACTCCTTCGTTCATAGATCGCAACTAAATTATTGATTGAGATGATTCTATCAATTAATTGGCGCGCGGGTCCCAAGCCGGGGAACGGATCAGGTGCTGACGTGGGGCCGCGCGGGGGAGGTCAGCCGACGCGGGCCCAGCCGCGCAGCGCGCCGCAGAACGCCTCGGTCAGCCGGGTGACGATCTCCCGGCGGGACAGGCTCGTCTCGTTCATGAGGTCCAGGACCTCGCGCGGGTCGTAGATCATGTTGTTGAGGAACAGGGCGTGCTCGAGCATCTTCGCCGGCAGCTCCAGGTCGCCGAGCAGCGCCAGCACGGGCTCCGACCAGGCGTTCCGCATGGTCTCGATGATCTCGTTGCCGTTGTGCAGCCGCTCCAGGTAGCCCCGGCGGGACCGCAGCTGCACCAGGGCGGGACCGTGCTCGACCAGCAGGTCCAGCCACTTGTCCACGGCGGCGTCGAAGAGCGGCCTGCCCTGCGCGGTCGACTCGGTGGTGAACTCGTTCAGCTCCTCGACGACGCTGAGCACGTACGCCGCGAGCACCTCGTCCAGCGAGGAGTAGTACCGGTAGGCGGTGGCGGGACCGATCTCGGCGCGCGACGCGACGGCCTGCATCGTGAGCTCGTCGGGTGCTTCCCTGGCGAGCTCACGCACGGCCTCGAACAGCCGCCGGCGGTTGCGCAGGGTGTCACTGCGCAGCTTGCGCCCGCCTCGCGGGGCGGCCTGCCGATCGGACACGGGCCTCCTGTCCTCGTAGAAGTGCACGCGAAGCCTATCGCCTCCGATCATGGCGGGCCCGGCCGTTCGGGTGCGAGGTGGCCGACGATGCGGTTCAGTCCGGTCCGCAGGTCGTCCTCGGAGGCCGCGAACGAGATCCGGATGTATCCCTCGCCGGACGGTCCGTACTCCGATCCGGCGCGGACCAGCACCTTCCGTGCGGCGAGCGCGCGGGCGACCTCCTCGGACGGGCGGTCGGCGGTGTAGCGGAGGAAGCCGTAGAACGCGCCCTCCGGTGGCACGAGGTGCAGGCCGGCTACGCCCGTGAGGCGCTCGACCACGAGGTCGCGGCGCTGCCGGTAGGTGTCGACCATGGCGTCCACGACGCTGTCCGGCAGGGCAAGAGCGGCGAGTGCGGCGCGCTGGACGGCGGTGTTCACCGAGCCGTTGAGGGTGCGGTGCACGTGCGCCGCCGCGTCCACGACCGCTCGCGGCCCGGCCAGGTAGCCGATCCGCCAGCCCGTCATCGCGTACGTCTTGGAGAACGTCTGGACCTGGACCGTCCGGTCCCGCAGCGACTCGACGGACAGCGCCGACATCCACTCGTGACCGGGGTAGACCAGCCGGTGGTAGGCCTCGTCGCTGACGACCAGCGTGCCGGAGCCGCGGAGCAGCTCGCCGAGCGCCTCCAGCTCCTGCCCGCGGTGCACGACGCCGGTCGGGTTCGACGGGTTCGAGAAGATCATCATGGCGGCACCGGGCAGCGCGGCGGCCAGTGCGGCGAGGTCCCAGTGCAGGTCGGGGCCGAGCGGGACGAAGTCCACGGTGCCGCCCGCGAGGACGACCAGGTCGGCGTAGAGCGAGTAGGCGGGTTCCGGGATGACGACGCGGTCGCCGGGCCCGACCATCGCGAGCACGACCGCCGCCAGCGCGCCGGTGGCGCCGTGGGTGACGACGACGTCGTCCGCGCTCCACGTCCGGCCGGGGTGTTCCGGCAACCGGGACGCGAGCGCGGCGCGCAGCTCCGGAAGGCCTCTCTGGTCCGCGTAGTGGGTGTCTCCCGCCCTTAGCGCGGCCGCGGCGGCCTCGACCACCGGCGCCGGCGTGGGGAAGTCCGGTTCGCCCAGCGCCAGGGACACCGCGCCGGGGGAGGACTGGCCGAGGGCCGGGCGCCGAGAGAAGTGGCGCAGCTCGTGGATCCGGACGGCGGTCATCGCGTCACCGCCGGGCGACCGGGACGCGCGGCGAGGATGCGCTGCCGCAGCGCCTCTTCCTTCTCGCCGATGCCGTCCAGTGCGTCGACGGCCTCGCGCAGCCGGTGCCGCGGGACGACGACCACGCCGTCGGAGTCGCCGACGACCACGTCACCCGGCGCCACCACCACACCGCCGACCGCCACCGGGACACCGATCGCGCCGGGCCCGTCCTTGAACGGACCGGCCGGGGTGACCGCCCGCGCGTACATGGCGAGCCCCATGCCGGCCAGCGCCTCGACGTCGCGGACCGCGCCGTCGACCACGGCACCGGTCACCCCGGTATTCACCATGATCTCGCCGATGAGGTCGCCGACGAGCGCGCGCGTGATGTCGCCGTGGCCGTTGACGACGAGGACGTCGCCGGGCCGCGCCTCGTCGAGCGCCCGGTGGACGGCGAGGTTGTCGCCCGAGCGCACGTCCACCGTCAGGGCGGTGCCGACCAGCGGTGACCGGCCGGCGAACCGCCTGATGCCACCGTCCAGCACCGTCATCCGCCCGAGCGCGTCCCCGACGTTGGCGGCCGGCACCTCCCCGAGGCGGTGTGTCTCCGCGGCCGCCGGGCGGAGCCAGTCCGGAGCGAGGGACACGCTGTCCGTCGCCGCAGCGATGTACATAGTGAAGGCTCACCTCTTAAATAAGAGATATCTATCATTCTGGACGTTACGGTAGCGGGTCGGAGGCCGGGCGACAACGGTTCGCGGCGGACTTGTTCAGCGGCGAGCGATCAGGCGGTGGTCGGTGACCGCCACATCTGCCGTTGTCGGGGGTAGTGGTGGGATCGGGGGTGGTGTGGGGCAGCGCGATGAGGGTGTGTCTTGAACTGTCCCCACCACGAAGTAGAACAACGGCGATGGGTATTCGGCTGGCTGCATGTCGGTCAGGTGCTGTCGCATTGCCACGAATTCGTCAGCCGACCCAGCGTGCACCACGATGCGGACGTCCTGGTCCGGCTTTGCCACTGATGCCCCAGGGCCCGTAGATCGACGTTCGGCACACCCAGTGGCGCGTCAAGCAACGTTGACCGGGTAATGGGTCCAGGTGCGGATGGGTGAGTCGGTGGCGAAGCCGGTCTTGGGCTTGGCGCGGGCGTTGCGCCAGCGGATGTAGGCGGCGATCGCGGTGTTCTGTTCGGTGTGGCTGCGGTGGTCGGTGCCGTTGAGGGCGAAGTAGCGCAGTGCGGCGAACTCGGCCTCGATCCAGTTCAGCCGGGACCCGTAGGTCGGCAGGAACACCAGCTCGACCTGGTTGCCGGCGGCCCAGGTGTGGACGTCGGGGTGGCGGTGCGGGGAGAAGTTGTCCATGACCAGATACAACTTCTCGCCCGGCCAGCGGGCGAGCAGGGCTTCGAGCAGGCCGAGGAACTCGCTGTGGCGTTTGCGCGACCGGATCCGGTAGAGGATCTTGCCGGTGGCCAGGTCGAGGGCGGCGAGCATGTGCATGACGCCGTCGTAGCGGTTGCAGGTCGCCCGTAATCGGCGCGGTCTGGTCTGTGGCCGCCAGGCTTTTCCTTTGCGGGGCATGAGGTTCAGTGGCCCGAACTCGTCCACGCAGATCACCCGCCCGTCCTCGGGTGGATGGTCGTGGAGATCGAGTATCCGGTGCATCTTGGCCAGGAAGTCCGGGTCGGTCGAGGCCTTCCAGGTGGTCGTGGTCTGCCACGAGACACCGCAGATCCGCTCACGGATCTGCTCACCGATCGTCTTCGGCCGTCCCCCGCTCCATTTTGGGTCCAGGGCGTCGAACCGCCGCTCGCAGGCTGGAGAGCCGCATCGCGGCCGGTGCCGATGTCGGCGAGATCAGGCCGTTGCTGGTGAAGGCGATCGAGCAACGTTATGGCCTGAACGACAACGCACGGATGTCGGCGGAGACGTGAGCCGGGTGTCTCTCACGGTGGCGGGAGTGCGGTCCCGGATCCGCCCTTCGAACTCGGCAGCCGCCGCACGTCGACCGCGGCAGCGTCTTCCGCCAGGTCGTCGAACCGCACCAGGACGGCGAGCACGCGGGCCGTGGCGAACGCCGATGGCCGTTTCTTCTGCCCCCAGGAGAAGTCGGCCAGTCCTCGGTACACCGAGCGCGGAACGACCGCACCGCCCGGACCCCTGTTGTAGGTGACCAGGCAGGCCAGCAGCTCCGCGAGCGCACGCCGGTTCTCCGGTCGCGCGTCCTCGGCGCGCCAGAGCGCCGGGTAGCGGCCGAGCGTGTCGAGCAGCGCGTAGACGCTGTACCAGGTGGGCGGCCACTTGATCGTTTTGAATCCCCGGCCGTGCCCGAACATGTAGGGCTTCTCGGTGCCGCGTCTGCGCCACGCGGCCAGGGAGACCGACGCGACGCCCAGCAGACCGGCGGGCTGATCGCCCGCGGGCAGACCGGCGAAGGTGCGCAACGCCTGCAGCGTGACCTGCGGGCAGAAGTCGCTTGCGCGGCCCGGTCCGCGGAAGCCGTGCACCGGATGCGGGATGCACGGCCACGCGCGTCCCTGCGCGGTACCGGTGAGGTCGTCCTCCATGCGCCGCAACGCGGCACGCACACGCGGATCCCGTTCCCGGCCGAACCGCACGAGCACCTCGGCAACGGCGTGCGCGTCGCACAGCAGCGCACCCCAGACCGGAGCGTCGGTCAGCCTGCGTGCGGCGTAGGACGGGAAGCGCCCGTTGTCCTCCTGGTGGGCGAGCATCCGGTCGAGCAGCCGCTCGACCTGCTCGTCGTCACCGCCGCGCACGCCCATGTCGGCGAGCAGGTTGAGCAGGTTGGGGGCGAAAGCGACGCTGTTGTGACCAGCGAGCGGATCACCTGCCTCCCAATCGGGCAGGCGGTCCACCAGCCGCTGCGTCGCGGCATCGGCGAGCACCTGACGCCGCACGTCATCAGCTGGTTCGCCGAGAACCTGCGTAGCCAGCACCCACCGTGCCGCGGGCTCGTCCGACGACGCGATCCACGGACGCGGATCACCGCCCAGCAGCTCAGCCCACGCGAAGCCTGCGGTGGTCATGCGGATCACCTTGTCGCGTAACGGAAATCGCAGTACGGCGCACCCTCGGCGATGACCTGCGTCCGGACGAACCGCACTCCCGGAGGCAGGAACCTGATGATCTGGTAGTCGCCCTGGCACATCAGGGGTGCGAGTTCGGCCGCGCCCTGATCGGCGAGGAAGCGGACGATGCCGCAGCGGGTCACGTCCACCCCGTAGAACAGGCCCGGCCTCGGCTTGAGGAACCGGAACCGCCACCCGTCCGGCTCGTCGGCGAGGTTGGCCGTGGCGAACCAGAAACGCCGCAGGAGCAGGTGAGGTGCTCGATGCCGGTAGACCCACCGAGCGATCGGGGTGTCGAACTGGCCGTCCATCCAGCGCGCCACGAACCGGGACACGAGCGCTCGTTTGACGTGCGGGGCCGTGTCCTGAGGCAGGGACCGGTACAGCACCAGCGAGTCGACGGCCAGCCGCAGCGTCATCCGGCTCGTCGGAGCACGTAGTGCCGGAACGACGGCTGCCACCTCGCCGTACTCCCGCGCCATGCGGTGTGCCACCTCGTGCGCTGCGCGCTCGCCCAGCTCGTCGACCAGCACGGGACGGGCGAAACGCAGTGCCCGGCCGACCTGCTTCCGTGACAGCACACGCTCGACCCGCGGAACGTCGAGACGCGTCGCCCTGGACGGGAGCTCTCGCCGGTTCGGCGAGAACAGGTGGGTTTGCAGGAACGCGAGCTGCGCGTCGCTGATCTGGTCGAAGGCCTCACCCGTGTAGACGTCGAAGTGGCCGAGAGGGTAGAGGCGGAGGTCGGCGTGCGGTGCGCGAGCGGCAACGCGGGCGGCGAAGGCGCTGGACGCCTGCAGATCGTGGTCCGCCAGGCACATCAGCAACGGCATCGACAGGCGCTCCGCGGTGCCGCGAACGTACTGGGGAAGCGCGAACAGGAACCTCGGCGCGAGTTCGTTGCGCCAGCCGGTCGCCTCGCCGCCGAGTGCCTCGAACGTCTCCCGTGCCTCCGGCTCGGTGAACACCGCCACTTGTCCGGGCGGGGCGACGACCGGAACCGTGCGCGGCGGCTTGCCGTGCGCGGCGCCCAGCACGTCACGGACCGCCGCCAGGACGAACTGCCAGGTGCGCGTGGTGACCTCCCTGTTGAGGCGCTGCCGCAGGGTGCGTCCCCGGTGCATGCCGTCGATCATGGGCACCTGGGACACCACGGCGGCGATGCCGGGGTCGGCGGCGGCGACAGCGAGTACGTGACCACCGCTGAGCGAGGTACCCCACACGGCGACGCGACGCGGGTCGATCTCGGGCAGGCCGCGGACGTGGTCGATCGCCGCCCGGTAGTCCTCCCGTTGAGCGGCGACGTCGATGACCTGCCGCAGCTGTCCGCCGCTTGCGCCGAAGCCGCGGTAGTCGAAGACGAACGCGGCGACACCGCCGCGCGCGAACTTCTCGGCGTAGGAAGGCAGTCCGAGCCGTTTGGTGCCGCTACCGCCATGCCCCATCACGACGCACGGCACCGGGCCGGACGCCTCCTCGGGCAGGTACAGATCAGCGGCGCAGCGCACGCCGGCGGAGTCGAAGAACACCTCACGCGGGGACATGACAACCTGCTTTCTCACGGCTCGTCGAGAAAATCGAGTACGGGGCGCACGACCGACGGGCTGACGCCGAGATGGCCCTTGCGGGGGAACAGGACGAGCCGGGCGTCCGGGATCGCGGCAGCAGTGCGTTCGAGCAGTGCACGCCCGTAGCAGGCGTCGTGTGAACCGCCAACCACGAGGGTGGGAGCGGTGATGGCGTGCAGGCGGTCGTGCAGATCGAAGGCGTCCTCGGCCTCGATCAGCGCCAGCAGGTCGGGGTCGCCTCGCCCCACGAACGTGCCGCCCAGCAGCCAGCCCATGGCCTTGGCGGCGCCGTGGGAGAGCGGACCGGCACCCATGATGTCCATCATGGACACCGCGGCGCGCCGGGTCCTGCCCGCACGCAGCCACATCGCGGTGTCGCGTTGCGCGTGGCGACCGCGCTCGCCCAGTGCGTACGCGGCCGAGACCAGCACGAGCTTCCGCACCGCGCTCGGGGCGTCCGCCGCGAGCTGGAGCGCCACGCTGCCGCCGGTGGACACGCCGAGCACGTCGACCGGACGGCCGAACAGCTCGCGCAGCGCCACCGCGTGGTCGGCGGCGATGTCGGCCATGCTCACACCGGACGTGAGGCCGTGAGGGCGATTGAGCCACCACACCTCCCGCCGCCGCGCCAGCGGCCGCAGCTGGCCGAGCTGGAACCGGCGGTCCATCCCCACCGGCACCTCGTGGTGGGCCGTGATGCCGGGCAGGAACACCAGCACCGGCCCTGATCCCACGCGGAGGTACGGCAGTCCGCCTGCCGTTCCGGCGTCCACCTGGCTGGGTCGCCTCATACCTCGAGCGTCCCGGTTGCCTCACCTGCTGGTGCAGGGCCGATGGTCCCGGTCGGCAGGCGTCTTCCGTCTCGGTCCGGACGGTGGCGGGACCTTCGCCCGCGGACGCCGTGCTGTTCGGCTCTGGCTGCCTCGCCGCTGTCCTGGTGTGACAGAAGCATTGCCGCTCAATGCTTCGCGGAGCAAACCACGCTGACGCCTATACCCCCGGGGGTAGTTGCAGCCCGGCGAAGCGAGGGCGTACGGTGGGGAGCAGGTACCCCCTGGGGTATGTGAGTCCGGTGTGGGACACCGGAGAACCCCAGGCTCGGTGAGAGATGGGAATGACCATGTCATTGGAAGTCGAGGTCGTGGCGACCTCGTCACTGGGTGACCGCAGCTACCTGGCGCACGACGGGCGGGTGGCGGTGGTGGTGGATCCGCAGCGGGACGTCGACCGCGTCGTGGAGCTGGCGGGCCGGCGCGGAGTGCAGATCACGCACGTCGTGGAGACCCATCTGCACAACGACTACGTGTCCGGTGGCCTGGCGCTGGCCAAGCTGACCGGTGCCGTCTACGCCGTGGCGGCGGCGGACGAGGTCGCGTTCGAGCGGTTAGCGGTGAGCGACGGGGACGAGATCGTCCTGTCGGACCGGATGCGGTTGACCGTACTGGCGACGCCGGGGCACACGTTCCACCACGTGTCCTACGTCCTGCGCGGCCCGGGCGGGCCGCTGGGCGTGTTCACCGGTGGATCGCTGTTGTTCGGGACGACCGGTCGCACGGACCTGCTGGGCAAGCAGCACGCGGACGTCCTGGCGCACCACCAGCATTCCTCCGTGCAGAGGTTGGCCGACCTGCTGCCGGACGGTGCCGAGGTGTGGCCGACGCACGGGTTCGGCAGCTTCTGCTCGGCTTCCCAGACGGACGCGCCGTCGTCGACGATCGGCCGGGAGAAGGCGACGAATTCCGCGCTGCGGCTGGAGGCCGATGACTTCGTCGCCCAGATGCTCGCCGGACTGGACGCCTATCCCGCCTATTACGCACACATGGGCGTGCGCAACGCACGGGGCGCCGAGCTGGTCGACCTGACGCCGGTGCGGATCGCCGACCCGGCCGAGTTGCGCACCCGCATCGACGCCCAGGAGTGGGTGGTGGACCTGCGCTCGCGCAAGGCGTTCGCCCACCAGCACGTGGTCGGCACGCTGAGCTTCGGGCTGGACGGGCCGATGTCGACCTGGCTGGGCTGGATGGTCCCGTGGGGCGCGCCGATCACGTTGCTGGGCGAGTCCGCCGGGCAGGTGGCGCAGGCGCAGCGCGAGCTGGCGCGGATCGGCATCGACCGCCCCGCGGCTGCGGCGACCGGCACACCGGAGCAGTGGGCCCGCGACGCGGACGATCTCGGTGAGGTGACCGTGACGACGTTCGCCGATCTGGCCGCCGCGTGGGCGGGGAGGGCACCGCACGGGATGCCGCCTGCGGACGTGGTGCTCGACGTGCGGCTGGCCAGTGAGTGGCGGCAGGGCCACCTCGGCGGTGCGGTGCACATCCCGTTGCCCGATCTGCCGCAACGGGTGGTGGACGTGCCCGACGGTGTCGTGTGGGTGCACTGCCAGTCCGGCTACCGGGCCTCCATCGCGGCGAGCGTGCTGGCCGCGGCCGGGCGTGAGGTTGTGCACGTCGATGACGACTTCAGCACCGTCCGGGATACCGGCCTCACCGTGGAGGGAGACGAGGCGTGAGCACTCCGGTGAAGCTGGACGTCGCACAGCTCCGGCGGCAGATGGAGTCCGGTGCCGGTCCGCGGTTGATCGACGTGCGCGCGCCCGGCGAGTTCGAGGCCACGCACATCCCCGGCTCCTACAACGTGCCGCTCGACCTGCTGCGCGAGCACCGCGACGAACTGTGCCGCCACCTGGACGAGCAGGTGGTGCTGATCTGCCGGTCCGGTCGGCGGGCGGTGGAGGCCGAGCAGGCGCTGGCCGCCGCGGGACTGCCGAACCTCCGGCTGCTCGACGGCGGCATCGTCGCGTGGCAGGCGGCCGGCGGAGAGGTGCGGCACGGCGAACCGCGCTGGGACCTGGAACGCCAGGTCCGGCTGGTGGCCGGCGCGATCGTGTTCACCGCGGTGGTCGTCGGTCTGCTGGTCCCGCCGGTCACCTGGCTCGCGGGCCTCGTCGGCGCCGGACTGGTCCTCGCCGCCCTGACGAACACCTGCGTGATGGGCATGCTGCTGGCCAAACTGCCCTACAACCGCGGCCCGCGCACGACCTTCGCGGCAGTCGTCGCGGCGCTGAGCGACCGGAGCGGGTGAGCGGGATGCTGGTGCTCACGCTGCTGGCCGCGGTGCTTGTGGGACTCGCGCTGGGTGTGCTCGGTGGCGGCGGGTCGATCCTGACCGTGCCGATCCTGGTCTACCTCGCCGGGCAGGAACCCAAGCAGGCGATCGCGATGTCGTTGTTCGTCGTGGGCGTCACCAGTGTCGTGGGCGCCGTGTCGCACGCACGAGCCGGGCGAGTGCGTTGGCGCACGGGATTGGTGTTCGGCGCTGCCGGCATGGCGGGCGCGTACGGCGGTGGCCGGCTCTCGGAGCTCATCCCCGGCACGTGGCTGCTGGCGGGCTTCGCGGTGATGATGATCGCGACGGCGGTGGCGATGATCCGCGGCCGCCGCGACGGCGCCCCGGCGAAGCCGCACGCCGAACTGCCGGTCGGCCGAGTGATCGCGGAAGGCCTCGCGGTCGGTCTGGTCACCGGTCTGGTGGGCGCCGGCGGTGGCTTCCTGGTGGTGCCCGCACTGGCGCTGCTGGGCGGACTGCCCATGGCGGTCGCCGTCGGCACGTCGCTCGTGGTCATCGCGATGAAGTCCTTCGCCGGGCTGGGAGGCTACCTGACCACCGTCCACATCGACTGGAAGCTCGCCGCGATGGTCACCGTTGCTGCTGTGGTGGGCAGCCTGATCGGTGGAAGGGTGACCGGGCGGATCCCGGAGACGGTGCTGCGCAAGGGCTTCGGCTGGTTCGTGCTCGTCATGGGCGGCTTCGTCCTCTCCCAGCAGCTGTCCGCGGCGGCCTGGGCCGTCCCGGTCCTGCTCGTCGCCGGAGCAGGTGGCGCGTGGCTCGTCGCGCGCAAGCGCCGCGAGGTGACGACGGGTGGCGGCCCCGAGTAGGGCCGCCACTTCCTCACCTCACCGCCTCAGCAAGCGGTCGAACGCCGCCAGGTGGTGCTGCGGCGCCGTCAGCAGGTTGCCGTACACGTGCTGGACATCGAGTGCGGTGAGGCCGTTGAGCGACTCGCGCATGAGCGAGATGTCCGCGGTCTCCACGGTGCGGCCTGCTTCGAGCGCGCCTGGTGACGTCACCGTGCGCGTGCACCGCTCGGCCGAGACGGCGGTCGTCGCCGTCCACGACACCGGACCGGGCATCCCCGCGGAGGAGCTGGGGCGCGTTTTCGAGCGGCGCTGGCGCGGCCGCACCGGACGACCTGTCGCGGGAACGGGTATCGGGCTCGCCCTGGTCAGGGAGCTCGTGACCGCACACGGTGGAATGGTCACCGCCACGTCCAGCGCCGAGAGCACCGCGTTCACGATCAGTCTGCCGCTGTGACCGATGAGGTCAGCGAGTCCAGCGCGGCACGGAGGCGCTCACCCGCCTCCTCTGCGATCGGCCGCAGCTCCTCCCGTCCCGTCATCTCGGTCATCACGTTCGGGTTCAGGGCCTGCACGAGGGTGCGTCCGTTGTCCGCCCGGACCACGACGTTGCACGGGAGCAGCAGTCCGATCGTCCGATCGACCTCCAGTGCCCGGTGTGCCAGCGGCGGGTTGCACGCGCCGAGAATCACGTACGGCTCGACCTCGGCGTCGAGCTTCATCCGCATGGTCGCCCGGACGTCGATCTCGGTCAGCACACCGAAACCCTGTTCCTTCAGCGCCGCGCGGACGGCGGGCACGGCGTCCTCGTAGGACAGGTCGAGCGTGATGGTCAGGTCGTACTTCACGGTTGTGGGTCCTCTCACCGGCGTGGTCGTGCGGCGGCGCGCACCTGGTCCATGTCGAGCTCACCGACCTGGGTGATCAGCTCCTCGAGCGCGGCAGCGGGAAGTGCGCCGGGCTGGGCGTAGACGACGACGCCGTCGCGGATCGCCACCAGCGTCGGGATCGACGAGATGCCGAACGCCTGCGCGAGTTCCGTTTCGGTCTCGGTGTTCACCTTGCCGAACGTGATGTCGCCGTGCCGGGTCGAGGCCTGCTCGAAGACAGGGGCGAACATCCGGCACGGGCCGCACCACGACGCCCAGAAATCGACCAGGACGGTGCCCGGCCGGCCCGCGATCTCGTTGAAGTTGGCTCTGGTCAGTTCGATGGACGCCATGAGCTTTCTCCTCTCGCTCTGGTACCCCCTGGGGTATCTGGTTCAACGTCGTACGGCGAACCTGTGTTCCCGGTTGGGGTACCCTGGGGGGTACTGAAGGAGGTAGCGGGTGGAGCTCAACGAAGACGTCCTCGCGGACGTGGTCAAGCGGCTGCGGCGGGTTCAGGGCCAGGTCGGCGGTCTCGTGCAGATGATCGAATCGGGACGGGACTGCAAGGACGTGATCACGCAGCTGGCGGCCGCGTCGAGGGCGCTGGACCGGGCCGGCTTCAAGCTGATCGCCAGCGGGCTGGAGAAGTGCATCTCCGACGACTCCGAGCAGGCCGCGGCCGACCGGGCTCAACTGGAGAAGCTCTTCCTGGCGCTGGCCTGACCGAGCAGGCAGACCGGCGGCAGGACGAACCACCGCAGTGCCTCGAAGTCCTCGGGCAGCCCGGTGGGGCCGTCGTCGAGCAGGTCCGCACGCCCGGCGAGCAGGCACCGGGCATCGTCCAGTTGCGAGGCGAGGACGCTGTCGTCGACCTCGGCTGACTCGGCCGATGTTCTTGCCGTCACGACGGAACGCAGGTCTGGCAACCCCAGCGGGACGGTCGCCGCGGCGCGGTGTCGCCACAGTGCGGTGTGCGGGTCGAAGACGTAGTCGGTCAGGAGCCGGTGGCCGTACTGCGCGATCAGCCGCACGGCCTCGACGAGGTAGTCGCGGACGGCGTCGGTGATGAAGTAGTTGAAGTTGAGCCGCACCCAGCCCGGCTTGACGCCCTCGCAGCCCACGGCGACCTCGTGGTCGTAGCCGCGCGAGTGCTCGGCGTCGATCGCGAGCAGCCGGTGCCCGTACGGTCCTGCGCATGAGCAACCGCCGCGGGACTGGATACCGAACAGGTCGTTGAGCAAGGCCACCACGAAGTTGTGGTGCAGGAACCGCTCGCCGGCACGGATGCGGAAGGACACAATCGACAGCCTGGCCGCGGCGTGGTGGCCGAGGATCTCGATGCCAGGCTCGTCCTCCCAGATGGCTAGGGCGTGCCGCCACAGGCGCTCCTCGCGCGCCTGGATCAGCCGGGTGCCGACGGCGTCCTTGAGCGCGAACACCAACCCGGCCCGGATGGACTCGACAATGGCGGGTGTGCCGCCCTCCTCGCGGGCGACCGGATCGTTGAGGTAGCGGTGGCCGTCCGGGCGGACGAACGCCACCGTGCCGCCGCCCGGCACCGTCGGCACCGCGTTGGTCACCAACTCCCGGCGCACCACGAGCACGCCGGGTGTCTGCGGTCCACCGACGAACTTGTGCGGTGACAGGAAGATCGCGTCCTTGTGGTCGCCGCGGCCCGGCGCGCTCTCCCGCACGCGGATGGGCACGTACGGCGCGGCCGCCGCGTAGTCCCAGAACGACAGCGCGCCGTGATCGTGCAACAGAGCGGCGATGCTGTCGGCGTCGGTCAGCACCCCGGTGACGTTGGACGCCGCCGAGAAGCTGCCGATCCGCAGCGGCCGGTCGGCGTGCCGGACCAGCTGCCTGCGCAGCTCGGCGACGTCGATGTGACCGTGGGCGTCCTCGCCGATGACGACGACGTCCGCGATGGACTCGCGCCACGGCAGTTCGTTGGAGTGGTGCTCGTACGGCCCGACGAACACCACTGGACGCTCATCCGGCGGAATCCGGTCTCGCAGCGAGTATTTCTCGCTCAGCCCCGCGGGAAGCCGGATCTCGAGAATCCCGATGAGCTTGTTGATGGCCGCGGTGGCACCGGAGCCGCAGAAGATCACGAGGTCGTCGTCCGTGCCACCGACCGAATCACGGATGAGCCTCCGGGCCTGTTCGCGCAGCCTCGTCGTGTACAGCCCTGTGCCGGAGCTCTCGGTGTGGGTGTTGGCGTAGCGGGGGAGGACGTGCGCGCGGATGAAGTCCTCGACGAAATCCAGTGCCCGGCCCGATGCGGTGTAGTCCGCGTAGATGATCCTGCGCGGACCGTAAGGCCCGTCGAGAACCTCGTGGTCACCGATCAGGCCGCACCGAACGCGGTCGAGCAGTGGTGAGGCCGGAGCGTCGAGAACGTTGCTGGTCACCAGTCCATCGTGGATCCGGACGCACGCCGGTGGACGCGGCCGATGGGCCCGCGTGCGCGGGCACGAAGGCCCTGTGGGCGGCATGGCGGAGCCCAAGGCCGACGGCGATCGCGATTCTCGCCGCCACCGGCTGCGCCCCCGCGAAGGACGCGGAGGGCGAAATCACCGTTGCCGACCGCGTCAACCGGCTCGGCCTGCCGTCCAGCTCGGGACGCGGAAGACCTGGTTCGCTCCCGGTGTCGGCAGCCGGACACCGGTCGTGTCCGTCTCTGGCGCGAGAAGCACGTTCGGGCCCAACGTGCTTCTCGCCCCAACCGGCCGGCGAAGGTGCGGACCGGACTTCCGGTCAGGTGCTCAGTCGGCTGCGCGGCGTTCGAGGAAGACGGTGTCGCGCCACACGCCGTGGTGTGGCGCGATGCGTTCGCGGGCGTCGAGAGCGTGGAAGCGCGGAGTGGTGCAGGGCGAGGCTGGCGCGGTTCGTGGGGAGGATCGAGGTCTGCAACGTCCAGAGGTCGGCGTCGTCGGCGGTGACCTTGTGCAGCAGGGTTTTGCTGACGCCTCGGCCGCCGGAAGCCGACGGCGGCGTAGACGGAAGTCTCAGCGACATCTGTGTAGCAGTCGCGTGGACACCGGTGCGCCGAGTTCATCCCTTTGGACACCAAGGATCCGCGCCACCCGGTGGTGCTGGGCATCTCGTTCAGCCTGCCCGGCGACATCGCGCTGGTGCCCGTCTCCGCGCCCGAAACGCGGACGCGAACCAAAACGGGTTAACCGCAACGACGTCACCCAGCTGATACCGCTGCTCGACGCAATCCCGCCGGTACGCGGCTGGTGCGGTCGTCCCCCGTGCGGGCACCGCGCGTCGAGCGGGACCACGACCGCCACAGTTCGGGGGATCTCGGGGCACCTCTCGGGCGCAACTTCGCAACCAATCGAGAAAGTGGTTGTGTGCCGGCCTAACGAGCGGCGGTCGCTTGGCCTCGCGGGTCGAATGTGCGCGATCTCCGCAACCACCGTCAGGAGACTGCGGTCCTACCGCACGTGTTGCTTTCGTGATCGTTTGGCAAGCGCCTCGGCGACAAACCGGCAGGATAGCTTTAGCTGCCGCACAGAGAGCAAATCTTAGGCTGCTCATCAATCCTCGGCCCGGCCAGTCGATGTCCTCAGATGGCTCGGCACGCGGTACTACGTTAGTCCGCCCTATGGCAGAAGCAGCTAGAAAGAACCTGAGCGCTGAATTCACCGGCAGATGTTCACCGCGAGGAGGTGAGGTTGCGCTTTCCAGGTAGTGAGCTGATCGCGGTGGATCGGCGCGGAGCTGCGGCCAAGGAGTGCCTCGACCGCGTTGATCACACGCGTTGACCGCCGTCAGTTCGACTGCCGTCTAATTAGGTGCTCAGTCTCGCTCAACGGCAGTTCGTGAGGCAGTTGTCACGACTTGGCCCAGGGATCACCCGATGCCTTCAGCTCGGCGCTCATGCGCCCGGTCAGCTGAGCAACCGTGGCGGGCTGCTGCACCGGCAACCTCTACGGCGCAACGTTTGCTTGCCCTCGCTTGGTTCGACGCGATGACGGAGGTGCGCGCCGATGCACCCCCGAACCCCTGCCCGCGGTTCCGCTTGCCCACCGGGCGAAACGCACGGGCGAGGATTCACCCGTGCCGAACTCGATCGGGTGGTCCGACCTTGCGACCGGCTGACGGGCCGTGAGCTGAGCGGGTGACCGGGTACGCCCGAAGCGAACCCGACAGCGAACAGAGGAGCGACCCAAATGTTTCGCAAGTGGCTGGGCTGAGTTCCTCAGATCCAGCCGAGGTCACCGGCCGCCACCGCAGGCTCGCCGCCCGCCTCCGTGAACGCGGTGAGCGCCTCGACCAGTCCCCGGCGTTGCCCCTCCGACATCCTCGCCACGATCTTCCCGATCGCCGCGCGGCGCCGCCTCGTCACGCCTCGCACGACACGGCGACCTCCATCGGTCAACTCGGCGACGACTTCACGGCGCGTTGCCGGGTTGGGCTGGCGTCCGATCATCCCGGTCGCTACGAGGCGGTCCACCATGCGGGTCGCGGTCGACGGGTTGACGTCCAGCAGTTCGGCCAGCGAGCTGAGTCGCATCGCTCCTCGAGTGTCCAGGATGACGAGCATTCGGAACTGCGGCAGGGTGATCGTGTCCTCGACCGCGGCGAGCGAGCGCGCGGACACGGCGACCAGCAGGCGCGACGCCGTGAGCACGGCGTCGGTGAGCGCGTCGACGTCGTTCGCGCCGACCTTGGACCGAGTCATGAGACTGTTGTACCGCAACCGTGGTGCTGTGATCACCGGACGGGCTGGTGCATCGCCTGCTTTGTGCGGCATTCGGAGGCAACGACCGTTTCCAGCGCGTCGAGTGCCGCCTCGGTCCAGGCGTCGACCGAGCTCATGGATGCGCCGGGCGGGCCGGTGAGCCGCACGCTGACCGCACTGCGGTCGGCGGCAAGCCGAAGCACCTGCAGCGTCCCCGAGCAGCTGGTCGTGGTTTCGCTGCCCCACGTGATGCGCAGCCGGTCCCAGTCGACGTTGACCCGGCGCTCGACGTCGACATCGGCGTGGCGGCCGGGAAACCAGAGCCGGATGAGGTTGGGGCCGGACAGCTCGACTTCGACGGAGTCGGGCAGCCAGGAGGTCATGTTGTCGAGGTCGGAGACGACGTCGAAGACGGCCTCCGCGTCAGCGGGCATGGATCGGCTTCGGGTCAAAACGAGGTCCTTCCGGCGGATTCCTCCCATCCTGTCCGAACTCACACGTCGACGAACCTGACGAGTCGCTAACGATCGCTCACGGGGTGGGCGTCGACGCCGTTGACGGCACAGGAGTGCTCGAACTCGACGCCGGCGTCGAGTGGTGCGGGCGCTGCGTCACGACGGGAGTGGGTGCCTCACCGGACATCGTCGGTGTGCCAAGAGGCTCAGGCTCGTCCTGCGTGGACACTCCGCACGAGGCGGTCAGAAGACATGCCACGACGGCGATGACGGTCCTCATGCGGCTGCCTCCGGGAGTTCCACGACGAAGCGCGCTCCGCCGCCAGGCCGATCTTCGATCCACACGCGACCGTGATGCCGACGGACGTGCTCGGCGACGAGCGCGAGGCCGAGCCCGCTACCGGTGTCGGCGCCGCGGCTGCCGGCTCTGGCCCCGCGAGTGAACCGCTCGAACACCTGCGTCCGCATGTCGCTGGGGACGCCTGGGCCTGCGTCGTCGACCTCCAGCCGGACGTTCCCCCGGTGGTGCAGCACCGCGAGCCGGACGGCACCTCCGGCGTGCTGTTCGGCGTTCTCGATCAGGTTGCCGATCACCCGGTCGAGCCTGCGCCTGTCTCCGAGCACCAGCGGGGGTGGCGGTTCGACGACGATCTCGACGTCCGCACCCAGTCGCAGGCTCGCGGCGCCTCGGACGAGTGCGCCGACATCCAGCGGCTCGAAGTCCTCACGGTCGGCGTCCTGGTCGGCACGGCTGATCTCCATCAGGTCGACCACCATGCGGGCGAACCTGTCCACCTCGGAGGTGAGCAGGCTGAGCGCCTTGCCCGCGGTGCCGGGCAGCTCGGCCTGTCTGCGACGCAGCACGGCCGCCGCGTTGACCATCGTCGTCAGCGGTGACCGGAGTTCGTGGCTGACGTCGCCGGCGAATCTGGCATCGCGCAGCACCCGTTGCTCCAGTGCGTCGGCCGTGGAGTTGAACGTGTTCGCCAACGGGCCCAGGTCCGGGTCGGCCTGGTCCGGCAGCCGTGCTTTCAGATCTCCGCCGGCGATGCGTGATGCCGCGGAGGTCAGCTCGGTCAACGGTCTCAGCGCGCGTCTGCTGGCCCACGAACCGAGCCCTACGCCGATGAGGCCGCTGAGCACCGTTCCGGCGATCAGCAGGCCGCTGAGGAACCGGAACGTGCGGTCGAGCTGGACGAGCTGGAAGAGCTCGACGTAGACGCCCTGCCCGTCGGCAAGCGGCTGGGCCACTGCGATCACGGGGATGCCGTCCGCGCGCAGACGTTGCCTGGCTGGAGTGCCGTCGCGTGCCATCGCGAGCAGGTCGTCGGGCACGACAGCGGGGTCGACCTGCCGTCCGCTGGTCAGCACCTCGTTCGCGCGGAAGAGCATGATCGTGGAGTCCGGGTTGGTGGTGAGCCCGGTCAGCAGTTCGGTCAGCCCGTCCGAGTTGGTGCGGACGGCATCCTCGACCAGCCGGAGGTTGACCTGTGCTTGGCGGGTCGTGGCCTGCAGGCGCTGTCTGAGCATGTAATCGGATGCGAGATTCCAGGTCGCGATCGCCAGCAGGCTGGTGACCAGCACCGAGCCGAGGCCGAGCGCGGCGGCGACCCGCCAACGCAACGACGGACGGCGAACCATCATCTCGGAGGGCCGAACTTGTAGCCGGAGCCGCGCACGGTCAGCACGAACACCGGGTCCTCGGGGTTGTGCTCGACCTTGGTCCTGAGTCGCCGGATGTGCACGTCGAGAAGCCGGGTGTCACCGTAGTAGTCGTAGCCCCATACCCGCTGCAACAGCTGCTCCCTGGTCACGATCCGCCCGCCCGCGATCGCGAGTTCGGCGAGCAGGCGGAACTCGGTGCGGGTGAGCCGGATCTCCTCACCGCCGCGGTGTACGACACCCTCGTCCGGCCAGATTTCGAGGTCCTCGACGCGGTAGGAGACGTTCTGCCTGGGGCCGCCGCGTCGGCGCAACAGCGCTCGGATGCGTGCGGCCAGCTCGCTTGCGACCAAAGGTTTGGTCACGTAGTCGTCGGCGCCTGCTTCCAATCCGGCGATGACGTCGGGTGTGTCGGTGCGCGCGGTGACGATGATGATCGGCAGATCTCCCTGAGCCCGCAGTCTCCGGCAGACCTGCAGACCGTCCACACCGGGCAGCATGAGATCGAGCAGTACGACGTCGAACGTGTCGGTGTCGAGCCGCCTCAACGCGTCCTCGCCGGAGACGGCCTCGTCGACGTCGAAGCCCTCGTCTGCGAGAGCGAGCCCGAGTGCCTGGCGGATGCGCTCGTCGTCGTCCACGAGCAGCACGGAGAAATCCATGTCCTGCTTTTCCTCGTTGGTTTCTAGTGCTGCTTCTATCACGTTGCCATGGTGACCGCATCTCGACGGGAATGCGTGCCTTCGGAAGGAGTTCGTAAGGTTGCACAGTGCATGTGTCCGGCATGCTTGTCGCCGCGGGTGAACGCCCGTAGTGGGCGCGTGCCTGCGCGCGCTTTCCGGGGAAGGTCAGGCGTCGGCCGCAAAGATGCGGCCGACGCTTGTCTCGGGACGACGAAAGGCCACCACCAGTCGTGACGGGCATGCCCACCACCGACGAAGGCATCACGGGAACGATTCTCGTGTGCGACGGATGCGGGCGGTCTCGCCGCACCAGCGCCACCGGTCTCTTCGCGTGGGACCTCCTCTGGCTGCAGGCCGATCAAGCGGGCTGGTCCGGCTCGGACCGCCCGCTGGGTCCGCACTACTGCACCGTCTGCGTTGGTAACGACTAGGTAACGCTTGCACAGTGCAATAATCGCGGCTGCCCGAATCGTCCGTATCCCTCCGTGTCAGCACACACGTTCGCCGCTGTACGCGGAGGGAGATCCACAGTGCTCACACGTCTCGCCCAGGTGGTGACGGCGCTCGCGGTCATCTGTTTGCTCGCGGTCCCGCAGGCGTCCGCGCAGCCCGACTTCGGGCCGGAGTACACGCAGACCCAGTTCGGCCCGATGGGACCCGCGGGCAAAGACATGCTCGTGAAGGTACGACTGGCCGGACTGTGGGAGGGGCCTGCCGGGCGGCTGGGGCTGCAGAAGTCCGCCAACCCGCTCGTCAAGGAAGCCGGACGGCATCTGATCGACGGGCACGCCGAACTGGACGCCAAGGTTCTCGAGCTGGGCCGCACGCTGAACGTCCAGCTGCCCAGCGAGGCCAACGCCGACCAGCAGGGCTGGATCGCCGAAATGACGAACGCCCCTGCGGGAAGCGTCGAGTTCGACCGCATCTTCGCCAACCGTCTGCGTGCGGCGCACGGCGGTGTGTACAAGTTCCTCGCGGTCGTTCGCACCGGCACCCGCAACACTCTCATCCGAGACTTCGCCAAGCGGTGCATGGAAGTCGTGCTCGACCACATCCAGGTCCTCGAAGCGACCGGCATGGTCGATTTCACCGACACGGAAGCGATTCCGCTCGCCGCGCTCGCGGCCGCACCGGTCAAGCCGACCAGTTCGGCGCCCGCTGCCGCTGTTCCCCAGGCCGTGCCGAACGTGCCCAGGACCCAGAACCTCGCCCAGGACAACGACAGCGGCGGCACCGACGTATTGCTCGGAGTCCTCGTGATGGCCGTCGTGGTGGGCGGGATCTACCTGTGGACCGGTGGACGTCCGCGCGCCTCGCGTTCGAAACGACAATGAGATCTCATCGAAAGGGCCTCGCAAGGTTGCACAGTGCGGGCTTCCGGCAGACTGGCGGAGGCGGACGCGAACCGGTCGGGGCGAGCGTCCGCGCCAAACCACCACGGGGAGATCCGGGTACCGGCCGGAAGGATCGGCGGCCGGTACCCGCCCGCGCAAGATGGGGAACGTTGGATGCGCTCTCACGCCGTGCTCATCGGCTACAGCGCCCGCGGTCGCGTCGTTCTGAGTGCGTTGTTCGCCGGAGGGCATGCGACGGACTTCACCGTCATCGACACTGATCCGGAGCGCGTCGCGCAGGCCGGAGTGGACGGTGTGCACGCAGTGGCCGGTGAGGGCTGGCGCCTGGACGTGCTGTGGTCGGCCGGCGTGCAGAACTCGGACCACATCGTCGTTGCCGTCGTCGACGACGCCTTGGCCCTGCGCATCACCTCGGTCGTGCGCAGCCTGAACGAGACCGCCACGATCACCACTTTGGTGCGCAGCACAGAGCTGCACGAGCTCGTCGAGTACCTCGGTGCTGACCACGTTATCGTTGCAGACCGGGTCGGCGAGTGGGCGCTCAAGATCGAAAGCCTTCCGTACGAGGAGCTGCCCGATCTGGCGTGGGCTGTGGCGGAACGCCCGGTGATGCCGGACGAGGTCGGCAGTTCGCCCCTGGAGTGCGGCAACGACGTGCTGGCCGTTGTGCGGGACGGTGAGCGGATCTGGGTCGAGGACCCGGCGGTCGGCGAGCTGCGCGGTGACGACAGGCTGGTGGTGCTGAGCAGCACTTCGGTGGGCGATTGACCGGATCCAGCACGTGGAGATCGACATCCTCGGCTCCATCACCGATGATCGCCGTTTAACGAGGTCGTCCGCGATGGCGGGCCTGTTTGCTCCCACTGGTCGCGGGTAGCCACCGGCGCATGGGTGAGGAGAGCCTTCGTGCGGTGATCGATGTGCTTGTGCGGGTCGTGGAGGCGGCCGGTGCGGCCGTGATCGTGCTGGGTGCCCTGTGGGCGGCGATCAGGTTCGTCGTCGACGGTGTGCGGCAGCGCGACGCGGCGGTCTTCACACCCATCCGGCTGATGCTGGGCAGGTTCCTGGCGCTGGGCCTTGAGTTCCAGCTCGCGGGCGACATCCTGCGCACCGCGATCGCTCCCACCTTCACCCAGATCGGTCAGCTGGCGGCGATCGCCGCGATCCGGACCGCGCTGAACTACTTCCTGGGCCGTGAGATCGCCGAGGAGCAGAAGCAGGTTTCCGAACGTGGGCCGGGAGATGAGCGGACACCGTCGTGACGGTGCTCATTCCGCTGATCGTCGCGTGCGCCTTCATCTCGGCGGCGGTGGCACTGGTCACCGGCAGGTCCGGCCGGGCGGCACTGCGTGTCCTGCTCGACCTGCTGCTGGCCGCCGGCCTGGTGCACCTGTCGTTCGGGCTCAGCTGGCAGCAGATCGCTGTCGCCGCCGCGGTCGTCCTGATCCGGAGACTGGTGATGTCCTCGACCCTCGGCGGCGGTCCGGGCGGTGTTCGAGGGGCGCTCATTCCCGGTGGACGTCCGGCACGTCGTCGAGCGCACCGAGGTCACCGGCCGAGTTCGCGGGAATGACGCTGAACGACCCGTCGGTCTCCAGCACGACGGCCGCCACCTGGTCCAGCCCGCCCAGCGACTGCGAGCGCACCGCCTGCAGCACCTCCGCCCGGCTGACGCGCTGCTCGCGCAGCGCCCGGTCGCGCAACCGTCCCTGCCACACCAGCAGCGTCGGGGTCGACTTCACCGCAGCACGGAACGGCCGCCACCGCACCGAAGTCCAGGCAACGGCGTACTGCGCGCCGATCAGCAGCACCAGACCCAGCGCGCCTTCGGCCAACGCCACCTCGGAACTGAGCAGAACGGTGGCGAGCGTGGAGCCCAGCGCCACCGTCACCACGAGGTCGAAAGCGTTCATCTTGGCCAACGTCCGCTTGCCCGACAGCCGAAGCGCCACCACCAACGTCACGTAGACGCACAGACCGATGACCACCACGCGGAGCAGCCCACTCCAGGAGTCGAAGAACATGGGCTACGGCTCGTCAGTCCTGCGCTCGAAGGTGCTGTGCCCGTTGGGGCACTTCGGAATCTTGTACCCTTCCTGCACGAGCTCGGACTCACTGATCTGAGGTGTGTTGGAGGTCTGGTTTCCACGTTGCTCCGCCATGAAGTCGGGCTACCCTTGCCCGCTCTGGATATGCACCACACCACCAGCGGGGAAGCGGCGAGCCAGAAGATCGAGCAATCGAGACTCATGCATCGCACAAACTTTGTGCAAACGAAAGGAAGAGGGAATGCGAGCGTGAGTACGGTGAACCTGTCGGATGAGATCCTCCAGGGAGTTGATCGGAAAGCGCGACATGCGACCACTTCTCGATCTCGTGGAGCACGAGATGCCGTGGACAGTCTCGCCGGAGCCCGATTGCGCCGTCGCAGCCTGCCGGGTGTTGCAGGTGCGCAGCAGGAGAGCCGGCCCCAGGCGGTTGGTCGTGCAGCTCGACGGCGAGGTCGACATGTTGACCACGTTTCTGCTCGCTGAACGACTGGACCAACATCTCAGCCAAGATCTGCGGCAGGTGGTCCTCGACCTGTCAGGGCTCACGTTCCTGTCGGCAAGTGGCCTGAACGTACTGGTGGCAGCCCACACCTGTGCACGTGCACGCGGTATTGCGATGTCACTGACGGGGTGCGGCGCCGTCGATCGGGTGTTCGACGCGGCGGGCCTCCGCGAGCACTTCGACTTCGTGGGTGATTGTTCTCGCTTCAGCGACCGCAGTTGAACGACCGGCTTGGTGTTGACTTTGCCGGTGGCGTCCCACCGCGTTCGGCGGCGTCGACGGCTTTGACCTGGTCTCGTGTCCCCGCGCATTGCCCTCTCGGACACAGCTGAGGGAATGAAACGAGCGACGCTCCGGACTTCGTGCGCGTATCGATACCGAAGTCACGATCCTGCTGCGATCGAGGGCCGGCTGGAGTGGATGGGCGCACTGGCGGTACTCGGCGCCTGTCGCACGAAGTCAGGTTTCGCCCATGACGCCCGGTCAGGAATCGGTGGCATGACGCGGAAAGCCGGTGATCACAGGAGGCGGCGTGGCCACACCAGGTAACGGAAGCACTTCTGCCCGTCCGGTGAACACCGCACGTGGCCTCGACAGGTCTCGATCCACCTGCAACTGACCCCGCACGTGGTTGGTGTCGTCTGCGGGTGAAACCCGGTCAGGCGAAGGGAATGAGCGGAGCAGAGGCCGGGGAGTCGGGGTGAAACGTTGGGGTGAGCGGGCGGTGGCGGTGGCGGTGATCGCTGTCGTCGTCGTGGCGGCGGTCGCCGTGTCGCTGACGGTCACACCGATGCAGCCGGTGTCCGTGGCCGGGCAGACGGTGCGGGTCGGTGCGGTTGCGTCGCTCACGCCGTCAGGACCTGGGGAGCTGAACCTGTTCGGCCAACGGCTGAGCACCTCGGTGCACTTCGACGGACCAGTTCGCCCTCGGCTCGCCCTCAGCCGCATCACGCTGAACAGCGAGATCGCAAACTTCGTCGCCTCGCGCGAGGCGGAAGACTCGGTGAACGCGTTGGGGCGGGCACTCGCGGTGGGCTGGAAGCGGTATTTCTTGCTGCAGACGCTGATCGCGGGAGTGTTCGCACTTCTGTTGGCCGGTGCTGTTGTCGGCTGGATGCGGTTGTCCCGCAGACGCACGGTTGTCGTGCTGTTGGCCAGCCTGCTGTGCGTCGAAGCTGTCAACGTGGGTGCAGTGATGATCGGAGCACGCACGGCTCAAGACCGGCTGCGCGAGGTCGACTCCCTTGCAGCTCTGGTCGGGAGGACCCCGTTGCCCGGTGTTCCGCCAGCGGCAGAACCTGAGCTCGGCGCGGTGGACGCACTGGTGCTGGGAGTCTCGGTCGCGACAGGAGCGGGTCTGCCGGCCGTTGCCGAGCCGACCGCGCAGGCCCGTGCGTGTGGGCGCAGCGCGGACGCGTTCGCCGCGAAACTCGCCGCCGTCAACCGCTGGCGAGTGGTCAACTTGGCCTGCGGCGGCGCCACGATCACTGCGGGCGTCGCCGGATCGCAGCAGCTGGGGGATGTGGTGGTGCCGCCGCAGCTCGCGGTCGCGAAGAAAAGCGAGCGGGCCCAGGTGGTCATCGTCAGCATAGGCGCGAACGATGTGGGCTGGTCGTCGTTGCTCCGGTTGTGCGCGGTCACGCCGAGCTGTGACAACAACGCGTCCACAGCCTACTTCCAACAGCAGCTCGCGGAGTTCAGCTTGAACTACGAGCAACTGCTGTTGCGACTGAGGGCGCTTCCCGTTCATCCACAGATTTTGATCAACCTCTACTTCGACCCGTTCGGAGGGAGCCAGGACTGCCTGGCCGAGCATGGGCTCACGCCGGCCATGCAGAAGTCGCTCCTCGCCTTGCTGCACTCGCTCAACGAGGTGCTGCGCAGGGGAGCCGAAGCGGCTGGGGCGACGCCGGTCCGGCCGGACTTCACCGGTCACGGGCTGTGCGACCCGCAACCGTACGTCCAGGACGTGAATGCGGCGGCGCCGTTCCATCCGACGGCTGCCGGTCAGCTCGCCATCGCTCTCGCCGATCAGCAGGCGTTACAGCACGAGCTAACCGTCCCGCCGACGACACGATGACGAACCGCTTGTTCTGAGCAGAGCAGTGAGGAGGAGCGCGATGGCACCCCAAGCAGCAGGAGAGGGCCGCGCGGGCCCCCAGCGTGCCTCGAACGCGCACCTGATGATCGCCAACCCGCTTGCCGAGGGCGCATTCCCGACGTCCGTAGCGAAAGGAAGCAAGGACATGGCCAGGAAGAGCCGTTCTCAGCGGCGCCAGAACGAAGCGCTCTACCCGGCCAAGGTCACGGCAGGGTGGATCAGCGTCGCCCTGCTGTGCGGCATGCTGTGGACCGCGATAGAACGCGGCCCCAATCAGGCTTACATCGCACTCGTCGCCGCCGTGACGGCGGTGGTTGTCGTCGGACTTCTGGTCTACATGAGGCGACACTCGCGCGACAGGAGGTGAGGCCGGTCTAGTGAGCGGGACGATCTGAGCCGCCGTCGTTCCGATCCTTTTCGATCTCGGCGTCGAGCTCCGCGCCGAGCAGGACCGCGAACGACGACAGGTACAGCCACAACAACAGCACCGCGACTCCGGCCAGGGTCCCGTAGGTCCGGTGGTAACCGGAGGAGTAGGTCAGGTACAGGGCGAAACCGGCTGATCCAGCCAGCCACACGACCACCGCGACCGCGCTGCCGGCGGTCACCCAGTGCCAGCCGGTTCTGCCGCGGTTGGGACCGAACCGGTACACCACGGCCAGCGCCAGTGCCACCAGAACGACACCTCCAGCCCATCGCACCAGGTTGACCACGACCCGCGTGAACGAGTCGACCCCGATAACTTCGAGGACAACGGGAACCGCCGCCACCACCGCGAGCCCGACCGCCACCACGACCAACGCTCCGATCGCGAACAGCAGCGCCAGCCCGCGCAGGTGGAAGAACCCGCGCGTCTCCCTGACGCCGTGGGCGATGTTGAGTCCCGCGATGAGCCATCGCACGGCATTGGACATGCTCCACAACACCGTGGCAGCACTGACCGCCAGTCCCGTGGTCAACCCGCTGACGTCGATCTCAGCCGCCGCACGCAGCTGCTGCACCACGAGATCGCCCGCTTCTCCTGGTACCACGCGGAGAAGGGGTGCGAGCTGATCCCGCACGTGTTCCGGGTCCGCGACGAGTGCGTACACCGTGAGCAACGCGATCATCGTGGGCGCCAGCGCGAGCATGACGAAGAAGGCGACCCCAGCAGCGACCAACGGCAACCGGTCAGCCGACACCGCCTCTGGCACACGTTTGACGACGTCCCACCAACCTGGCACGGGAGTCTGTCCCACCGACTCGCGAAGGTGCCGGAGACGGTCACGCACAACGGAAAACAGTGGCCCGCGCGTGGCTGGTCCGCTCATGGAGCTGGTGTTCCCGTTCAACACAGCGGTAATCCGGTCGCCCCCGCTGTTGCGCACTCGCGAGATTCCGCAGCAGGCACCGATAGTCGCTACGTCTGTGGGTAGCCCACTACGGAACAACTCGCCGACCGCGAGGTCACGATCAGCTGACGGGGACGACTGTGCCAAACGGATCCACATCGGACGCGGTGTCGCGTGTGGAACGTCTCGCGCTCGGCACAATCCTCGGTCTGGTCCTCGTCACTGCGGCGGGAATGGGCTTCGGGCTGCTGCTCACGCTGGTCCACCTGCGATGGCAACCGTTGCACGAGCTGGATGTCGCGATCGTCGACGGCCTCAACTATCTCGTGGCCGACAACGACATTCTGGTCAGGGCGCTGACTGCTGTCACCGACCTGGGCGGCACAGGGATGTTGCTGTGGGTGGTGACCGTCGGTGCGGTTTGGTTGCTGATCCGCCGTCAGCCGCGGCTCGCCGCCTGTGCCGTGATCACCGCGCTCGGCGCGCTGGTGCTCAACGGTGTGGTCAAGGCGCTCGTCGGCAGGCTTCGGCCCGTGGTGGACTTCCCGGTCGCTGCCACCACCGGCACGAGCTTTCCCAGCGGACACTCGATGGGGTCACTGGTGTCCTACGGTGTCCTCCTGCTGATTTTCCTTCCCGTTGTGCGGAGATCCGCGCGCTGGTTGTTCGCATCACTGGTCGGTGTCGTGGTTGTCGCGGTGGGCTTCTCCCGGATGGCGCTGGGCGTGCATTTCCTCAGCGACGTGATCGCGGGCTGGCTGCTGGGGCTGCTGTGGCTGGGGATCACCGCGATCGCTTTCCGGCGCTGGGGCCGTGCACCCGGCGTGGAGGTCGCGCCGCTGTCGAGCGGACTCGCACCTGAGGCGGAATCCGAGCTGCGGCCGGTGCCGCGCAGGCATCCGCCCACTCTTCCGCATCCCTGGCGCGGTAGCGCCGAGCTCGTCACCGCCTGGGTGCTGCTGCTCGGCCTGCTCTATGGCGCGGGCCTGCTGGTGAGCGCCGACAGTGAGGGGCCAGTGCCGCTGGCCTGGGACCACGCCGTGGTGACATGGCTGGCTGACCATCGCACCGCCCTGCTGGACACCTTCAACTCCTACGCGAGTCGGATCGGCAGCACACGCGGAGTCGTGGCCGCAGCGTTGGTCATGGGCCCTCTCGCGCTCGCGATCACCCGCAGCTGGCGACCGGTGCTCTTCCTGACTGTCGTGCTCGTGGGCGAGGTCACCCTGTTTCTCGCCACTACCGACAATCCGCCGACCACCGACGGTCCCCGGCTGTCGCCCTGCCCAGGAGCGTGAATCTCGTGCCCACCACGACCAACGCCGCCCTGCGGACGGCAGGAATCGTTGCCGACGTGTTGCGTGTCGCTGTGCTGGCGGCGGCTGTGTTCACCGTGCTGTCAGACCAGGTCGAGGGTGCCATCCGGCTCGGCCTGGTCTTCGTGATCCTGCTGGCGCCCAGGCTGGCCGGTCTACCTCGTCCCTTCGATCTCGCGGTCTGCGTCCTGCTTCCGCTCGCCACGGCGGCGTCGCTGTTCCACTGGTACCGCCAGATCACCTGGCTGGACTGGGTGCTGCACTGCGTCTGCACCGGTGCGCTCGCCGCCACGACCTATCTTTTGCTGCTGCGCACCCCGCTGCTACCGCCCCAACGACACCAGAGCCGCGCCGCAGTGGTGTTCCTCACCGCGGTCGTGGGCCTTGCCCTGGGTGTGGTCTGGGAGTTCTACGAGTGGTTCGCCGAAATCGTGGCGGGCGTCCGCATCGGCGTCGGTTACAGCGACACCATCGCCGACCTGGCTATGGACACCCTCGGCTCCCTGCTCGCGGGCCTCGTACTGATGGTCTGGCTGGCCAACGGACGTGCCTCGTTCCCTCGCCAGTAGCCGCACCTCGCTGCGTCACATTCCGGACTCGCTTTGCCTCCGCCGTTCGGGGTGCTGATACGTCGTCGCGGCACTCACCACCGCCATCACGAAGACGAGCAGCCCCACGGCTACGTCGTTGCCCGTAGCTTCGTACGCGTAGGCACGCGCGTGGTAGTCGAGCACGAACGGCGACGCGACCAGCCAGGCACCGAGCACGGCGTTGACAGCGCTCAGCCACGGCACTCGTTGCGGTGCCACCACCCGGACCAAGGCGAGTACCGCGATCACGGTGCCGAGACCCAGGTCGTTCCAGTACGCGCCCAGTCCTTCGGCGGCCGGTGCGTAGTTGAGCGCGAACGGAGCCAGCAACAACCAGATCCCGGCAAGGAATGACACCGCACTGACCCCACGGGCGCCCGGCGGCGTCCACCGAGGATGTGTTGCCGGTGCTCCGTACGGATAGTTGAAGCCCGAACCGGTACTCGCTCCGCCGCCAGGTCCGATCACCGAGGTACCGAGCTTCTCCTTCGGGATGGCGGAGTCGTTGCCCCGGTCCTGCCAAGTGCGTGAGAACCATCGAACCATCACAGCCTCCCGTCGAGTCAGGGATTCCCCAGAGCGTTCCCGATGCGGTGCAGCGGAAACGGCCTGTGCGACGAGAGCCGAGGGTGTTGCCGATCTGTGATGGGAACGACGCCGGGTGAGGTACAGCGCCGCGTGCGGGTGAGGTCTGGCGCCAAGGACGCAACCGCGGCCACCAGCCAGGCACTGCGGCGCGGTAGGTGTCGTACTGGGTGCCGAAGTCGCGTCGGAACACGGGTTCCTCATGCCAGTGGACCATCGCGGCGAACGTCAGGCTGACGATCGCGGCGTAAGGCAGCAGGATCCACTGTCCGAACAGGAGTGCCTGCCCGAGGATGAGCGAAAGGACCGCCAGGTACATCGGGTTGCGCACGTGCCGGTGGAGCCCTCCCACCATCAGCCGGTCCGGCGGCGCAACAGGTTCGGGCGTGCCGAGGCCCTCGGTGACGCATCTGCAAGCGCGTGAGTAGCCAGGGGATGACGCCGGCGACGCCACCTGGTGCCAGCACGAAGAACGCGGCGGAGCCGAGTGCTGCCTTCCTGGTCTGCATGACGCAAAGGCATACCTCGCGAAAACTGCCAGCGGTAGCTTCCGTCTCGTTCCGGCACGGGTTCTCACCCGGACGGACCTGCCTGGTGCGGTACCAAGAGCGCCAGGCTGGCCAGGTTGGACGCCAGCCGGCCCACCACGCACAGAGCAGGGCCGGACAGCCGCACGCGCCACGACGGTTTGGTCAGCTTCGTGACGAAGGCGGGGTCGTCCTCAGCGAAGTGTTGTTCTATCGCGTCCAATTCGCGCTTCTCGTGTTCGGTGAGCCCCACGCGACCTCCCGGTCGCCGAGTTCTCGGGCCCTGGTCTGTGCGCGCCGTACGTACGGGCGCAGTGTGCGTTCCCACCAGCTCAGAGCCTGATCGGAGTCGGGGAAGATGTCCAGCGCGTCGCCCAGCAGTTCGGCACCGCCGAGTGCGAGCGAGACGCCGCGCTCCGTGTGCGGTCCGAGGTACCACGCGGCGTCACCGATCAGCGCGATTCGCCGGTGCACCCATCGGTTCGTACGCTCCCAGGCGCTGCCCGGTGCACCGTCCACAACTGACACGAGTTCGGGAACGAGCCAGCCGAGGTCTGCGAACAGTTGCTGCCAGGGTGTGTCCAGAGCGTGCCGCCAGGCGAACGACACGGCGGAATGCCCGTCCCGCAAAGGATGCAGACGAAGGGATCTGGTGGCGTGATGCATCGACACGGCGCACGACGAAGCCAGCTCGATCCGGCCGGACAGCGTCGACCAGCGCGGCAGATCGTCGTCAGGAGGGGAGAAGACTGCGTCCCTGATGGCGGAGCACGCTCCGTCGGCACCCACGACCAGGTCGAACCAGTCCTCGTCGCCGTTGGCGAACGTGGCCGTGACACCGCAATCGTCCGCGACGAGCTCAGGCACGCGCGCGTCGCGCCGGCGTGCGGCGTTGCCAATGACGTCGTTCAACACGGCGGCGACGTCGTCCCGGCCCAGCACCGGGTGCCGTGGAGAAGGCTTGGGGTGTGTCGCGAGCGGTACGCCGGTGCTGTCGACCTGGACGAGAGCGCATCGGGGCTGCCGTCGTTCGGTGAGTGCCGGCAACAGTCCCAGCCGGCGTGCCGCGCCGAGGCCGAAGTCGGTGAGAGCTGCGGGAACGCCGTCGAATCGCGGGGGAGCGCCGGTGGTCAGCACCGTGACGTCCCAGTCGCTGCGCAGCAGGCGGTAGGTGGTGGCGAGGCCGCTGGTGCCCTCGCCTACGACGAGCGCTCTTCTGGTGGGCATGACTTTCCCTTCGCACAGGACATCGTCACGCCGACCAGCCTTCCCGACACACCTCTGTTCAGGATAGGCGGTCGGGTTCGTCCCGGAAACCGCTTCTCGGCTGAGGTTCGGCGAACCTTGGAGCGTGGTGTGGTTGTAGGCTGTCCGCAGGTGTGCCGGGAAGCCTGGTCGGCGTCGTGAATGACGCCGTCTTCGAGGAGCTTTCATGAACACCGCCGTCGCCGGTACGGCCATCGGACCGATGGTCATCGCCGCAGTGGATCAGCACGAGGCACACCCGCTGGTGCGGGACGAGTTCGCGGCGCGCATCCTGCCCGCTTCCGGGCGAATGGCGGTGGTTGCCGCCCGCTGGCGACCGGTGCGCAACGCGTTGTTCGCCGCGACGGAGAAGAAGATCCCCGGGTTGTGGGCGAGCATGCTGTGCCGCAAGCGCTACATCGACGAACAGCTGGACGCCTCGGACGCCGGAGTCGTCGTGGTGCTTGGTGCCGGGTTCGACACACGCGGCTGCCGGTCCCGCGGCAGGCGGGTGTTCGAGGTCGACCTCCCGCCCAACGTCGAGAGCAAGCGCGCCCGGTTGCGCGCGATCTTCGGCGAGGTTCCACCCGACCTCATCCTGGTCCCCCTCGACTTCGAGACGCAGCACCTCGACACGGTGCTCGCTGACCACGGCTACCGCGCGGATGTGCCGGCCCTGTTCATCTGGGAAGCGGTCACGCAGTACCTCACCGAGGACGCTGTCCGAGCAACGTTCGACGTTCTCGCGCAGGCGCCTGCGGGCAGCGAGCTGGTGTTCACGTTCGTGCGCAAGGACTTTCTGGACGGAACCGCGTTGTTCGGCGGAGAGGCGGCCTACCGCGAGTTCGTGACCAAGCGCCGGATGTGGAAGTTCGGGCTGCTGCCGGACGAGGTGGCGGGATTCCTGGAACCGTACGGGTGGGCGGAGGTCGAGCAGCTGGGGCCTCGTGAGTTCACCGCGCGGTACGTCGTGTCCTCGGGGCGCTCGTTGCCGGTGAGCGAGATCGAACGCACCGTGCGTTGCGTCAAGGTTGCCCGCTGATGGCACCGGTGATCGAGGCGCGAGGACTGACCAAGCGCTACGCCACCGTCGTGGCAGTGGACGAGCTCGACCTCCACATCACCGCGGGGGAGATCTACGGATTGCTCGGCCTCAACGGCGCCGGCAAGACCACGCCGATCCGGATGCTGCTCGGGATGGTCCGGCCGACCAGTGGAACTGTTCACGTGCTGGGTGCACCGGTCGGGCCTGGTGCACAGGCCGCGTGGTCGAAGGTGGGCTACCTGCTTGAGACGCCAGCCGCGTACCCGGAGCTCACGGTGCGGGAGAACCTGGCGGTCGCGGCTCGCCTGCGTGCCCTGCGTGGATCACACCACGTCGACGAGGTCATCGAGAGGCTGAAGCTGACTGCCTACGCCGACCAGAGCGCGCGGACGTTGTCGCTGGGCAACGCGCAACGTCTCGGCCTGGCCAAGGCGCTGCTGCACCAACCCGATCTGCTGGTCCTCGACGAGCCCGCGAACGGCCTGGATCCCGCAGGCGTCGCGGAGATCCGCGACCTGCTGCGCGAACTGAGCCAGGAGCACGGGGTTACCGTCGTGTTGTCGAGCCACATCCTCACCGAGGTCGCGCGGCTGGCGACGCGCATCGGCGTCATCCACCACGGGCGGCTGGTCCGCGAACTGCAGGCGAGCGACCTCACCGCACACCTGCGTCAGCGGCTCAGCGTCTCCGCTCGTGACCTGGACGCAGCCACGTTCGCGTTGACGGCCGCGGGTTTCATCCCGATCAGATCCGACGTCGGCGATCTCGTCCTGTCCGATTGTTCGCGCGGTGCGGGAACCCGATGCGGTCGCCACCGTGCTCGTCGCCGCGGGTTGCCCGCCGATCCGGCTCGTCGTCGAGCAGGACGACCTGGAGACCTTCTTCCTGCGAGTGGTGGAGTCGTGATCAACGCACTGGCCACCGAAGTCCTCAAGGCGCGCCGATCCCGCGTACCGACGGTGACCGCCGTCGCGTTCACCGTCGCCGCGGCGGTGGGCGGTCTGTTCATGTTCATCCTGCAGAACCAGGACCGTGCCCGGTCTCTCGGCTTGATCGGAACCAAGGCCGCGCTGGTCGGTGGTGAGGCGGATTGGCCGACCTACTTCATCTTTCCTCGCCCAGACCACCGCGGTCGGCGGCATGCTGGTGTTCGGCCTGGTCTCGGTGTGGCTGTTCGGGCGCGAGTTCAGCCAGAACGCCGTCAAGGACCTGCTGGCGCTGCCCACCTCCCGCACTGCCATCGTCGCGGCGAAGTTCGTCGTGGCACTGGCGTGGTGCCTCATTTTGGCCGTGCAGCTGGTACTGCTCGGCCTGCTGATCGGCACGGTGCTCGGACTACCGGACTGGTCTGGCGAGGTGGCGGCTTCGGGCGTGGCGATGATCGCAGCGACCGCGGTGATGACGATGCTGCTCACCACGCCGATCGCCCTCAGATCCAGCGTCGGCAGGGGATACCTACCGGGCGTCGGCGTGATGATGACGGCCGTGTTCTGCGCGCAGGTCGTCGCCGCGCTCGGCTACGGCCAGTACTTCCCGAGGTCGGTACCGGCCTTGTTCAGCGGTCTGGCCGGCCCGGATCAGGTATCGCCCGGACTGTTCGGCGTACTGCTTGTGGTGCTGGTCGGAGCGGCGGGAGTGGCGGCGACCGCGCTGTGGTGGCGCAACGCCGATCACGACCGGTGAGCTTGGTGGCGTTCCCACAGCCAGCCGAAGCGGTCGATCCGCCACAGCTGTGCCACCACGACCAGGGTCGTGCCGAAGACCGTCGGCCACACCTCCAGCGCGATCAGGCCCCAGAGGATCATGCCGAATCCGGCGACGCCGAGGGTGACCAACAGCCGCAACACCTTGCGGTGATCCGGTGGTATTAGATCGCGGTCCTGCAGCCAGGCGCGTTCGCCGTAGATGCCACGTGCTGCCCAGCTCCGTGGTTCACGCACCGGCGGAAACGCCCTGGGGTTGATGAACAACCAGATGACCACGGCACCTATCGGCACGAGACTCCACCAGCCGATCCACGCGCGGCTCCAGATCGCCAGCAGCATCAAGGGGATCGCGGCGAACCTCGTCCACACACTCCACGGGTTGGCGTGCCGTTGCCACGCCTCGTCGGTCATACCGAACGTCTTCGCCACGCGGTCAGCTACGTCCATTGTGGATCCTTTCCAGTTCGTGCACCGCGAAGCCGACACCGTTCTCCGCGCGGACTTGCTCGCCGAGCTCGGCGGCACGCTGGCGGATCGCGGGATCGTTCGCGGCGTGCGTGATTGCTTCGGTGAGCGAGGCGACGGTGAGGTTCTTGTGGGGGAGTGGTTGCGGCGCGACGCCGATGGCGTGCATCCGCTGTGCCCAGTGGGGTTGGTCAGCGACGAATGGGCAGACGACCTGCGGTACACCCGCGGCCAGCGCGGCGGCGGTCGTTCCTCCGCCGCCGTGGTGTACCACCGCGGCGACCTTGCCGAACAGCCAGTCGTGCGGCGCCTGATCGATCACGAGGAGGTCGTCGGACGAGCGTGCGGCGAGCCCGCCCCATCCGGTTGCGACGATCGCCCGCACCCCCGCCGCCCGGACAGCCTTGGTGACGATGTCACCGGTGCGCTCGGCGTCACGTCCGGCCATGCTGCCGAACCCGATGTACACCGGTGCTGGACCGGCCTCGAGGAACGCCTTCAAGGCGGCGTCGGGTGTCCAGGTCGTGGCACGGGCCAGATACCAGAAGCCTCCGGTGCGCACAGAATCCGGCCAGTTCGGATCGACCGGTGTCACGAGCGAGCTGAACGCCTGCAACACCACGGTGTGGCCAGGGCCGTCACCGCGTGGCAGGCCGAGGTCGTTGACGCGCCAGGCGTTGACGATGCCCGAGTACGCGCGCAGGGTGGCCGACACCGTCAGGTACGTGGCGCGGTTGAGGAACCTCGGCAGCCGGGGCAGCGGCACCATCGGGCACGGGAACTCCGATGTCGGTACCCAACCGGGTTGCAGCGTGGCCAGTACGGCCGGCACGCCGAGCAATTCGGCCGCGTGCTGCGCGGGTACGCTCGGCGTGTGCACGAGCAGATCCGCGCCGGAGAACCGTGCGACCGCGCCGACATCTCGGAGCACGTCTGCCATCAACGGCTTGATGCGCCGGATCGTGGAGATCGCTGTGATCTTGCCTCGGACACCGCGGTACCCGTTCTCGATCGCCTTCACCATGGCCGGGTCGCGGAGCAGCCGGTTCGGTCCCTCGTCGAGCGGTGCGAAGTCCACGTCGTGCGCGGCGGCGCTGTCGGCGAAGGACTCCGGCGCAGTCAGCAAGGCGTCATGGCCGGCTTGTCGGAGAGCCACCGCCAGCGCCAGCAACGGTTGTACATCACCACGTGTGCCGTGGGTGACGAGCAATGCCTTCACGGCCGCCTCTTTTCGTCGATCGCGGTGAATGCGCTCAGCCAGCGGTCGTCGGCGAACAGGCCGTGGGTCAGCATCTCCAGACCGGCTCGTGCACCGCGCACAGCGGTAGCGGTCTCGGCAGGGTCACCGCCCAGCAAACGACCGACCTGGTCGCCAAGCACAAGTGGCGCCAACAACCACGACACGTAGGTGACTGCGCGCGCTCTTGCGTCCGCGGAAGTGCGCACCCAGCCTTCCTCCTCTCCGGTCGCGAGCCACGCCTCGGTGCGTTCGACGATCTCGGCGAACAACGCACTCGCTGCAGGTGTGTCGTCGAGTAATGCCCTGGCCAGGTAACGCCGGACCGGCGTCGCCGCCTGCAGAACCTCGCCCAACGCCTCGATCCCGGCTTCACCGCCGCTGCGGATCGAGTCGAGGACGTAGTCGTCGCACGCCTGCCGGAGTCCTTCCTTGGAACCGAAGTGATGCACGACCAAAGCCGGCGAGACCCCGGCATCCGCGGCCACCGCGCGGACCGAGGTTCCGGCGATCCCGTCGGTGCCGAACCGGGCAAGTGCCGCGTCGCGGATACGAGCCCGCGCCGTCAGATCGGAGGCTGAACGCATGTTCTAAGTATTGAACAGATGTTCAGTCGCTGTCCAGGTCTGACGGTTTGCTTTGCGGGAGCCTTTACGGCATCTTTGCGCGCGGAGCGCCGGGAAGTCTGGTCGGCAACGCTCATCACGGACCCCGTGGTGGGCCTGGCCGACTTGGACGGAGTTCGTTGATGGCGCTGGTTCTGGCATTCGGTGTGGTCCTGCTGATCAGCGTCTCGCTGTCCGGTCTCGCCGCTCGCACGATCCTGTCGACGGCGCTGATGTTCCTGCTCGCCGGCGCGCTGATCGGCCAAGGCGGTCTCGGGCTCGTCGACATCCCGTCCAACAGCGCGTTCGTCACCGTCCTCGCCGACCTGGCGCTGTTCACCGTTCTGTTCACCGACGGGCAGCGAGCCGGTCTACCGGACCTGAAGCAGGGCTGGCGGCTCTCGGGCAGGGCGCTGGGTCTCGCGATGCCGCTGACGATGGTCGGCATCGCGGTGCCGACACACTTTCTCACGGGCCTGGACTGGACGACCTCGTTCCTGATCGGCGCGATCCTCTCGCCGACCGACCCCGTCTTCGCCTCCGCCATCGTGGGCCGCACCGACGTGCCGATGCGGCTGCGGCGACTGCTCAACGTCGAATCCGGCCTCAACGACGGCCTGGCGCTGCCATTCGTGCTGATCTTCCTCGCCACGGCGGCGAACCGCGACACCGACTTCCTCACGATCGGCATCGAGCTGGCAGCCGGCCTCGCGCTGGGCATCGTGATCCCCGCGATCGTCGTGCTGGCCTGGCGACTGCGGATCTTCACCGCCGAACCTCGGCTGCAAGCCCTCGGCCCGCTGGCGATCGCCGTGATGCTGTACGCGACCTGCCACCTCACCCACGCCAACCCCTACCTCGCCGCGTTCGCCGCCGGATCGACCATCGCGACGCTGGACCGCGTTGCGGCAGAACACTTCGAGCACTTCGGCGATCTGCTGTCCGAGATCACCAAGTTCGCCGCCCTGCTCGTCTTCGGCGCGCTGATCACGCCCGAGCGCATCTCGCACCTGAGCGTGGGAGACTGGGCGGTCGCGATCATCGCGATCCTCCTCGTGCGGCCGGCGGCGATGATGCTGTCGCTGCTGCGCACACCGCTACCCGCACGCGAACGTTCGGTCGCCGCATGGTTCGGCCCCAAGGGCTTTGCGTCGGTCGTCTACGGGCTTCTCGTGCTGCAGGCCGGAATTCCAACTGGCGAGCACGTGTTCGACCTGGTGGCGATCACCATCGCGTTGTCGATCGTGCTGCACTCCTCGACCGACGTCCCCGTGGCCAAGGCGCTGAGCATTGAGCCACCGGACGGACTGCCCACAGGCCAGCCCGAGGCACGGGTCGAGCGGAAGCAACCGTGATGGGACCGCTGAGCCTGACGCTGGTCTGGGCCACTCTCGTGATGCTGTCGTTCTGCGCGATCCCGCGCCGCTACTGGTACATACAGCTCCCCGCGGTTCTCGGGTGGGCGTTGGTGTGGTTCGACGGCGAGTTCGCCGGCCATTGGACAGACTCGCTTGGTCTGGCAGTGACCGGCGTCGGCATGCTGTGGCTGTGGTTCGTCCTTCCATCCGAGAACAGCGGGCAGCGGAGTCGGCGTGAGCCTTGACGAGGCCGCGGAAGCGGTTCTACGCGAACGATGGTCACGCAGCCGGCGGCACATCACGATGTTCTCCGTTGTCCTACCGGCGCTGCAGTTGTTGCTGTGCACGGTGATCGTCGTAACGGCCGGCGGTGGAGGCGTCTGGTCGGCACTGCTTCTGCTGGTACCTGCTGCGATCGCGGCGGTGGCGTTGCGCCTTTGGCTCTGGCACCAGGCCCCTCTTGGCTGCCCGCAGCAATCCTCGTGGTGGGGGTGCAGTTGTTGTCTGTCGCGGTTCCTGCCTATGGCATCGCCACGAGCAATGCCCCTGACGCGCTGACTGGACCGGCCGTCCTGCTCTTCGTGTGCTGGGTGGTCGCGGTCGCGACCTGCGCGTCTGCACACCGAGCCCGGCCGGGCTCGGCTGACCCCGCTCGTGGCTGAGTTGGGATCGGCTGATCTGCGGTTGATGCTCGCTGTGCGCGCCGCGGTCACTGGGCCGGAACTCGTGTCGGCCCGGATCGTCGTCGAGCGTGACGATGTCGAATGGACGGTGCGTTTGCAGGTGGGCCGTGGCGGTGGTCCTCAGCTCGACGTGTCGGTTCCGTTCCGGGAACTCCTGCAGGTCATGCCGGTGGCCCTCCCGAGCTGAGGCCGTGGATCGTCCTGCCGGAAGGGACCACCTTGTACGCGCAAGCCGGACCGGGATCCTGCTGACCTCCACCCACGAGACGTGGCTGATCCCCGTTCACGAAGCGGATCTCGTCGCCAGCCTCATCCGCCGTCGCCAGGCGTTGTGGTTGCAGAGAAATCTCTAGGACCGCCTGCCCGTGGCTGATCGACCTGGTGCACGTCCGGGATGCCGTCGTTGTCCGCGTCGCGGGTCTCTTCCTCGTAGATGCGCCGGTACACCCGGTTGCGCACACGCAGGATCACCGTCGCGATCAGCGCCGACAGCACGGAACCCAGCAGCACTGCAACCTTGGCATTGCTGTAGCCCGCACTGCCCTCACCGAACGACAGTTCGCTGACCAGGAGCGAGACGGTGAAGCCGATACCGGCGAGGATCGACAACCCGACCACGTCGATCCACGACAGGTCGTCGTCCAGGTCCGCTCTGGTGAACCGCGCGACCAGCCAGGTGGCCGCGGTGATGCCGATCGGCTTGCCCAGCAACAACCCGAGCACGATGCCCAGCGTCACGCTGTCCGTGAGCGAGGTGACGAAGCCGCTGAGGCCTCCGATCGAAACTCCGGCAGCGAAGAAGGCGAAGACCGGCACCGCGACGCCGGTGGACAAGGGCTGCCACCGGTGCTGGAAGACCTCGGCCAGTCCAGGTCCCTCACCGGACTTGCGGATCACCGGCACGGCGAATCCGAGCAGCACACCGGCCACCGTCGCGTGCACCCCGGACGCGTGCATCAGCGCCCAGGTCGCCACCGCGAGCGGGATCAGCAGCCACCACGACCGGACACGTCGCTGCACGAGCAGGGTGAACAACGCCAGCGGGACGAGCATCAGCAGCAGAGGCAGCAGCGACAGGTCGTCGGTGTAGAAGAGGGCGATGATCACGATGGCGATCAGGTCGTCCACGACCGCGAGGGTGAGCAGGAACGTCCGCAGTGCCGAGGGAAGACACCTGCCGATCACCGCGAGCACGGCGAGCGCGAACGCGATGTCCGTCGCGGTGGGAATGGCCCACCCGGCCAGCGCCGGCCCGCCGCCGAGGTTGACCGCGGTGTAGATCAACGCCGGCACGGCGACACCACCGAAGGCAGCGGCGATCGGCACGGCGGCGCGGCGAGGATCACGGAGATCGCCCGCGACGAACTCGCGTTTGAGTTCGAGGCCGGCCACGAAGAAGAAGATCACCAGCAGGCCGTCCGACGCCCACTCGGCGAGGCTGAGCCGCAGGTGCAGCGACTCAGGGCCGACCTCCACAGCACGCAGAGTCTCGTAGATCGACGCCCACGGTGAGTTTGCCCAAACCAGGCCTACCACCGCCGCGACCAGCATCACGACACCGCCGACGGTCTCCAGGCGGAGCAGACCGGCGATGCGCTTGGCCTCGGGCCAGGACGCGCGGCTGAACAGCCGGGTCTTCACGGGTTCCACAACTCACTCCGGGTGTCGTTGGCCGCATCGCCGACCAGACTTCCCGGCACACCATGCCGCTCGTTGCGGCAACAGCCCGACCGTACCTCATGATCACGGCGTGCGGGTCAGTCCTGTTCTTGCTTTCCGCGGTCGCGCCACGCCTGGACGATCATCACCACCGGGCCGAACGCGGTCACCGCCGCACCGATTGCGACCAGTACGGGAGAGGACAGTGATACGCCCGTCATGACAGTCACCAGGCCGAGCACGTAGATCAGGAGCAAGGCGGCCAACCGCAGCACGCGTGCGGGCAGCAGCCGATATCGCGGTGGCGTCTTGGCGAGTTTGGCGGCGAAGTTGGGATCGTCCTCCGCGAGTCGCTGCTCGATGACGTCGAGCTCGCGCTGTTCGTCCTCTGGCAATCCCACCGTCACGCACCTCCTGACCTCGCCGCGGTGACCGGTTCGGCTGCTTCAGCCGCGTCGGCGACAGCTTCCGCGGCCGCCTCACTGGCCTGGGCGATGTCCTTTTCGGCCTGTGCGACGGCCGTGCGGGCGGGGTCGGCCGGCGTGGCGGCGGCTGACCGGGGCAGCACCTCGGCAAAGGCCTTCGACACGTCACGCAGTGCCGTGGTGACCTCGCTCGGGATCACCCAGAACGTGTTGCCCTCTCCCTTGGCCAGCTGGGGCAGGACCTGGAGGTACTGGTAGGCGAGCAGCTTGGGGTCCGGGTCGTTGCGGTGCACGGCCTGGAACACCTGGTCGATCGCACGTGACTGTCCTTCGGCCCGAAGGATGTCCGCGGCTCGATCGCCCTCAGCCCGGAGCACGGCGGCCTGCTTGTCGCCCTGGGCGGTGAGGATCTGGGACTGCCGTTGTCCTTCGGCGGTGAGGATGGCGGCGCGCTTGTCCCGCTCGGCGCGCATCTGCTTCTCCATCGCGTCCTTGATGGTCTGCGGCGGGTCGATGGCCTTGATCTCCACGCGGTTGACGCGCAGACCCCATTTGCCGGTGGCGTCGTCGAGCACGCCGCGCAGCTGGTTGTTGATCGTGTCGCGGGAGGTGAGGGTCTTCTCGAGATCCATGGATCCCACGACGTTGCGCAGGGTGGTGACGGTGAGCTGTTCGACCGCCTGCAGGAAGCTCGCGATCTCGTAGGCCGCCGCACGGGGATCGGTGACCTGGAAGTACAGCACCGTGTCGATCTGCACGACCAGGTTGTCCTCGGTGATCACCGGCTGCGGCTGGAACGAGACCACCTGCTCCCGCAGGTCGATCGCCGGGTAGACGCGATCGATGTAGGGGATGACGAAGTTGAGCCCTGGGGTGAGTGTGCGCTGGTAGCGCCCGAGGCGTTCGACGTTGCGGGCGCGTGCCTGCGGCACGATGCGCACCGCGCGCAAGACGGTGAACGCCGCGAAGATCGCGAGCACGAGTCCGGCGACGAGCAGTGTGGACATGGCTCACTCCCGTGGGTAGACGACGGCGATGCTGCCGTCGATGTGCAGTACGTCGACTGTGCTGCCGGCGGGGATGACGAGCGACTCGTCGTATGGGCGAGCCGTCCAGTCCTCGCCGCGCAGGCGCACCAGGCCTTCGTGGTCGTTCACCTCACGCAGCACGTAGGCGGAAGCGCCGACCAACGCCTCGACGCCGAACCGTTCGAGCCGGGGTTGCAGCATCATTCGCTTGGCCCACGGTCTGGCGAACACCACACCCGCGGCGGACACGACGCTGAAGACCACGAGCTGACCGGGAACCGGCAGACCGATCGCCGCCGCACCCGCCGTGACGAACCCCGCGACCGCGAGCATGCCGAGTGCCGCGGTCAGCGAGAAGATCTCGGCGATGGCCAGCACGAGCGCGATGATCAGCCAGATGAGCCAGGGATCCATGGTGCGACCCTCCTTCGGTGGAGGTACGCCTCAACGCGTGACGTCTCCTCACCATCGTGGATCCGATCTCGTCCGGCGGAAAGGCACGCGCCCGGCCAGTTGGACGGGGGTTGCCTGCCGGAGTCCGGCAATCACGGGGCCTGGCCTCGCCGAGGCCAGCCGAGCAGACGTGCACCGAGCACCGCCACCTGAAGCGTGAACGCCTGGGCGGGATCGTCGGCGCGGTAGCCCGTCAGTTCACGGACGCGTTCGAGGCGGTAGGTGACCGTGCGGACGCCGACACCGAGGGTCTTGGCGGTGGCGGTGGTGACGCGCCCGGAACCGAAGTACACGCCCAACGTCTCCACCAGGCGTTCAGCGCCTCCACGAGCCCCGCGCAACGGCTCGAGCACCGCGGTGACGAGTTCGCCGAGCGCCGCGCTGTCCCGCAGAAGCACTTGGTAGACCAGGAGATCCGCGGCTTTGACGAACCGTTCGCCCAGATCGAGGCGATCGGCGAGGTCCAGCGCGTTGCGCGCTTGCTCGAAGGAACGGGCCGCACCACCTGGACCCGATTGCGGCTGGCCGACGCCGACCCTCCACCTGGAGCTCCGCCCCACAACCTCGCCGATCTGCCGGGCGAACTCCTCAGGTGCGTCGGCGAGATCATGCGGGACCACGCACACCAGGAGGCCTTCGCGCGCGGCGACGAGCACGTGACGCGAACTGAACCGAAGGCTCATCGCGGCCTGGACGTTCGACATCGCCGTCCCCGACGCCACGAACGGCTCGGGCGTCCACGCTGCCGCGACCACGTTCTGGCCGGCGAGCCGCAGCCCGTACCGTTCAGCGCGTTCCGCGAGCTGGCCGACATCGCGTCCGGTGAGCAGGTCGTCGATGAACTCGCGGCGCAGCGACCCCTCGGTGCGCATCGTCCAGCGTTGGGTCTCCTCATATCCCTTTGTCAGCTCGCCGACCGCGTCCTCCGCCGCACGGAACACGGCCTCACCGACTCTCTTGACGGCCTTGGCGTTGTCCGCTGATTCAACGCCAGGCAAGGTCGTCCACGACCGCCAGGTCTGCGTCAGGTGCTGTTCGATCAGCTCGCTCAGCGGCACACCGCGCTCGGCCGCCTCGGCACCCGCACTGCGCAGTTCGTGCCGTTCATTGGTGGCGAGGGTCCTTTCCGCAACGCTGATGTCCCTCAGCGCCTGGAGGAACACCGGCGCGGCTTCTGCTCGTCGCTTTGCGCGCCTTACCTTGCCACTTCCCTTGCGTTGCACGGCGACCACCATCCTTTATGGATGTTCGGTATCAGGCGGCGAGTTTTTCGGACGCAGGACCGGCGTATCGCTGGACCATGAGGTCCTGGACTTCGCTGCGGGCCACTCACCGCGCTCGGCTGAAGCACTCCATGCGTTCCGCTGAGATGCGCTGGGGATTCTTGCCGTGGATTCCGTCGGTCAGCTCGATGCCGGTGGCGACACCATCCGCGTCCACCGTCACCGAGACGGACTCGTCGGTGGTGGACGCGGTGCCGCGTGCTGTCGCGACCAGACGCAGCAACTCGCACAACGCGGCCGCGTCCTGTGTGGATAGGGCTCCAGCGGCCCGACGAGGTGTGCAGCACCAGCGCAAGAGCGCCGTCGCTGCTCTTCACGGTGACCGACACGTCGCGGAGGTTGCCGAAGGACACGCCTGCATCGAGCCGGCTGCCGGAGACGCGGATCGTCCAGTCGACTCGATCGGTCCCGATCGCGATGCGGGACAGATGACCGTGGAACACGAGCCGCAGCGGGGTTGCACCCAGCTCGGGAACCGGTGAGTCGAGCAGCGAACGATGCGCCCTCCGCGAGAGCGACCACGCCGAACCCGCACTCAGCAGGCCGACGGCGAGCAACGTCTTCACCACCACGGCGGCCCCGGCCGCGGACCGAACGGCGATTCCGAAGCCGGGAACCACGCCGAGCACCAGCTGGCTGCCGGTCATCAGCACCGTCGCTGGAAACCAGGATGCGGGATCGGTCAGGCCGTCGCGGCGCAACCAGACCACGAGCGCGATGACGGACAGCGAGGCCGCGAGGGCCGGGATCGCTGACCACCACGACATTGCGGGGACATCAAGGCGGGGTAGCAGCGCGGAGGGCAAGCAGACCAACCCGGTCAACGCGGGCAACGCCGCCATCGAGACCAGGACGAGCGTTCTTGCCCGGTGCCAGCGTGCTGCCAGCGCGAAGGCCACCTGCGGACTGTCGATCATCGGAATCATGCGCGGAGCGAATACCACGACACACCTCACCCCAAGAGATTCAGCGGCATGAACGCCTTGCAAGACAGAAGAAAGAAGAGCAACTCGGTATCCGAGTGCCCGCTAGGCCGGACGAACGCGCGGATCAGCGTTCGGGCGGATGTCCCGTCTTGCCGGACCGGGGAAAGGAGAACACGGAGGACAATCGCAGCCGGGGCATGGCACCTCAAGTCGCATAGCCGCCGCCACCGTGTTGTGACGAACGGGCCGACCAGGCTTCCCGGCGCTCCACCCATCAAGATGCCGTAAAGACACGTTGAAGGCAAACCCAGGTGACGTGGATGCTCAGGTCGAGCTGGCAGCCGACGCGCAAAGATGGCGTAAAGATCGCGTCGGAGCGGGGTCTGTCCAGGTATTGATGAGGCGTGGCGCGCTGAGGAGCCGCGTGTCATCGCTCGGTCTCGCCGGGTGCGTCCTGGACCCCTGCGTGGTGGAGCTTGGTGACGTCGCTGTCGAAAGCAGCGTTGATGAGGCGACGGCTGGTGCCGAGCCTGCGGCATCCCGCGCGAGTCGTCGTGCTGGCGTTCGCCGTGGCGGCGCTGATCGGCACGGCGCTGCTGATGCTGCCAATGGCGACGGAGTCTGGTGCCGGCTCCGATCCGGTCGCGGCGCTGTTCACCGCGGTGTCGGCGATCTGCGTGACGGGACTCGTCGTGGTGGACACCCCGACGCACTGGTCCACTTTCGGCGAGGTGGTGGTGCTCGCCCTGATCCAGGTGGGCGGCTTCGGCATCATGACGCTCGCCTCGCTGCTGACCTTGCTGGTCTCGCGCCGCCTCGGTCTGAGGATGCAGCTCACGGCCCAGGCGGAGACCAAGACCCTCGGGCTGGGCGACGTCCGCACCGTGGTCGGTGGCGTGATCGTGGTGAGCCTGGTCGTCGAGGCGGTGACGGCGGTCCTTCTGGGGCTGCGGTTCCTGATCGGGTATGGAGAATCTCCGGCGCGGGCTGTCTACCTGGGGATCTTCCACGCGGTGTCGGCGTTCAACAACGCCGGGTTCGCGCTGTACACCGACAGCATGGTCGGGTTCGCGGCCGATCCGTGGATCTGCCTGCCGATCCTGTTCGCCGTCATCGCCGGAGGACTCGGCTTCCCGGTCATCTTCGAGCTCGTGCGCCGGCGCAACCGCAAGCGGTGGTCACTGCACACGCGGATCACGGTTCCGGTCTACTTCGGACTGCTGGTGCTCGGCACACTCGCGGTCCTGGTGCTCGAATGGGGCAACACCCTCGGCCGGCTCGAGGTGCACGACAAACTGCTGGCAGGTGTCTTCCACGGCGTCATGCCGCGCACCGCGGGCTTCAACAGCCTTGACGTCGGTGCCATGCACTCGTCCACCCTGCTGATCAACGACGTGCTGATGTTCGTCGGCGGCGGCAGCGCCGGCACGGCGGGCGGTATCAAGGTGACCACCTTCGCCCTGCTCGGCTTCGTCATCCTCGCCGAGATCCGCGGCGAGCCGACCGTGCACGTGATGAACCGCCGGATCACCGACCAGGTGCAGCGGCAAGCGCTGACCGTGGCGCTGCTCGGCGTCGGAGCCGTGATGGCCGGCACGATCGTGCTGCTGTCGATCAGTCCGTTTCCTCTCGACGACGTGCTGTTCGAGACGACGTCAGCGTTCGGCACCGTCGGCATGTCCACCGGCATCACCGCCCAGCTGCCCGCCACCGGTCAGCTCGTCCTGATCGCGTTGATGTTCATCGGCAGACTCGGGCCGATCACCCTCGCGTCCGCACTCGCCCTGCGCGACCGCGCTCGGCGCTACGAACTCCCCGAGGAGCGACCTGTTGTCGGATAAGCAAACCTCACGGGTCGTCGTGGTCGGCCTGGGACGCTTCGGCAGCTCACTGGCACTCGAACTCACCGCGCGCGGAACCGAGGTCCTCGGCATCGACTCGAACCCCAAGATCGTCCAGCAGCACGCGCAGGAACTCACCCACGCAGTAGTCGCCGACACCACCGATGCGGAGGTGATGAGACAGCTCGGCGTCGACCAGTTCCAGCGTGCCGTCGTCGGCATCGGAACCGACCTGGAAGCCAGCATCCTCACCACCGCGCTGCTGGTGGACTTCGACATCCCGCACATCTGGGCCAAGGCGGTCAGCCGCCAGCACGGCCGCATCCTGCAACGCATGGGCGCCCACCACGTGGTGCTGCCCGAGCACGAGATGGGCGAGCGCGTCGCTCATCTGGTGACCGGCAGGATGCTGGACTTCATCGAGTTCGAGGACGACTACGCGATGGTCAAGACCCGCGCCCCAGCAGAGGCCGTCGGTATGCCGCTCGACCAGAGCCGTCTGCGGTCGAAGTACGGAGTGACGGTGGTCGGAGTGAAGCGGCCGGGCGAGGGCTTCACCTACGCCACCGCGGACACCGTGATCAACCGAGGCGACGTGCTGATCCTGGCCGGCCGGACCTCCGAGGTCGAACGCGTGGCCGACCTCACCTGACACCGGTAGAACGCCACACCCACGCCGCGCTACCCAGCCGAAGGTCGCGACAGGACGTTTGCAAGGCTGTGGAGATGCGCCGATTCCTGTTCGACTCCGGTGGTGTGTTCCGCCCGTGGGCCCTCGTCGGCATGTTGGTGGTCGTTCCAGTCGTCGTGCTCGCGTTGGCTTCATGGGGTGGATGGGCGGGGCTGATCACCATTGCCGTGATCATGGCCGGCGGTCTCGCCCTCATCATCCGCAGTGACGGCTGAGCCCGACGGTCTCATCGAAAGGACCTCGCAAGGTTGCACAGTGCAGGCTTCCGGCACACTACCGACGCGGACACATTCGGTCGGGGTGAGCGTCCGCGCCAGACCACTCCGGGGAGAACGGGTACCGGCCGGAGGATCGGAGGCCGGTACCCGTTCGGTGCGGACGAGGGCGGGGCAACCTGCGACGCGGAGACGTCGTTGAGGTAGTAGCCGATTGGGGAGCAGGCATGAGTTCGCGCACCGTGCTCATCGGCTACAACGTCCGCGGTCGACGGGTCCTCGCTGCCTTGCGTGAAAGTGGGTGCACGACTGGCTTCACCGTGGTCGAATCCGATCCCCAGCGAGCGGAACAAGCCGTCATGGCCGGCGTGCACGCGGTAGTAGGTCCGTGCTGGCGTCTACGCACATTGTGGTTGGCAGGCGCACACACCGCTGACCACGTCGTTGTCGCGGTGCCGGACGACGACATGGCACAGCGGATCATCTCAGCGGTGCGTTCGATCAACGAGGATGCCACCATCACTGTCGTCCACAGCTCGAGACGACCACAGGTGGTCGAACACCTCGGCGCCGATCACGTCGCGAACGTGAGTCAAGCCTACGAGTGGGCTCCTGATGCGGAGTGCCCGCACGACAGCGGCCATGCGTTCGCTGATCTTGAGTGGACGGTCGCGGAACGCGCCGTGACGCACGACGAGATCGGATGTTCGCCGCTCCACTGTCGGCATCAAGTGCTCGCCGTGGTGCGGCACGGTCAACGGCTCTGGGCCGAGGACCCGGCTGTCGCGGTGTTGTGTGGCGAGGACAGGTTGCTCGTGGTGTGCCCTGGGCCGCCCCAAGCGTGACGAAGCCGATCGGCTCACCATCGCCGAAGCGCAATGAACTCGAAAGGTCGCCTGCCTCCGAGTCGATGATCGAATTCGGTCAGTCGCGGATACCGTGCGAAGAGAGCACAGCAGGACGGTGCCGTGCTTGTTCGGAAGCGCCCAGCTGATGACCGCCGGTGACAGCCCAGCGGCAATCGTGCTCGACCTGGTCGTCGAGCCGACCATCAATCTGTCGGCGATGCGCGGCCGCCTAGCCACGGCACTGCACGATCTGGGTGAAGACCACCTTTACGACGTTGTGCTCGTCGTCACCGAACTGGTGAGCAACGTCCTGGACCACACACCCGGCACGGGGCGACTCCGCGTCTTCCGGCACACCACACGGTGTGAGATCACGATCGAAGTCGACGACAGGTCACCCGCGCGACCAGTACACGGGCATTCACGACTCGGTGGCACCAGAGGTCGAGGCATCGTGGTTGTCGACAACGTCGCACGCGAGTGGGGCATCCGTCCACTGCCTGACGGCGGCAAAACGGTGTTCGCGTCGGTCCCCTGCCCAGACGCCGTGAACTAGCCCGGCTCATGGCGGTCCGCACGCTTCGCAGACGCGTCAGTGCGAGCCCGTCAGCTGGCCGGACAGCTTGGTGTGCAAGTGCTCGCTGTGCGGGTTGAGGCCGACGATCTCGGTCTCGATGCCGCGTGAGGAGAACTTCGCGGTGACGGCATCGAGGGTCGCGACCGCGGAACTGTCCCACACGTGTGCGTCGGAGAGGTCGATGACCACTTTGGACACTATGTCGGTGTAGTCGAAGGAGTGCATGAGTTCATTGGTGGAGGCGAAGAACAGCGCGGCGGGCGAAGAAGATCGCTGAGAGCAGCGCGCCGGCCAGGACACCGAGTGCGAGGTTGTGGGTGGCGACCACGGTGCCGACGGTCACGACCACCACGGCGGTCTCGCTCTTGGGGGTGCGGCGCAGCGTCGAGATCTTGATGCTGGTCCAGTCGAAGGTGCTGATCGACACGAAGACCATGACGGCGACGAGTGCGGCCATCGGGATCAGCGAAACGACGGGACCGAGTACGAAGACCAGGATCAGCAGGAAGACGCCGGCGGCGAGGGTGGACACGTGATTACCCATTCTGGCACGTCAGGTGCGGGCCGCTGCAGCAGTGGCCGTGCGTCAGACAGGAGTGTTGGGTGCCTCGTCCGCGTTGCCTTGGCGAGCTCGCGCCTCCTGCCGTCGTCGCCGGTCGAGCAGCCACATCGCCGGTGACGCGGACAAACCGTGCACGAGAATGGAACCGATGACGACGAGTCCGACGACGCGCCACACGACACCGTGGTCGGAGAACTGTCCTTCCTGGAAGGCGTAGGTGACGTAGAACAACGATCCCACGCCCCGAACACCGAAGAACGAGATGACAGCGCGTTCCCGCGGCCCGGTTCGACCGCCGAGCAGCCCCAGCCAGCCGGTCAGTGGTCGTACCAGCAGCAGGATCACCGCGGCGATCGCGATCTCCTGCCAGCTGACGCCGGTGAACAAGCCGGTGGCGGCCGCACCGCCGAGCAGGAAGACGATCAGGACGGTGAGCATGCGCTCGGCCTGTTCGACGTAGCGGTGCAGGACCTGGTGGTAGCCGTGGTGCCGTTCCGCGGCCCTGATCGTGCAGGCGCAGACGAACACGGCGATGAACCCGTATCCCTCGGCGAGTTCGGTGAGCCCGTAGGCGAGGAAGGTGGCGGCGAGTGCGACGAAGCCCTCCGCGTGCTCGGCGAGACGGAACCTCTCCGACGGCACGGAGAAGAACAGCTTGCCCAGCAACCAGCCCACGAGGCCGCCGATGGCCAGTGCGGCGGCGGTGCGCCACAGCACGTCCACGGCGAGCCAGTGTGCAAGCCACAGTGACGGCGCGGCTCCCGCGACGCTGATCGCGATGGCGGCATGGGTGAACGGGAACGCCAAGCCGTCGTTGAGCCCGGCCTCTGAGGTGAGCGCGAACCTCGCCTCGTCCTCGTCGGAGCCCGGGTTCTCCGCCGGTTCGGCGGCCTGAACCTCACTGGCGAGCACGGGGTCGGTGGGCGCGAGCGCCGCCGCGAGCAGGACGCTGGCCGCGACCCCGAGGCCCAGTGCACTCCAGCCGAGCACGCCGACGCAGACCACGGACAGCGGCATCGTGATCGCCAGCAACCGCCAGGTGCTGCCCCAGCCACGCGCGCTGACCGCCCGGTTCAGGGCGAGACCGGCCCCCATCAACGAGATGATCACGCACACTTCGGTCAGGTGCAGGAGCGCGGCGCTGTGCCGGGCGGGATCGGGGTCGGGTAGCGGTTCGACGACCGTGAAGGTGAGCGCGCCCGCGCCGAGGAAGAGCATGGGCATGGAGATCGGCGCGCGGTCGAGCAGCCGCGGCAGCAGGGCGGCGGCGAGCGTTGCCAGCCCGGCGCCGGCGTACAGCAGGGGAGCCGGGTCCACAGTGCGCCCTTCCGGTGTGTCAGGGGAGCGCACCAGATACCCGGTCGGAGACGTGCTGAAACACAGCGGAATCGGAGGTCAGCCACGACTGCGGCGAGTCAGCGTGACCAGCAGCCCGCTGCCGATCACCGCAGCCGTGGTGCTGGCGGCGAAGACGCCCACTTTGGCCTGAGTGACCTGCACCGCGTCGGTGTAGGCCAGATCGGCGATGAACAGCGACACCGTGAATCCGATTCCCGCCAGCGCTGCCACACCCCAGACCAGACGAGGCGGCACGTCGCTGGGCAGTGTGCCGATGCCCAGTCGCAGCGCCAGCCACGTGGCACCACCGATGCCCACGACCTTGCCCACGAGCAAGCCGACCACGATCGCCCACGCCACCGAGCTGCCCGCCGCGTCGCCAAGGGCTCCTCCGCGCAGGTCCACTCCCGCGTTGGCGAGAGCGAACAACGGCACGACGAGGAACGCGCTGATCGGATGCAGTCCGTGTTGCAGGTCGCCGAGAACGTCACGTCCGCTCACCGGCCGGGCAGGCGTCATCAGGCCCAGCACCACCCCCGCGATCGTGGCGTGCACTCCAGAGTGCAGCGTGGCATACCAGACGAACAACGCCACCGGAACGTAGAGCAGGATCGAAGCGACCCCGAACCGGCGCATCGCCGCGACCACGATCAGACCGGCCGACGCGGCAAGGAGCCACCCGTGCTCCAGACTGTCGGTGTAGGCCACCGCGATGATCCCCACCGCGATGATGTCGTCGACGATCGCCACCGACAACAGGAAGAGCTTCACCCCTGCCGGTATCCGTGATCCCAACAGGGCCAGCACGCCGACGGCGAACGCGATGTCGGTGGCCAGTGGGACACCCCATCCTCGTGCCTCCGGTCCGCCGCCGACCACCAGGAGGAACAACACCGCCGGCAGGACCACTCCGCCCAAGGCCGCCAGTGCGGGCAGCATCGCCGCGCGCCGATCCTGGAGCTCGCCCACGACGAGTTCGCGCTTGATCTCCAATCCGACGACGAAGAAGAACAGGGCCATCAGCCCGTCGTTCCGTCGTTCACCCAATGCCGCAGGTCCTCTGTCACCGCCACCGGACCGGAGCCGATCGTCAGACGGAATCGCCACAGCCCTTCGTAGCCGGCCGCCGCAGCGCTGTTTGCCCACACCAGGGCGGCCACAGTGGCCAGCAGCAGCACAACACCCCCGGCCGCCTCGTCGTGGACGAATCTGCGCAGAGGGTCCACCACCCGCCGCATCAGCCCGGAGTCTGTTGTCTCACTGCTGTCCGACAAACATCCTCCTCCGTACCCGCCGCTGAAAGGTGCGTTCTGGAGCCAACAGCTGTTGTGTCTTTTGTGGATGGCTAGATTCTGGCCTCGTCGCGACCTGTGCCCTGCTCGCCTTCGTCGTCCCCGTGGACGGTCGCAATCTGCGTCGTGGTCGGCAGCGTGAGTCGCAACGAGAAGCCGACGAGTGCCATCAGAACGCCCATTACGGCGAGCGGCCAGCTGAACAGCATGCCCATAAGTCCCATACCGCAGCCCACCACCGTGATGGCGGTGGCGCACCTGGCCAAAGCCCGCGTGCTGACGAGCAATCGTTCGGGATTCATCCGTGCGGTCAACGTCGGATCCTCTTGCTTCAGTGAGACTTCGATCTCGCGCAGGCGCCGCTCCTCGTCGCGTTTCATCGTGTTGATCACTCCTCTCCGCCAGGTCTGAGGACCTGACCTTCACCATCACCCGGACTCCACCGGAGTGACCAGGCCCTTGTCATGCGAAGAAGCGGCGCCTTCCTTGCCTGGAAACGGCAAAGAAGTACCGGGCGAACCGGCGCCTCGTGTCACACACCGTTCCTTGCCGGGCAACGGCAGGGAAAGCGCCGTGCTGGCGGCCCGCTTGCGCCCTGTCCGGTGGCCACGGCCTCCGCCACGATGAAGACAGGCAGGCATCACTGGCGCGCGTTGAGTTGCGCAGTGAGAACACCCGACGGCGAGAGGAGGTTCATGTCTCTTGAGACCCCGCGATCACGGACGCTGGTGCAACTGATCATCCCCGTCAGCGCGGGACTGACGGTCTGGACGTGGTCCGGATTCCTCGAGGGGGTGCTGGTCGCTGTCGTCGCCGCCGTCCTCGTGCTGAGCCACATCGCGCGCCGTCGGGCCCGCGAGCAGCTGATCTATCGGCGCGCGACCGATCACGCCGGCCACGCAGTCGGTCCCCGGGACCGAAACGAGCCGCAGGACTGACATTCGCCGCCCGGTGAAGACCGCAACCGGCTTCGCCTTGGGCACACGTAGGGAGGATCATGTCTGCGTCCGTAGAGCCGGTGGTCGTCGCCGGTGTCGACGGTTCGGATGAAGCGGCGCGCGCTGCGGTGTGGGCCGCGCGTGAAGCTGACAGCAGGTCGTGCCCGTTGCTGCTGGTGCACGCGCTGCGCTGGCCGCTCTACGCGCCCGCGTACGCCCCGTCGGGAATGACCACGCACACGGAGGAACCGTTGCAGCACCAGGCGGAGAGCATGCTCGCAGACGCGATCGCGAAGTGCCGGGACCATGTGCCGGGTGCCGAGGTGCGGTGTCGAGTGGTTCGTGGAGATCCGACCGGCGTGCTGCTCGAAGCCGCGCGCGACGCGGAACTCCTCGTACTGGGTTCCACTGGCGTCGGCGGTGTCCTGCGGATGCTCATCGGATCCACCGCCGCGGAGCTGGTGCACACCAGCCACAAACCCGTCGCCGTGGTTCGGGGGACCGACTGGCAGGACCGAGCGCGAACCGAAGACACAACCGTCCGAGTGGTCGTCGGCGTCGATGGCTCGGACACGAGCCTGGGTGCGGTCGAGTTCGCGTACGACTTCGCGGCACGACACGAGGCCGAACTGGTCGCCCTGCATGCCTGCAGCGACATCCCGATCGACACACTGCCCCGTGTCCAGACCTCGGGTCTCGACGACTACATCGACGAGGGACGCGACGTGCTTGCGCGCTCCATCTCCGACAGTGCACGGCGCCACCCGCTGGTACCGACCCGGGAGGTGGTCACCGCCGAGGATCCCGTGGAGTCCCTGCTCGAGCAGGCGGAGGGAGCCGCACTCGTGGTCGTCGGCAGCCACGGCAGGGGAGCGGTCCGGCGCGCACTGCTCGGCTCGGTCAGCCACGCCGTTCTGCACAAGGCGCCGTGTCCGCTGGTCGTCGTGCGAACCCCGGAGGTGGCTCGGTGAACGTGACCGTGTCTGACCGTCGGCTGCTCGTGCCTCTCGACGGTGAGATCGACCTGCTGACCGCACCCGTGCTGGGAGCCGGGTTGCAGAGGTCCCTGGAGCAATCGCCGCGACAGCTGGCGGTCGACATGTCCCGAGTGAGTCTGCTGTCGGCTGCGGGGATCACGATGCTGCTCGAAGCCAAGACGGCCGCTGACCGCCTGGGTGTCGCGCTGATCCTCGTGGACTGTCCGCGTCACGTCCGCCGGACGCTGCGGATGACGGATCTGCACGAGTTCTTCGAGCTGGATCCGGTCGTGCAACCGTCGGAGGAACCTGTGGGGTGCCAGAACTCCGCACACATGCGTTGAGCTGGGGTGGTCTGGCGCTGTTGTTCGGTCGGCATGATCGTCGGCGTGGCGCTGCGACTGCTGTACCTCATCTTCGCCGAGCTAGGTAGCTGGCTGGTCCTGCTCGGTCGGTCTTCGGCGGCGAAGGACGTCGAGTCGTTGGTGTTGCGGCATGAGGTCGCGGTGTTGCGCCGTACTCATGGTCGTCCGCAGTTGAATTGGGCTGACCGCGCTGTGCTGGCCGCGTTGGTGCGGCGACTACCTCGCTGGCTACGAGAGCACCGGTTGGTGTCGCCGAGCACGGTGTTGCGGTGGCATCGGCGCTTGGTCGCCAAGAAGTGGACTTACCCGAATTGGAGTGGCCGCCCGCGGGTCGACGAGACGGTAGTGGCGTTGATCGAGCGTATGGCGCGGGAGAACACGAGCTGGGGTTACCGCCGGATCCACGGTGAACTGCTCAAGCTCGGCCACCGGACCGCCGTCTCGACTGTTCGCCGGGTGCTGAAGCGGCTTCGGATTCCGCTGTCGCCGACCCGGGATACCGACACGTCGTGGCGGCAGTTCCTGCATGCTCAGGCGGCGAGCATGTTGGCGTGCGACTTCTTCCACGTCGACTGCGCGGTCACGTTGAAGCGGGTGTACGTGTTCTTCGTGATGGAGGTCGGTACTCGCTATGTCCACATCCTCGGCGCCACCACCAACCCTGACGCTGCGTGGACCACGCAGCAGGCTCGCAACTTCGTCATGGAGCTGGACGACCGGTGAGGTTCACCCCGAACGGTGGACAGGGGCGTAAGAAGTTCAGGCAGCTGCTCGGAGTG